>NZ_JBHZCF010000012.1:178093-257318 GCF_042755225.1 Streptomyces sp. NPDC059169 | reverse complement strand
ACGACGGCGGTGGCGAACGGTGACCTGTCGCAGAAGGTCACGGTGGACGTGGCCGGCGAGATGCTGGAGCTGAAGAACACCGTCAACACGATGGTCGACCAGCTGCAGTCCTTCGGTTCCGAGGTCACCCGCGTCGCCCGCGAGGTCGGTGTCGAGGGCCGGCTCGGCGGTCAGGCGGAGGTTCCGGGCGCGGCGGGGACGTGGAAGGACCTGACGGACTCGGTGAACACGGCGTTCCGCAACCTCACCGGCCAGGTGCGTGACATCGCGCAGGTGACGACGGCGGTGGCGAACGGTGACCTGTCGCAGAAGGTCACGGTGGACGTGGCCGGCGAGATGCTGGAGCTGAAGAACACCGTCAACACGATGGTGGCGCAGCTCTCGTCCTTCGCCGACCAGGTGACGAGGATGGCCCGGGACGTGGGCACCGAAGGTCGACTCGGCGGTCAGGCGCGGGTCGACGGCGTTTCCGGTACCTGGAAGGAGCTCACCGACTCCGTCAACTTCATGGCGGGGAACCTGACCTCGCAGGTGCGTCAGATCGCGCAGGTGACGACGGCGGTGGCGCGGGGTGACCTGTCGCAGAAGATCGACGTGGATGCGCGCGGTGAGATCCTGGAGCTGAAGAACACCATCAACACGATGGTCGACCAGCTGTCCGCGTTCGCGGAGCAGGTGACCCGGGTGGCCCGCGAGGTGGGCACGGACGGCCGGCTCGGCGGTCAGGCCCAGGTGCCGGGCGTCGCGGGGGTGTGGCGCGACCTGACGGACTCCGTCAACGGCATGGCGGGGAACCTCACCGCCCAGGTGCGCAACATCGCGCAAGTTGCCACGGCGGTGGCGCGGGGTGACCTGTCGCAGAAGATCGACGTGGATGCGCGCGGTGAGATCCTGGAGCTGAAGAACACCCTCAACACGATGGTGGACCAGCTGTCGAACTTCGCGGAGCAGGTGACCCGGGTGGCCCGTGAGGTGGGTACGGAGGGGATCCTGGGCGGTCAGGCAGAGGTGCAGGGCGTCTCCGGTACCTGGAAGGACCTCACCCAGTCCGTCAACTTCATGGCGAACAACCTGACCTCGCAGGTGCGCAACATCGCCGAGGTGACGACTGCGGTCGCCAAGGGCGATCTCTCGAAGAAGATCACCGTCGACGCCAAGGGCGAGATCCTCGATCTGGTCACGACCGTCAACACGATGGTGGACCAGCTGTCGAACTTCGCCGACGAGGTGACCCGGGTGGCCCGTGAGGTGGGCACGGAGGGCATCCTCGGCGGTCAGGCCAGGGTCCGGGGCGTCACCGGCATCTGGAAGGACCTCAGCGACAACGTCAACACCATGGCGAACAACCTGACGAGTCAGGTGCGCAACATCTCGCGCGTGTCGTCTGCGGTGGCCAACGGTGACCTGACGAAGAAGGTGACGGTCGAGGCACGAGGTGAGGTCGCGGAGCTGGCCGACACGGTCAACACGATGGTGACGACGCTCTCGTCCTTCGCCGACGAGGTGACCCGGGTGGCCCGTGAGGTGGGCACGGAGGGCATCCTCGGCGGTCAGGCCAGGGTCCCCGGCGTCTCAGGGACGTGGAAGGACCTCACCGAGTCCGTGAACTCGATGGCGTCCAACCTGACGGGGCAGGTCCGGCAGATCGCGACGGTCACCACCGCCATCGCCAAGGGCGATCTCACGAAGAAGATCGACATCGACGCGCGGGGTGAGATCCAGGACCTGAAGGACACCATCAACACGATGGTCGACCAGCTGTCGTCGTTCGCCGTCGAGGTGACGCGGGTGGCCCGTGAGGTGGGTACGGACGGCATGCTCGGCGGCCAGGCGAGGGTCCGCGACGTCGACGGCACCTGGCGCGACCTGACCGAGTCCGTGAACGAGATGGCCGGGAACCTGACCCGGCAGGTACGTGCGATCGCGGCCGTGGCCACGGCGGTCACCCGGGGCGACCTCAACCTCAAGATCGACGTGGACGCGGCGGGTGAGATCCAGGTCCTGCAGGACAACATCAACACGATGATCGCCAATCTGCGCGACACGACCATCGCCAACGAGGAGCAGGACTGGCTGAAGGGCAACCTGGCCCGAATCTCTGGCCTGATGCAGGGCCGGCGGGACCTGGACGACGTCGCGTCGCTGATCATGAGCGAGCTGACGCCGGTCGTGTCGGCGCAGCACGGCGCGTTCTTCCTGGCGATGCCCACGGGCGGCGGGGAGCTCGGCTCCGGAGGCGACGGCTCGTACGAGCTGGTGATGCGCGGCAGTTACGGCTACTCCGCCGGCCTGATGCCCACGTCGTTCCGGCCCGGGGAGACGTTGATCGGGACGGCGGCGGAGGAGAAGCGGACCATCCAGGTCAATGTTCCGCCGGGATACCTGAAGATCTCGTCCGGGCTCGGCGAGGCCGCTCCTGCGTACGTGATCGTGCTGCCGGTGCTCTTCGAAGGCAAGGTCCTCGGGGTGATCGAACTGGCGTCGTTCCAGCCGTTCACGCAGATCCAGCGGGACTTCCTCAACCAGATCGCAGAGATGATCGCGACCAGCGTCAACACCATCAGCGTCAACACCAAGACCGAGGTGCTGCTGAAGCAGTCGCAGGAGCTCACCGAGCAGCTCCGTGAGCGCTCCGCGGAGCTGGAGAACCGGCAGAAGGCGCTCCAGTCCTCCAACGCGGAGCTGGAGGAGAAGGCGGAGCTGTTGGCCCAGCAGAACCGCGACATCGAGGTGAAGAACACCGAGATCGAGGAAGCGAGGCAGGTGCTGGAGGAGCGGGCGGAGCAGCTCGCGGTCTCCATGCGCTACAAGTCCGAGTTCCTGGCGAACATGTCGCACGAGCTGAGGACGCCGCTGAACTCGCTGCTGATCCTGGCCAAGCTGCTCGCGGACAACGCGGACAGCAACCTGACGCCGAAGCAGGTCGAATTCGCCGAGACGATCCACGGTGCGGGTTCCGACCTGCTCCAGCTCATCAACGACATCCTCGACCTGTCGAAGGTCGAGGCGGGGAAGATGGACGTCAGCCCCACCCGCATCGCCCTGGTGCAGCTCGTCGACTACGTGGAGGCGACGTTCCGGCCGCTGACCGCGGAGAAGGGGCTCGACTTCTCGGTGCGGGTGTCGCCGGAGCTGCCGGCCACGCTGCACACCGACGAGCAGCGTCTGCTGCAGGTGCTGCGCAACCTCCTGTCGAACGCGGTGAAGTTCACCGACACGGGGGCCGTGGAGCTGGTCATCCGGCCGGCGGGCGGCGACGTGCCGCAGTCGATCCGCGAGCAGCTCCTGGAGGCCGGGTCGCTGCGCGAGGCGGACGGCAACCTGATCGCCTTCTCGGTGACCGACACCGGCATCGGCATCGCGGCCAGCAAGATGCGGGTGATCTTCGAAGCGTTCAAGCAGGCCGACGGCACGACCAGCCGCAAGTACGGGGGCACGGGGCTCGGTCTGTCGATCAGCCGGGAGATCGCCCGCTTGCTCGGCGGTGAGATCCACGCGGCGAGCGAGCCGGGGCGCGGTTCCACCTTCACCCTCTACCTTCCGCTGCACCCCAGTGAGCTGCCGCCGCAGGGCTTCCCGCCGCTCGTCCCAGGGGCCGAGGCGGCCCTCACCGCGCGGGACGACGCCGCAGCCGTGGAGGGGGGCCCGCACGCTTCGGCGGTGTCGTCGGCGCCGGTGGACACGCAGAACGGCCAGGGGACGCTCTTCCGTCGTCGTCGCAAGGCCCTGGGTGCCGCGGACCTCGGTCCGGCCCTCCCGGGGCAGTCACCCGGATCGCCGGGAGTCGCCGCACAGGATCCGTGGGCGGCGCAGCAGGCGCACGAGTCCTCGCACGAGCCCCGGCGCACCTTCGAGTTCCACAGCGAGAAGGTGCTCATCGTGGACGACGACATCCGCAACGTCTTCGCGTTGACGAGCGTGCTCGAACAGCACGGACTCTCCGTGCTGTACGCGGAGAACGGTCGTGAGGGCATCGAAGTCCTCGAGCAGCATGATGATGTGACGGTCGTACTGATGGACATCATGATGCCCGAGATGGACGGCTACGCCACCACGACGGCGATCCGCAGGATGCCGCAGTTCGCCGGGTTGCCGATCATCGCGCTCACCGCGAAGGCGATGAAGGGCGACCGGGAGAAGGCCATCGACTCCGGCGCGTCGGACTACGTGACCAAGCCGGTCGACCCTGATCATCTCCTTACGGTCATGGAGCAGTGGATGCGCGGAAAGTGACGACGACAGCCGGTCGGCACGTCACGGTCTGATTGCGGACCGTGCGTATTCCCTCGACGCGCTGACCGGCTGTCGCCGAACGAGTGTGAGGCGGCGGGATCCGGGGAACCTTCTGGTCTCGCACTGCGTTTCTGGTACGTGCACAGTGACATCGCGGTGACAGGGTGTGGCGACGGGCGGGGTGCGGCTACCATGACCGGCACAAGGACGGGCGGCGCAAGGGAGTCGTCCCCTGGGGCGGCGCCCGGTGGCTCTGCCGGCTTTTCGAGCTGGGTGGACCCCAAGCCGGGGCGAGGAGGGCGAGGCATGGTGCAGAAGGCCAAGATCCTCCTGGTCGATGACCGGCCGGAGAATCTGTTGGCGCTGGAGGCCATTCTCTCTGCGCTCGATCAGACGCTGGTGCGGGCATCGTCAGGGGAGGAAGCGCTCAAAGCGCTACTGACGGACGATTTTGCGGTCATCCTGCTGGACGTCCAGATGCCAGGAATGGACGGATTCGAGACCGCCGCGCACATCAAGCGGCGTGAACGGACCCGCGACATCCCCATCATCTTCCTGACGGCGATCAACCACGGCCCGCACCACACCTTCCGTGGATACGCCGCGGGTGCCGTGGACTACATCTCCAAGCCGTTCGACCCCTGGGTGCTCCGCGCGAAGGTCTCCGTCTTCGTCGAGCTGTACATGAAGAACTGCCAGCTGCGCGAGCAGGCCGCGCTGCTCCGGCTGCAGTTGGAGGGCGGCGGTCACGACACGGCGGACGCCGGGGAGCCGGCCGGCCTCCTGGCCGAACTGTCCGCGCGACTCGCGGCAGTTGAGGAGCAGGCCGAGGCGCTTTCCAAGCAGCTCGACGACGAATCCGCGGACGCCGCGGCCGTCGCCACCGCGGCCCATCTCGAGCGGAAGCTCACCGGTCTGCGCAGGGCTCTGGACGCCCTGGAGCCGGGCACCGGCACGGGCGCGCCCTCGCTGCCGTCGCAGAACTAGGGCGGCGGTTCGGGTCGTCCAGCTGAGCATGCGTCAGTTTCGCGGCGCCGCACGGGTGACACGAAAGGGTGAAGCCGTGGGCACACGTGTCCGCTGCCGTTCACACCGGTAATCTCAGCACCATGTCCTCACGTACGTCCGGCAAGGGTTCCCAGGGCACGGCGGGCGCCGCGAAGCCGCGTGCCGGCCGTACGACGGGTGCCGCGAAGAAGGCGGCGCCCGCCCGGAAGCAGGCCGCGAAGAAGGCGGCGCCCGCGAAGAAGACCACTGCCAGGAAGAAGGCCGCTCCCAAGCCCGCGCCCAATCCCACGGGGGGCGTGTACCGGCTCGCGCGCGTCGTCTGGCTGGGGCTCGCGCACGCCGTCGGAGCGATGTTCCGTGGCATAGGGCGCGGCGCCAAGGGGCTCGATCCGGCCCACCGCAAGGACGGGCTGGCGCTCCTCCTGCTCGCCCTCGCGCTGATCGTCGCCGCCGGAACCTGGTCCAACCTGCGCGGCCCGGTCGGCGATCTCGTCGAAATGCTGGTGACCGGTGCGTTCGGCCGGCTCGACCTCCTGGTGCCGATACTGCTCGCGGCGGTCGCCGTGCGCCTGATCCTCTATCCCGAGAAGCCCGAGGCCAACGGGCGCATCGTGATCGGGCTGTCGGCCCTCGTCGTCGGGGTGCTCGGACAGGTCCACATCGCGTGCGGTTCACCGGGGCGCGGCGAAGGCTCCGAGGCGATGCAGGACGCAGGCGGGCTCATCGGCTGGGTCGCGTCCAAGCCGCTGGTCTTCATGATGGGCGAGGTCCTGGCCGTACCGCTGCTGTTGCTGCTCACCGTCTTCGGGCTGCTCGTCGTCACCGCCACGCCGGTCAACGCCATCCCGAGGCGGTTGCGCGGGCTCGGTGTTCGGCTGGGGATCGTCGACCCGCCCTACGGGGCGGTCGACGGCGAGGCAGACGAGGGGTACGGCGACGACTGGCGGGAGGCACCGCCGGCCAGGCCGACGCGCCGCCGTGGACCGGCGGCCCGGAAGGCGGAGGCCTACGACGCCGACCTGGCCGAGGAGGAGGCGCTCACCCGGCGCCGCCCGGGCAGGTCCTCCGCGCGGACCGGCGACCGTCCCGTGGACCCGGTCGACGTGGCGGCGGCCGCGGCGGCCGCCCTGGACGGAGCCGTACTCAACGGAATGCCGCCCTCGCCGATCGTCGCCGACCTGACCCGGGACCTCTCGGTGGATCGGGAGCGCGTCGTCGGTCCCGTGCCGAGCGCCAGGACCGAGCAGCCGGCCCGTGAGGCGTCGAGTCCCGTACCCGATCTGACCAAGCCCGTACCCGACGATGCACAGCCACTCCCTCCGCGTGCCGAGCAGCTCCAGTTGTCGGGGGACATCACCTACGCGCTGCCCCCACTGGACCTGCTGGAGCGGGGCGGACCCGGCAAGACCCGCAGTGCGGCGAATGACGCCATCGTCGCCTCGCTGACGAACGTGTTCGCCGAGTTCAAGGTGGACGCCGCCGTCACCGGCTTCACACGGGGGCCGACGGTCACGCGCTACGAGGTCGAGCTCGGCCCGGCCGTGAAGGTCGAGCGGATCACCGCCCTGACCAAGAACATCGCCTACGCGGTGGCCAGCCCCGACGTACGGATCATCTCGCCGATCCCCGGGAAGTCCGCCGTGGGCATCGAGATCCCCAACACCGACCGCGAGATGGTCAACCTCGGCGACGTGCTCCGGCTCGCCGATGCGGCGGAGGACGACCACCCCATGCTGGTGGCACTCGGCAAGGACGTCGAGGGCGGCTACGTCATGGCCAACCTGGCGAAGATGCCGCACATCCTGGTCGCGGGAGCCACCGGCTCCGGAAAGTCCTCGTGCATCAACTGCCTGATCACCTCGGTGATGATCAGGGCGACGCCGGAGGAGGTGCGGATGGTGCTCGTCGACCCCAAACGGGTCGAGCTGACCGCGTACGAAGGCATCCCGCACCTGATCACGCCCATCATCACCAATCCGAAGCGTGCCGCCGAGGCGCTGCAATGGGTCGTCCGCGAGATGGACCTCCGCTATGACGACCTCGCGGCGTACGGGTACCGGCACATCGACGACTTCAACCAGGCCGTGCGCAGCGGCAAGGTCACCCCGCCCGAGGGCAGCGAACGCGAGCTCCAGCCGTACCCGTACCTGCTGGTCATCGTGGACGAGCTCGCGGACCTGATGATGGTCGCACCCCGGGACGTCGAGGACGCCATCGTCCGGATCACGCAGCTGGCGCGCGCGGCGGGCATCCACCTGGTGCTGGCCACCCAGCGGCCCTCCGTGGACGTGGTCACGGGACTCATCAAGGCGAACGTGCCCTCGCGTCTCGCGTTCGCCACGTCGTCGCTCGCCGACAGCCGGGTCATCCTCGACCAGCCGGGTGCCGAGAAGCTGATCGGCAAGGGCGACGGTCTCTTCCTGCCCATGGGGGCCGGCAAGCCGACCCGGATGCAGGGCGCCTTCGTGACGGAGGACGAGGTCGCGGCCGTCGTGAGGCACTGCAAGGAGCAGATGGCTCCGGTGTTCCGCGACGACGTGGTCGTCGGGACGAAGCAGAAGAAGGAGATCGACGAGGACATCGGCGACGATCTGGACCTGCTGTGCCAGGCGGCCGAGCTCGTGGTCTCCACGCAGTTCGGTTCGACGTCGATGCTCCAGCGGAAGCTGCGCGTCGGCTTCGCGAAGGCCGGCCGCCTGATGGACCTCATGGAGTCGAGGAACATCGTGGGGCCCAGCGAGGGCTCCAAGGCCCGGGACGTCCTGGTGAAACCCGACGAGCTGGATGGAGTGCTCGCCGTGATACGCGGGGAGGCTCATCCGTAGGGAAAACGAGGCAACCGTTTCCCTTGGTCAGGCGTCAAGTTGGAGGGAGGGGTAGAACCTCCTTGTCCAGCCCCCACGCCCTTCGGCCATGCTGATGGCGTACAAATGGCATCCGTCCGGTTGCCCCACTCTTTCGTACCACCCCTAGACTGAACCTCCAGCAGGTGTACACGCTCGAAAGGCGCACCCGTGTCCATCGGCAACTCCCCCGAAGATGACCGGCCTTCGATCGAAAACGACCGATCTGTGTTCGATGGCGATCCGCCTTCGATCGGTCGTTCCCTCCAGCAGGCTCGAAGTGACGCAGGGCTGACCATCGACGAGGTCAGTGCCTCCACCCGTGTGCGCGTTCCCATCGTGCAGGCGATCGAGCAGGACGACTTCTCGCGCTGTGGCGGCGACGTCTACGCGCGCGGGCACATCAGAACGCTCGCACGTGCGGTGGGACTGGATCCCGAGCCGCTCGTCGAGCAGTACGACGCGGAGCACGGCGGGCGTCCGGCGCCCACGCCTGCGGCCCCGCTCTTCGAGGCGGAACGTATCCGCCCTGAACCCAGGCGGCCGAACTGGACGGCCGCGATGGTCGCGGCCATCGTCGCCGTGATCGGATTCGTCGGGTTCACGCTCTTCAGCGGTGCGGACGACGGCGCCAGTACCAAGAAGGTGGCCGAGGGGGCGGCGCCCGACAAGCCCAGTGCGAAACCCCCCGCGACCAAGCCGGCCCCGCCCAAGCCCGAACCCTCCGACAGCGCGATCGCCGCCGTGCCCCAGGACAAGGTGACGGTGAAGCTGTCCGCCGTCGACGACAAGAGCTGGATCTCGGCCAAGTCCGCCAACGGCAAGCTGCTCTTCGACGGGCTGCTGCTCAAGGGGCAGTCCAAGACCTTCCAGGACGACGAGCGGGTCGACCTGATCCTGGGCAATGCCGGAGCGATCGAGCTGTTCGTGAACGGGAAGAAGCTCGAGGACAAGTTCGAGGACGGTCAGGTCGAACGACTGTCCTATTCGAAGGGTGACCCCGAAGCTGGCTGACCGGGCACCGGTGCGTTCTGCCTGCAGCGGCGGCGTCACCCTCGCGGATCGGGCGTGGGCCGGGACGAAGTAGTCTTGAGCCCATGCCCGAACGCCGTACCGTCGCCCTTGTCACTCTTGGCTGCGCCCGTAACGAGGTGGACTCGGAGGAGCTCGCAGGCCGCTTGGCAGCGGACGGCTGGGAGCTCGTCGAGGAAGCCGCCGATGCGGATGTCGCGGTCGTCAACACCTGTGGGTTCGTGGAGGCCGCGAAGAAGGACTCCGTCGATGCCCTGCTCGAAGCCAACGACCTCAAGGACCACGGCAGAACCCAGGCCGTCGTCGCGGTCGGTTGTATGGCCGAGCGGTACGGCAAGGAGCTCGCCGATGCCCTCCCCGAGGCGGACGGCGTCCTGGGCTTCGACGACTACGCCGACATCTCCGACCGGCTCCAGACGATCCTGACGGGCGGGATCCACGCATCGCACACGCCCCGCGACCGGCGCAAGCTGCTGCCGATCAGCCCCGCGGAGCGCCAGGACTCCGGGGCGACGGTGGCGCTGCCCGGCCACGCCCAGGAGCCCGAGAACGTTCCGGACGACCTCCCCGACGGCCTCGCGCCGGCTTCCGGGCCGCGCGCCCCGCTGCGCCGCCGGCTCGACACCAGCCCGGTCGCCTCGGTGAAGCTCGCCTCCGGCTGTGACCGGCGCTGCTCGTTCTGTGCCATCCCGTCCTTCCGCGGTTCGTTCATCTCACGGCGGCCGAGCGATGTGCTGGGAGAGGCGCGCTGGCTCGCCGAGCAGGGTGTCAAGGAGATCATGCTGGTCTCCGAGAACAACACCTCGTACGGCAAGGACCTGGGCGACATCCGGCTGCTGGAGACCCTGCTTCCGGAGCTCGCGGCGGTCGACGGCGTCGAACGCGTACGCGTCAGCTACCTGCAGCCCGCCGAGATGCGACCCGGCCTGATCGACGTCCTGACGTCGACGGAGAAGGTCGCCCCGTACTTCGACCTCTCCTTCCAGCACAGCGCGCCGTCCGTGCTGCGGTCGATGCGGCGCTTCGGCGACACCGAGCGGTTCCTCGACCTCCTGGAGACCATCCGCGCCAAGGCCCCCGAGGCCGGCGTGCGCTCCAACTTCATCGTCGGCTTCCCTGGCGAGACCGAAGCGGACTTCGCCGAGCTGGAGCGCTTCCTCACCGATGCGAGGCTCGACGCCATCGGCGTCTTCGGCTACTCCGACGAGGAGGGCACCGAGGCGGCCGGCTACGACGGAAAGCTGGACCAGGACGTGGTCGACCAGCGTCTCGCGCACTTGTCCAGGCTCGCCGAGGAGCTGACCGCCCAGCGTGCGGAGGAGCGGCTCGGAGAGACCCTGCACGTTCTGGTCGAGTCCGTGGACGGCGAGGAAGGCGCCGTGGGTCGTGCTGCGCACCAGGCACCGGAGACCGACGGCCAGGTGATCTTCACCTCGTCCGACGGTCTGGAGGCCGGTCGCATCGTCGAGGCCAAGGTGGTGGGTACGGAGGGCGTCGACCTGGTGGCCGACGTCGCCACCGAGTGTCGTGAGGAGGCGGGCAGATGAGCGGCGTCCCCGCCTCAGCCGCGGGTGGCGGCGCGGGAAGGCCGCCGGCGCCCGGCGGCAAGCTGGGTGCTGCCGCCGTCAACCAGGCCAGCCTGTGGAACATCGCGAACATCCTCACGATGGTGCGTCTCGTCCTCGTGCCCGGCTTCGTGGTGCTGCTGCTCATGGACGGCGGCTACGACCCCGTATGGCGCGCCTGGGCGTGGGCGGCCTTCGCCGTCGCCATGATCACCGACATCTTCGACGGCCATCTCGCGCGGACGTACAACCTGGTCACCGACTTCGGAAAGATCGCTGACCCGATCGCCGACAAGGCGATCATGGCGGCTGGGTTGATCTGTCTCTCGGCCCTGGGGGATCTTCCCTGGTGGGTGACGGGCGTGATCCTCTTCCGCGAGCTCGGCGTCACCTTGATGCGCTTCTGGGTGATCCGCTGGGGCGTGATCCCCGCCAGCCGAGGGGGCAAGATGAAGACCCTCGCCCAGGGCACGGCGGTCGGGATGTACGTCCTCGTGCTGACCGGTCCCCTGGCCACGCTTCGCTGGTGGGTGATGGCCGTGGCCGTCCTGCTCACGGTGGTCACCGGGCTGGACTACGTGCGCCAGGCGGTGGTGCTGCGACGCAAGGGCCTCGCAGAGAAGCACGCCGGGGCGCCGGACACCGCGGAGACATCGCGGTGAGGGGTGCGTCGGCCGTGCTGGCGCTGCTCGTGCAGCGTGGCGAGACCCTGGCCGTGGCGGAGTCACTGACGGGTGGTCTCGTTGCCGCGGAGCTGACCTCCGTTCCTGGTGCCTCGCAGTGTTTCCGCGGGTCCGTGACCGCGTACGCCACGTCCGTGAAGCGGGACCTCCTCGGGGTCGACGAGACCCTTCTGGCCCAGCGGGGCGCGGTCGACGCGGAGGTGGCCGCGCAGATGGCGGTGGGAGTCAGGGCCCGACTGGGCGCGGGCTGGGGCATCGCGACGACGGGGGTCGCCGGTCCGGAGCCGCAGGACGGGCAGCCCGTGGGTACCGTTTTCGTGGCGGTCGCGGGGCCCGGCGGGAGCCACAAAGTCGACGCCCTGCGATTGAACGGCAACCGTGAGGAAATCCGTAGAGAGAGCGTACGGAGCGTGCTGGCACTACTCGCCGGCGAACTCTCGGGGAATGAGCGGGCACAGGATACGGAACAGAACGGGGGGATTTGATGTTTGCAGCCCTGAGTGAACACGACATCGCTCCCCGCACGGCCGCAGCGCGAGGCGGTACGGTGGGGCGTGAAGGATGCGGCTACGCGGTCCGAGGAGGGAGCCACCGATGATTCTGCTCCGTCGCCTGCTGGGTGACGTGCTGCGTCGGCAGCGCCAGCGCCAGGGCCGTACTCTGCGCGAAGTCTCCTCGTCCGCCCGAGTCTCGCTCGGCTATCTCTCCGAGGTGGAGCGGGGGCAGAAGGAGGCTTCCTCCGAGCTGCTCTCCGCGATCTGCGACGCGCTGGACGTACGGATGTCCGAGCTCATGCGCGAAGTGAGCGACGAGCTGTCGCTGGCCGAGCTGGCCGAGTCGGCAGCGGCGAGCGAGCCGGTGTCCGCACCGGTACGCCCGCTGAACTCGGTCTCCGTGACGTCGGTGGCAGGTGTGCCGACGGAACGGGTGACCATCAAGGCACCCGCGGAAGCGGTGGATGTCGTCGCTGCGTGATCTCGACGTGTGAGCCCCGGTCGGGTGGGTACCCGGTCGGGGCTTCACTTTTTCTCTCGTGTGACCGTTTTGCTCCATGTATGCCATGGTGGGAAGCGGTGTCATCGGAACGGAGGTCACGATGTCTGTGGTGAAGAGCCCGCTGTCTGACGAGGGCCGCAAGATCACCGGAGAGGCGCTCCAGGGGGCGCTGGTGGACCTGGTCGACTTGGCACTGGTCGCCAAGCAGGTGCACTGGAACGTGGTAGGTCCTCGCTTCCGCTCCGTCCACCTCCAGCTGGACGAGGTCGTCGCCACGGCGCGCCAGCACTCCGACACCGTGGCGGAACGAGCTTCGGCGATCGGTGTCTCGCCCGACGGCAGGGCGGCGACCGTCGCGTCGTCGAGTGCCGTGGGGAAGGTCCAGGACGGCTGGATCCAGGACGCTGACGTGGTGAGCGCCATGGTGAAGGCGCTCGGCGCGGTGATCGGCAAGATGCGGGAGCGCATCGCGGTCACGGCCGAGCCGGATCCCGTGAGTCAGGACATCCTGATCGCACTCACCGCCGACCTGGAGAAGCACGCCTGGATGTTCCAAGCGGAGAGTGCCTAGGAGTGGCTGCAGCCGGGGAAGCGCCGACGCTGATGGTCGGTGGTGTGCGCGGGCGCACGGGCCGGTGCATGTCCCCGGGAACTGCCGGGTGCATACGCTGGCGGCGCGCCGGGTGTGCATCCGGTGCGCCCTCCCGCCGAGTGATCGGTCCGGTCTAGCGTCGACCGGAGGAGGCGGCCATGGCAAGGCGATGGGTCCTGCTGCCGGTGCTCGCGCTCGGCGCGTTGTGGTGGTGGGCCGTACTGCGACTGGCGCTGGCGCCGGAGCATGCGGGGCTCGTCGAGGGGGCAGTGGTAGCAGGCGGGTGGGGGCTCAGCCTGTTGCCGGTGCATGTTGCGTCGCGGGCTGCGGATGCCGGTGCGGTTGGGGGAACGACCACGGCTACCACGGCATCGCGACGCCCCCGTTCGGACGGAGGATCTGACCCGTCGTGAACGACGACGCGTCGGAGGCGAGATGGAGGACCGCGTGAGCGACGTCCGCGGGCTCGCCGACCCGGCCGAGCGGTGACAGCCTGGCCATGGCGGCCTCCGCCTTCGTCTGCCGTGCGGGGTCATGACGGTCGGTCATGGGGGTGCGGATCCAGCCGGGGGCAACCGCGTTGACCCTGATGCCGTGTGAACCGACCTCGTTGGCCAGGGTCTTGGTGAGCTGGACGACGGCGGCCTTCGCCGCGCTGTAGCAGAGCAGCCCCGGGCTCGCGGCGTCGACGGCGCCGGACGCCATGGTGATGATCGAGCCGTGGACGCCCGCTCCGATCATGGAGCGGGCCGCGGCCTGGCAGGCGTACAGCACTCCCTTGAAGTTGACCGCGAGAATCCGGTCGAGGTCCTCGTCCCGGGTCTCCAACACCGTGCTGGAGTGCATGACGCCGGCGATCGCGGCCATGATGTGGAGCCGGCCCGCCGCCGCGACCGCCGTGTCCAGTCGGTCGTGATCGCTCACGTCGACCAGGTGGATGTGTGCCGTCCCGCCCGAGCCCACGACCAGTTCGTGGGTCTCGTCGAGGCCCTTCCGGGCCACGTCCGCGCAGTGGACGGTGGCGCCGGCCCGGGCCAACAGAACGGCCGTGGCGCGGCCGATGCCGCTCGCCGCACCGGTGACGAAGGCGGTGCGGCCGGTGAGGTCGTACGCCGCGAGGGGCATACGGCGACCGTACGACCACATCTGACGGAGCGTCAATTAGTGTGAGGGGGAAAGATAGAGCGGACTACGGTGTCGGGCCGGACTGGCAGCCCGGGCACCAGTAAGTCACCCGATCGGCCTGGCCCGCCCTGCGGATCGGCGCACCACAGCGCAGGCAGGGCCGTCCCTCTCGGCCGTACACGAACAGATGCTGCTCTGCACGACGCGCGCCCGGTGTGGTGCGGCGGTCGAAGCGACCCTTGTTCGCCTCCAGGAGCCGATGGGCCGTCGCCACCAGCCGGTCGGCGACACCGGGAGGCAGTTCGCCGACCGGGAGCCAGGGCGTCACGCCCGCCAAGAAGACGAGCTCCGACTTGTAGACGTTGCCGATGCCCGCCAGATTCCGCTGGTCGAGCAGGGCCTCGCCCAACGCACGGTCCGGGGTGGCGAGCAGGTTGTCACGTGCGGTGCCGGGATCCCAGTCGGGTCCGAGCAGATCAGGGCCGAGATGCCCCACCACCTGCTCCTCGTCGTGGGTCCTGATGAGCTCCAACACCGGGAGGCGATAGCCGACCGCCGTGTGCTCGGCGTTGCCGAGGATCGCCCTGATCTGGTGGGACGGTCCTCCGCGCCAGGGCTCTCCCGGCGCGAAGATCCGCCAGGAGCCGTCCATACGCAGGTGCGAGTGCAGGGTCAGCCCGCCCTCGATCCGGGCGAGCAGGTGCTTTCCCCGCGGCGTGACGTCAAGGACGTCCCGACCGGTGAGATCTGAGGTGGCGAACCGGGGAACCCTCAGATCGGCGCGGGTGAGCACTCGTCCGGCGAGCGCGCCGTGCAGCTTCCGGGCGGTCAGCCAGACGGTGTCTCCTTCGGGCATGGCATCCATGATGCGCGAGAGGGCGGACGGGCGCTGCGGCGCCGCGTCACCCGCGGCATCGAGGACTCAGGGACGCAGCCGCAGGCCCCTCGGAGTGGCGTGGAAACCCGACTCCTCCAGTGACCGAGACAGGGGGGAGGTCAGGGCTGCGGTGCCGTTGATCCGCTCGACCGTGATCGTGCCGAGCGTCCCCGCGCGGGTCGCGTCGGCGAGTGCCCCTGCCGCGACCTGGAGCGCCGGTGCAGCGGGATCGGCGACCCAGGACAGCAGCGTCTTGCCGCCGCGCTCCAGGTAGAGGGTGAGCTCGCCGTCGACGAGGACGACGAGCGAACCCGCCTTGCGGCCGGGTTTGTGCCCCGCGCCCGCCGGAGGCTCAGGCCAGGGAAGAGCCGCCCCGTAGGCGTTGGCCGGGTCGGCGGCGGCCATGACCACGCCGCGGGGCCGCGCCTGCGCTTCGGCCCGATCGCGGGCCGTCGCCGCCGCGCGCAGCCGGTCCACCGCACCGTCCATGGCGAACTGGGCGGCGCCGAGCCCTTCGACGACGTACCCGCGCCGTGCCTGGCCGCTGTCCTCGAAGGCCGACAGGATCCGGTACGTCGCCGAGAAGCCGCCCTCCACGCCCTCCGCAGCCACCGCCCCGCGGGTGACCACACCATGGCGGTCCAGCAGAGTGCGGGCGAGGGCGTGGGCGCGGTGCGTGGGGTCCTGCTCGTGGAGGGGAAGGAGGGACCAGCGCCCGGAAACGGTCGGGGGGCCGCTGCGGGACGCGGGGCGCGCGGCTACGGACAGGGAGCCGTAGCGCCCGCGGGGAACGGGACGCTTGGCGCGGTGCGCCGTCGACCCCGCCGTGCGGCCCGAGCCGAGCAGCGAGCGCAGCGGTGCCAGTGTGTCGTTGGTGAGCCGCCCCGACCAGGCCAGGTCCCACAAGGCGTCGGCGAGCTGCGGATCGGAGGCGTCGGGGTGGGTCGTTGCACGGACCCGGTCGGCGATCTGGCGGAAGAACAGGCCGTACCCGCCCGAGAGGACGTGCAGCACCGACTCGTGGAGTGCCGTCAGCTCCAGCGGGTGCGGCTGTGGGAGCAGCAGCGGGGCGGCATCGGCGAGGTAGAGGGAGATCCATCCGTCCTTGCCGGGGAGCGCACCCGCACCGGCCCACACCACCTCACCGGTCGTGGTCAGCTCGTCGAGCAGGGCCGGTGAGTATCCGGTGACCCGGGACGGCAGGACGAGCTTCTCCAAGGCGGATGCCGGCACGGGGGCGCCCTGCAACTGCTCGATGGCGCGCGACAGCCCGTCGATGCCGCGCAGACCGTTGTCGCCCAGGTGCTGCCACTGGGGGAGGAAGGTCGCGAGCGCGGCAGGCGGGACCGGCTCCAGCTCCTGGCGCAGTGCGGCGAGGGAGCGACGGCGCAGCCGCCGCAGCACGGCCGCGTCGCACCACTCCTGGCCGATCCCGGACGGATGGAACTCGCCCTGCACCACCCGGCCGGCCGCGGCCAGCCGCTGCAGCGCCCCGTCGGTGACCGCTGCACCCAGGCCGAAGCGTGCGGCGGCCAGTGACGACGTGAACGGCCCGTGGGTGCGGGCGAACCTCGCCAGGAGGTCCCCCAGGGGATCTTTCACGGGCTCCGTGAACGCCTCGGGGACGCCCACCGGCAAGGCCGTGCCCAGAGCGTCCCGCAGCCGTCCGGAGTCCTCGACCGCCGCCCAGTGATCGGTGCCCCCGATGCGGACGCGGATGGCGCGACGGGACGCGGCGAGCTCGTCCGGCCAGGCCGGGTCCGTGCCCCGCTCGGCCAGCTCCGCGTCCGTGAGCGGGCCCACGACGCGCAGTAGATCGGCGACGCCTTCGGCGTCCTTGACCTGACGGTCCTCGGTGAGCCACTGGAGCTCGCGCTCCAGCTCGGTGAGCACGTCCGCGTCGAGCAGCTCGCGCAGCTCGGCCTGGCCGAGAAGCTCAGCCAGCAACCTGGAGTCCAGGGACAGCGCCGCGGCACGGCGCTCGGCCAGCGGGGAGTCGCCCTCGTACAGGAACTGCGCCACGTATCCGAAGAGGAGGGAACGGGCGAAGGGGGAGGGCTCGGGCGTGGTGACCTCGACGAGTCGGACCCGGCGCGACTCGATGTCCCCCATCAGCTCCGTCAACCCCGGGACGTCGAAGACGTCCTGCAGACACTCCCGGACGGCTTCGAGGACGATGGGGAACGATCCGAAGTCGCTCGCCACCTGGAGCAACTGCGCCGCGCGCTGACGCTGCTGCCACAACGGAGTGCGCTTGCCGGGGTTGCGGCGCGGCAGCAGGAGCGCTCGCGCCGCGCACTCGCGGAACCGCGAGGCGAACAGGGCCGAGCCCCCCACCTGGTCGGTGACGACCTGACTGACCTCGCCCTTGTCGAAGACCGTGTCGGCCGCGCCGACCGGCGCCTGCTCGCTGTCGTACGCCGCATCCAGGTGCCCCGGATCCTCGTCGAGCAGGTCCAGCCCCATCAGATCGGCGTCCGGCAGACGCAGCACGATGCCGTCGTCGGCATGCATGACCTGCGCGTCCATGCCGTAGCGCTCAGCGAGGCGGGCACCCAGGGCGAGCGCCCACGGAGCGTGCACCTGTGCGCCGAACGGCGAGTGGACCACCACCCGCCAGTCACCTAGCTCGTCTCGGAACCGCTCGACGAGGATCGTGCGGTCGTCCGGCACGTGTCCGCAGGACCGGCGCTGCTCGTCCAGGTACGCCAGTACATTGTCGGCCGCCCACGCGTCGAGGCCGGCCGCGGTCAACCGCCGCCGGGCGTCCTCGTCGGCGAGCGACCCGATCTCACGGAGGAACGCCCCCACCGCACGGCCCAGTTCGAGCGGTCGGCCCAGCTGGTCCCCCTTCCAGAACGGGAGCCGGCCCGGCACTCCGGGCGCGGGGGAGACGAGCACCCGGTCCCGGGTGATGTCCTCGATGCGCCAGGACGTGGTGCCCAGGGTGAAGACGTCTCCGACGCGGGACTCGTACACCATCTCCTCGTCCAGCTCGCCGACCCGGCCACCGCCCTTCTTCGGGTCGGCACCGGCCAGGAAGACACCGAACAGCCCGCGGTCCGGGATCGTGCCCCCCGAGGTGACCGCCAGGCGCTGGGCGCCGGGGCGGCCGGTGACCGTGCCCGCGATCCGGTCCCACACCACGCGGGGGCGCAGCTCCGCGAAGGCGTCCGACGGATAGCGGCCCGCGAGCATGTCGAGCACGGCGGTGAAGGCCGACTCGGGGAGCGAGGCGAATGGGGCGGCCCGCCGGACCGTCGCGAGCAGGTCGTCCACCTGCCAGGTGTCCAGGGCCACCATGGCGACGAGCTGCTGGGCCAGCACGTCCAGCGGATTGGCGGGGATGCGCAGCGCCTCGATGGAACCGCTGCGCATCCGCTCGGTGACCACCGCCGACTGGATCAGGTCACCGCGGTACTTGGGGAAGACGACCCCCGTGGAGACCGCGCCCACCTGATGGCCCGCGCGGCCCACGCGCTGCAGCCCCGAGGCCACCGACGGAGGTGACTCGACCTGCACGACCAGGTCCACCGCCCCCATGTCGATGCCCAGCTCCAGGCTGGACGTCGCCACGACGGCGGGCAGCCTGCCGGCCTTGAGGTCCTCCTCGACGAGGGCCCGCTGCTCCTTGGCGACCGAGCCGTGGTGCGCCCTCGCGAGCAGGGCCGGTGCACCCTGGGCCGCACCGGACTGCGCCATGATCTCGGCAGGTGGTGCGCCCTCGGGCAGCGCCTCTCCGGTGGCTCGCTCGTATGCGATCTCGTTGAGGCGGTTGCACAGCCGCTCGGCGAGTCGACGTGAGTTGGCGAACACGATCGTCGACCGGTGGGCTTGGACGAGGTCGGCGATGCGCTCTTCCACGTGGGGCCAGATGGAAGGCTTCTCGCCCGCGGCGTCCGGCTCGGTAGCGGGCGACCCGCCCAGCTCACCGAGGTCTTCGACCGGGACGACGACGGACAGGTCGAACTCCTTGCCGGAGGGCGGCTGGACGATATCCACCTTGCGCCGCGGCGACAGGAAGCGGGCCACCTCGTCCACCGGCCGGACCGTGGCGGACAGGCCGATCCGGCGCGTGGGGCGCGGCAAGAGCTCGTCCAGCCTCTCCAGCGACAGGGCGAGGTGCGCGCCGCGCTTGGTGCCGGCCACGGCGTGGACCTCGTCGAGGATCACCGTCTCGACACCGGCCAGCGCTTCACGCGTCGACGACGTCAGCATCAGGAAGAGCGACTCCGGGGTGGTGATCAGGATGTCCGGCGGTCGGCTCGCCAGCGCCCTCCGCTCGGCCGCGGGGGTGTCGCCCGACCTGATCCCCACCCGGACCTCGGGTTCGGGCAGCCCCAGTCGCACCGACTCCTGCCGGATTCCGGTCAGTGGACTGCGCAGGTTGCGTTCCACGTCGACGGCGAGCGCCTTGAGCGGGGACACGTAGAGCACCCGGCAGCGCTTCTTCGCTTCGGCCGGCGGAGGCGCTGAGGCGAGACGGTCGAGCGCGGCCAGGAACGCGGCGAGGGTCTTGCCCGACCCCGTCGGAGCGACCACCAGGACGTCGGAGCCGTGGGCGATGGCCCGCCAGGCCCCTTCTTGGGCCGGAGTGGGCGCGCTGAACGCCCCCGTGAACCAGCTGCGGGTCGCGGGGGAGAAGGAGTCGAGTGCCGTCCCGGACATGCCCCCATCGTGCACCGCCCCACTGACAATCGCCCGGACCTGCGAGGATGTACGCATGGCCAAGGGCGAATGGGCGCATCACTGGCAGCACGAGCGGCTGCCGGGCCTCGACCTTCTCCGAGCCCACTACGTGCGCCACACCTTCCCCCGCCACAGCCACGAGGGCTACGTCTTCGGCACGATCACGGGGGGCATCGAGGACGTCGGCCTACCCGGCGGAGTCGTGCACGCCGGACCCGGCACCGTCGTCATGATCAATCCGGAGGTGCCGCACACTGCCAGGGCGGGGGCACCCGAGGGCTGGGTGTACTCCACGCTCTACCCGTCGGCGCAGGTCGTCGCCGAGATCGCCGCGGAGACCACGACGATCCGTGGCACCGCCGGCTTCGCCGAGACGCACGTCGTCGACCACCGGGCGGCGCAGCTCATCCGCGAGGTCCACCGCGCGGCCGAGCAGGGTGACGCACTCGCCGCGGACAGCATGCTGCGGATCATGGTCGCCCTGATGCTGCGCAACCACGGGAGTTCCCTGCCCGCGCGGGAGCTGCGCACGGCCGGCGCGCGCAACGCGGCCCGCGCCCGAGCCGTACTGGAGGAACGGATGGACGACCCGCCCACGCTCCAGGCCCTGGCCACCGAGCTGGGGACCAGCCCGTTCGCCCTGCTGCGCGCCTTCCGCGACCGCTACGGGATGCCACCGCACACCTGGCTCACCGACGCCCGGGTCCGCCGTGCCCGTCAGCTACTGGACGTCGGCACGGCCCCGGCACAAGCCGCCGTCGCAGTCGGATTCACGGACCAGCCGCACCTGAACCGGCACTTCACCCGCATCGTGGGCGTCCCACCCGGCGCGTACCAGCGGGGGCGGACGGACCACGCCGAACGGACGCCCTGAAAGGACCGGAACCAGGACCGAGCAGAACCCCGCCCGTGCGTCCGCGCCCCGGCGCAGCCGGAGCGGCGACCTGGGTGCAAGAACGTACAAGACCTGCCCAGACGGGCCCCGTAGCGTCTCCGGCGTGGCAGAACAGACAGCACCGACAGAGATACCCGCCGGGGGAACGGCACCGGACGCCGCCCGGCACTCGATGGTCACCGACCGGAACGCGCCGGACACGGCCGGCGCCGCGGACCGGGCCGCTCGGGCGGCCAAGACCGACTCCGCGGTCGTGCGGGACTCCCTCGGCGTCGGCCTGGCCGTCGGACTCTCCGGCTTCGCGTTCGGCGTGACCTCCGCGGGCGCCGGACTCAGCTTCCTGCAGTCGTGCGCGCTCAGCCTGCTCGTCTTCACCGGCGCCTCCCAGTTCGCGCTGGTCGGAGCACTGGCTGCGGGAGGCAACCCCCTCACCGCCGCGGCCGGTGCGTTCTTCCTCGGCACCCGCAACGCCTTCTACGGACTGCGGCTGTCACAGGTGCTTCGCCTGCCGCGCGTCCTGCGCCCCTTCGCCGCCCACTGGGTGATCGACGAGACCACCGCCGTCTCGCTCGCCCAGCCCACCCGGCACACCGCACGTCTCGGCTTCACCGTCACCGGTCTGACCCTCTACGTGCTGTGGAACCTCACCACCTTCCTCGGCGCCCTCGGCGCCGAGGCGATCGGGGACACCGACGCCTGGGGGCTGGACGCTGCGGGGCCGGCCGTCTTCCTCGCCCTTCTGGCTCCCATGCTGCGCACCGCGACCGAACGAGCCGTTGCGGGTCTCGCCGTCGTCGCGGGGCTCGGGCTGCTCCCGGTGCTCCCCGCCGGGGTGCCGGTGCTCGTCGCCGCACTCGTCGCCCCCGCGGTCCTCTGGGCCGAGGGCCGCCAGCGCACCACCCGACGGAAGGGGGAGGAGCGTTGAACGTATGGATCGCGATCGGCGCCACCGCGGTCGGCTGCTACCTGGTCAAGCTGGCCGGCCTGCTGGTGCCCGCGGGGGCGCTGGAACGCCCGCTCGTACGGCGGCTCGCCGCCCTCCTGCCCGTGGCGCTGCTGGCGGCACTCACCGCCCAGCAGGTCTTCAGCGCTTCCGGTGTCCTGGTCATCGACGCGAGGGCCGCCGGAGCCGGGGCGGCCGCGATCGCGCTGGTCCTGCGCGCTCCCTTCCTCATCGTGGTCGCCGCTGCGGTGGTGGTGACGGCCGGTGTCCGGGCCCTCGGCGGCTGACGCTCCGGTGCGTAAGGTGGCCGTGCGGTCCTGTCGAGCCGTCCGGGGAGTGAGCGTCCATGCCGGTGTCCGCCGCCGCGAGGGCACTCGCGCTGCGTTGTGAACGCAGGGCAGGCGAACTCGCACGGCGCATGGCCCACGAGTCCTTCGAGGCACTGCCCGGCTACGCCGAACTGCCCGCGGACGTCAAGGACCTGGAAATCGCGACCACCGCGCGGCACGGAGTACGCCTCTTCCTGCGCAGGGTCGCCGATCCGCGCTCCGGCCACGGCGGCTACCGGCTCTTCCGCGAGCGCGCCGCACAGCGGGCCGAGGAGGGCATGCCGCTGCACCTGCTGCTGCGCACCCATGCGCTCGGCATGTACGTACTGTGGCAAGCCCTCCGTGAGGAGGCCGGCCCGGGGGAGGAAGCGGCACTCGTCGAACTGGTCGACCTCCTGCTCCAGCACCACCACGGCGTCGTGGGCGCCGTGGCCGAGACCTACCTCGACGAGCGCTCCGCGATCGAGGCGGAACGCCGGGCCCAGCGCCGGGCTGTCGTGCGCGGGCTGCTCGACGGCATGCTGCCGCCGGGCCACGCGTCGCTGGACCGACTGAGCCTCGAAGGGCCCCTGCTCGTCCTCGCGATCGACATCGGCCGGCCCTGCGCACCGGAGGGCCCGGTGGTGGTCCGGCGCAGGCTCCGCCGCATCCAGACGGTCCTCGACAAGACCTTCGGCACCGAGGTCCTGACACTGCTCGATGCCGGCCCCGAAGGGGCAGCCGACTCCGGTCGCGCCGTGGTGCCCGCGGACTGCGAGCCCCCGGAGGACCTCTCGCAGCGCCTGTCGACGGCCTGCGGACGGGAGGTCAGGGTCGCCGCCGTGCCGGCCGGGGACCTCGGCGCCGTGCCCGAGGCGGCCCGCACCGCGACGGAGGTCCTGAGGATTGCCAGGGCCTGTGGGCTGCCCGCGGGGACGCACCGGCTCGACGACGTCCTGCTGGAGTTCCACCTGTCCCGGCCGGGCCCCAGCGGGGACCGGATCGCCGCGCTGCTCGACCCGGTCGGGGACCGGCCGGAGCTCGTGGAGACGCTGCGTACGCACCTGGAACACCGTCAGGACCGCCGGGCGACGGCTGCAGCCCTCGGCCTGCACCCGAACACCGTGGACAACCGTCTCGCCAAGATCGCCCAGCGAACGGGCCTCGACCTCTCCTCGCCGCGCGGCACCGCCCTCGCCCTCGCTGCGCTGCTGCTCCGCTGAGCGGGGCCGGGGCTCGGCATCAGCGAAGGGGCCGACCGTGTGCCCGAAGGGTTCGCAGTGCCTCGACCGTCACGATCGGACGCGCCTCCAGGGCGGTGCCCGGCGCCCACTGTCGCCACCGGACGGGCCAGCCGCCGTCGTCCTGCTGCTGCTCCGCGAGGTGATTGAGCGATCGTTCCATCTCCTCGTCCGTGAACCAGCGCCGCGCGAGCGAGTCCGGCACGCGTGCGTAGTCGTGCGGGAAGTGGTGCTCGCCCGGGGCGTAGCCGTCCGCGACGGGGTACGCGTCGAGCCTGCCCGGGTCCAGCACCACGAGCCGCTGCTCGCGCACGAGCCGTCCCAGCCGGTCCGAGGCGGCCTCGGCGCGGGCGCGGTCCGGGACACCGTCCAGGAAGGCGACCGCGGCTTCGACCTCGTACGGGTGCGACTTGTCCAGTGCCTCGACCGTGGCCCAGCAGAAGTCGGTCGCGCGGAAGAGCCACGCGTGCCACACCTGGTTCCGGTGCAACAAGCCGACCACCGGACCCGTGGTCAGCAGCTCGCTCGGGGGGTCTGCCACGACCGGGATGAAGGGTGCCGCCGGGTAGCCGCGCTGCGACGGGTGGACCGCGGGCAGTGCCCCGTCCCGGGTGGCCACGGCGGTGAGGTAGCGACACAACCGCTCCACCCTCAGGCCGCCGCAGCGCCCGATGGAGTCCAGGACGCGCAGCGCGTGGACCGTGTGGAGCGGCTGGCTCACGGGGCCGCGCAGATCGGGTTCGAGGGCGTGGCCGTAGCCGCCGTCCTCGTTCAGGTAAGCGGTCAGGGCGGCCTCGACCGGGTCCGCTCCGGCGCCCAGGAAGTGGTACGCGAACCGCCGCTGTTCGAGCACGCGCGCGGTCAGCCAGATGAAGTGCTCGGCCCGCGCCAGGAGTGTTCCAGCCATGCTCCGACGGTAGGGCGGAAAGGGCTTTCGGAACGGAGGACGGACCAGGCTGCACTCTCAGGAGCGGGATACTGGTGGCATGCGGTTGACGATTTTCTGGGAGCGCATGGAGGAGTACTTCGGCGCGGGGTACGCCGACTCCTTCGCGCGCGACCACGTGATGTCCGAGCTGGGTGGCCGAACGGTGTACGAGGCCCTCGCCGCCGGCTGGGAGGCGAAGGACGTCTGGCGAGGGGTCTGCGCAGCTGTGGGCGTCCCGGCCGACAAGCGGTGAGACCCGGGGTTTTCCACAGGTCGCAGCAGTTGTTGCCCTGGTAGGCGAGACTTGCCCCGTGGCATCGACTGACGAGACCGCCCAGGATGAGAACCGCCCGACCGCCCGGCCCCCGGCGGCCGGGCCACTGAGCGACGCCGTGCGCCTGCCCCGCGGAGCCGAGGGGCACGCCATGGTTCCCGCGCCGGCGGCGGCCGAGCCCGACACCGACACGCTCGCCACGGCACCGGACGGGGGGTCGGGCGCCGGTGCGTCCACCCCGGCGGGGCCTGCCGCGCGCATGCCGCGCTGGCTGCCGCGCGCCATGGTGTTGGCGCTCGCTCTCTACGGCTGCTTCCAGTTGGGCAGCTGGGCCTTCCACCAGCTCATCGGGCTGCTGATCAACATCCTGATCGCCTTCTTCCTGGCGTTGGCGGTCGAGCCCGCGGTGGGCCGGATGGCGGCACGCGGCATGCGGCGGGGGCTCGCCACCTTCCTGGTCTTCTTCGGCGTACTGATCGCCGGTGCCGGCTTCGTCGTGCTGCTCGGCTCGATGCTGGCGGGCCAGATCGTCGACATGTTCGCCGACTTCCCCAAGTACCTCGATCAGGTGATCAACTGGATCAACGAGACGTTCCACACCGAGCTGTCCCGTGTGGCGGTCCAGGACAGCCTGCTGCACTCCGACTGGCTGCAGAAGTACGTGCAGAACAGTGCCACCGGCGTGCTCGACGTGTCCGCGACGGTGCTCGGCGGCTTGTTCAGGCTGTTGACGATCTTCCTCTTTTCCTTCTACTTCGCGGCCGACGGGCCGAGGCTGCGCCGCGCGCTGTGCTCCGTGTTGCCTCCGGCGCGGCAGACCGAGGTGCTGCGCGCCTGGGAGATCGCCGTCGACAAGACGGGCGGCTACCTCTACTCGCGCGGGCTGATGGCGCTGATCTCAGGTGTCGCGCACTACGTGCTGTTCGCGCTGCTGGGCGTGCCCTACGCACCGGCCCTGGCGGTCTGGGTGGGGCTGGTGTCGCAGTTCATCCCGACCATCGGGACCTATCTCGCGGGTGCCCTGCCCATGCTGATCGCCTTCACCGTCAACCCCTGGTATTCGGTGTGGGTGCTCGGCTTCGTCGTGATCTACCAGCAGTTCGAGAACTACGTCCTCCAGCCCAAGCTCACTTCCAAGACGGTCGACATCCACCCTGCCGTGGCGTTCGGCTCGGTCATCGCGGGCACCGCCCTTCTGGGGGCGGTCGGCGCGCTGATCGCGATTCCCGCGATCGCGACGTTGCAAGCCTTCCTCGGCGCCTATGTGAAGCGGTACGCCGTGACGGACGACCCGCGGGTCCACGGACACCGGCGGCACGGCGAGGTGGTGCTGGCGCGCGTGCAGCGAGCACTGCGCAGCAGGCGGGACGAAGGCCCCGCGCCGGGGGACGGCGGCAGCTGACGCTGCTGGTCCGGCCGAGTCCTCCGGACGGATCAGCGCTGGCGGCGGCTGTCGCACGTGATCACGCTGACGGCCCGGGCCGCTACCGGCGGCCGGTGTCACTTCAAGCGTGTTGGCCTGAGCGGCGGCCACCGGTAACGGCAGCGGGTCGGGCTCGGGCAGGGTGCACGGGTCGGGCTCGGGAAGAGAGGAAGTCGCGGGGCTCGGGTCGGTACCTACGGCGATGTCTGCACGGTGACGGGGACCGTCCGAGGCAGGGAGTTCGATCTCCAGTGCGTGGCCACGCTCTCCCTTCCGCCGTGGGGTCACTTCACCGCACAGGGCCGCTTCACCGTCCCGTCCGCGCGGCACGGCGACATCGACTTCGCGATCACCGGAGGCACCGGGTCCTACCGTACGGCCCGTGGTTCGATCCACGTGGTCAACGTCCGCGGCGGCCAGACGTACCTCACCGTCCGTCTGATCCGCTGACCGCGGGGAATCGCGCCCCGAGCGGCTCGACCACTCGGGGCCGCGCCGTGCCGTGCCGATCGAGAGGGCGTCGCGCTGCGCGTCGAGTGGGGATCGGTGCGAAGGTACGGCTCCCTCTCCTCAGCAGGTGCGTACGGCCTGGGCATACCGTGCAGGAGAGGTGAGTGGTGCGCTTGACACTAAAATCGAACATCCATTCTTATGGGGGTTCTGGTCCTTGGGAACCCCGGGGTTGCACCGAGTTTTCCACAGGCTGGAGGGACGTCGGGGCGCATTGTCAGTGGCAGGGGATAGCGTCTTTGACGTGAAGCGATCGACTCAAGCAACCCGGGTGGAACCCATGGCAGGAACCGACCGCGAGAAGGCGCTCGACGCCGCGCTCGCACAGATTGAACGACAGTTCGGCAAGGGCGCCGTGATGCGCATGGGCGAGCGGTCGAAGGAGCCCATCGAGGTCATCCCGACCGGTTCGACCGCACTCGACGTCGCGCTCGGTGTCGGTGGCCTGCCGCGCGGCCGTGTGGTGGAGATCTACGGCCCGGAGTCCTCCGGCAAGACGACCCTGACCCTCCACGCCGTGGCCAACGCGCAGAAGGCCGGCGGTCAGGTCGCCTTCGTCGACGCGGAGCATGCCCTCGACCCCGAGTACGCGAAGAAGCTCGGTGTCGACATCGACAATCTGATCCTTTCCCAGCCGGACAACGGCGAGCAGGCCCTCGAGATCGTCGACATGCTGGTCCGCTCCGGTGCGCTCGACCTCATCGTCATCGACTCCGTGGCAGCCCTCGTGCCGCGTGCGGAGATCGAGGGAGAGATGGGCGACTCGCACGTGGGTCTCCAGGCGAGGCTGATGAGCCAGGCGCTCCGGAAGATCACCAGTGCACTCAACCAGTCCAAGACCACGGCCATCTTCATCAACCAGCTCCGCGAGAAGATCGGCGTGATGTTCGGCTCGCCGGAGACCACGACCGGTGGCCGCGCGCTCAAGTTCTACGCCTCGGTGCGGATCGACATCCGCCGTATCGAGACCCTGAAGGACGGTACCGAGGCCGTCGGCAACCGCACCCGCTGCAAGGTCGTCAAGAACAAGGTCGCGCCGCCCTTCAAGCAGGCCGAGTTCGACATCCTCTACGGCCAGGGGATCAGCCGTGAAGGCGGCCTGATCGACATGGGCGTGGAGCACGGGTTCGTCCGCAAGGCCGGCGCCTGGTACACGTACGAGGGCGACCAGCTCGGTCAGGGCAAGGAGAACGCGCGGAACTTCCTCAAGGACAACCCGGACCTCGCCAACGAGATCGAGAAGAAGATCAAGGAGAAGCTCGGTGTCGGTGTGAGCACCGAGGCCCCCGCGGGTGAGCCGGGAGCGGACGCTGCCGGTACGGCGACCTCCGCCGATGACCAGGCGAAGTCGGTCCCCGCGCCGGCCACCAAGGCGGGCAAGGCCACCAAGGCCGCGGCGGCCAAGAGCTGACCGGCCCGGTGCCCGACCCGAGCACGCGGCGCACCGCGGAATGGCCGGGCGGCAGCTCTGAGTCGTCGAGGGCCGACAAGGAGTTGCCGTCCCAAGACCCGGTCGAGCGGGCGCGGGCCATCTGCCTGCGTCTGCTCACCGGCACACCGCGCACCCGCAAGCAGCTCGCCGATGCCCTGCGCACACGTGATGTCTCGGACGAGGTCGCCGAGGAAGTGCTGTCCCGTTTCGAGGATGTCGGCCTCGTCGACGACGCGGCGTTCGCGGACGCGTGGGTGGAGTCCCGGCACCATGGCCGGGGCCTGGCCCGCCGCGCACTCGCCCGCGAACTGCGCACCAAGGGCGTCGACGCGGCACTGATCGACGAAGCTGTCGCACAGCTGGACTCGGACCAAGAGGAGCAGACGGCCCGCGAGTTGGTGGCGCGGAAGCTCCGGGCAACCCGTGGCCTTGACCGGGACCGCCGACTCCGGCGCATGGCGAGCATGCTCGCCCGCAAGGGATACCCGGAGGGCATGGCCTTGCGGGTGGTACGCCGTGCCCTGGATGAGGAGGGCGAAGACACCGAGGGCTTGGACGGCCTCGACCTCGGCCTCCCCTAGTCCGCGGGGACCGTGCCGCCGGAGCGGCCGCACCCCTTCGGCCTGGGCAGGCAGCCGTCCGAGCCAGCCCCAGACGCCTGCGCTGAGCCGTGCCCGAGCGCCCCTGGTGGTGGTCGTAGGCCGCTCACCGACCGGCCGCCCCTCTTCCGCGCCCCACGATCTGTGCCGTGCGGGGAGAAGGCGTCAGTCAGTCAGCCGGTATCTGGCCGCTCGTCCGGGCGAGCGGAACATGGCCGGCGGCTGATGGCGGACGCAGACGGGTGCCCGACGTCCGTGCGGGCTCCCCCTACAACCCGGGCGGCAGGCCGACGGCGAGCCGCATGCCGTGCCCGACAGGGCACGGCCCAGCGGCTGCACCGTGGAGCCCGGATCCGCAGCTAGCCCGCAGCCCGAGGTACCCACACCGGCAGGCCATCCGCCCGCCATGCCTGGAAGCCGCCCACCAGATCGGTGGCGCGGTGCAGCCCCAGTTGTTTGAGGGAAGCGGCCGCCAGCGATGACGCGTATCCCTCGTTGCACACCACCACGACCTGAAGGTCGTGGCTGGTGGCCTCCGGCGCACGGTGGCTTCCCAGCGGGTCGAGCCGCCATTCCAACTCGTTGCGTTCGACCACCAGCGCCCCGGGGATCAAGCCGTCCCTGTCGCGCAGCGCCGCGTAGCGGATGTCCACCAGCAGTGCTCCGGCCGCAGACGCCTCGAACGCCTCGCGCGGGCCCACCCGGTCCAGCCCGCGCCGCACCCGTTCCAGGAGCTCGTCGATCCCGACGCGTCGTTCGCTCACTGCCAGTCCTCCGGACGCTCCACCTGCTCGAGCCTGAGCACCGGACCGCTCCTGCTGAACCGTCGCAGCAGCGGCAACGGCGGATAGTACGCGTGGACCGAGACCGCGTGGCCGGTCGGTGACTCGTTGAGCACCTCGTGCACGTGGTGCCGGCCGAACGCCCGCCCCTGTCCGGTACCCACGCGGCGTTCGCGGTCCACGCCTTCGGCCAGCTCCAAGGTCTTCCACCCGCCGGCCGGGAGCCGTACGGCGAGCGACTGTTCCTTGAGTTCGCCCGAAGCCGTGGCGAAGGCACCGATCGATTCGGCGTGGTCGTGCCAGCCCGTTCCCGTCCCCGGAGGCCAGCCGATCAACCAGGCCTCACTGCCGCCCGGCCCCTTCAACCGGATCCAGGTGCGGCCTTCGGGGTCGAGCGGCAAGGAAGCGATCAGCTCCGCATCGGAGGCGGTGCGCAGGGCGAAGTCGAGAAGCTCCGCCGCGGAGGGTGGGGCCGTCCTCCCGTGCGCGGTGGGAGCGGCATCCACCGGCCCGGCGGGAACCGGCGAGACGAATGTCGTGCTGCCGGACGATGGAGCCCCAATACGGGGGCCGCCGTGCGACGTGTGCACGGGTTCGGAGGGGGAAGCAGTGCGGGATGGCTGGGACACGGGAAACCGTCCTGGAAGTCGCTGATTCCGCGCAGCCCGGTCATCGAGGACCATGACGGCGCGGGTGGGTAAGCAAGGCGAATCAGCAGGACGGACGACACACGCAGCCCGCATAGCGGACCAGGTCCATATGGACCCTCCGCCACAGGCGCACATCGGTGTCGGTCACGTTCCGGAGTACACCATGCGCGCCTGCGCCGGTCAATTGACGTCCGCAGTCCGGTCAGCGGTGTGGTCGGCGCCGTGATCGAGGGGGCGGTCGGCACCACGATCGACGTCAGGGCCGGCAGCTTGGCCGGGGACGGACGTTGGCGCGCCGCCGCGCACCGCGTCCGCCGCTGCGTACAACTCGGCCGGGCGCACGCCGCTGAAGGCCGTGGCGAGGTGCCCGTCCGGCCGCACCAGCAGCACCGTGTGCGCCGACGTCCCCGGATAGCCCTCGGTGACCAGCAGTTCAGCCCGCGCCGGAAGTTCCGTGACGGCGCGGGCCAGCTGGGGCATCACCCCAGCGGTCATCCAGTGCCGCCGGTCCCAGACACCCGTGCCCGGTGCGACCAGCACCACCAGCAGTCGTCCCTGCCCCAGCCGGTCCCGGAGCCGCACCGTCGTGCCGTCGGGTGCCGTGACCTGGACGTCGGAGACCGGTGCGCCGATCGGAGTGCCGACGGGGGCGTGCGACTCGGCGTGCCGGGGGGCGAGGGGAGAGTGCGGATATGCGGGGGGCGCGCCGAGCGGGCCGAGCCCCAGGTGCCCATCGGTGAGGAGGGTGTCGTGCCCTCGCACCGCTCCCGGGAGGTAGGTGCGCAGACCTCCGCTGCCGCGCAGTATCGGCAGCGATTGGTCAGCGGCGCGCAGCCGGGCGGCCACGGCCGTGCGCCGTTCCGCCTGGTAGCTGTCGAGCAGCAGGTCCGACGCCCCGTAGTGCCAAGCGTGCGACAGCTTCCACGCGAGGTTGTCGACGTCCCGCAGACCCTCGTCGAGTGCCTGGGTGCCGACCGCACCGAGCAGATGGGCGGCGTCACCGGCGAGGAAGGCGCGGTCCACCCGCCAGCGGCGGGCGAGCCGGTGGTGCAGGGTGTAGACGCCCGTGTCGATGAGGTCGTACTGCGCTGCTCCGTCGCACCAACCCGACAGGGTGTCACGGACCCGGGACACCAGGGCGTCCGGAGTGACGAGTTCACCGCGGGCTGGCAGGAGCCAGTCCAGCCGCCAGGCACCGTCCGGCAGCGGTCTGGCCGTGACTTCCTCGCAGCCCGCGCGCCACGGCGGCAGCCGGTGCAACACGCCCTCGCCGGGCCAGGGCAGTTCGGTGCGCAGCGCCGCGACGGCGTGGCGTTCCACGGCGGTGCGCCCGGGGAACCGGATGCCGAGGAGTTTCCTGACGGTCGACCGGGCGCCGTCGCAGCCGACCAGGTAGCTGCCGCGCCACCACGTTGCCTCCGGCTCGCGGGTGTGCACCGTGACACCGCTGCCGTCCTGTTCCAGAGCGTCCAGCCTGCTGTGGGTGGCGACTTGCACCAGGTCCTGCGCGGCGATGGCGTCTCGGAGTCCGCGCACCAGCGCATGCTGCGGAATGTGCACGGGAGCCTGGAGCCGGTCCCCGCCGAGCCGGACCGCACGCACCTCTTGCTTGCGTCGCAGGGACCGCCAGCCGGACCAACGCGTCCCCTCGTCACGGATCGTGGTGCAGCCGAGCCGCTCCACCAGCGCGGCGGTGTCGGCGCGCAGCACCACCGACCGGGCGGCGCGAGGCTCGTCCTTACCAGCGCCCTCGTCGAGTACGACCGATGGCACGCCCTGTGCGGCCAGGGCGAGCGACAGCGCCAGTCCCACCGGGCCTGCGCCGCCGACGATCACCGGGTCCACAGCACTGCTCCTGTGGCCTGCCGGGACGGAGGGAACAGCGGGAAAGGGCTGGCCGCAGCCCGGTGCACGATCACAGAACGTATGCAACCTACTGCCGGTGCCCCCGTCAAGCAGCGATTGCAGCCGCATGGCGGGCGTCTCGCGGTCCGTCGGTGTCCGGACCGGTGCTCACCCACCTCTGGTGTCCCGGAAGAGAGGAAGGAGGGCGCAGGAGAGCCATCGGCGCGTCCCTCTCCACGTGAAGAGGAGCCCGGTCGTTGCTCACCCGGTGTCGGGCCGTGTGGTGTCCGGACGAGCGGGGCTGCCGTGTCCGAACGGACTGCCGTGTCCGGAGGTGCCCGCTCCCGGCTGGCGCAGACGGACACGTCGGCGCCGGTGCACGACGGATCGTCAGGTGTGGCCCGTCCGCCGGGCCGGGCGCGCACTCCAGGAGAACGGCCGGACATCCGCGGCACCGGCGGGTACGGAGCCGCGCGCACAGGCAAGCGGGTGCAGGTGACACACGAGCAGTGAGGGGCGGCGGCCTTCCTTGGGTTCTAGGAGTCGTTGCAACATCCCAGTTCAGGGGATGCAATGGACTTTGAGATCCGCAGGGACCGGACGCCTCAGGGCCCTCGGAAGCTGACGCGTGAGCGGGAGGAATACTCCCGTCTCATGCAGCAGGGCTACAGCAACAAGGAGGCCTGCCGGGTCGTCGGGATCGACGAACGGACCGGCCAGAAGTGGCGTAACGGGCGCAAGCTCACCGGGAAGCAGAGGAAGGCTCTGCTGCCGCTCGGCGCGGTGGCAGAGCCTTCCGGCACGTCGCGGTACCTGCGCGAGGCCGACCGCATCCACATCGCCGACCGGCTGCGGGAGAAGGCGACCGTGCGGGCGATCGCCGCGGAGCTGGGCCGCAGCCCGTCCACCATCAGCCGGGAGATCCGCCGCAACCGCCACCCGGTCAACGGCCAGTACCGCCCGTACGCGGCCCAGGCCCGTGCCGATGCCCGCCAGCCCCGGCCCAAGACCGGCAAGATCGGCCAGAACCCCGAACTGCGGGACTTCATCCAGGCCCGCCTGGACATACGGTGGAGCCCGGAGCAGATCTGCCAGGCTCTGCGTGCACAGTTCCCCCTGCGGCCGGAGATGCACATGGTCCACGAAACGGTCTACCAGGCCCTCTACGTCCAGGGCCGCGGAGAGCTGCGCCGCGAACTGGCCCGCGCCCTGCGATCGGGCCACGCCCGGCGCAAACCCCGCCGCCAGGCCCAGCAGCGGCAGCCCAGGTTCGCCACCCCCATGGTCATGATCAGCGAGCGTCCAGCCGAAGCCGAGGACCGGGCCGTGCCCGGCCACTGGGAGGGCGACCTGATCATCGGCAAGGACGGCAAGTCGGCCATCGGCACCCTCGTCGAGCGCGCCACCCGCTACGTCATGCTGCTGCACCTGCCCGCAGACCACGGCGCCGAAAGCGTCCGGGACGCACTGGTCACCACGGTCCAGACCCTGCCCGCCCACCTCAGGCGATCCCTGACCTGGGACCAGGGATCAGAGATGGCCGCCCACGGCTCCTTCACCGTCACCACCGACGTCCCGGTCTACTTCTGCGACCCGGCCAGCCCCTGGCAGCGCGGCTCCAACGAGAACACCAACGGCCTGCTGCGCCAGTACTTTCCCAAAGGCACCGACCTCTCGGTCCACACCCGCGAGCACCTCACCGCCGTCGCTGCCGAACTCAACGGCCGCCCACGCAAAACGCTCGGCTGGGAAACCCCAGCCGAGCGCCTGCATAAACTACTCGCGGCCTGATCAAACCAACCACGTGTTGCGACGATCCCTAGAAACCGCCTTCCGGCCGCCGCCCCTCACCGTGCCTGATCCAGCCGGGTGGTCATCCGGTCCGGTCGTGGTCGGCCGTCGCTGCCTCGGCGTCGACGGTCTCCAGACCACCGCCGGGGCTCGCGTGCACCACCGCGCCCGTGCTCTTCTTGCCGCGCCGCAGCTTGCGCTCAAGCCAACTGGCGGCCGTCGTGAGGGCGAAGTTCAGCGCGACGAAGATGACCGCGACGATGGTGAAGCTGGCGATGGTGTTCGCGCCGTAGTTGGCGCTCATGGGGCGTACAGACGACAGCAGTTCGGAGAAGCTGAGCATCGCGCCGCCGAGGGCGGTGTCCTTCACGATGACGACCATCTGGCTGACGATCGCCGGGAGCATGGCCGTCACCGACTGCGGCAGCAGCACATACGTCATCGTCTGGCCCTTGCGCATGCCGATCGCCTTGGCGGCGTCGGTCTGTCCGCGGGGCAGCGCGAGGATACCGGCCCGGACGATCTCGGCCAGCACCGAGGCGTTGTAGAGCACCAGTCCGGTGACCACCGCGTAGAGGGGGCGGACCTCGCTGCTGACGTCGGTGAAGTCGGAGTAGGCCTGGTTGGCGAACAGCATGAGGATCAGCACCGGGATGGCGCGGAAGAACTCCACCAGCGTGCCCGCGATTCCCCGGACCCAGGCGTGGTCGGAGAGCCGGGCGATACCGAAGATCGCACCCAGCGGCAGCGCGATGACCAGCGAGAGGGAGGCGGCGATCAGCGTGTTCTGCAGGCCCGGCCAGATGTAGGTGGTGTACGGCTGGGAGCTCGTGAAGAACGGCTCCCACTTGATCCAGTCCAGTTGGCCCTTGGAGCTGAGGCTGTCGTAGACCCACCACCCGACGGCGGCGAGCGCCACCACGAACAGCGCCGTGTACAGGATGTTGCGCCGCTTGGCACGGGGCCCCTGGGCGTCGTAGAGAACGGAGCTCATCGCTTCACCGCCACCTTCTTGCTCACCCAGCCGAGGATCAGTCCGGTCGGCAGCGTGAGGCAGATGAAGCCGAGCGCGAAGATGCCGACGATCGGAAGCAGGGCGGCGTACTCCTCGATCCACTCCTTCATCAGCAGGGCTGCTTCGGCGACGCCGATGGCCGAGGCCACGGTCGTGTTCTTGGTCAGCGCGATCAGCACGTTGGCCAGCGGATTGACGACAGAACGGAAGGCCTGCGGCAGGATGATCAGACGCAGCACCTGCGTGAAGCTCAGTCCCAGCGCACGCGCGGCCTCCGCCTGCCCGACGGGCACTGTGTTGATGCCGGACCGCAGTGCCTCGCACACGAAGGCGGACGTGTAGGCGATCAGACCGAGCACCGCCAGCCTGAAGTTGATCACATCGAAGTCATCCGCCCCCAAGGTGACACCGAGCGTCGAGAAGAGGCCCAGCGAGGTGAAGACGATGACGACGGTGAGCGGGATGTTGCGGACCACGTTCACATAGGTGGTTCCGAAACCGCGCATCAGGGGCACTGGGCTGACCCGCATGCCGGCCAGCAGCGTTCCCCATATCAGGGAGCCGAGGGCAGAGAGGACGGTGAGCTGCACCGTCACCCCGAAGGCCCCCAGCAGCTTGTCCATATCAAGAAAGTCGAACACGATCTCCCGCGCTTCCGCGTGTGCGTGTGGGAAGGGCCGGGGCGCGCCACCGCCGTCAGCGGCGGCGCGCCCCGTCAGCCCCGTGGAGTCACTTGACGATGTTGCCGATCTTCGGCGCGGGCTCGTACTTGTAGTTGGCCGGGCCGAAGTTGGCCTCCACGGCCTTCTTCCAGGAGCCGTCCTGGACCATCTTCTCCAGAGCCGCGTCGATCTTGCCCTTGAGCTCGGTGTCGCCCTTCTTCAGGCCGATGCCGTAGTTCTCGTTGCTCATCTTGAAGCCGGCGAGCTTGAACTTGCCCTTGAAGGCGTCCTGCGCGGCGTAGCCGGCGAGGATGGAGTCGTCGGTCGTCAAGGCATCGATGACCTTGTTCTCCAGGCCGGTGAGGCACTCGGAATAGCCGCCGTAGGTCTGCAGCTGGGCCTTGGGGGCGAGCTTCTCCTTGACGTTCGTCGCGGACGTCGAGCCGGTGACCGAGCAGAGCTTCTTGTTGTTCAGTTCCTCGGGCTTGGTGATGGAGTTGTCGTCGGCCCGGACCAGGATGTCCTGGTGGGCCAGCAGGTACGGACCCGCGAAGTCGACCTTCGCCAGGCGCTTGTCGTTGATCGAGTACGAGGCCACGATGAACTTGACGTCGCCGCGCTCGATCGCGGTCTCGCGGTCGGCGCTCTTCGTCTCCTTGAAGACGATGTTGTCCTCGGCGTAACCGAGTTCCTTGGCGACGTACTTGGCCACGTCGACGTCGAAGCCGGTGAACTTGCCGTCCGGCGTCTTCAGACCGATGCCCGGCTGGTCGAACTTGATGCCGACCGTGATCTTGCCGCCCTTGTCCGAGGAGCCACCGGCGGAGTCGTCGTTCTTCTTGCCGGAGCCACAGGCGGTGGCGGTCAGGGCGAGCGCGACGACGACGGCTGCGGCGGAGGCCTTGCGGAGCTTCATGGTGAACTTCCCTTGATTAGACGTGGTGTGAGCGATCAGCAGAGCTCGCCCGGGGCGAAACATGCCCAGGACGGGCTGGGTTCAGTGGTGGAGGATCTTCGAAAGGAAGTCCTTGGCCCGGTCGCTGCGCGGATTGCTGAAGAACTCGTCGGGCGTGGCCTCTTCGACGATCTTGCCGTCTGCCATGAACACGACCCTGTTGGCAGCGGAGCGCGCGAAGCCCATCTCGTGGGTGACGACGACCATCGTCATTCCGTCGCGTGCGAGCTGCTGCATGACCTCGAGAACCTCGTTGATCATCTCGGGGTCGAGTGCGGACGTGGGCTCGTCGAACAGCATGACCTTGGGGTTCATCGCCAGCGCCCGGGCGATCGCGACACGCTGCTGCTGACCGCCGGAGAGCTGCGCCGGGTACTTGTCGGCCTGGGTGCCGACGCCGACCCGGTCGAGCAGCTCGCGCGCCTTGTCCTCTGCGGCCTTCTTCTCCGTCTTGCGGACCTTGACCTGGCCCAGCACGACGTTCTCGAGCACCGTCTTGTGCGCGAAGAGGTTGAACGACTGGAAGACCATGCCGACGTCGGCGCGCAGCCGGGCCAGCTCCTTGCCCTCCTGGGGCAGCGGCTTCCCGTCGATCGTGATCGTGCCGGAGTCGATGGTCTCCAGCCGGTTGATCGTGCGGCACAGCGTGGACTTGCCGGACCCGGAGGGCCCGATCACGACCACGACCTCGCCTCGGCTGATCTTCAGGTCGATGTCCTGGAGCACATGCAGTGCGCCGAAGTGCTTGTTGACGTTGCTCAGTACGACCAGGTCCGACGTGGTCGGAACGGCGTCCTCCGCACCCTTGGTCACTGATACTCCGCTCATCGGCTTGTTGCTCCGTCCTCCTCGGTTGGGAGGACAGTAGTGACGTGATGAGAGCAGAGTCATTACATCTGAGCGGAAATTGAGCATAACGATACGGCTTCGGCCGGATACTGAGGGTGAGGGGCATCTGTGCGGTCGTACCGGGTGGATAACGAAGCCCGGAGGTGGGGGGAACCGCCTTGACTCGCGGTGTGGGCATCGGACTATATGCCCTGATAGGAACGCGAGAGCTACGCCCGGAGGGGGGCCACATGAGACTTCTACTCGTCGAGGACGACGACCACGTCGCGGCCGCCCTGTCGGCCGTGCTGGCCAAACACGGCTTCCAGGTCACCCACGCACGCAACGGCGAGGAGGCCCTTCAGGCGGTCCTGCCCGCGGCGGCAGGTGACAAGCCGCCCTTCGGGGTCGTGCTGCTCGACCTCGGGCTGCCCGACCAGGACGGCTACCAGGTCTGCGGAAGGATCCGGAAGCTCACATCGATCCCGGTGATCATGGTCACCGCGCGGTCCGACGTGCGGTCCCGGATCCACGGCCTCAACCTGGGGGCCGACGACTACGTGGTCAAGCCGTACGACACGGGGGAACTCCTCGCGCGCATCCACGCGGTCAGCCGGCGCTCCCTCGCGGGCGAGGACGCGGGGGCGGGTGCCGACAGCTCCCTCAGGCTGGGGGCCGTCACCATCGAACTGCCCACGCGTCGCGTCAGCGTCGACGGCGCGGTCGTGTCCCTGACCCGCAAGGAGTTCGACCTGCTGGCGCTGCTGGCACAGCGCCCCGGCGTCGTCTTCCGTCGCGAACAGATCATTAGTGAGGTGTGGCGCACCAACTGGGAGGGCACCGGGCGGACGCTCGAAGTGCACGTCGCGTCCCTGCGTTCCAAGCTCCGTATGCCCGCCCTCATCGAAACCGTGCGCGGCGTCGGCTATCGCCTGGTCGCACCCGCCGCGTAAGGCAGCCGCTCCCCTTGCGTACCCGCCTGCTCCCGCTGCTCATCGTCCTGATGGCCGGGGTCCTGCTCGCCCTCGGCTTCCCGCTCGCCGTGAGCCGCGCCGCGGCGGAGCAGCAGCAGGTCGTGGTGGACCGCCTCGACGACACCGCGCGCTTCGCCGCCCAGGCCCAGTTCGTCACCGACGGCGTCCCGGGGCGGGACGCGCGCCGCGGGGCTCTCGTGGACGAACTGACCCGCTACAACGACGTGTACGGAATGAGGGCAGGCGTCTTCTACCGCAACGACACCCCCATGGCCCGCGCGCCCCGCGACTGGGAACTCCCCGAATCAGGAGAGGAAAGGCGCGCGTTCGAGGAGGCACTGCTCGGACGGCGCAGTCACGATCCGCCTCAGGTGTGGCCCTGGCAGCCGGGTGCCCGGATCGCCATCGCCTCGCCGGTGGTGCGCGACGGGGACGTCGTCGCCGTCGTCGTCACCGACTCGCCCACGGGCCAGCTGCGTTCGCGCATCCTCCGGGGTTGGCTGCTGATAGCGGCCGGGGAGTCCGCCGCGATGCTCCTCGCCGTGGGTGCCGCGTTCCGGCTGACGGGCTGGGTACTGAGGCCCGTGCGGGTGCTCGACGCCGCCACGCACGACATCGCGACGGGCAGGATGAACTCGAGGGTGGCAGCCGCCGGCGGTCCACCCGAACTCCGCCGTCTGGCGCACTCGTTCAACGAGATGGCGGACAACGTCGAGGAAGTCCTCGAGCAGCAGCGCGCGTTCGTCGCGGATGCCTCCCACCAGCTGCGCAATCCCCTCGCGGCCCTGCTGTTGCGGATCGAACTCCTTGCTCTCGAACTTCCCGAGGGGAACGAGGAGATCGCGTCCGTGCAGACCGAAGGCAAGCGCCTTGCCCAGGTCCTGGACGACCTGCTCGACCTGGCGCTCGCCGAACACGCCTCGGCCGACATGCGCGTCACGGACATCGGTGCGCTGGCCGCCGAGCGGGTCGCCGCCTGGCGCCCGCTCGCCGAGGAGAAGGGCGTCCGGCTCACCGGCAAGGGCGTGGCGGTCACCGCTTGGGCGGACCCGGTCGCGCTCTCCAGCGCCCTCGACGCGGTCATCGACAACGCCCTCAAGTTCACGCCGGCGGGCGAGGAGGTCACGGTGACCGCCTCGGCGGACGGAGAAGCCTCCACGATCGTGGTGGCCGACCGCGGGCCGGGCCTCTCGGAAGAGGAGCTTCCCCGCGTCGGCGACCGCTTCTGGCGCAGCGGACGCCACCAGAACGTGAAGGGGTCGGGCCTCGGGCTCTCCATCACCCGGGCGCTGCTCGCGGCCGGCGGGGGGTCGATCAGTTACGCGCACCACGAGCCGCACGGTCTGAAGGTGACGGTCTCGGTCCCGCGCACCGCTGCGCCGGACTGAACCGCCTCCCGGGGTGTCCGTCCCGTCCGGTTCCCGGGAGCCGGGGCATGGCGCCCCGGTCGACGGCTCGGGAACGGAAGGTCTTCCGAACGGGAGCCTCTCGGACCGGACGGCACCGGGAGGGGTTCCGGTCCCGAGGTCTCGGCAGCGACGCCGGCCTCCGGGTGGGGGAGGGGAGCGCGTGCCGGAACGGGTCAGGGCTTCACCGAGCGGTAGTAGCGCCTGGCTCCTTCGTGCAGCGGCAGCGGATCGGTGTAGATCGCCGTCCGAAGGTCCACCAGCTGCGCCGGATGGACCTCGTGCCCGATGCGGTCCCGGCTGTTGATCACGGTCCGGGTGATCCGCTCCGCCAGCTCGGGGTCCGCTCGGTCCGTGGTGACCAGGAGGTTCGCCACGGCGACCGTCTTCACGGGCTCCTTGGAGGCCATCTTCGGGTAGGCGTCGGTGGGGAGGACCGCCCCGTGGTAGTAGCGCGTGGCTTCGCCCGAGCCCTGGACCTTGCTGATGAGCCCGTCCTCGACCGGGACCAGCCGGATCGGGAAGCGTCCCGCGAGGGTCTGCACCGCGCCGGTGGGCAGTCCGCCCGACCAGAAGAACGCGTCGAGCTCGCCCTTCTCCAGCAGCTGGGGCATGGTGTCGATCCCGGCCGCGACCGCCGTGACGTGGTGCTCGGCACCGGCGGCCGCCAGGACCCGGTCCGCGATGATGCGGACGCCGGACCCTTCCTGCCCCACGCCCACGCGTTTGCCGCGGAGGTCCGCCGGCGTCCGGACCGACGATCCCTTCGGCACGATCAGCTGCACGTAGTCGTCGAACAGCCGGGCGCAGGCCCGTAGCCGGTCGGCACCCGGTTTGGCGTCCTGCCGGTATTTCGCCACGGCGTCCGCGGTCGCGATGGCGTAGTCGGCCTCGCCCCTCACCAGCCGGTCGAGGTTCTGCTGGGATCCCTCGCTCGCCCGCAGAACTATCGAGACCCGAGGCAGGTCCTTGGCCAGCGCTCCCTGAAGCAGATCCCCGTACCTCTGGTAGACGCCGGTGTTCACGCCGGTGCTGATGGTGAGGGTCCCGCCCGGTGAGCTCCCGCCCAGGGGGAGCAGCCACCACAGCAGCAGTCCGCACACCACCGCGAGCGCCGCGGATCCCTGGAGGACGCGACGCCGAACGGTTCTGGACACGACCCGGGGCATGGCGCGATCCTGCCAGTTCGCTCCCCGTGATGGCCAGGCCTGCCCGGGAACACGGGGGCGGCGCCCCGTTGCGACCCCGTACCCTGGTGTGCGAGATGAGCGCGAAGACTTACGAGGTGCGCACCTACGGGTGCCAGATGAACGTCCACGACTCCGAGCGGCTTTCCGGTTTGCTGGAGGACGCGGGCTATGTCCGGGCGCCCGAGGGCACGGGTGAGGGCGAGGCCGACGTCGTCGTCTTCAACACCTGTGCGGTGCGGGAGAACGCCGACAACAGGCTCTACGGCAATCTAGGCCGCCTGGCGCCGATGAAGGCCAGGCGGCCGGGGATGCAGATCGCTGTCGGCGGCTGCCTCGCGCAGAAGGACCGCGACACCATCGTCAAGAAGGCGCCCTGGGTGGACGTCGTCTTCGGCACGCACAACATCGGGAAACTGCCCGTCCTGCTGGAGCGCGCACGCATCCAGGAGGAGGCGCAGGTCGAGATCGCGGAGTCGCTGGAAGCCTTCCCCTCGACCCTGCCCACGCGCCGTGAGAGCGCGTATGCGGCCTGGGTCTCCATCTCCGTCGGGTGCAACAACACCTGCACGTTCTGCATCGTCCCGGCCCTGCGCGGCAAGGAGAAGGACCGCCGTCCCGGAGACATCCTCGCCGAGGTCGAGGCGCTGGTCGCCGAGGGCGTCTGCGAGATCACCCTGCTCGGCCAGAACGTCAACGCCTACGGTTCCGACATCGGCGACCGCGAGGCCTTCTCGAAGCTCCTCCGCGCCTGCGGGAAGATCGAGGGCCTGGAGCGCGTCCGCTTCACGTCGCCGCACCCGCGCGACTTCACCGACGACGTCATCGCCGCGATGGCCGAGACGCCGAACGTGATGCCGCAGCTGCACATGCCGCTGCAGTCCGGTTCGGACACGGTACTGAAGGCGATGCGCCGCTCGTACCGTCAGGAGCGCTACCTCGGCATCATCGAGAAGGTCCGTGCCGCGATCCCGCACGCCGCGATCTCCACCGACATCATCGTGGGCTTCCCGGGCGAGACCGAGGAGGACTTCGAGCAGACGCTGCACGTCGTGCGGGAGGCGCGTTTCGCACAGGCCTTCACGTTCCAGTACTCCAAGAGGCCCGGCACCCCGGCCGCCGAGATGGACGGGCAGATCCCGAAGGAAGTCGTCCAGGCGCGCTACGAGCGGCTGGTCGCGCTCCAGGAGGAGATCTCCTGGGAGGAGAACAAGAAGCAGGTCGGTCGCGTCCTCGAGGTCATGGTCGCCGAGGGGGAGGGCCGCAAGGACGGTGCGACGCACCGACTGTCCGGGCGCGCCCCCGACAACCGCCTGGTCCACTTCACCAAGCCCGCCGCGGAGGTTCGCCCCGGCGACGTGGTGACGGTCGAGATCACCTACGCTGCTCCGCACCACCTCCTCGCCGAGGGGGAGACGACGGCGGTCCGTCGCACCCGTGCGGGCGACGCCTGGGAGAAGCGCAACGCGGCACCGCAGCAGCCCGGCGTGATGCTCGGGCTCCCCACCGTGGGTGTGCCGGCGCCGCTCCCCGCGCCGACGGGCGGCTGCTCGGCTCTCGGCTGATTCCGGGCGGTGCGGGCTGCGGCGGCCCGGCGAGGCGTACGGGACTAGGCTGCGATCATGCTTGTCGCCGCCGCCGTGTGTCCCTGCCCCCCGCTCCTGGTGGCCGAGGTGGCCGCCGGCGCGGCCCACGAGCTCGACGCGGCCAGGACCGCCTGCGCCGACGCACTGGGCGTCCTCGCGGCTGCCCGCCCCGACCGGCTGGTCGTGGTGGGGGCCGCGGGATCGGGCGGGTCGGGCGCCTATCCCGAGGGGGCACCGGGTTCCTTCCGTGGTTTCGGTGTGGACGTCGACGTGCGTCTGGGGACGGCAGGTGGTGCGCGACCGGCAAGGGTCCTTCCTCCTTCGCTGTCCGTCGCCGCCTGGCTGTTGGACCGCGTGCGGTGGGCCGACGCCCCGGTGGAGGGTCTCGGTGTCGACGAGCGGCTGTCCCCGGAGCGCTGTGCGCATACCGGTCGCGAGCTCGCCGCCCGTGCCGGCCGCACCGCCCTGTTGGTGATGGCCGACGGCAGTGCCTGCCGCACCTTGAAGGCCCCGGGCTACCTGGACGAACGCGCTGCCTCGTTCGACGCGGGGGTGGCCGGCGCCCTGGCCGCGGCGGACACGGCCGCGCTCAAGGCGCTCGACGTGTCCTTGGCGTACGAGCTGAAGGCGGCCGGCCGCGCCCCCTGGCAGGTGCTCGCGGGCGCGGCGGAAGGCGCGGGTCTGGCGGGGGAGCTGCTGTACGAGGACGCTCCGTACGGCGTCGGGTACTTCGTCGCGACCTGGTCCTGAGGCACGGCCGGGCGTCCACGGTGGAACGCCCGGCAGCACGGCGGACGGTCGCGGAGCTCCGTGCCCGCGCGGCCGTCCGCCGTGCTGGTGTCAGGACGCCGTCGGCGGCGGCGGGACGCTGTCGTCCTTCGGCGCGCCGTCTTCCTTCGGGGCGAGTCGCCCCAGGGCTTCCTTGGCCTTGCCGGTGCCCGACTCGATCTTGTCGCTGTACTTGCCCTTGGTCCGGTGGTCGACCGACTGTGCGGCCCGCTCCAGGCCGTGCTCGACCTTCTCCAGGCCGTGCTCGATCTTCTCGCCGTGCTGGTGCGTGAAGTCAGAGACCTTGTCCCTGGCCGGGGCGATCTTGGCCTTCAGCGTGTCCAGGATGCTCATGGGTCACCTTCGCTCCTACGGATCTACTGGCGGGCGCCCTCGCCGGCCCCGTTGTCCGCAGCCTTCTCCGGGGACTGCTGCTTGGGGATCTCCACGCTCTCCGGGTCGGACGCACCGGACGCTTCCGTGCCGTTCGGCCCGTCCGTGCCGGCTTCGGACCCGGCCTCGGCGACGGCCTCGGCCTCCTTCGTGGCGTCCGCCGTGTCCGCGGAGACGTCCGCTGCGCCCTCCCCGGACTCGGCCGTCGGGGTGTCGACCGCAACGGCCTCGGTTGACGTTCCGGCAGCTTCCTTACTCTTCCGGCGAAACATTGCAAAAACGCCCATATTTACTCCATAGCGTACTCGTGCGTGCGGAATTCCGCCCCGCCCGGGGCGGAACACGGCGCCGCCCGGGTGCGCCGGCTCGGAAACCGGCGGCTGGAACCTCGCAACAGGCAACGACCCCGCAGGTGGGCCGTTACGTAACTCGTTCGGGGACACTCGCACGGTTTGCGAAACTGGGGCGGTGAGAAGTGCAGCTCCCGCTCCCAAAGTCATCGCCGTCGTCGGCCCCACCGCGGCCGGAAAGTCGGACCTCGGCGTCCATCTCGCCCGAGAGCTCGGCGGGGAGGTGGTCAACGCCGACTCGATGCAGCTCTACCGCGGAATGGACATCGGTACCGCGAAGCTGACCCAGGAGGAGCGCGGCGGGATCCCGCACCACCTGCTGGACATCTGGGACGTCACTGAGGCGGCGAGCGTCGCCGAGTACCAGCGGCTCGCCCGTGCGCACATCGACCGACTGCTCGCCGCGGGACGCACTCCCGTGTTGGTCGGCGGTTCGGGGCTCTACGTGAAGGGGGCGATCGACGTGCTCGAGTTCCCCGGTACCGACCCGGCGGTGCGGGCCCGGCTGGAGGCGGAGCTGCAGGAGCGCGGCTCCGGCGTCCTGCACGCCCGGCTGACCGCCGCCGACCCGGACGCGGCCCGGGTGATCCTGCCCAGCAACGGCCGCCGCATCGTCCGTGCGCTGGAGGTCATCGAGATCACGGGCAAGCCGTTCACCGCGAACCTCCCCGGACACGACGCCGTGTACGACACCGTCCAGATCGGCGTCGACGTCGCCCGGCCCGAGCTCGACGAGCGCATCGCGCTGCGGGTGGACCGCATGTGGGAGGCGGGGCTCGTGGAGGAGGTGCGCACCCTGGAGGCCCGGGGGCTGCGCGCGGGGCGCACCGCGTCCCGTGCTCTCGGGTACCAGCAGGTGCTGGGCGCGCTCGCCGGGGAATGTACGGAGGACGAGGCGCGTGCCGAGACCGTGCGCGCCACCAAACGCTTCGCGCGCCGACAGGATTCCTGGTTCCGGCGGGACCCGCGGGTCCACTGGCTCAGCGGCGGAGTCGCAGACCGGGCGGAACTGCCGCACCGGGCCCTCGCGTTGGTCGAACGAGGTGTTACAGCCTGATCACGTGATGGCATCGGGACGCGCCGCCCGTCATCCCGGACCCCGGGACCGTGCCATCATCGAGCATCGATCGACAAGTGAGTCCGAGTTGGGAGGGCGCGTGGCGATGGAGGCCGGCCCTCGCGACAGAGAACAGCAAACACGGGAAGACGCGAACGATCTGAGCCCCGACGGTCCTGATGAGACGCAGGACGTCCTCGCGGTGGACGCCGTAGGTGACGTCGAGGTGGAGGTCGAGCTCCGCCCGCAGCGCCGGCTGCGGATCTGGCAGCTCGCTCCCATCGTGGGGCTGGCCGCGGTCGGCTCTCTCATGTTCGCGTTCCCTCTCGCCTTCGGCACCGGCGACGGTGGCGCCGTCGTCGCCATGCTGGGGTTGCTGATCAGCTGCTGCGCCGCGGGCTGGGGAATGATGGCCGCCCGCCGTGTCGGGTACACCTGGCCCGGACTGCCCGAGCGGGGCTCCGGGGAGCGCCCCGACTGGCGCGTCCTCGCCCTGTACACGGCGATGGCCGTGGCTCTGGTGGGGCTGGCCGTGTGGCGGGTGGCGCGGCTGCGCTGACGGCGCACCCGTACGATTGGCCGCGTGACCTTCTCCGAGACGACACCGATCCCCTTCCTCAAGGGCCACGGCACCGAGAACGACTTCGTGATCGTCCCGGACCCGGACAACGACATCCCGCTGTCCGCGGCCGCCGTCGCCCGACTCTGTGACCGCCGCGCAGGCATCGGTGGTGACGGGCTGCTGCACGTGGTGCGGTCCGCCGCCCACCCGGAGGCGCGCGCACAGGCCGGCGAGGCCGAGTGGTTCATGGACTACCGCAACGCCGACGGCTCGATCGCCGAGATGTGCGGCAACGGTGTCCGGGTGTTCGCGCACTACCTGCAGCGCGCCGGTCACACCGGCGCCGGCGACGTAGCGGTCGCCACGCGGGGCGGGACCAAGCGGGTGCACATCGCCAAGGACGGAGACATCACGGTCGGCATGGGCCGTGCCGTCCTGCCCGAGGGCGGGGTAACGGTCAGCGTCGGTGGTCGCAGCTGGCCCGCGCGCAACGTGAACATGGGCAACCCGCACGCCGTCGCCTTCGTCGAGGACCTGGCGCACGCGGGCGACCTCCTGTCCGCCCCGCCCTTCAGCCCGTCCTCCGCGTACCCCGAAGGGGCCAACGTCGAGTTCGTCGTCGACCGTGGCCCGCACCACGTGGCCATGCGCGTCCACGAGCGTGGTTCCGGCGAAACCCGCTCGTGCGGCACGGGTGCCTGCGCCGTCGCCGTCGCCGCGGCGCGCAGGGACGGTGCCGACCCGGCCGTCACCGGCGCCCCGGTGACCTACGCTGTGGACCTCCCCGGTGGCCGCCTGGTGATCACCGAGCATCCCGACGGCGAGATCGAGATGACCGGCCCGGCCGTGATCGTCGCCGAGGGGCTGATCGACGGGTCCTGGCTCGCGGCCCTCCCCGCGTGACCGCGGCAGCGGCGCTCACCGACTGAAACGGCCACCACCTGAACCTTCGCTCGAATGGGTGATCCGTTTCACGCTGAGCGAGAGGTGGACTCCGCCACGTGGTGGGCTCGGTAGCATCAAGCACCGGCAGGGAGGGGTGCCGCCTCCCCAGCGCCGGTCGGACGCTGCCGGAGGTGCCCCATGAGTGCAGAGGCCACCAACCCTGATGCTCCCGGTCGCCGACGCGGCCTTCCCAGGATCGACCTGCGTCGGCTGGGTAGGGCCGCACTACTCGGTCCCACCGCCAGGGACCGGCTTCCGGATGCGATCGGCCACGTCGCCGAAGCCCACCGAGCCCACCACCCGCAAGCCGACCTCGCCATCCTCCGCCGGGCGTACGTCCTGGCCGAGTCCTCCCACCGTGGCCAGTTCCGCAAGAGCGGCGACCCCTACATCACGCACCCGCTCGCGGTGACGCTGATCCTCGCCGAACTGGGTGCGGAAACGACCACTTTGACCGCCGCCCTGCTCCACGACACCGTCGAGGACACCGACCTGACGCTCGATCAGGTCCGCGCGCAGTTCGGCGAAGAAGTCTGCTACCTGGTGGACGGCGTCACCAAACTGGAGAAGGTCGACTACGGAGCGGCCGCCGAGCCGGAGACCTTCCGCAAGATGCTCGTCGCCACCGGGAACGACGTCCGGGTCATGTCCATCAAGCTCGCGGACCGGCTGCACAACATGCGTACGCTCGGCGTGATGCGGCCCGAGAAACAGGCCCGCATCGCCAAGGTCACCCGCGACGTGCTCATCCCCCTCGCCGAACGGCTCGGCGTCCAGGCACTCAAGACCGAGCTGGAGGACCTCGTCTTCGCGATCCTCCACCCGGAGGAGTACGAACGCACCCGCGTCCTCATCGCGGACGACGCCGACGCCGGGGACGCACTCGCCGCCATCGCCGACGACGTGCGGAAGGTGCTCCACGACGCGGGCATCCAGGCCGAGGTCCTGGTCCGGCCGAGGCACTTCGTCTCCGTCCACCGCGTGCGGCTCAAGCGGGGCGAACTGCGCGGGACGGACTTCGGGCGGCTCCTGGTCCTCGTCGGCGAAGACGCCGACTGCTACGCCGTCCTCGGTGAACTCCACACCTGCTTCACCCCGTTGATCTCGGAGTTCAAGGACTTCATCGCCGCACCCAAGTTCAACCTCTACCAGTCGCTGCACACGGCGGTCGCGGACTCCACGGGAGCCGTCGCGGAAGTCCTCATCAGGACGCCCCGGATGCACCGCGTCGCGGAGGCTGGCGTCGTCGCCCTCGGCAACCCGTACGCGGACGCCGGCACGACAGCCGACGCCGCAGAGGGCGAACGGGCCGACCCGACCCGGCCCGGCTGGCTCTCCCGACTGCTGGAGTGGCAGGAGTCCACCCCCGACCCCGACACGTTCTGGTCGTCGCTGCGCGCAGACCTGGCCGAGGACCGCGAGATCACCGTCTTCCGCGCCGACGGCGGTCCCCTGGGACTCCCGGCCGGGGCGAGCTGCGTGGACGCCGCGTACGCGCAGTACGGAGAGGCCGCGCACGCCTGTATCGGCGCCCGGGTCAACGGCCGCCTCGCCACCCTGGGGACCCGTCTCGGCGACGGCGACACCGTGCACGTGCTCCTCGCCCAGGACGCGGCTTCCGGACCGTCCCCGGACTGGCTGGACCACGCACGGACCCCCGCCGCGCGCATCGCGATCACCACCTGGCTCAGCAAGCACCCCGAGGGCGCGAAGCCCCTCGCCGCCGCGCGTGCCCCGGTCGCGTTCACCAGCGGCCGTCCGGCCGCCGGCGACGCCGTCGCCCTTCCCGAGCTTCCCGGCACCCCTGTGCGCCTCGCCGGCTGCTGCACCCCGGTCCCCGCCGACGAGATCGTCGGCTTCGCCGTGCGCGGCGGGACGGTCACGGTGCACCGCGACCGGTGCCCGGCCGTGGGCCGGATGCGGGCCCTGGGACGGACGCCCGTGGAGGCGTGCTGGGGTGACGCCGCCGAATGCAGGGTCACCCTCGTCGCCGAGTCGTTCGGCCGGGCTCATCTGCTGGCGGACCTCACGGAGGCCATCGCGACGGCGGGGGCGGCGATCGCCTCCGCCACCGTGGAACCCCCCAGCGAACAACGCGTGCGGCACACGTACACGCTCCGGCTCCCCGATGCCGCGGGGCTTCCCGCCCTCATCAGGGCGATGCGCGACGTGGCCGGGGTGTACGACGTCAGCCGGGCCCAGCACCCCGCGACCACCACCTGACCGCAGGCGAGCCGGTGCTCCCCGACCCGCCGTGCGCACCGATCCCCGCGGATGGCACCCGTGTGCGATCGGCGGTGCACCGGTCGACTCCGTTCGGGTGGGCGCGGAGCGTGCCGCCCCGCTGGACGATCCCGGCGCTGGTAGCGGTGGTCCATGCTGCGCACCCCTCGACGCCTGCGAGCCGCCCTGCTCGTCGCCGCCTCGGCCACGCTGGTCGCCGCCGCACTCCCCGCGGCCGAACCGCTCGGTATCGGCGACCCCCTCTTCCCGTACCTCGGCAACCCCGGGTACGACGTCCTCGGCTACGACGTCGCCCTCGCCTACCGTGGCTCGAACACCGAGCCACTGGACGCCGTCACGAAGATCATGGCGACGGCGACCGGGCGGCTGGAGCGGATCAACCTCGACTTCACCCAGGGCACCGTTCGGAAGGTCGAGGTGAACGGCCGGCGAGCGGACTTCACGACCAGCGGGGAGGACCTGGTGGTCACGCCCCGGCACGCGGTGGACGAGGGTGGTGCGCTGCGCATCACCATCACCCACACCAGCGACCCGAACGGAAGGCGCGGTGGCTGGGTGCGCACGTCCGACGGTTTGGTGATGGCCGGCCAGCCGGACTCGGCCCACCGCGTGTTCCCGTGCAACGACCATCCGGCCGACAAGGCGATGTTCACGTTCCGGATCACCACGCCCGCCGAGCTCACGGCCGTGGCCAACGGCGTCCGGCTGGCCTGGTTCCGTACCGGAGGTCGGACGACCTGGCGCTACGCCACCGCACACCCCATGGCCACGGAGCTCGCCCAGGTGTCGATCGGCGCGTCGACCGTCGTCCACCGCAAGGGACCGCACGGGCTGCAGCTGCGCGACGTCGTACCGACGACCGAAGCCGAGGCGCTCGAACCGTGGCTGGCGAAGACCCCCGGGCAGATCGCCTGGATGGAGGGCAAGGTCGGTCGGTATCCGCTCGAGACCTACGGCCTGTTGATCGCGAAGGCCGACACGGGATTCGAGCTGGAGACGCAGACGCTGTCGCTGTTCGAGGGGTCGCTGTTCACCCGCACCGACCTCCCCCAGTGGTACGTCGAGTCGGTCATGGTGCACGAGCTGTCACACCAGTGGTTCGGTGACAGCGTCTCGCCCCACCGCTGGTCGGATCTCTGGCTCAACGAGGGCCACGCCAGCTGGTACGAGGCCCTCTACGCCGAGGAACACGCGCAGAAGTCCCTGGAGAACCGGATGCGCGACGCTTACACGAAGTCGGACGCCTGGCGGGCGGCGGGCGGTCCTCCCGCGGCCCCCAAGAAGGCGGCGCCGGGCGATCAGCTCGGACTGTTCCGGCCCGTGGTGTACGGCGGCAGCGCGCTGGTGCTCTACGCCCTGCGCCAGGAGATCGGGCAGCAGGCGTTCGAGCGGGTGGAGCGGGCGTGGGTGACCGAGAACAAGGACCGCACCGCGACCACCGACGACTACACTGCGTTGGCTTCGCGACTCTCCGGGCGCGACCTCTCCGGGTTCTTCAGGGCATGGCTGTACGGGGAGAGGACGCCGCGGATGCCCGGTCATCCGGACTGGCACAGCGTGGCGCCGCCGGCGACGTGAGCCTGACACGACCCCAAACCGGGATGACGGGCGCGGCGGCCGCGTGCGACCATCGACGGGTCGGCAACGCCGCGGGACGGGGCCGCCGGAACGGCCGGGAATGTTCCGCAGCCGTCACGCGTTGTGAGCAACGTATCGTACGTTCCGTATTTCCATCGACGTAAGGATCCAATGACCTCCTCTTCATCCCCTTCCCAGGACGCACAGAGCTTCGCGGAGACCAACCGCACCGAGAGCCTTCGAGCCGATGCCCTGATGGAAGAGGACGTCGCCTGGAGCTACGAGATCGACGGGGATCGGGACGGCGAGCAGTACGACCGCTCCGACCGTGCAGCCCTGCGTCGCGTGGCGGGTCTCTCCACCGAGTTGGAGGACGTCACCGAGGTCGAGTACCGGCAGCTGCGCCTGGAGCGCGTCGTGCTGGTCGGTGTCTGGACCTCCGGGACCGTCCAGGACACCGAGAATTCGCTCGCGGAGCTCGCGGCGCTCGCCGAGACCGCGGGCGCCGTCGTGCTGGACGGTGTCATCCAGCGCCGCGACAAGCCGGACCCGGCCACGTACATCGGGTCGGGCAAGGCGACGGAGCTGCGCGACATCGTGCTCGAGACCGGTGCCGACACCGTCATCTGCGACGGTGAACTCAGCCCGGGCCAGCTGATCCACCTCGAGGACGTCGTCAAGGTCAAGGTGGTCGACAGGACCGCCCTCATCCTCGACATCTTCGCGCAGCACGCGAAGTCCCGTGAGGGCAAGGCCCAGGTGGCGCTGGCGCAGATGCAGTACATGCTGCCCCGGCTGCGCGGCTGGGGCCAGTCGTTGTCGCGGCAGATGGGCGGCGGTAGCGGTGGCATGGCCACTCGAGGCCCCGGTGAGACCAAGATCGAGACGGACCGGCGACGGATCCGCGAGAAGATGGCGAAGATGCGCCGGGAGATCGCGGAGATGAAGACCGGCCGTGAGATCAAACGCCAGGAGCGCCGCCGGAACAAGGTCCCGTCGGTCGCCATCGCCGGCTACACCAACGCGGGCAAGTCCTCGTTGCTCAATCGGCTCACCGGCGCCGGCGTCCTGGTGGAGAACGCCCTGTTCGCCACCTTGGACCCGACGGTCCGCCGCGCCGAGACCCCGAGCGGCAGGCTCTACACGCTGGCGGACACGGTCGGCTTCGTCCGGCATCTTCCGCACCATCTGGTCGAGGCCTTCCGGTCGACCATGGAGGAGGTCGGCCAGTCAGATCTCATCCTGCACGTCGTGGACGGATCGCATCCCGCCCCGGAGGAGCAGCTCGCCGCCGTGCGCGAGGTGATCCGCGACGTCGGCGCGGTGGACGTACCGGAGATCGTGGTGATCAACAAGGCGGACGCCGCCGACCCGCTGGTGCTGCAGCGCCTGCTGCGCATCGAGCGGCGCGCGATCGCGGTCTCGGCGCGTACCGGTGCCGGTGTGCAGGAGCTCCTCGGCCTCATCGACGCCGAACTGCCGCGGCCGCAGGTCGAGGTCGACGTCCTGCTGCCGTACACGCAGGGAGCCCTCGTGTCGCGGGTGCACGCCGAGGGAGAGGTGCTGTCCGAGGACCACACCATCGAGGGCACGCGGCTCAAGGCGCGTGTCCACGAGGAGTTGGCCGCGGCGCTCGGACCGTACGTCCCGGCGGCGCACTGATCGGGCGGCCCATCCGTCCACAGCGAGTCCGAAGGCCCGTCCCTCCCCGCATCGGGAGGACGGGCCTTCGGCGTGGGTGCACGGCCTCGTCGGCGGCTAACGGCGGGCGAACTTGTCGCTCATCGCCGTGTAGATCGCCTCGGCACCCTCACCCAGCCGCGGTCCGGCCAGCCAACCGGCCGTCACCGGGCCGATGGAGGTGTTGGACACCAGCGCCAGCTTGCCGTTCGGCTGCCTGGCGAACCAGCCGCCGCCGGAGGAGCCGCCGGTCATGGTGCAGCCGATGCGCCACATCGTCGGCGTCCCTGGGCTGACGGACAGCCTTCCGGGCCGGTCGACGCACTTGTGCATGATCAGCCCGTCGTAGGGCGGGGCGGCCGGGTAGCCCCAGGCGCCCATGGCCGGGATGTCCTTCGCCTCGGGCGCGGCGAAGTCGACGTCGAGGGCCACGCCCACGGTCTCCTCGAGGGACTTGGTGCCCTTCTCGGGCCTCACGTGCATGACGGCGTAGTCGTAGGGGGCGCCGCCGCCGCCCGTCGGGCCGCCCTGGGAGATCCACTCGCCGGAGGTCGACACCCAGTCGGCCCAGAAGACGCCGTAGGGGGCGATCTCCTCGGGCTTGGCGTCGTCGAGCTGGGCGGCAGACTTGCCCAGGTCGTTGTAGGCGGGGACGAAGGCGATGTTGCGGTACCAGCCACCCTCCTGACCCGCGTGCACGCAATGGCCCGCGGTCCACACGAGGTTGGACCTGCCGGGGGCCTTGGGGTCCTTGATCACGGTGGCAGAGCAGACCATCGTGCCCTGGGGGGCGTCGAAGAAGACCTTGCCGATGGGGGCGCCGTGCTGGGTGTACGGGTTCTTCTCACGCTGGGCCCGGACCGGCTGCGGCTCCGGATCCGTGACGCCCCGGTCGCCGTTGATGTCCCCGGAGGCCATCGTCTTCCGGGGGGACTTCGCGTCCTTCATCCGTTCGGGCTTCCAGAGACCTTCGATCATGGGGTTGACGAAGTCCTTGGCTTCACGGAGCCACTTGTCCTTGTTCCAGTTCTTCCACGCTCCGTCCTTCCACGTGTCAGGGTCGACGCCGTGCTCCCTGAGCTTGTCGGCCAGGTCCCCGGGGAGGGCGTCCCCTGCGGTGTCCCCGGCGGAGGTCGACGCGGTGGGCCCACCGGCTGCTTTCTCCTCGGCAGGACCGCAGGCGGTGGCCGTCAGCGAGAGGGCCGCGGCCAGGCCGGCGGCGGCCAGTAGCGGACGTATGGATCGCATGGAAAGGGGTCCCCCTGGTATCAATTGCCATGAACGTGTCACGTGTAGCGGCATGCGAAAGGGCGGTCTCCCGGTGGACCGCCCGCAGTGTTTGCCCACTCTAGTCCTGTACTGAACGTGCCCGTTGGCCCGCGCGGCCACCTGCACGGAGTCTCCACCCCGGCGGTGCAGGCAGTCGCCGGACGAGCAGCGGGCCTCCGGACCGTGCGCCGGAGGCCCGCCTCGCCCGTGCAGCGGGCGGGGCGCCAGACCGCCTGCGGCTAGCGCCCCGCGAACTTCCCGCTCACGGCGTCGTAGACGCCCTTGGCCTCCTCGCCGAGGCGCGGACCGGCCAGCCAACCGGCCGTCACCGGACCGATGGACGTGTTCGACACGAGCGCCGGCTTGCCGTCCCTGCCCGCAGCGACCCAGCCGCCGCCGGACGAACCACCGGTCATCGTGCAGCCGATGCGGTACATCGTGGGCTCTTTCGTCTCCAGGGACAGTCGGCCCGGCTTGTCCTCGCACTGGAACAGCCGCTCGCCGTCGAACGGCGGCGCTGCCGGGTAGCCGGTCGCCGTCATCGTGCGGATCTTCGGCACGGCCGGGGCGTTGAAGTCCACCGGCAGTGCCGAACCGACGACCTCCTCCAGGGACTTGCCTGTGCCGCCCTTCTCGGGGGTCACGTGGATCACGGCGAAGTCGTACGGCGCGCCGTGGCCCCCGGTCTGCCCCCCTTGGGAGATCCACTGTTCGGAGGTCTGCGCCCAGTCGCCCCACCAGACGCCGTAGGGAGCGATCTCCTCCCTCGAAGGCTTCTTCCCGGAAGGGGACGTGCCCTTGTCGTTGTACGAGGGGACGAAGGCGATGTTGCGGTACCAGCCGCCCTCCATGCCCGCGTGCACGCAATGGCCCGCGGTCCACACCATGTTGGACTTGCCCGGGTGGGCCGGGTCCTTCACGACGGTCGCCGAGCAGACCATCGACCCCTTCGGGCCGTCGAAGAAGACCTTGCCCGCCTCGGGGGCGCTCCCGTGGTACGGCGCATCCACCGCCGCGGCCGTGACCGGCTTCGGCGTCGGGTCGGTGACGCCCTCGTCACCGGAGATGTCCTCGTCCTCCACGGGCTTGTCGGGCTGCCCGGCGTCCCTCATGCGGTCCGGGTCCCAGAGGTCCTCGATGATCGGGTTGACGAAGTCCTTGGCCTCACGGAGCCACGTGTCCTTGTCCCAGTTCTTCCATTCGCCGTTCCGCCACTTGTCCAGGTCTATCCCGTGTTCCTTGAGCCTGTCCTTGAGGTCGTCCGGAATCGTGATCTTCCCGTCGGAGGACGTGTCAACGGCCGGGGCACTGGGCTTGCCGCCCGCGTCGTCCTCGCCGGGCCCGCAGGCCGTGGCCGTGAGCGCGAGCACCGTGGTGACGGCCGCAGCCGCGACCACCGACGCGTTGCGACGGACGCTCCTCCCGCGGCGTACGGCGAAGGCCGGGCGGTTGAGTCGCATGTCGTGATCCCCCTGGGACTTCATGAGTTACGTACGTGAACGAACTGCTCGCCCGCACCCCGGCGTTGCCGTCCGGGGCCGGGTGCAGCCCCCCACTATGCCGGTGCCGATGGGGACGGCCTCCGGCAGGGCCGTGGTTCCCCGCCGCAACGATCTTCCGTTTTGACCGTGATCCTCCGCTCCCGGCGTCGTTGGTACGGACGGGGGACCAAGGTCAGCGTTCACCTCCGAGGGCCGGCGGACGACCGCCGTACCGACGTGCAACGCAACTGTGACAGCAGGAGGACCAAGAGCCGTGCCCGTGACCGAACCCGCCCCGGGTGCACCGCCCGGTGCGCACGAGGGGATCCTGCGTCGGCAGTCGCTTCGCGAATCCGCGGCCCGGACGTATGCGCGCTCCCTGCCCATCGTCCCCGTGCGCGCTCGGGGGCTGACGATCGAAGGCGCCGACGGGCGCCGGTACCTGGACTGCCTGTCCGGCGCGGGCACGTTGGCCCTCGGCCACAACCACCCCGTCGTCCTCGAAGCGATCCGGAAGGTCCTCGACTCGGGTGCCCCGCTGCACGTGCTCGATCTGGCGACCCCCGTCAAGGACGCCTTCACCACCGAGCTGTTCGGCACCCTGCCGCGAGCGCTCGCCGAGCACGCCCGCGTCCAGTTCTGCGGTCCGGCCGGCACGGACGCCGTGGAAGCAGCCCTGAAGCTGGTGCGCACGGCGACCGGCCGCCGAGGGCTCCTGGCGTTCACCGGCGCCTACCACGGGATGACCGCGGGGGCGCTCGACGCCTCGGGTGGCGCCACCGCCGTCCGCGTGGCCCGGCTCCCCTACCCGCAGGACTACCGTTGTCCCTTCGGGATCGGCGGGGAGCGGGGCGCCGAACTCGCTGCACGCTGGGCCGAGAACCTGCTCGACGATCCCAAGGGCGGCGTGCCCGCTCCGGCCGGGATGATCCTCGAACCCGTGCAGGGCGAGGGCGGCGTCATCCCCGCCCCGGACACCTGGCTCCGCCGGATGCGGGACATCACCTCGTCCCGGTCCATCCCGCTGATCGCCGACGAGGTGCAGACCGGCGTCGGCCGCACAGGAACGTTCTGGGCGGTCGAACACAGCGGGATCGTTCCCGACGTGATGGTGATGTCCAAGGCCATCGGCGGCTCGCTCCCCCTGGCCGTCATCGTCTACCGCTCCGACCTGGACGCCTGGGAACCCGGTGCGCACGCCGGCACCTTCCGGGGCAACCAGCTCGCCATGGCGGCCGGCGCAGCGACCCTCGCCTACGTGCGCGAGAACGGACTCGCCGATCGCGCCGCCACCCTCGGCGCCCGCATGCTCGGCAGCCTGCAGGGGCTCGCCGCGACGCACCGCTGCATCGGGGACGTACGCGGTCGTGGCCTGATGATCGGCGTGGAGTTGGTCGACCCCGACGCCGACGATCCGTATGCCGACGTCCCCCCGGCTGACCCCGCGCTGGCAGCCGCGGTACGACAGGAATGTCTCGACCGCGGTCTCATCGTCGAACTCGGCGGCCGCCACGACTGCGTCGTCCGCCTCCTCCCGCCGCTCACGCTCACCGACGAACAGGCCATCGCCGTCCTCGACCGCTTCGCCGACGCACTGGCAGCGGCCGAACGCTCGCCACTCCGCCGAAACCACGCCGGGCCGTCCCACTTCCCGGACGACACCACGAGGAAGTGTCCATGAACCCCACCCCCGCGCCCGACGGCCCTGCCGACACCGCCTACGCCAAGCGGTGCGGCGAAGCAGCCACTCCCGACACGGCCCGACCAGGCCTCGCGGTCGAGTCGGCACCCGTTCCGCGGCAGACCCCGGCGTCCGCAGATGACCGGACCAGCCGCGGCCCCGCCGACACCGTCACGGTCCACCGTGCCGACGCACCCCACGCCACCGTGGGCGAAGACCTGCTCGACCACCCCGACCCGTTCACGGCCGCGGACGCCGCCGCCGTCGAGAACCTGCTCCGCTGCTGGGTCCGCGAGAACGACATCGGGCAGCCCGAGGGCGCCACCCTCCGCATCACCCTCGACGCCAGCAGCACGGCCCTCCTGGTCCCCGTGAACCACTGGTCCCCGACGGGCTGGCACCGTTTCGGTCCACCGGGACTGGCCGGCGCGCCGGCGGACGCCCCCCCGGTCGACGCCGTCACCGTCGCTTCCCTCCTCACCCGGGAGACGGCACGCCCCGCCGGAGTTCCGGGCCGCACACCCCCCGGCCGACCGGACACCGCTGCCAGCCGCTGCGAGGCGGCCGACCTCGTCGGACGTGTCGCCGACTCCGTCCGGCGCACTGCGGACTTCATCGCACACCGCCGTCGGCGGCCCGCTCCGCATCCCGACGCCGACCTGTTCCTCACCGCCGAGCAGTCCCTGCTCCTCGGACATCCCCTGCACCCCACTCCCAAGAGCCGTGAAGGACTCTCGGAGGCGGAAGCCCGCCTCTACTCACCCGAGTTGTCCGGCTCCTTCCCGCTGCACTGGCTCGCCGTAGACCGCACCGTCCTCGCTTCGGACTCGGCCTGGACGGAGGACGGCCGGGTCGTCCCCGCCGATCTGCTCATCCGCCGACTCAGCGGTGACCTCCGGTTGCCAACCGGTTCCTGCGCGCTGCCGCTCCACCCCTGGCAGGCCCGGGAGCTCGCGCACCGTCCGGACGTCTCCGCACTCCTGGAGGCGGGGCTCCTCCACGATCTCGGTACCCGCGGGCCGGTGTGGCACCCCACCTCATCGGTCCGCACGGTCCACCGGCCCGACGCCCCCACCATGCTCAAGCTCTCCCTCGGGGTACGCATCACCAACTCCCGCCGCGAGAACCTCCGCAAGGAACTCCACCGGGGAGTGGAGGTGCACCGGCTGCTCCGCAGCGGCCTGGCCGACCAGTGGCACGCCGTACACCCGCGCTTCGACATCGTCCGGGATCCTGCCTGGCTCGCGGTCGACACGCCCGATGGGACCCCCGTACCGGGACTCGACGTCATGGTTCGCCACAACCCCTTCGCATCCGGCGACGACGCCGTCTGCATCGCCGGGCTCACCGCACCACGGCCCTGGCCGGGGCGCACCCGCATGTACTCGCGCCTCGCGGAGGCCATCGGTCGGCTCACCGAGCGCACCGGCCGGCCGCCCGGAGAGGTCGCCGTCGAGTGGTTCCTGCACTACCTCGACCACGTCGTACGCCCGGTGCTGTGGCTGGACGCCATGGCGGGGGTCGCACTGGAAGCACACCAGCAGAACACCCTGGTGATCCTCGACCCCGACGGTTGGCCGGTCGGCGGCCGCTACCGGGACAACCAGGGCTACTACTTCCGGGAGTCCCACCGCACTGCCCTCGAACGACGGCTCCCGGGGATCGGCGCCGCCAGTGACACCTTCGTCCCCGACGGCGTCGCGGACGAACGTTTCGCCTACTACCTCGGCATCAACAACGTCCTCGGTCTCATCGGGGCCTTCGGTTCGCAGGCCCTCGCCGACGAGCGGGTACTGATCGACGCCTTCCGGCGTTTCCTGGTCGCGACCGCAGACCTCGGCTCGCCCCTGCCGGTGCACCTGCTGGAGAACCCCACCCTGCGGTGCAAGGCCAACCTCCTCACCCGGCTCCACGGCCTCGACGAGCTCGTCGGCCCGGTCGACACCCAGTCCGTGTACGTCACCATCGCCAACCCCCTCCATCCCTGAGGCCACGACACCGCGGTGGATCCGGCACCGGACCGCCCGACCGGCCTCCGTACCCCCGAACCGCAGACAGGAGAGCGCCCGATGCCTCCCGCCGAAACAAGCGCCGACAGTGCGGCGGCCGACGCCACGAGCCCGGGTGAGGGGGCCGAGGACACCCTGGAGCTTCAGGTCCCCGACGAACTCGGTGCCCTGCTCGGGCCCGAGGGGAACGACGAGGAACCGCACGACGCCGACGCGCGGGCCTTCGGCACGGTGGCCGGTGGCGACACCTCTGCCGGACGCCCCGCGTCCGGTGGGTTCGCCGACGAGGACCTCCTGGACGCCCCCGCCGACTGGTGCGCGACCCGCACGCCGATCGGCTCCTTCCGACTCGTCCCCGTGCGCGTCGAGCGCGACCTGTCCTTGATCAGCCGCTGGATGAACGACCCGGCCGTCGCCGCGTTCTGGGAGCTGGCGGGATCCGGCGCGGTCACGGAGGCCCATCTGCGCGCCCAACTCTCCGGTGACGGCCGGAGCGTCCCCTGCATCGGCGTGCTCGACGGCGTGCCGATGAGCTACTTCGAGATCTACCGCGCCGACCTGGACCCGCTCGCCCGGCACTATCCAGCCCGCCCCCACGACACCGGCGTCCACCTCCTGATCGGCGGCGTCGCCGACCGGGGCCGCGGCGTCGGCACCGCTCTGCTACGAGCGGTCGCCGATCTCGTCCTGGCCCACCGGCCCCGCTGCGCCCGCGTCGTCGCGGAGCCCGACCTGCGCAACACCCCGTCGGTGGCCGCCTTCCTGAGTGCGGGCTTCCGTTTCTCCGCGGAGCTCGAACTGCCCGCGAAGCGCGCCGCCCTCATGGTCCGCGACCGAGCCCTGAGCCATGTGCTGTGAACGACCTGACGAGTTGCCCACACCGCTCGACCCGCATCGGTCCCCTGGAGGAGTCCCGTGCCGAAGTCCCCTGCCACCCCAGACTCCGTCGAAACGCCCGCCCTTCTCACCCCCGCAGAGCTGAACCCCGACGCCTGGTACCGGGCATGTCGCCGTCTCCTCGCCAAGATGATCGGCGAATTCGCCTATGAAGAGATCATCGAGCCGTTCGCCCAGGGATCGGGCGGCCGCTACGCCCTCTCCCTCGACGACGGCGAGACCCTCACCTTCCGCGCCCGGCGCGGGGCCTACGGCAGCTGGCGCGTCGCCGAGGGCTCGATCGAGAGCGGGGGAGCGCCCTTCACCGATCCGCTCCGCTTCATCGTCGCCGCCCGCTGTCTCCTCACCCTCGACGGCGCCACGCTCGGCCACCTCGTACGCGAGCTGAACACGACGCTCGTCGCCGACTGCCGGCTCGACCACACCGCCCTCCCCGCGGCCCGGCTCGCCGATCTCGACTACTCCGCCCTCGAGGGCCACCAGACCGGCCACCCCTGGCTCGTTCCCAACAAGGGTCGCCTGGGGTTCTCGGCCCGGGACACCGTCCGCTGGGCCCCGGAGGCACGCACCCCGTCCCCGCTCCCGTGGATCGCGGTCAGCACGCGTCTCGCCGCCTACCGGGCCATTCCCGCCCTCGCCGCGCCGGACCGTCTCTATGAGGGGGAGCTCGACCCCCCCGTGCGCGACGCGTTCACCGCAGAGCTCCGCTCCCACGGCGTGGATCCCGCTGACTTCCTCTTCCTGCCCGTGCACCCCTGGCAGTGGGAGCAGGTCCTCCTTCCCCTCTACGCACCTTCCGTCGCCCGGGGCGAGATCGTCCCGCTGGGCGCGGACGGCGATCTGCGCCTGCCGCAGCAGTCCATCCGGACCTTCCTCAACACCACCCGCCCCGACCGGCACACCGTCAAGCTCCCGCTCTCCGTCCTCAACACGCTCGTCTGGCGCGGACTGCCCACCGAACGGACACTCGCCGCACCCGCCGTCACGGCCTGGGTGCACGGGCTCCGGGACGCCGACCCGTTCCTGCGGGACGAATGCAGGGTGATCCTGCTCGGCGAGGTCGCGTCCGTCACCGTCGCACACCCCCTGTACGACGGCCTGCCAGAGGTCCCCTACCAGTACAGGGAACTGCTCGGCGCGATCTGGCGTGAGCCGCTACGACTGGCCCCGGGGGAACGGGCCCGCACCCTCGCCGCGCTGCTGCACACCGATCCCGACGGGCGGGCCTTCACCGCGGAGCTGGTCGAGCGCTCCGGGCTCGCCCCCTCCGTCTGGCTGCAACGCCTCTTCGCCGCACTGCTCCCCCCTCTGCTGCGCTTCCTCTACCGCTACGGCACCGTCTTCTCCCCACACGGTGAGAACGCCATCGTCGTCTTCGACGACCACGACGTGCCGGTGCGCCTGGCGATCAAGGACTTCGTCGACGACGTGAACGTCAGCGCCCGGTCGCTGCCCGAGCACGAGGGCATGCCCAGCGAGGTGCGGGAGGTCCTGCTCACCGAGGAGCCCGGCTTCCTCACCCAGTTCATCCACGCAGGACTCTTCATCGGGGTCTTCCGCTACCTGGCCCCGCTGTGCGAGGAGCAACTGGGCGTGCCGGAGGCCACGTTCTGGTCACTCGTACGTGCGGAGATCCTGCGGCACCACGCCCGATTCCCGGAGCTCAAGAACCGCTACGAGCTGTTCGACCTGTTCGCCCCCCGCATCGAGCGTCTCTGCCTGAACCGCAACCGGCTGCACCTCGACGGCTACCGCGACCGTGCCGAGCGTCCGCACGCCGCCGTCCACGGCACCGTGCCCAATCCACTGGCCACCGTCTGACCGCCGCGCGGGACGGGACGCCGCGGGACGGTGAGGGGAACGGAACGGGAGGACGCCCCGCGGTCTGCCGGACCCCTCGAACGGGCCCACGTACGGTCATCGTCTCCTGCACTGTCAGGGCGACGGACTAGGGTGGACCGCCTATGACGAAGGCATCCCTCTCCGACCTCCTCCACGCCGCAGTCACCGCCGTCGGCGGGGTGGAACGTCCCGGCCAGGTCACCATGGCCGAATCCGTGGCCGCCGCGATCGACGGCGGGTCCCACCTGCTCGTCCAGGCCGGCACGGGCACTGGAAAGTCCCTCGGCTACCTCGTGCCCGCACTGGCGCACGGGGAGCCCGTGGTGATCGCGACCGCGACGCTCGCGCTCCAGCGCCAGCTCGTGGAGCGCGACCTGCCCCGGACGGTCGACGCGCTGCACCCGCTGCTGCGCCGCCGCCCCGAGTTCGCCATGCTGAAGGGCCGGTCGAACTACCTCTGTCTGCACCGCCTCCACGAGGGGGTCCCGCAGGAAGAGGAGGAGGGGCTCTTCGACCCGTTCGAGGCGGCCGCGCCGACCAGCAAGCTCGGACAGGACCTGCTCCGGTTGCGCGACTGGTCGGACGAGACGGACACCGGCGACCGCGACGACCTCACCCCCGGCGTCTCCGACCGGGCCTGGTCCCAGGTGTCCGTGTCGTCGCGGGAGTGCCTCGGCGCCTCGAAGTGTGCCTACGGGGCTGAGTGCTTCGCCGAGATGGCCAGGGAGCGCGCCAAGCTGGCCGAGGTCGTGGTCACGAACCACGCCCTGCTCGCCATCGACGCCATCGAGGGCGCTCCCGTGCTCCCGCAGCACGAGGTGCTGATCGTCGACGAAGCCCACGAACTGGTCTCCCGGGTCACCGGCGTCGCCACCGGCGAGCTCACCCCCAGCCAGGTCAACCGCGCTGTACGGCGGGCGTCGAAGCTGGTCAACGAGAAGGCGGCCGACCAGCTCCAGACCGCTGCCGAGGGCTTCGAGCGGCTCATGGAGCTGGCGCTGCCAGGGCGCCTCGAAGAGATCCCGGAGGACCTCGGATACGCCTTGATGGCACTGCGCGATGCCGCGCGCACGGTCATCTCCGCGCTCGGCAGCACGCGCGACAAGTCCGTCCAGGACGAGGACGTGGTGCGCAAGCAGGCCCTCGCGTCGGTCGAGACCGTGCACGACGTCGCCGAGCGGATCACCAACGGCTCGGAGTACGACGTCGTCTGGTACGAGCGGCACGACCGCTTCGGGGCGACGCTGAGGGTGGCGCCGCTCTCCGTCTCGGGGCTGCTCCGCGAGAAGCTCTTCTCCGACCGGTCGGTGGTCCTCACGTCGGCGACGCTGAAGCTCGGCGGTGACTTCAACGGCGTCGGTGCCTCTCTGGGGCTGGCGCCGGAGGGCACGGAAGGGGAGGAGCAGCCGGTGTGGAAGGGGGTCGACGTCGGCTCCCCCTTCGACTATCCGAAGCAGGGCATCCTCTATGTGGCGCGCCATCTGACCACACCGGGCCGTGAGGGCACCCGCGGTGACATGACCGACGAGCTTACCGAGCTGGTGGAGGCGGCGGGGGGCCGGACGCTGGGTCTGTTCTCGTCGATGCGGGCCGCCCAGGCCGCGGCGGAGGCACTGCGCGGCCGGATCGACAAGCCCGTCCTGCTCCAGGGGGAGGAAACGCTGGGCGAGCTGATCAAGAGCTTCGCAGCGGACCCCGAGACGTGCCTCTTCGGCACGCTCTCCTTGTGGCAGGGCGTCGACGTGCCCGGGCCGAGCTGTCAGCTCGTGGTGATGGACCGCGTTCCGTTCCCGCGACCTGACGATCCCCTGATGAGCGCTCGCCAGAAGGCCGTGGAGGAAAACGGGGGCAACGGATTCATGGCAGTAGCCGCCACGCACGCGGCCCTGCTCATGGCGCAGGGGGCGGGAAGGCTCGTCCGTGCCACGGGTGATCGTGGGGTCGTTGCCGTGCTCGACCCGCGGCTCGCCACGGCGCGGTACGGCAGCTACCTGCGGGCGTCACTGCCCGACTTCTGGTACACGACGGACCGTAATCAAGTGCGCCGCTCGCTCGCCGCGATCGATGCCGCCGCCAGGAAGGACGGCAAGTGAGGGAGCAGGTGCGTGCGCGGCGCAGGAGCGACAGGGCCGGGGGAGCACGGGGATAGCCCTGGGCCCCGGGACCGGCGCAGTGGGTCCCGGGGCCCGGTCAGAGCCGACGAGACGTCCTCACACCCGTCGGAGCACCGCCACCACCTTGCCGAGGATCGTCGCCTCGTCGCCAGGGATCGGCTGATAGGCCGCATTGTGCGGGAGTAGCCAGACGTGGCCGTCCTCCCGCTTGAAGCGCTTCACCGTGGCCTCGCCGTCGAGCATCGCCGCCACGATGTCACCGTTCTCCGCGACCGGCTGGCGGCGGACCGTGACCCAGTCCCCGTCGCAGATCGCGGCCTCGATCATCGAGTCACCGACGACCTTCAGGACGAACAGCTCGCCGTCACCGACCAGCTGCCGGGGGAGGGGGAACACATCCTCCACCGACTCCTCTGCGAGGATCGGGCCACCCGCGGCGATCCGGCCGACGAGCGGGACGTAGGACGCCGCGGGCTTGCCGGTCGTGTCGGTCGGCTGGGTGCTGGGCTGGTCCGAGCCGCGCACCTCGTAGGCGCGGGGCCGGTGCGGGTCACGACGCAGGAAGCCCTTCCGCTCCAGCGCCATCAGCTGGTGGGCGACCGAGGAGGTGCTGGAGAGCCCGACGGCCTGGCCGATCTCGCGCATCGACGGCGGGTACCCCCGGCGCTGCACGGAGTCGCGGATGACCTCGATGACTCGCCGCTGCCGGTCCGTGAGACCGGAGCTGTCCGCACGGATGCCTGGAGGGCGACCGGGCAGCGAGCGCGTGGGTCGCGATGGCTCGGCCCCCTCCGGGGTCGTGACTGCGTCGTTCATGGCATGCACCGGCTCGAATCGGTTCTGGGAGCGGTCCTGGGCAGTGATGGTGGCACTGTCTGCTGTCGTGGTCACGTCGGCCCCTCTCGAGATGGTCTCCCTAGCTGGACAACGGTAGTTGCTTTCGAAAGGTTGCGCCAAACACACGTTCGAGTGAAAAATCGCAGATCGGCTGACGTGTGTATGTGACCAGGTGTATGGACGGGCCTGATGGTCGTCGTGGCGATTCGGGCCGTTACGGTAGCGTTCGACGCCGGGCGGGAAACCGCAGGGCCTACTCCCAGTGTGTCACCAGTGGCCCCGGAATTCGGTGAGCCGCGCGCCTCCCGTACGCTCGTGGCCGGCCGCGGCCCTGCGTGGGCATGTGTGTGCCCCGGCAGGACGCGCCGGGGCGGCAAAGGCGACCAAACCCCAGATCTAGTGGTTGGATTGCCCCGGCCGCCCAGAAGTTGTGGTCCCGGGTCCGGTAAGGCTGCGGCCATCGCCTATGCTTGTGGCTGCTTCGAGGGGGGTCTGAACACCCCTGCCGGGGCTGTTCAGTCGTGCTGTGAAGGAGGGTTGGGAGCCGTGCACTGCCCCTTCTGCAGGCACCCCGACAGTCGTGTCGTCGACAGTCGGACCACCGATGACGGCACGTCGATCCGCCGTCGCCGTCAGTGCCCCGACTGCTCCCGTCGGTTCACCACGGTGGAGACAGCCTCACTGATGGTGATCAAGCGCAGCGGGGTGACGGAACCCTTCAGCCGTACCAAGGTCATCTCTGGTGTGCGCAAGGCGTGCCAGGGGCGGCCGGTCACCGAGGACGCCCTCGCTCAGCTCGGCCAGCGGGTCGAGGAAGCAGTGCGCGCCACCGGCAGTGCCGAGCTGACCACCCACGACGTGGGACTGGCCATACTCGGCCCCCTGCAGGAACTCGACCTCGTCGCGTACCTGCGCTTCGCGTCCGTGTACCGAGCGTTCGACTCGCTCGAAGACTTCGAGGCCGCCATCACGGAGCTCCGTGAGCAGCGGCCGCCCGCAGAGGAGCGCGGGCCCGGCGTGACCCCGGAGGTCCGCGTGCCCGCCAGCGCCGCAGACTGACCGGCCGGGGTCCGTTCAACGGGTCCATCGATCGGCCGCAGAGCGGCAGGAGACCAGCTACGGGGGCTGTGCGCGGCGCCCGAGGCGAAGACAGAAACACGTGTCCCGGGAAGATCTGGGCACTTCAGGGCGTTTTTGCCCGTATATGGGAGGCGGCATGACAGAGACGACGAGCGGCCCGGCACGAGGCTCCCGAGGCAAGGGGTCCAAGGCTGCAGCGGCCCGGCAGGGGCTGCGCATCGAGCGCGTCCACACCACCCCCGGCGTGCATCCGTACGACGAGGTGGCTTGGGAGCGCCGTGACGTCGTCATGACCAACTGGCGCGACGGCTCGGTCAACTTCGAGCAGCGTGGCGTCGAGTTCCCCGAGTTCTGGTCGGTGAACGCGGTCAACATCGTCACCAGCAAGTACTTCCGCGGTGCTGTCGGCACTCCGCAGCGCGAGGTGAGCCTCAAGCAGCTCATCGACCGGATCGTGAAGACGTACCGGAAGGCCGGCGAGGACCACCGCTACTTCGCTTCGCCCGCTGACGCGGAAATCTTCGAGCACGAGCTGGCGTACGCACTCCTGCACCAGATCTTCAGCTTCAACTCGCCGGTGTGGTTCAACGTCGGCACGCCCCAGCCGCAGCAGGTCTCCGCCTGCTTCATCCTCTCCGTCGACGACTCCATGGAGTCGATCCTCGACTGGTACAAGGAAGAGGGGATGATCTTCAAGGGCGGCTCCGGTGCCGGCCTGAACCTCTCCCGCATCCGTTCGTCCAAGGAACTGCTGTCCTCCGGCGGCAACGCCTCGGGGCCGGTCTCCTTCATGCGCGGCGCCGATGCCTCGGCAGGAACGATCAAGTCCGGCGGAGCCACCCGCCGTGCCGCCAAGATGGTCATCCTGGATGTCGACCACCCGGACATCGAGGACTTCATCGAGACCAAGGTGAAGGAAGAGGAGAAGATCCGCGCGCTGCGCGACGCGGGCTTCGACATGGACCTGGGCGGCGACGACATCACGTCCGTCCAGTACCAGAACGCCAACAACTCGGTCCGGGTGAACGACGAGTTCATGAAGGCCGTCGAGGCCGGCGGGACGTTCGGCCTGCGTGCGCGGATGACCGGTGAGGTCATCGAGGAGGTCGACGCCAAGTCCCTCTTCCGCAAGATGGCCGAGGCCGCCTGGGCGTGCGCCGACCCGGGAATCCAGTACGACGACACCATCAACCACTGGCACACCTGCCCCGAGTCCGGCCGGATCAACGGCTCGAACCCGTGCAGCGAGTACATGCACCTGGACAACACCTCGTGCAACCTCGCGTCGCTGAACCTGATGAAGTTCCTCAAGGACGACGGCCAGGGCAAGCAGTCCTTCGACGTCGAGCGCTTCACCAAGGTCGTCGAGCTGGTCATCACGGCGATGGACATCTCCATCTGCTTCGCCGACTTCCCCACCCAGAAGATCGGCGAGAACACCCGTGCCTTCCGCCAGCTCGGCATCGGCTACGCCAACCTCGGAGCCCTGCTGATGGCGACGGGGCACGCGTACGACTCGGACGGTGGCCGCGCCCTGGCCGGCGCCATCACCTCGCTGATGACGGGCTCGTCGTACCGGCGCTCCGCGGAGCTCGCCGCGGTCGTCGGTCCGTACGACGGCTACGCCCGGAACGCCGAGCCGCACAAGCGGGTCATGAAGCAGCACGCCGACGCCAACGCCCGGGCCGTCCGCATGGACGACCTGGACACCCCGGTGTGGGCCGCTGCGACCGAGGCCTGGCAGGACGTCATCCGCCTCGGCGAGAAGAACGGATTCCGTAACTCCCAGGCCTCCGTCATCGCCCCGACCGGCACCATCGGTCTCGCGATGTCCTGCGACACCACCGGTCTGGAGCCCGACCTCGCCCTGGTCAAGTTCAAGAAGCTGGTCGGTGGCGGCTCCATGCAGATCGTCAACGGGACCGTCCCGCAGGCATTGCGCCGCCTCGGCTACCAGCAGGAGCAGATCGAGGCGATCGTGGCCCACATCTCGGAGCACGGGAACGTGGTCGACGCCCCCGGCCTGAAGACCGAGCACTACGAGGTCTTCGACTGCGCCATGGGCGAGCGCTCGATCTCGGCGATGGGCCACGTGCGGATGATGGCCGCGATCCAGCCGTGGATCTCCGGCGCACTGTCCAAGACGGTCAACATGCCGGAGTCGGCGACCGTCGAGGAGGTCGAGGAGATCTACTTCGAGGCGTGGAAGATGGGCGTCAAGGCGCTCGCGATCTACCGCGACAACTGCAAGGTCGGCCAGCCGCTCTCCGCCAAGAAGAAGGAAGAGAAGAAGGAGATCGCCGAGAAGGCGGAAGAGACCATCCGGACCGCGGTCGAGAAGGTCGTCGAGTACCGTCCGGTCCGCAAGCGCCTCCCCAAGGGCCGTCCCGGGATCACCACCTCCTTCACGGTCGGCGGCGCCGAGGGCTACATGACCGCCAACTCCTACCCGGACGACGGCCTCGGCGAGGTCTTCCTGAAGATGTCCAAGCAGGGCTCGACGCTCGCGGGCATGATGGACGCCTTCTCCATCGCCGTCTCGGTCGGCCTGCAGTACGGCGTGCCGCTGGAGACGTACGTCTCGAAGTTCACCAACATGCGCTTCGAGCCGGCGGGCATGACGGACGACCCGGACGTGCGGATGGCGCAGTCGATCGTCGACTACATCTTCCGTCGCCTGGCGCTGGACTTCCTGCCCTTCGAGACGCGCTCGGCCCTGGGCATCCACTCAGCCGAGGAGCGTCAGCGCCACCTCGAGACCGGTTCGTACGAGCCCGCCCTCGACGACGAGGTCGACATGGACATCGAGAGCCTGGCCCAGTCCGCCCCGCGCGAGCAGGAGACGCTGAAGGCGGTCCCGTCGAAGGCCGAGGTGCCCGCCCCGAAGCAGGCGCACACCTCCGCCGAGCTCGTCGAGATGCAGCTCGGTATCAGCGCTGATGCACCGCTGTGCTTCTCGTGCGGCACGAAGATGCAGCGTGCCGGCTCCTGTTACATCTGCGAGGGCTGCGGCTCTACCAGCGGCTGCAGCTGATCCGCGGCGTCACCGTGCGGTGATTCCCCGGTCGAGGAGGTGGGGCCGACCGCTCGGCTCCACCCCCCCCCGCCACCCGAGGGCGGGTACCGGTACTGGTACCCGCCCTCGGGCGTCGCGCAGGGCTGCGTGCACCGTGTCCGGTGTCAGAAGGCGGCGGTGCCCAGCAGATCGGCGAAGCCCGCCGGATCGGTGTTGAACCCGTGGACCGCGGTCCGCAACTGCCAGGCGCCGGCGCCGTCTCGGGTGAACTCCGCGAACGTCGCGGCGGTGGCGCCGGGGACGCCCGAGAGGTCGTCGCTCGCGAGCTCGGTGTGCCCTTCGGCTATCCGCACGCCCGTGTTCGGGATGTCGGCGAAGGTCTTCTCCCCCGTGTGCTGCTGGATGAGCACGCCCACCACGACCCGTGCGTACTCCTCCGCCAGCCGGTCGAGCTCCAGGGTCATCACCTCGTCCGCGCCGAAGCCCTGACCGGTCCGGCTGTCCCTGTTCAGGGTGATGGTCCCGTCGGGCGAGCGGCTGCCGAAGTGGACCAGGTAGACGGGCTTGCCGTGCGGGGCGTCCGCCGTGAAGGTCGCGGCGACGATGTCGAGGTCGTGGTCCGGGGCACCGATGGGACTGGGGTCCCACTGGAGCGTCACCTGGACCTTGCGGAGCCCCTTGCTGAGACTGCTCACCCGAACTTCCCTTCCTTGTGGACGGCCGTCGGGGGTAGCTGTCGGCGGACGACGGTGCTCACCCGGGGCACCGGTCCAACTCCCCCTGGATGGAGCCATGGTGTCATGGCGTCAGGAGGTCTGCGTGGGTGCGGTCCGTCCTGGTCCGACGCTCCGGGCGTTCCCGGTGTCGGCCCTGCTCGGGAGGCACGGACGGGGGATTCGCCCGGTGGGGCTGCGGCGATCATTCCGTGTCCAAAGGAGATCGGGGGGCATCGCGTTCTGCGGAGAGCGGCCCCGGTTGCGTTCCGCGCCGTACGATGGCGCGGTGCTGGTCAAGTGGATTCGCTGCACTGTCGTGGACCGTCGGGGCTTCGAGCGGGGGCAGCGGAAGTGGGCGGGGCTGCTGGGTGAGCCGGGATTCCGGGGACAGGGCGGTGGGTGGAGCAGAGGACGTCGCGACGTCGCGCACGTCTTCGCGTTCTGGGAGACCCGCGCGTTCTACGACTCCTTCATGGCGCGCTCGCACGATCGGCTCGCCGGGGCGCAGTCGGGCACGTTCAGGAACACCCAGGTGAAGCTGTTCGACTACCGCTTCGACGTCAAGACCGGCTTCGAGCCCCGCTTCACCGATGCCGATGTCGTCCGGGTGGCGCACTGCCGGGTGCACGAGCACCGGGTCGAGCACTTCTCGCTGATGCAGGCCAAGGTGTGGAACCCGGCGATGGCAGGATCACCGGGCATGGTGCGTGGGATCTTCGGCGAGGCACCGGGGAACGAGTTCCTGGTGCTGTCGATGTGGCAGTCGGCCGCGGAGCACGGAAAGTACCGGGCGGAGCGGGTGGAGCGGCTGTCGCTCCGTGCGCAGACCGAGGCCGACGTGGCTGCCCTGGCCGGCGACGTGGTGGACCTCGAAGCCTCCTGGACGGTGTGATCGGCGTCCCGCGGGGAGCGCGGGGCGAGGGCGCTGCCCGGCCCCCGCTACGTCGACCCGCCCGCCGCGCTCGGCTGCGGGCGGGAGCACGGACGAGTGGGAGCACGGATGAGTGGGAGCGCCCCGGCGTGCGTGCGGGTCGGGGTCACGGCGTGCGGGAGACCGGGCCAAGTGGTCCCCGCGAACACCTGGGGTCCGGTCTCCTGGAGGTCCCCGGCGGGCAACCGAGGAGTCCCGGTGTGGTGGTGAGCGCCTCTCCGACCGCGCCCCGGAGGTGTCGCGCCGCCGGACGGACATATCGGCCGGACGCGGACCGACTGCCCGGGCGGGACCGTCCGGATCTAGGGTTTGTGGTGTGACACGACCACGCCGCATCGTCCTCCTCCGGCACGGTGAGTCGGCAGGGAACGCCGACGACTCGGTGTACGAGCGGGTGCCCGACCACGCACTGCGACTGACCGAACGCGGGCGTGACCAGGCAGCGGCGACCGGGGAACGTCTTCGTGAGCTGTTCGGCCGGGAGCGGGTCAGCGTCTACGTCTCGCCCTACCGCCGCACCCTGGAGACCTTTCGCGAGCTCCGCCTCGACCCGGCCCTGGTGCGAGTGCGGGAGGAACCGCGCCTGCGCGAGCAGGACTGGGGGAACTGGCAGGACACGGAGGACGTCCGCCTTCAGAAGACCTACCGAGACGCCTACGGGCACTTCTTCTACCGCTTCGCCCAGGGGGAATCCGGCGCCGACGTGTACGACAGGGTGGGAGCGTTCCTGGAGAGCCTCTACCGCAGTTTCGAGGCGCCCGACCACCCGCCGAACGTGCTCCTCGTCACCCATGGACTGACCATGCGCCTGTTCTGCATGCGCTGGTTCCACTGGTCGGTCGCCGAATTCGAGTCCCTGTCCAACCCGGACAACGCCGAGACGAGAACGCTGCTGCTGGGCGACGACGGGCGGTACAGGCTGGACAGGCCGTTCGAGCGTTGGCGCACGCCCGGGGAGGACGAGCCCACCGGATAGAGTGGCGGTGCGATGACCGCTGACTCTTCTCTCGACCGGCGCTTCGAACGCGCCCTGGCCAGCCTGCGCGGGCTGTCCGTGGGAGACGCCCTGGGCTCCCAGTTCTTCGTCCCCTCCAACTATCCTCTCCTGAAGCGCCGCGAGCTGCCGCCAGGCCCATGGCAATGGACCGACGACACCGAGATGGCCTGCTCCGTCCTGGCCGTGCTCGCCCACCACGACAGGATCGATCAGGACGCGCTCGCCCGCTCCTTCGCGGAGCACCACGACTTCGACCGCGGCTACGGACCCGCGGTGAACCGGATGCTGCGGCTGATCCGGGAAGGCGGTGACTGGCGTGAGCTGGCTTCCGCACTCTTCAACGGCCAGGGTTCGTGGGGCAACGGGGCCGCCATGCGCATCGCCCCGCTCGGTGCCTGGTACGCCGATGACCCCGAGCAGGCGACCCACCAGGCGGAGATCTCCTCGTACACCACCCACCAGCACCGCGAGGCCGTGGTGGGGACCATGGCCGTCGCCGCTGCCTCCGCCCTCGTCGCCGCCCCGGAGGGGCCGCCGACGCCCGTCCAACTGCTGGACGGAGTGATCGCCCTCGTACCGCGCAGCGCGGTGGGAGCAGGGCTGCGCCGGGCCCGCGACATGCTCGACTACGGCGACGCGGGAACGGTGGCCGCCGTGCTGGGCAGCGGTCGCAGGACGAGCGCTCAGGACACGGTTCCGTTCGCGCTCTGGTCAGCTGCCCGGGCGCTGGGGGATTTCGAGCAGGTCTTCTGGACGACGGCGCAGGTCGGTGGTGATGTCGACACGACCTGCGCGATCGCCGGGGGCGTGGTCGCGGCTGCCGGACAGCCGCCCGAGGCATGGCTGGAGCGGACCGAGGCACTGCCCGAGTGGGTCCCCGACCGCACCCGCTGACCCGTCGGACCCGTTCGAGCCCGAGCCTCTCCCCACTGTCACGGTCCTGCCACAGAGCACCTGCCGCCCGATCGACGCCCGCCCCGGCGGGCTAGCCTCTCGCCCACGCCGCCGCGTTGATCATGACGGGTGCGCGCCGACGAGGCGCCGGGACGTATGTGCGGCCACCGGGCCCCCACGGTCCCGGCTGGGAGGGGCCCATGCCAGACATACCGCCCGTACCGGGTGAGCCGGACACCGGGCCGGAACCGCAGGAGCCGTCCGACAGTGTCCCGCAGGGGCAGCGGGGCGACGGGGACGCGGCCCGAGGCGGGGGCGACGGATCCGGTCCCGGGACGCCTCAGGGGAGCGGGGCGCAACCGGTCCCTCCGGTGCCGAACGTGCGACAGGGGTCGGCGCAGTACCCGCACGCCCACCCGGACCAGCCGTGGCCCCCGCCCGTGCGGGCGCCCCAGCCCTGGCTCGCGTCCATACGCCCCGAGCCCGCCGGACGCGTGCGCTGGGCGACGCTCTGGTGCGCCCTGGGCACCGCGCTGCTCAGCACCTGGCTGCTCGGAGACGGGCTCGGACCGAACCTGCTGATCGTCGCCCTGGGCGTCGCGGGCGCCGCCCACGCCGCCGCTTCCCGGGCAGGACGCCGCCTCCGGCCGTGGACGGCGGTCTGGGTGGCGGGCAGCCTCGTGCTCCTGGTCGTCCCCGCACTGCGGGACGCGGGCTGGCCCACCTTCCTCGCGGTCGTCTCCTCCCTGGCGCTCGGATCGCTCGCACTCCACGGTGGCCGCTCCTGGTCCGGGATCGTGTTCGGATCGGTGGGCGTGCTCGACTCACTGGTCACGGGCCCGGTCTGGGGCTTTCGAGGGTTGCGGGAGCACACCGGAGGGTCACGCGGCCGCTGGGGAGGCGTCGTACGCACCGTCGTGGTGGCGGCCGTGCTGCTCCTGGTGTTCGGCGCACTGTTCGCCGGCGCTGATGCCGCCTTCGCCGATCTGCTGGGAGAACTGACCCCGGACGTCTCCGCATCCGACGCCCCGTGGCGCGTCCTCCTCTTCCTGCTCGGACTGGCCGGCGCCCTGGCCGCGGCGCACACGGCGGCCGCCCCGCTCCGCTGGGACCGGCTGAGCCTCTCCGTCGGTCGAGCCAGGGGACGGATGGAATGGGCCGTTCCCCTGATCGTCCTCGACCTGCTCTTCGCCGTCTTCATCGCCGTGCAGCTCGCCGTCCTGTTCGGTGGCTACGACAAGGTGCTGCGCGAGACGGGTCTGACCTACGCCGAATACGCACGCCAGGGCTTCTGGCAGCTCCTGTGGGCCACTCTGCTCACCCTGGTCGTGATCGGCCTCGCCCTGCGGTGGGCGCCGCGGGACGGTGCTCGCGACCGCACCCTGGTGCACGGTGTGCTCGGCCCGCTGTGCGTTCTCACCTTGATCGTCGTGGCGTCCGCGCTCCGCAGGATGGACCTGTACGTCGATGCCTACGGGCTGACCCGACTGCGGATCTCGGTGGCGGCCATGGAGCTCTGGCTGGGCATGGTGATCGTGCTGATCGTCGCGGCCGGGCTGTTCGGGGGCCGCTGGCTGCCGCGTGCCGTCGCGGCCAGCTGTGCGGCCACCGTACTGGCCTTCGGCCTCGCGTCGCCCGACGCTCTGGTCGCCGAACGCAACGTCCAGCGCTACGAGAACACCGGGAAGATCGACATCGGCTACCTGAAGGGCTTGTCCGCGGACGCCGTTCCCGCCCTCGACACGCTGCCCGAGCCGCTCCGCTCGTGTGCCCTGGAAGACGTCCAACGCGATCTGAGGGATGCGAAGCCGCCGTGGTACGCGACCAGTTGGGGACAGGAGCGAGCCCGGAGGATTCTCGCCGAGCGACCTGCCGTCGACGGACCGGCGGCATGCCCGCCGGGTGGGCGCCACGGAGGACTCTCCGACGAGCACGACGGCGGTGCAGGAGCCGGAGACTACGACCCAGGAACCGGCATGGACTGACCGGGGAGTGGTGTGTTCCGTCCCCCCGTGGGACGGAACACACCACTCCCCGGAGGGGGCCCGTGTGCCGTCCCGTTCGGGGCGCAACCGGTCCCTCCGGTGCCGAACGGGCGTCAGGCCACGGGGCCGCTCGCTCCGGCAGCGCCGCTGAGGGCCTCGAGATCGCTCTTGCGCACCCGGATCACCAGCAGGGCCGTGACCAGGGCCAGGCACACCATGGCCACCGCGGCCACGAACGAGGTGGATATGCCTTCTGTCAGTACGTCGTGACCCCAGGGCGCCGGCAGTTCACGGGTACTCGCGAACTCGGCGCGCTGCTCCGGCGTCGCCTGCGCCAGGAACGACGGCACCTGCTTCGCGGCCTCGTCGCGGCTGGCCGTGCCGAACACCGTGACCAGGATGGACAAGCCGAGGGACCCGCCCACCTGCTGCGTCGCATTGAGCAGCCCGGAGGCTGCGCCCGCTTCGTGCTGGGCCACGCCCGACACGGCGGTGAGCGTCAGCGTCACGAAGTTGAGGCCCATGCCGAAGCCGAACAGCAGCATGGGCCCGAGGATCCCGCTCACGTAGGAACTGTCCGAACTGATCAGCGTCAGCCAGAAGAGCCCCGTTCCGGTGAACGCCGAGCCGGCGACCATGAACGGTTTGGGACCGAGCACCGGCAGGAGCCGCTGCGCGATGCCGGCGCCGGTGATGATCGCCGCCGTGACCGGGAGGAACGCCAGACCGGAGGAGATGGGGCTGTAACCGAGGACGTTCTGTACATACAGCACGATGAAGAAGAACATGCCGAACATCGCCGCGGCCAGGCTCAGCATGATGACGTAGGTGCCCGACCGGTTCCGGTCGGCGAACATCCTGAGCGGCGTGATCGGTTCGCGGGCCCGTGCCTCGACGAGTGCGAAGGCGGCGAGCAGGACGACCGCCGCACCGAACGACCCCAGGGTGAGAGCGTCCCGCCAGCCCTCTTCCGACGCACGGATGAACCCGTAGACGAGCGAGGCCATACCGGCGGTCGAAGTGAGGGCTCCGGCGACGTCGAAGCGGCCGGGGTGGCGTTCCGACTCGTTGATGTACAACGGGGCGAGGAACGCGATCAGCAGGCCGATCGGCACGTTCACGAAGAACACCCAGCGCCAGTCGAGCCACTCGGTGAGCATGCCGCCGGCCAGCAGGCCGATGGCACCGCCGCCTGCGGACACGGCTGCGAAGACGCCGAACGCCCTGTTGCGCTCCGGACCTTCGGGGAAGGTCGTCGTGATCAGTGCGAGTGAGGTCGGCGAAGCGATCGCACCCCCCACGCCCTGCAGTGCGCGTGCCGCCAGCAGTTGCCACGGTTCCTGGGCTATGCCGCCGAGGAGCGAGGCGAGGGTGAACAGCAGGATGCCGGTCATGAACACCCGCCGCCGGCCCAGGATGTCCCCCGCGCGGCCACCGAGCAGCAGGAGCCCGCCGAACGTCAACGTATACGCGCTCAGGACCCACGAGAGGTCCGTGGTGGAGAAGCGCAGCGCGTCCTGGATGTGCGGCAGCGCGATGTTCACAATCGTCGCGTCGAGTACCACCATGAGTTGGCACGCGGCGATGACGGTCAGGGCGATTCCGGGACGGCCCTCCCGGCGAGCTGCCCCCGAGGTACGTGGTGTTCCCAGCTGAGAGGTTGTCACTATGGATCCCCCACACGTGTGTTAGTGAACGGAGGCGTTCACTGCGACGTCAACGGTAGTGAGTCCCCAACAGTGGACGCAAGCGTTCACTGGAGCTGCCGCACTGCGGCAATGGAGAGTTGTTGATGGTTACTTCGCGATCTGCGGCCGCCACCAGGCCGCAGTCGGCGCCCCTGCGTCGCCGTGGACCCGTGCTGGAGCGCGCGATCCTCGACGCCGCGCTCGAGCAACTGAGCACGGTCGGATGGAACGGCCTCACGATGGAAGGGGTCGCTTCGGGCGCGCAGACCGGCAAGGCCGCGGTCTACCGTCGCTGGCCGTCGAAGGAGGACCTCGTCGTGGATGCCCTGCAGGCCGGGCTTCCCGCTTTCGGGGACGCTCCCGATCACGGGAACGTTCGCGACGACCTCTATCAGCTCTGTCTGCGGGTGCGGGCCGCGATGTACTCGAAGCCCGGGTTCGCCCTCCGCTCAGTGCTTCACGAATGTGATGCGTCCACCGCCGCGCGAGTGCAGTCGTTGGTCGTCGGGGGCGTCATCGAGCCCTCGGCAGACCTCTTTCGGAAGGTACTAGAGCAAGGTGTTGAGCGGGGTGAGGTGCGGTCCGATGCCATGGATGACATGGTTTTCGATGTGATCCCGGCGATGCTGATGTACCGCTCCAAGGTGTGCGGAAGCGAATGGAGGGAGAGGGATATCGCCGAGATGGTCGACCGGGTCGTGGTACCGCTGGTGCGTGCCCGGGTCGGGTGACGGCGGGTGGTGGACCGAAGATCGGGGATCCGGGGTGTTGTCGCCGGTCGGAGCGGCGTAACCTGTCTGGCGCCATGCCGTACGAACCACCCACCCACACCGTCGAGCGTTCGCTCCGGGCTACCACCGGTGCCAAGATCATCGCCGGGGTCGACGAGGTCGGTAGGGGGGCGTGGGCCGGGCCGGTCACGGTGTGCGCCGCCGTTACCGGGCTGCGCAGGCCCCCGACCGGGCTCACCGACTCCAAACTGATCAGTCCCAAGCGCCGCACGGAGCTCGCGGGGCAGCTGCAGGAGTGGGTCACCTCGCACGCCCTCGGTCATGCCTCTCCGGAAGAGATCGACGATCTCGGAATGACCGCCGCGCTACGCCTGGCCGCCGTGCGTGCGCTCGACGCGCTACCGGTGCGGCCTGACGCGGTCATCCTCGACGGGAAGCACGACTACCTGGGTGGGCCGTGGACGGTCCGTACGGTGATCAAGGGGGACCAGTCGTGCGTTGCTGTCGCTGCTGCCTCGGTGATCGCCAAGGTGCACAGGGACGAGCTGATGGCCGACCTCGCTCGGGAGTCAGCGGTCTGTGAACCGTTCGGGTTCGCCGAGAACGCGGGCTATCCCTCGCCGGTGCACAAAGCGGCGCTTCAGGAACTCGGCCCCACTCCGTACCATCGGCTCTCCTGGGCCTACCTCGACGCCCTGCCTCGGTGGCGGCACCTGAAGAAGGTCCGGGTCTCCGCGGAGGCGGGCGCTCTGGAAAGCGGGGGCCAACTCGGCTTCGATTTCTGAACGCAGTCGGCTGACCACCGCCGCATGCCGGCCCGACGAGCTCGGTCGTACTCATGTGCCCACCCGCTGGTGTCGACCGCACCGGCGTTTGATAGATATCCACTCATGCCTCTCATCCCCGAGGAGCCTCAGATTCACGAGAGTGCCCAGGGTCCCCGCGTCACTCCGGCCGCCGGCCGTACCGCGCCGACCCCTCGCCCCGTACCCGGTCCGCGTACTGCGGCTGCACCCCGCCCCGGACATCCGGGGCCCGGTTCGGTCCGGCCCGCACCGCCTGCGCAACGCGTGCCCGTCTCCGCTGCGCAACCCTCGACGTCCCGGCCGGAGAATCGTTCCGTGCCGCAGATCCAGCTCATCCCCGCCTCTTCGGAGGGTGCGCTCGACGCCGCCGGCGAGGCGGTCGACCTGCTGCTCGACTCCGGTCGTGCTCCGGGCGACATCCTCGTCATCACCACCGGGGAGCAGCATCCCTGGGCCGCGCACGAGCTGTCCTTCGGCGAGACCGCCTACTGGGCACAGCACGACGCGGGGGACGACGTCTTCTACGCCGACGCCGCTGCGGTGAGTCGTGCCACGGCCCGGCCCGTGGTCGTCGTCGCCGTCAACGGCGGCAGTGATGACGGCGCCGTCCGGGCCCTGCCCGTAGCCCTGAGCCGCGCGAGCGCGCTGCTCATCGTGTGTGGTGACCCGGAACGCATCAACGCGGTGCTCGGCGCGACAGTCTGAAGCGGACGGCGCGGCGCCGGAGGACACGGCCCCGGCCGGACGCCGCCCCGGGCTCCGTGCCCGAGGCGCGGCCGGGCCACGGCCCCGCCTCGGGCGGAGCCCGGGACGGCGTCCGGAGGTGCTGTCCGTGTGACCCTGTGTCGCGGGCGACTGACCGTGCCCCCGTACGTCACACGGCAGGCACGCCCGGTGCGTGCCTGCCGGAGCGGCGGAGGGGCTGCGGTTGCGTGCCGCGGCTCACCGCGCCGCAGTGCGGCGGAGCGCTTCGGCGGCACCGCTTGCGGTACGCAGTGGTACCGGACCGGGATCTGCGACGATGTCCGCGAATGTGCCCGGCCGTGACGCCGAGTTGGGGCGGCGCCCACCGCGTCCCTCGCCCAACACCTGCCAACCGCCGCGGGTGAGGGTGATGTACGCACCACAGCGCAGGCCGTGCAGGGTGCACGCGTCGCGGAGCCCCCACATCCATGCCCCGTCCTCGTCCGTCCAGCGTTCGTCGCCCTCGCGGCAGTAAAGCAGTACGGCCGTGCGCACCGGAGTGCGGCGACGCAGGTCGTGCGGGACGACTCGGCGGAGATGTGCCAACAGCGCGTTGCGGAACTCCCAGCCGTCGGTGGGTACCGGTCGCCGGAGGAACGAGGCACTCGCGATCAGCCGTTCCTCATGGTCGAGCACAGCGACCACGGCCGTGGACGGCGTCGGTTTGTGCCGGACGTGCAGGCCGCTCACGACCTCGCGGGGGTTGCGCAGCAGCGGTATCCCGGCTGCTGTCCACTCGGCGGGCTGGAGCAACCTGGCGAGGCGGCTGGATGAGTCGGCCGGTCCGTTGAGCGAAGCGGCTGCGGACGGAGCGAATCCGAAGGTCACGGTCCTCCCTTCGCATACGCGCCCACAGTGCGGGCAGGGTCGGGTGAGGGCGCACCGCGGCACAACCCTGAGTGACCACGACCGGGCCGTGCGGGGGGCGCTTTCAATTCTTGCGGGCTGGCGGGCAGGCGGCAACGAGCAATTGAGACCGCTGACTGGAATGAGATGAAATGGTGCTCATATCCCTGCCCTTCCGGGCCTGTTGTTACGCGCCATTCACCTGCCAACAGCGGGGACCAAGGCAAACGGGCGTTCGGAACCCGACGAAGCGGCCGGCCGTTGCCCTCGGACCCGTGTGTGACGTCGGCTTGTTGTCTGCTGGAACCCCGGCCGAAGGTCGTCGGGCGACGGAAAAATGACTCCCCGTGAGCTCGGCGAGACGCGCCCTCCGTTGCGCGGGTGGCTCCGGGCCGCTCGCCTGCACCGGAGCGCGTCTCACCGACCGTCGTGCCGTCATCTCCGCGCCACGTTCTTCGGTGTCGCCCGCGGCTTCGGCGATGTCTCGGCGTGCAGGAGCGCAGCGGGCGCCTGGGTGTGGTTCGGCCTCGCCCACCGGACTTCGTGAGGTGCTACGGCAGGGATTCCACACGGATCGGGTCCCGCCGCCGAGGCACTCGGCGGCATCAATCTGATGGGTTCGACATGAACGTCGCCCCGACGCCGGCCCAGGGTCCGACGGTCCGGTCCGCCACGAAGCCCGGCACCTCGGCGACTCGATGCGAAACGGTGGCTTGTGGCCGCCAGTTCGCGAACTCGAGCGAGCGGTCGGTGATCGGCTGAACGCGGGTGCGACCAGGGAGTCATGACGTCACCTCCGTCGGAGGGCTCTGCGTCGCCGAGAACTTCAGTGGACGCAAGGAGAAAGGGCGTCGGCCGGTCTCCGGATACCCGGAGCACGTGCGATGAGCGGGCAGGACAGGGGCTCCGCGGGGCCGGCCGGCGTCCACCGCAGCCTGCAGCGCGTGTCCTGCAGCGCGCCGAAGACCGCGACCGGCTCGCGTTCCGTACGGGGCGAGTGGTGGGGCCGACACCCTCCGACCACGGTGGGGGCCCCGTGCCTTCCCGCGCGCCTTCAGAGATACGGCGGAGGGGAACGTGTCCGCCAATGGCGGGGGGGGGGGGGGGGGGAGGAGGGGGGAGGCGGGGGGGGGGGGGGGGGACGGGCGCCGCCCGCCTCCCCTTCCCCCCGTTCTCTCCTCCTCTTCCTGTTTACGCAAAAGAGAGA
>NZ_JBHZCF010000012.1:171557-178083 GCF_042755225.1 Streptomyces sp. NPDC059169 | reverse complement strand
TCCTCCCCGCGCCCCTTCAGAGATACGGGGGGGGGGAACGTGTCCGCAAATGGCGTGTCTGGTTCGGCACCGAACCAGCCGCGCTCGTTCGGGATGGGGCGACCGGTGCACCGCGCCGCTCCTGGCCGCGTGTGCAGGTCATCCTTGGATGGCGAGCACGAGGGGCAGCACTCCTGCTGCGCCGGCTCGGCGCAGCAACCTCGCCCCCACCGCGAGCGTCCAGCCGGATTCGGTGGTGTCGTCGACGAGGAGTACCGGACCGCTTGCCGCTTGCAGGGCATCGGACACCGGCTGAGGCAGGACGAACGCTCCACTGAGGGCGCGCAGACGCTGAGCGCTGTTGGTCCGTGAAACCGGTGTGCCGTCCGCGCCGGGGGCATAGGCAACGGATCCGAGCAACGGCATGCGCCCGATCTCCGCGATCCGCTCCCCGAGTGACTGGATCAGTTCTGGCTTGTGGCGTGACGCCATGGTGACCACGCCGACGGGCCTCGGTGGGGCTTCCGGTTCGCCGGAGGCCCAACCCCCGGGCCCCTTGGCCCAGTCGGCCAGCACTCCCACCACCGCGTCCATCACGTCATCGGGGACCGGGACGTCCGGAGCCTGGGGCGAGAGGAGGGGGCGGAGGCGGTTGCCCCACCCGATGTCGGACAGTCTTCCGAGTGCCCGACCGGGCAGGGCTTGCTCGCTGGGCGGGATACGGCCCTTCAGCTGGACGCCGATCGCGGGGAGGCCGGTGGGCCACATTCTGCGTGGTTCCACCTCGGTGCCGGCGCGGCCGAGCTCCCCGCGTGCGGCGTCGAGCGTGGCAGGGGCGACCTCGGCACTGAAGCGCGGGCCCTTGCAGTTGTCGCAGCGCCCACACGGCGCGGCGTCCTCGTCGTCCAACTGGCGTTGCAGGAACTCCATCCGGCACGCCGCGGTCCTTGCGTAGTCGCGCATCGCCTGCTGCTCGGTTTCCCGCTGCTTGGCCACCCAGGCGTACCGCTCGGCGTCGTACGTCCAAGGCTGTCCGGTCGAGGTCCAGCCGCCCTTCACCCGGCGTACGGCGCCGTCCACGTCGAGCACCTTGAGCATCGTTTCGAGACGGGAGCGGCGCAGGTCCACGAGAGGCTCCAGCGCGGGGAGCGACAGCGGGCGGTCGGCGTCGTCCAGGACCCGGAGGGTGCGGCGCACCAGCTCCTCAGGTGGGAAGGCTACCGAGGCGAAGTAGGCCCAGACGGCTTCGTCCTCCTTGCCGGGCAGCAGCAGCACTTCGGCGTGGTCGACGCCTCGGCCGGCCCTCCCCACCTGCTGGTAGTAGGCGATGGGGGAGGAGGGAGAACCGAGATGCACCACGAATCCGAGATCGGGCTTGTCGAAGCCCATACCGAGTGCGGACGTGGCGACGAGGGCCTTGACCCGGTTGCCGAGGAGGTCCTCCTCGGCCTGTTGGCGGTCGGCGTTCTCCGTCTTCCCGGTGTACGAGGCCACGGCGTGGCCGCAGTGCCGCAGATAGGTCGCCACCTCCTCGGCCGCGGCGACCGTCAGGGTGTAGATGATCCCCGAGCCCGGAAGTTCACCGAGGTGCCCGGCGAGCCAGGCCAGGCGGTGCGCTGCGTCCGGGAGCTGAAGCACACCGAGGCTGAGGCTTTCCCGGTCGAGCGGTCCGCGGAGGACCAGCGCGTCCGTCCCTCCGCCCGTCCCCAACTGTTCGGCCACATCGGCGGTCACGCGGGCATTGGCCGTGGCGGTCGTGGCAAGCACCGGAACCCCCCGGGGCAGGTCGGCCAGCATGGTGCGCAACCGGCGATAGTCGGGCCGGAAGTCATGGCCCCAGTCGGAGATGCAGTGAGCTTCGTCCACGACGAGGAGGCCGGTGGCGGCAGCGAGCTCGGGCAGCACGTGATCGCGGAACTCCGGATTGTTGAGGCGCTCCGGACTGACCAGCAGGACGTCGACCTCTCCGGCTGCGACCTCCGTCCTGACCGCCTCCCAATCCTCCGTGTTGGACGAGTTGATCGTCCTGGCCCGGATCCCCGCCCGGGCCGCCGCGTCCACCTGGTTGCGCATGAGTGCGAGCAGGGGGGACACGATCACCGTCGGACCGCTGCCGCGGGCACGCAGCAAGGACGTCGCGACGAAGTACACCGCGGACTTGCCCCAGCCGGTCCGCTGCACGACCAGCGCTCTGCGCTTGTCGGCGACGAGCGCCTCGATGGCGCGCCACTGGTCCTCGCGCAGCCTGGCGGTGCCGGTGGTGTCTCCGACGAGGCGTGCGAGTACGGAGTCGGCCGATGCCCTGAGCTCTGCGCGGTCTGCGTTGGTCATGCCCCCATGCAACCCGATGGCACGGACATCGCGCCATCGAGGGCGTGGGCCTGTGGATAACGTTATCCACAGGGGTCGCGCAGTCGGGGCGGTCCACGGGAACGTCGTGCCATGAGCAAGCACCACGACCCCACCCGACCGACGGGCAGCGAGCAACAGCAGGTCACGTTGCGCGGACCCGCCGAACTGGCCGACGCCCTGCCGTACATGCTGGGTTTCCACCCGACCGACTCGATCGTCCTCGTCGCGGTCCACGGCGCCCGTGGCCGTTTCGGCGGCCGCCTCAGGCTGGGCATTCCGGAATCGTCCGTGGAGTGGCTGCCCGTGTCCCAGCACCTGGCCGAGTGTCTCATCGAAGGCAGCGAGCGCCGGGGAGCCCGACCGGACGGCATCGTCGTCTTCCTGTGCCAGGACCCCGCAGAAGGGGAGACTGGTCGCGCGGTGATGGAGCGGTTGAGACCCCTCGCACAATGGCTGCGGACGTCGTGCGGGTCGCTCGATGTCCCGGTTCACGAAGCTCTCTGTATCTCGGGGGGCCGCTTCTGGTCGTACTGCTGCCCGGACGCACGCTGCTGTCCGGCGGATGGGACGGCGATGGCGATGCCGGGCACATCGGTGATGGCGGCCGCGGCCGCCTACGTGGGCATCCAGATCCGGGGATCACTGCGCGAGATGGAGGCCCGCCTGGCGCCGTTGAGAACGCCCGTCGCAGCCGACCAGCAGCGAGCACTGGACACCGCGGCAGCTGCTCTCGTACCACGGATCCTCGATGGGCAGAGCAGGGGCGCGGTGGGAGAGGAGACGCTCCGGCTGGCACGCCGCCTGATGCAGAGGCTGGGGGAGCGGGCGACGCTGGGCCGGGCTTGGGCGGATGCGGACGACCGGGACGACAAGCTCATTTCTGCCGATGAGGCGGCGCAGGTCATCCTCGGGCTCCAGGACCGTGAGACCCGGGACCGCGCTGCATCCTGGATGGAGGGTCCGGAGGCCGATCGGGCGCTTCGGCTGTGGCGGGCCCTGGCCCGCCGCTGCGTCGGCCCGTACGGAGAACATGCGGCAGCCCCGCTCTCCCTGGCCGGCTGGGTCGCCTGGTCGTCCGGTGACGAACCGGGGGCGAGGGTCGCCCTCAGCCTTGCCCTGCGCGCCGACCCGGAGTACGTCTTCGCACGACTGCTCCACCAGGCCTGCAACGACGGAATGGATCCCGCGGAGTTGCGTCATTGCCTGCGCAAGCCCAGGAGATCACGCGATGCGGCTGCGAAGCCCCTTGGAGGAGCGTCCCGGGATCGTCCGCCCCGTCCCGGGGGGCGACGTGCCCGTCCCCGGAGGCGGCCGCGCAGCGCACTCGCCGAGGGCAAGGTGAAAAGGGGCGGCGGGAAGACCGGTGCTGCCGCCGGGCCGGCAGGCTCGGGTCCGGACCCCCACCCGGGTCGGAACACCCCACGCGACGTGGACTCCCGAGGCGTGGCGCGCGCGGACCGGCGTGCCGACGGGAGCAGCACGGGTGAGGGGTGACCGTCGCCCACATCGCTGTGCTCGGGGGCGACGACTGCACCTCCCGGCGGGGTGACAGTGATGCCGTTGGCGCCGGTGGAAGGTAGGTGCCGCGGCGGCTCGCGCATCCCCCGCGTCAAGAAGTCCTGTGTTCCGATCACGAAGGGGAGTGTTTATCGTCAGTAAGACGACTATGATCACGGCATGTCGCCCTACGACCCGTCGGCCTTTCCGCCCTTCGCTGTCACCGTCGACCTGGTCGTGCTCACTGTGCGACGCCATGCGTTGTGCGCCTTGGTCGTGCGTCGCGGCGAGCCGCCGTTCCAGGGCCGGTGGGCGCTGCCCGGGGGTTTCGTCAGGGTCGACGAGGATCTTGCGGCAGCAGCAGCGCGTGAGCTCATCGAGGAGACGGGGCTTTGTGTGCACGACCCGACCTCCCCCTTGCCCGACCACGGAGCCCATCTGGAACAGCTCGCGACCTACGGTGACCCGAAGCGGGATCCGCGTATGCGGGTTGTGAGCGTGGCGCACCTCGCGCTCTCCCCCGATCTCCCCTCACCCCGTGCCGGGGGCGATGCCAACAGCGCTCGCTGGGCTCCGGTCGAGACCTTGATGAACCAGGAGACAGCAGGCGGGGAAGACGAACCATCCACCCAGCTCGCGTTCGATCACGGGAAGATCCTCGCCGACGGTGTGGAACGGGCCCGGTCCAAGATCGAATACTCCTCGCTTGCCACGGCCTTCTGCCCGCCCGAGTTCACGGTCGGGGAACTGCGGCGGGTGTACGAGGCGGTGTGGGGCGTCGCCCTCGACCCTCGGAACTTCCACCGCAAGGTGACCGGAACCCCCGGTTTCCTCGTGCCGGTGGGTGGGACGACAACCCGCCAGGGCGGTCGACCGGCGCAACTGTTCCGGGCCGGGGGCGCGACCCTGCTCAACCCGCCCATGCTCCGCCCCGAGGTCTGAGCGACGGCGGTCGGAGGCCACACCGTCGGCTGCCCCGGTCAACTGGACTACTGCCGCGCCCGGTTGGCTGTGCCGGGTGCCGGGTGCCGGGTGCCGGGTGCCGGGTGCCGGGTGCCGGGTGCCGGGTGCCGGGTGGCGTGCCGCGGCTGACGTCCCGCCGCGCCCTGGGCATCAGATGCTCCGTGCCGTGTTGGCCTGTGCCGCGCGCCGGTGATACTTCTGCCCACGGCTTCTCTTCCTTTTGTCGCTGCCCCGTTCCTGCACTGTTCCACTTCCTGTCTCATCGCCTGCTCCGGTGCGGGGTCCTGTCCGGCGCTCGGTCCCTCGCCGACGTTCCTCCGGGCTGTGAGTGTCGGGGGTGCCGCCAGCCCGGATGGCAGGGTTCTACGCCGCGGTGCGAGGGCGAGGCCCAGTCGGGTCGCGCGCCGCCACCAGCGCCGCGACGAGGGAGCATCGCGCTCTCGGGCCGATCGATGAGCGGTCAATTCGCAGATGCGGCAGCGCAGTTAGTGCAACCTGCCCGAATTCGACCATTTATGGATGTGTGCTCTCGGTGTGATGCTAGTTCGTGAGCGTTTCAGGCCGAAGCGCCGTCTACTGGTCGCAACTCCTTAAGAATGACCGATTCCTTCCGATAAGGCGTCAATTGCGAGGTGGGCGCCGATCACCCTTTCGTGTGCTTTTCACCAAAGACCTCAAGGGCTGCGGGAGGCGGGCCGACAAATGATGCGTGAGTACCCTTGCGCAGACCATGATGACCGCCGCCCGCCCCGCCGAGTCCGGCCTCGCCGGCCCGGGCGAACTCGACCGATACCCCTACCCGGACGCGCCAGGTGCCGACCGGACCGCCCCGCCCGCCTGGGACGGGACGGAAACCGAGTTGGGCCGCGTCAATCGTCGAGCCGCTGGTAGTCGCGGCCGAGGACTGCACGGTCAACTCGTCCAGCAGCTGGGGCAGATGATCGTCTCCGGTGATCTGGGCGCCGATCGCCCGCTCGTGCCCGAGGAGATCGGGCAGCGCTTCGAGGTCTCCCGCACCGTCGTCCGGGAGTCGCTGCGCGTCCTCGAGGCCAAGGGGCTGGTCAGTGCCCGCCCGAACGTCGGGACCCGGGTTCGCCCCGTCAGTGACTGGAACCTGCTCGACCCCGACATCATCGAGTGGCGCGCGTTCGGTCCGCAGCGCGACGACCAGCGTCGCGAGCTGATCGAGCTCCGCTGGACGATCGAGCCGCTCGCGGCGCGTCTCGCGGCCGGGCACGGGAGGGAGGACGTGCAGCAGCGCCTCGGTGACATGGTGGAGATCATGAGCCATGCGCTCACGCAAGGTGACGGCATCACCTTCACGCGTGCCGACGCCGAGTTCCACTCCCTGCTCCTCCAGGTCGCCGGCAACCGCATGCTGGAGCACCTGTCCGGCATCGTCGCGGCCGCGCTCCAGGTTTCCGGCGGTCCGGCCGCCGGGTGTGACCGCCCCTCCGAGGCGTCCCTGGGGCACCACGCCCGGATCGTCGACGCTCTCGCCGCGGGGGACGCGTCGGGCGCCGAATCGGCCATGCGTCAACTGCTCACGGTGCACCCTGAAGTGGAGCACCACGTTCCCGCGCCGCGCGAGCACTGATCGCGCCCGACTCCCGGGTGTCCCGGGGTGCCCGATCGTGGGGTGGGGGGGGAAGTGAGGGAGGGAGGCAAAAAGACAGGGGGGAGGGAAGAGAGGAAAAAGAACGGATCGCAATTGTCGCGGAGAAAAGAGCGAGGG
>NZ_JBHZCF010000012.1:61980-171547 GCF_042755225.1 Streptomyces sp. NPDC059169 | reverse complement strand
CTCATTTCTTTGTGTGTTGCCGGGGAGGGACTCCCTTTTTTCTCCGCGGAGCGATCCGTTGCCCCCCCTTTCTTTTTTTTTTTTTTGGTTTCTTTTTTTTCTTCTCCCCCCCTTTCCCCTCCCCCCACCCCACGATCGTGGAGGTGATAACGGATAGAATTCACCATCTGGTCGTTTAGTCGCAAATGAGGTGTGACTCGGGCCACGCGGATTGGGCGTAACACTCCTCGAAACAGTGCGATGACCTAAGAGGTGACAGTCGAGGAGGGAATGCAGACGCCGTTCACGGCGCTGTGTCCTTCCGAGGCTCAGCCCGCGTTGCCGGCGCATCCCCAGCCGGCGGACGTCGGCTCCGGTCCGATCATGGGCGGGGCCGGAAGCCGTTTCCCATCGTTCCGAGAGGTTGTTCGTGTCGGCCAGCACATCCCGTACGCTCCCGCCGGAGATCGCCGAGTCCGAGTCTGTGATGGCGCTCATCGAGCGGGGAAAGGCTGATGGGCAGATCGCCGGCGATGACGTGCGTCGGGCCTTCGAGGCTGACCAGATTCCGCCAACCCAGTGGAAGAATGTTCTGCGCAGCCTCAATCAGATCCTCGAGGAAGAGGGTGTGACGCTGATGGTCAGTGCCGCGGAGTCGCCGAAGCGCACCCGCAAGAGCGTCGCAGCGAAGAGCCCGGCAAAGCGCACCGCCACCAAGTCCGTCGCGACCAGGACGACCGCGGCGAAGACCGTCGCGGCCGGCGGCGCAGCACCGACGGCCACGTCCGACGAGGTCGCGGTGTCCGAGGCGGACGAGACCGCTGCGCCCGCGAAGAAGGCGGCCGCGAAGAAGAGCGCGGCCAAGAAGACGACGGCGGCCAAGAAGACCGCCGCCAAGAAGACGGCGGCCAAGAAGACCGCCACCAAGAAGGACGCCGAAGAGATCCTCGAAGGCGAGGAAGTGCTCGACGAGGCCCAGGCCGGCAAGGCCGGTGCCGACGAGCCCGAGGGCGCCGAGAGCGCCGGTTTCGTACTCTCCGACGAAGACGAGGACGACGCCCCCGCGCAGCAGGTCGCCGCTGCCGGTGCCACGGCCGACCCGGTCAAGGACTACCTCAAGCAGATCGGCAAGGTCCCCCTGCTCAATGCCGAGCAGGAGGTCGAGCTGGCCAAGCGGATCGAGGCGGGCCTGTTCGCCGAAGACAAGCTGGCCAACTCCGACAAGCTCGCCCCGAAGCTCAAGCGCGAGCTGGAGATCATCGCCGAGGACGGGCGCCGCGCCAAGAACCACCTGCTGGAGGCCAACCTCCGTCTGGTCGTCTCGCTCGCGAAGCGCTACACGGGTCGAGGCATGCTCTTCCTGGACCTGATCCAGGAGGGCAACCTCGGTCTGATCCGTGCGGTCGAGAAGTTCGACTACACCAAGGGCTACAAGTTCTCCACGTACGCGACCTGGTGGATCCGGCAGGCGATCACCCGCGCCATGGCCGATCAGGCGCGCACCATCCGTATCCCGGTGCACATGGTCGAGGTCATCAACAAGCTCGCTCGTGTGCAGCGCCAGATGCTCCAGGACCTGGGTCGCGAGCCCACCCCGGAGGAGCTGGCCAAGGAGCTCGACATGACCCCGGAGAAGGTCATCGAGGTCCAGAAGTACGGCCGCGAGCCGATCTCGCTGCACACCCCGCTGGGTGAGGACGGCGACAGCGAGTTCGGTGACCTGATCGAGGACTCGGAGGCGGTCGTCCCGGCCGACGCGGTCAGCTTCACGCTGTTGCAGGAGCAGCTCCACTCGGTGCTCGACACGCTGTCCGAGCGCGAGGCGGGCGTCGTCTCCATGCGCTTCGGGCTCACCGACGGTCAGCCGAAGACGCTGGACGAGATCGGCAAGGTCTACGGCGTGACCCGTGAGCGGATCCGTCAGATCGAGTCCAAGACGATGTCGAAGCTGCGGCACCCGTCGCGGTCCCAGGTGCTCCGCGACTACCTGGACTGATATCGCACCCAGCGTCGCTCGTAAGAGGGCCCGTTTCCCCCGGGAGACGGGCCCTCTGCATGTCGTGCGGGTGCAGCCCGCGGCGCGGTGCCTGACTCTGAGTACACGGATTCCACCGGAGAGTCAGGAGACCGCATGCGACGTCCTATCACCCGAGCACTGACGGCAGCCGTGGCAGCGGCCGCGGCCACGGTCCTGGTGGCGGTTTCCGCGGCGGCCCCGGCGCTGGCCGACAGCGTCGTCATCGGGGGAACGCCGGTGGCCGCCGGTGAGAGCCCCTGGGTGGTCGCGCTGTCCAGCCGTGACCGGTTCGGAGGTACGCGGGCCGGGCAGTTCTGCGGTGGTGTGCTGGTGGCGCCCACGAAGGTGCTGACCGCGGCGCACTGCCTCAGCCGGGAGGTGCTCGGTTCGGACGTGAGGCAGATCACCGACCTGCGTGTGATCGCCGGGCGAACGGACCTACGCAGCCCCGGCGGCCAGGAGGTGCCCGTGCGCAGTGTGCGGATCGCGCCCGGCTACGACCCCAACACGAGTTCCGCCGACCTCGCGGTGCTCACCCTCGCGAACGCGCTCCCCGTGAGTCACGCGATCGCGACGGCGGGTAACGGTGATGCGGCGTACGCGCCGGGCACCGCCGCAACGGTCTACGGGTGGGGCGACACGACGGGGATGGCCACGTACGCCTACGACCTGCGTTCGGCGTCCGTGCGCGTGCTGTCCGACGATGTGTGTGCGCGCGCCTATCCGGGCGGCGCGGGCGGCCGGTACGTGGCGTCCACGATGGTGTGCGCCGGTGACGCCGGCGGGCGCGATGCGTGCCAGGGGGACAGTGGGGGCCCACTCGTGGCGCGGGGCCGTCTGATCGGCATCGTCTCGTGGGGCAGCGGTTGCGGCCGTTCGGAGAGTCCGGGGGTCTACACCCGGGTTTCCTCGGTGCTCGCCTCGATGGGGCGCACTCGCTGAGGCGGAGGAACACCGGCACCGTCCGCGAGGGCGCGGTGACAGGGTGGTCGCCGCAGTGGTTGCGGGCTCGGGAGTCGAAGGCGGCACGATCGGGCACCGGGCGCTTACGGCAACGAGAACGGGCGGCTGCCTCCTTGGAGAGGTAGCCGCCCGTCGGCCGGTCCTGAACCGGTCCCGTAGCTCGTCGTATGGATGAGAAGGTCAGCGTTCGTCGTCGCCGGCGCTGGCCGGTGCAGCCGTCAGTCGGTCCGTCTCATCCTGTATCTCTGCGGCGATCTTCTTGAGTTCCGGCTCGAACTTGCGCCCGTGGTGGGCGCAGAAGAGCAGTTCACCGCCACTGGTCAGAACGACGCGCAGATACGCCTGGGCGCCGCAGCGGTCGCAGCGGTCAGCGGCCGTCAGCGGGCTCGCGGGGGTCAGAACAGTAGTCACGTCGCCTCTTCTCTAGCTCGACGAGCTGTCGTACCAGGGTCAACATCCAACCAGGCCGAAAACGTTCCCGCTCGTGCCTTTCCCTCGAAACTTCCAGTCGAGGCGGCTGTCTGCTGCCGGTTGGCGGCGAATGTGCCGTATTGCTTCGCTTTACGGTTTCGCTTGGCTTGCTTGTTTCATCAGGTCCTCCGGCTGGGTTGCCGGTTGTTCATGAGGACGTGCCCGGAGCCTAAATGGTTCATGCCTGGAAGGGAACGTGATGTGCGCGTCACTCCAACGAGGGATCGAACAGTTATGCGACTCTGGACTAGCATGAGGAATCATGAGGGTGGCGTTACATCGGCTCTACCAGGCCTCGGTACCCTCTGACCGGGCGACCGACGCCGGGCCTCTACCCCCACAGGGCCACATTCAAATTCAGCGAGGAGCGAACCGCGTGACCGCCGAAACGTCAGTGCCGTCGAGTGCGCTGCTGACCGCAGACCGTGACGGTTCCAACTACACCGCGCGGCATCTGCTCGTTCTCGAAGGGCTCGAAGCGGTCCGCAAGCGCCCCGGCATGTACATCGGGTCGACTGACAGCCGCGGGCTGATGCACTGCCTGTGGGAGATCATCGACAACTCGGTGGACGAGGCGCTCGGCGGCTACTGCGACCACATCGAAGTGATCCTCCACGACGACAGCTCGGTCGAGGTCCGGGACAACGGGCGGGGCATCCCCGTGGACGTCGAGCCGAAGACCGGGCTCTCCGGCGTCGAGGTCGTGATGACCAAGCTGCACGCCGGCGGAAAGTTCGGCGGTGGTTCGTACGCTGCGTCCGGTGGTCTCCACGGCGTGGGCGCCTCCGTCGTCAACGCCCTGTCGGCCCGCCTCGACGTCGAGGTCGACCGCGGTAGTGCGACGCACTCGATCAGCTTCCGGCGCGGTGTGCCCGGCATCTTCACCGAGTCCGGCCCCGACGCCCCGTTCGACCCGGCCAACGGGCTGATCAAGGGTAAGCGCGTCCCCAAGACCCGCACCGGCACGCGTGTCCGCTACTGGGCGGACCGCCAGATCTTCCTGAAGGACGCCAAGCTCTCCCTGGAGACGCTCCACCAGCGTGCACGCCAGACCGCCTTCCTGGTGCCGGGCCTGACGATCGTCGTCCGCGACGAGCGGGGCCTCGAGGGCGAGGGCACGTCGCAGGAGACCTTCCACTTCGACGGTGGCATCAGTGAATTCTGTGAGTACCTCGCCCAGGACAAGGCCGTCTGCGACGTCCTTCGGCTGACCGGGAACGGCACGTTCAAGGAGACCGTCCCGGTCCTCGACGACCGCGGCCACATGACGCCGACGGAGGTCACCCGTGACCTCGCCGTCGACATCGCGCTGCGTTGGGGGACCGGCTACGACACCACGATCAAGTCCTTCGTCAACATCATCGCGACCCCCAAGGGCGGTACGCACGTCACTGGTTTCGAACGGTCCGTCACCAAGACCGTCAACGAGGTGCTGCGCTCGACCAAGCTGCTGCGCGTCGCCGAGGACGACATCGTCAAGGACGACGCGCTGGAGGGCATGACCGCGGTCGTGACCGTCCGGCTCGCGGAGCCGCAGTTCGAGGGCCAGACCAAGGAGGTCCTCGGCACCTCCGCCGCCAACCGCATCGTCGCCAACGTCGTGGCGAAGGAGCTCAAGGCGTTCCTGACGTCGACCAAGCGCGACGCCAAGGCCCAGGCCCGGGCCGTGCTGGAGAAGGCTGTCGCCGCCGCCCGCACGCGCATCGCGGCCCGCCAGCACAAGGAGGCACAGCGCAGGAAGACGGCGTTGGAGTCGTCCTCGTTGCCGGCCAAGCTCGCCGACTGCCGCAGCGACGACGTCGAGCGGAGCGAACTCTTCATCGTCGAGGGGGACTCGGCGCTCGGTACGGCGAAGCTCGCCCGGAACTCCGAGTTCCAGGCGCTGCTGCCGATCCGAGGCAAGATCCTCAACGTCCAGAAGTCGTCCGTCTCCGACATGCTCAAGAACGCCGAGTGCGGGGCGATCATCCAGGTCATAGGGGCGGGTTCGGGTCGTACCTTCGACATCGACGCGGCTCGGTACGGCAAGATCGTCCTCCTGGTCGACGCCGACGTCGACGGTGCACACATCCGTTGCCTGCTGCTCACGCTCTTCCAGCGCTACATGCGGCCGATGGTCGAGGCGGGCCGCGTCTTCGCGGCGGTGCCGCCGCTGCACCGGATCGAGCTGATTCAGCCCAAGAGGGGGCAGGACAAGTACGTCTACACGTACTCGGACAACGAACTGCGCTCCACGCTGTTGGAGTTCCAGCGCAAGGGCATCCGGTTCAAGGACTCCATCCAGCGCTACAAGGGTCTCGGCGAGATGGACGCCGACCAGTTGGCGGAGACCACGATGGACCCGAGGCACCGCACGTTGCGCCGGATCAACATCGGTGACCTGGAGGCCGCGGAGCAGGTCTTCGATCTGCTGATGGGCAATGAGGTCGCTCCGCGCAAGGAGTTCATCACCAGTTCCGCGGCGACGCTGGACCGCTCGCGCATTGACGCCTGATACCCGTCCCTCTGACGCGGAAGCACAGCATCCGTCACCTAATGGGGTGAAGAGAACAAGAGAAGAGTCCGGGAAGTCCCCGTTCTGTCCATTCTTGGGCACGCGACCGAAAGGCGTCGCTGACAAGGAGAACTGAGCGTGGAGACGAAGCAAGGCCGGGACACCGGGGCTACAGGCATCGACGACCCCTGGTACGACGTGCTGGCCTCCGGCTGGGGCGAGTTGGACGGGGCGGGCATACCCGCCACCCCGTCCCCCCTGGGCGCCGGGTGCCCGCAGGCGCACCGCCGGGCCGCGGACGTCTACCTGGAAGTGCAGCGCAGTGCCGCCTTCCAGGAAGTGCGCAGCCGCTATCGGCGGTTCGTGGTCCCCGCCAGCCTCGCCTTCTTCGTTTGGTACGTCGCCTATGTCGTCGCAGCCACCGCCGCGCCCGGGCTCATGGCGAGGACGGTCGCCGGTGCGGTCAACGTGGCGATGCTGGCCGGACTCGGGCAGTTCCTCACCACGTTCCTGCTGACCTGGGCGTACGCCAGGCACGCCCGGTTGTGCAGGGACCGGGCGGCGTTGGACCTGCGGTGGACGGTGTTCGACCGCACACGGGGAGAGGAGCCGACGCGCGACGCCGGGGCGGAGCGGGGGAGCGGGCGTTGAGCGGCAACCACACCCTGGCGCTGCTGCTTTTCAGCGCGTTCATCGCCGTCACTCTCGGGATCACCACCTGGGTCAGCCGCAACCGGCACGGCTCGGCCGAGGAGTTCTACGCGGGCGGACGGCTGTTCTCGCCCATAGAGAACGGTTTCGCCATCGCCGGGGACTACATGTCCGCCGCGTCCTTCCTCGGCATCTCCGGGCTCATCGCGCTCTACGGCTACGACGGGATGCTCTACTCGGTGGGCTTCCTGGTGGCCTGGCTGGTGGTCCTGCTGCTCGTCGCCGAACTGGTCCGCAACTGCGGTAGGTTCACGCTCGCCGACGTCGTCGCGGCCCGGATGAGTGAACGCCCGGTCCGCATCGCCGCGGGCACGTCCTCGGTGGCGGTCTCGGTCCTCTACCTGGTGGCGCAGATGGTCGGCGCCGGGAGCCTGGTCGCCCTGCTGGTCGGAGGGACGAGCGGGGCCGCACGCTCCTGGACCGTGATCGGGGTCGGCGCCCTGATGGTGGTCTACGTGTCGCTGGGCGGGATGCGCGCCACCACCTGGATCCAGATCGTCAAGGCCGTACTGCTGATGGCGGGTGCGATCGCGCTCACCGGACTCGTACTTGCACGTTTCCACGGCGACTTCAACCAACTGCTCACGGCGGCCGCCGGGCAGAGCGGTCACGGCACGGCCTTCCTCTCGCCCGGACTGCGCTACGGCGCTGACTGGACGGCGCGTCTGGACTTCATCAGTCTGGGGCTGGCGCTCGTTCTCGGCACGGCCGGGCTGCCGCACATTCTGTCCCGCTTCTATACCGTGCCGACCGCGCGTGCCGCCCGACGTTCGGTCGTCTGGGCCATCGGCCTCATCGGCAGCTTCTACCTGATGACGATCGTGCTCGGCTTCGGCGCCGCCGCGCTCCTGGGCACGCAGGAGGTGCGCGCGTCGAACGCCGCGGGGAACACGGCGGTTCCCCTGCTCGCGCTCGAACTCGGCGGGGGTGCGGGCTCGACCGGGGGCACGGTGCTCTTCGCCGTCGTGGCGGCGGTGGCCTTCGCGACGATCCTGGCGGTCGTCGCCGGGATCACTCTCGCCTCCTCGGCTTCGGTCGCCCACGACCTGTACGCCTCGCTCAAGCGCCGTCACACCAAGCACCACAGCGAGGTCGCCGTGGCGCGGATCGCCGCGGCGGGCATCGGGGTGACCGCGATCGGGCTCGGCCTGCTCGCCCGCGACCTGAACGTGGCCTTCCTGGTGGGCCTGGCCTTCGCCGTCGCCGCCTCGGCCAATCTGCCGGTGCTCCTGTACTCGCTGTTCTGGCGGCAGTTCACCACCCGCGGTGCCGTGTGGTCGGTCTACGGCGGTCTCGTTCCGGCGGTTCTTCTGGTGCTGGTCTCGCCTGTGGTGTCCGGCAGCCCCGAAGCCCTGTTCCCGGGGGCGGACTTCCACGTCTTCCCGCTCCAGAACCCGGGAGTGGTTTCCATTCCCCTGGGGTTCCTCGCGGGATGGATCGGCACCGTCACCTCCCCCGAGGCACCGGACGACGCCAAGCACGCCGAGACGGAGGTCCGGGCGCTGACGGGTGCCGGCGCGGTATGAACGGCGAGCACAGAGCTGCCGGCCTCGGACGGCCTGCGAGTGGCGTTTCCACGGTGCGCCCCGGCCCTCCGCCCACGCATACGGCCCGTCCCGACGTACCGCAGGGAGAGCTGGACCCGGCCCGAGCGCTCCAGGAGCTACGGGGAGCGCTGCGCCGTCTGCCGGCGCACGCCCGCACGTTCGGCGACCTCCCGGGCGGACAGGGCGGCTTCTGGGTCGAGGAGCACCCTGCGGATGGGCTTCGCGGTGGGCGGGGAGCGCCGCTTGGGCAGGTCCGGGGTGCCGGCCGTGCCCCGGCCAGGCGCCGGGGCGCGGAGGTCCGCTCGGTTCAGGGCAGCGGACGCGGCGGGCGGGGCCCACCGTACTGGCCACTGGGGCGCATCCGCAGCGGGCGCTCCTCGTACTCCTCCCGTGCATGCGCGATCCAGCCCGCCGTGCGTGCCACGGCGAACACGGTCTCGCCCGCCTCGGCGAGCATCCCGGAGGACACCGACAGCACGGCCAGCGCGAGGTCCACGTTGGCGTGGAGGGGGACGTGACGCGCGGTGGTGTCCTCGACGTCACGCGCGGCCTCCAGCGCCGGAGCGGCCCCGGGGACGTCCGCGAGCGCCGTGAACAGGGCCTCGGCCCGCGGGTCGCGGCCCGGGTAGAGACGGTGCCCGAGTCCCGGCACCCGGCGGCCCGCCCGCAGGTGGTCCGCGACGACTGCGGCCGCGCTGCCGCGCTCCAGCACCTCGACGAGCATCCGGTGGGCGAGACCGCTCGCTGCCCCGTGCAGGGGGCCGTCCAGCGCGCCGAGGCCCGCCGAGACCACGGCGTAGGGATGGGCGCGTGCCGATGCCGCGACCCGGACGGCGAGAGTCGATGCAGCGAGGTCGTGGTCGATCAGCAGGGAGAGCGCCATGTCGAAGGCCCGCAGTGAGGCGTCGTCCGGGCGGGCGGCGGTGAGCCGGGACCACAACCGCCAGGCCAGCGTTCCTTCGCCCCGGTGCGTCTGACCGGCCTGGGGGAGTGCGTCGACCAGGGTCGGGATCAGTGAGCGGGCGCTGCCGAGCACCGCGTCGCCGCTGAGGTCGAAGCGGAGCGGGTCGGTGACCGCGGCGGCGATCGCTGCCACCCGCAGACGGTCCGTCGGGCTGCTGTGCGACGGGAGCGCCTCGACGGCACGACGGGCGGCGGCGAGCATCGGGGGAGGGGCGGTGAACCGGGTGCCGGGCCGCAGGGTGCCGGTCCAGAGCCAGTCGGCGATCTCCTCGTAGCGGTAGGTGCGGGCGAGTTCGGTCGCGTCGACGCCGCGGAAGTAGTAGCGGTCCTTGTCGATCAGGGTGATGTCCGTACGGATCCGCTGGATGACGTCGCTGGCCGGGGCGGCTTCCCTCCGGTTCCTGCGGAGGAGGGCGTCGACCTCCTTGGCGTCGAACGTGCTGCCCCGCCCCGAGGAGCCGCGGCGGCTGGAGAGCTGTCCGCGGCTGACGTACGCGTACACGGTTTCGGGCTTGACGCCGAGCCTTTCGGCTGCCTGACGCGTGGTCAGCCGTTCCTCGTCCGCTGCGTGATCCGTCATGAGAACACCGTACACGTATTGATTCAATCAATATTGACAATGATTATATCAAGCATGGAGAGTCGAATCAATTCAACGGAGGAGGCGTCATGCACACCATGGACGGAGCCACGGCGGTCCCCGGCGTTCCGCGCGGACTCGCGGGCGTCGTCGTCACCGACACCGCACTCGGGGACGTACGGGGGCGAGAGGGCTTCTACCACTACCGCCAGTACTCGGCTGTGGAGCTCGCGGAGAACAGCACCTTCGAGGACGTCTGGTACCTGATGTTCCACGGACGCCTGCCGGATGCCGCACAGCGCCGGGCGTTCCTGCGGCAGACGGCGGAGCTGCGCCGGATCCCCACCGACGTCGGCGAGGTGTTGCCCGCCGTCGCCCGCGCCTGTGCCCCCTCCGGCCCGCTCGCCGGACTGCGCACCGGGCTTTCACTGCTCGGGGCATCGGCGGGGCTACGGCCCGGGTACGACCTCGACGCCGGGCAGCGGAGTGCGGACGCGCTCGCGGCCTGCGCCGCGGTGCCCACGCTGCTCACCGCGCTGTACCGGCTCGGCCGGGGGCTGACCCCCGTCCCGCCGCGCGACGACCTCCCGTACGCCGCCAACTACCTCTACATGCTGACCGGTTCCGAGCCGGATCCCGCCCGGGCACGGGCCGTCGAGCAGTACCTGATCTCCACCGTTGACCACGGCTTCAACGCCTCCACCTTCACCGCCCGGGTGATCGCCTCCACCGGTGCCGACCTGGCGGCCTGTCTGGTCGGGGCCGTCGGCGCGATGTCCGGGCCGCTGCACGGCGGCGCGCCGAGCCGCGCGCTGGACACGCTGGATGCGATCGGCAGTCCGGACCGCATCGACGCCTGGATCAGGGAACGGGTATGTGCCGGGGAACGGATCATGGGTTTCGGCCACCCCGTCTACCGCACGGAGGACCCGCGCTCGCGCATGCTGCGCTCGATCGCCCGGAGCTTCGGCGGGCCACTCGTGGACTTCGCGGTGGAGGTGGAGGCGCGGGTCGAGGCGATCCTCGCCGAGCTGAAGCCGGGGCGCGAGCTGCACACGAACGTGGAGTTCTACGCGGGAGTGGTGATGGAGCTCTGTGGACTGCCACGGGAGATGTTCACACCGACGTTCTGCGCCGCTCGCGTCGTCGGCTGGAGCGCCAACGTCCTGGAGCAGGCGGAGGACTCGAAGATCATCCGTCCGGCCGCGCGCTACGTGGGGCCCGTGCCGCCCCAGCCGCTCCCGGAGGTCGCCTGAACTGCCCATATCCTGGAGGTCCGACGCACACGAGAGCCCCGGAGGTACCGCGTTGAGCCAGCCGCAGATCCCCGTGATCGTCCTTGCGGGCTTTCTGGGGTCAGGCAAGACCACCTTGCTCAACCACCTCCTCCGGGCCGGCCGGGGGACGAGGATCGGCGCGATCGTCAACGACTTCGGGTCCATCGAGATCGACGCGATGACCGTGGCGGGCCAGCTCGGCGACTCCACGGTGTCCCTCGGCAACGGTTGTCTGTGCTGTGCCGTGGACGCGAGCGAGTTGGACGTCTTCCTCGACAAGCTCACCCGTCCCGCCGCGCGCCTCGACGTGATCGTCATCGAGGCGAGCGGCCTCGCGGAACCGCAGGAGCTCGTCCGCATGCTCCTGGCAAGCGAGAACCGGCACATCGTGTACGGCGGTCTCATCGAGGTCGTCGACGCCGCCGAGTTCGGAGCGACCCGCGAGCGGCATCCCGAAATCGACAGGCACCTCCGGATCGCCGATCTGATCGTCGTCAACAAGACGGACCGGATCGCCGAGGTCGAAGTGGGGCGGCTGCGCGAGCACATCGCGGGCGTCGCCGAAGGCGTAGCCGTCGTGCGGGCGTCCTACGGTCGCATCGATCCCGAGCTTCTCTTCGAATGCCGTCCGAAGGCCGAGCGCGTGGGGCAGCTCTCCTTCGAGGACCTGCACGACGACGAGGCCGATCACGACGGAGCGGGGCACGACGAGCACGGTCACGGCACCGACGGGCACCGACATCATCTGCATGCCGCCTACGAGACGGTCTCGTTCACCTCCGATGAGCCCTTGCACCCCCGTAGGCTCATGGACTTCCTCGACTCGCGACCGCAGGGGCTGTACCGGATCAAGGGTTTCGTCGGATTCGGAGAGGCCGACCCCGCCAATCGGTACGCCGTGCACTCAGTCGGCCGGTTCCTGCGGTTCTATCCCGAGCCGTGGCCGGACGGCGCCGATCGGCAGACCCAACTGGTCCTCATCGGCTCCGGCGTCGACACGGCGGGTCTCCTCGGGGCGCTCGACGCCACCCGGGTGCGTGCACCGGAGGACGCCCCCGCCGAGCACGCCCTGTGGGGAGTCCTGCGGTACGCGCCCGAGCAGCGGGTTCCGGACGAGGACGACCGGAGCGGGCCGTGGTCCTGAAGTGGACGCCACCCAGGCCGGTGGAACGCCGATTACACGAGGCCGGGCTGCGCGGGGACCGGCACGCCCAGCTGCAGGTGCTCGCCGCCGAGGAGTTGTTCATCGGCCAGGCCCGCCACGAGGTCGACGCCGAGCCGGACCTGATCCGCTGGCCCGCGGTCGTCGACCCGGCGACCGGAGGGCTGTGCAGGCCGCTGCTCACACGCGGCATGCTGCCGCCCTGGCGTCCGGACTGGGTCTTCCACGAGGTGACGCTCGCGTGGGTGGCGGACTTCCGGTGGACCGAGGCGGGACAGTGGCTCGCCGTCAACAGTGGCACGCCCGCAGCCGTACACCTTCCGGCGTCATCCCGGGACCGCGACGTGTGGCGCCGCTACTACGCCGAGAACGCCCGCAGCGCCCCGAAACGGCTGTCCGCGCTGCACACCGGGCCGCTGTACGGGCCGCTCGCCTTCGGACTCGCCTGCGGCGGGCACCTCGCGGTGACCAACGGCGTGCCCTGGAACGAGGTCGGAACGGTGTACCGCGCGTACGGCACCCAGCGCCGCGTCCTGCGCGAGGCCTGGGGGATCACCGGTCACGACGGCTGGCAGGAGCGGGTCGGCGCACTGCTCGCCCGCTCCGACAGCCCGCCGGAACCCGAGTTCGCACTCCGGGTGCGCACGCGACTGGTCGAGAGCCTCGGGAAGCCGCCCACCCCGGAGCTCTGGCGCGAGACCGCTGCCGCAACCCTGCGTGACCGTGGTGCTCCGGCGCCCGTGGTGAAGGAGATGGAGGACCTGGTACGCCGCATCACGCGGTACGAGGCCAGGTTCCGCGCCGACGGACTGCTTTCGGACGACGGCCGGGTGACGTCCGTATGTGCCTATGACTACGGACGGGCCCCGTCCGTGGCCCGCTGGGGGCTGGCAGCCCGCTTCTGCACCCCGCACCAGGCGGAATGCGCCATCGTACGCGCGGGTGCGCTCAGCAGGACCGCCTACCGGTCGTGGGAGGACTTCTCGGCGGGGTACGTACTGGGTCGCGTACTGCGCTTCGACGAGGAGGAGTACGGCCGCTACTACGACGACGCCCTGTCCTCCCACCGGCTGCTCGTGCAGGACGAGGGCAGCCCCTGGCGGCATTTGCCCTGGAGCTGACCCCATTGCACCCGGGGCCACACCGGCGCCCGGGAGACGGACCATCGGTGGCAGGGACGCCGCAACGGGACGCTCCTGCCACCGGTCCGTCAGGGCGGGTGCCCTACGAAGCAGGTCCGGCCAGCGAGGCGACCGGCTTCGCCAGCGGCGTGCCCGAACCGTCGCGCCGCGGGTCGGGCTCGGGGAGCTCGACAGGCGTTCCGTTCTTCTGGGCGGCCCGCGCCGGTGCTGCACCCGCCCAGGCCAGTAGCAGCACGTCCTCGCCCTTGAGGAAGCGCTGGCAGCGCACCCCACCGGTTGCCCGGCCCTTGCGCGGGAACTGGTCGAACGGAGTGAGCTTCGCCGTGGTCACCGAGTCGTCCAGGGTCCCGGTGGAGCCCGCGACCGTGAAGACCACCGCGTCCACCGCAGGATCGACGGCGGTGAACGAGAGCACTCCGGCGCCCTCGGCCAGCTTGATGCCCGCCATGCCGCCCGCCGGGCGGCCCTGCGGCCTGACCTGGCCCGCCGGATAGCGCAGCAGCTGTGCGTCGGAAGTGATGAACACCAGGTCTTCCTCACCGGTGCGCAGCTCGGTACCGCCCACGATCCGGTCACCCTCCCTGAGAGTGATCACTTCCAGCTCGTCCTTGTTCGCCGGGAAGTCGGGCACCACACGCTTGACCACGCCCTGGAGCGTGCCGAGGGCGAGGCCGGGTGAGGCTTCGTCGAGCGTGGTCAGGCAGATCACCTGCTCGTCCGCCTCCAGCGTCAGGAATTCCGAGACTTGGGCACCACCGGACAGGTTCGGTGTGCCGGCCGTCTCGGGGAGTTGTGGCAGGTCGATCACCGACAGCCGGAGCAGCCGCCCGGCCGAGGTGACCACGCCCACCTCGCCGCGTGCGGTCGCGGGCACCGCGGAGACGATCACGTCGTGCTTCGCACGCCGGGTGCTCCCCTCCGGGAGTGCCTCCCCGGTGACCGTGCGTGCCAGCAGTCCGGTGGAGGACAGCAACACCCGGCACGGGTCGTCCGCCACCTGCAGCGACGCGGACACCACCGGCGCACCGGCGGACTCCAACAGCACCGTGCGCCGCTCCGTGCCGAACTTCTTGGCCACCGAGGCGAGTTCGGACGAAACGAGCTTGCGGAGCTCGGTGTCCGACTCCAGGATCCGGGTCAGCTCCTCGATCTCCGCGGTGAGCTTGTCGCGCTCGCCCTCCAGCTCGATGCGGTCGAACTTGGTGAGCCGGCGCAGCGGGGTGTCGAGGATGTACTGCGTCTGCACCTCGGTGAGCGAGAAGTGCGCCATCAGCCGCTCCTTGGCCTGCGCCGAGTTCTCGCTGGAGCGGATGAGTCGGATGACCTCGTCGATGTCGAGCAGGGCGACGAGCAGTCCCTCGACGAGGTGCAACCGGTCGCTCTTCTTCCCGCGCCGGAACTCGCTGCGCCGCCGTACGACGTCGAAGCGGTGGTCGAGGTAGACCTCCAGCAGCTCCTTGAGGCCGAGCGTCAGCGGCTGGCCGTCGACCAGGGCCACGTTGTTGATGCCGAAGGACTCCTCCATCGGCGTCAGCTTGTAGAGCTGCTCCAGCACGGCCTCCGGGATGAAGCCGTTCTTGATCTCGATGACCAGGCGCAGGCCGTGCTCACGGTCCGTGAGGTCCTTGACGTCGGCGATGCCCTGCAACTTCTTGGAACCGACCAGGTCCTTGATCTTCGCGATCACCTTCTCCGGGCCGACGGTGAAGGGCAGTTCGGTGACGACGAGACCCTTGCGGCGCGCCGTCACGTTCTCCACGGCCACCGTGGCACGGATCTTGAAGGTGCCGCGGCCCGTCTCGTACGCGTCCCTGATTCCGGCCAGTCCGACGATCCGGCCGCCCGTGGGCAGGTCGGGCCCCGGGACGAAACGCATGAGCGTCTCCAGGTCGGCGCCGGGGTGCCTGATCAGGTGACGGGCCGCGGCGACGACCTCGCCGAGGTTGTGCGGCGGCATGTTCGTCGCCATGCCGACGGCGATGCCGGAGGCGCCGTTGACCAACAGGTTCGGGAAGGCTGCCGGGAGGGCGACCGGTTCCTGCTCCTGCCCGTCGTAGTTCGGTGTGAAGTCGACCGTGTTCTCTTCGATCGACTCGGTCATCAGCCCCGTGGCGGCGGCCATCCGGCACTCCGTGTAGCGCATCGCTGCCGGAGGGTCGTCGTTGCCCAGCGAACCGAAGTTGCCGTGGCCGTCGACCAGCGGCAGGCGCATCGAGAAGGGCTGTGCCATCCGCACCAGCGCGTCGTAGATCGACGCGTCTCCGTGCGGATGGAGCTTGCCCATCACTTCGCCGACCACACGGGCGCACTTCACATAGCCGCGGTCGGGGCGGAGCCCCATCTCGTTCATCTGGTACACGATCCGGCGGTGGACCGGTTTCATGCCGTCCCGTGCGTCGGGCAGGGCGCGGGAGTAGATCACCGAGTACGCGTACTCGAGGAAGGAGCCCTGCATCTCGTCGACGACGTCGATGTCGAGGATCCTCTCCTCGAAGTCGTCGGGCGGCGGCGTCTTCGTGCTGCGGCGGGCCATCGCGCTTGCGGCTCCTTCACCAACATGTGCGGGATCTGACGCCGACCATTGTGGACCGTCCCGCTGACAAGCTTGACCGCGACCCGGAACCGCGGGGAACTTCGCCAGGTGTCAGCCCGCTTGCATACAGTGGCAGGACACCCTGAACCGCGATCGAAGGGACGACATGCCCATGGGTCACACGGCGACAGCCGAGGCCGGCTCCGGCGGCCTGAAAGCGACCGAGCACCGCCTGGCCAACGGCCTTCGCGTGGTGCTCTCAGAGGACCACCTGACCCCGGTCGCCGCGGTGTGCCTCTGGTACGACGTGGGCTCGCGCCACGAGGTCAGGGGCCGCACCGGCCTCGCCCACCTCTTCGAGCACCTCATGTTCCAGGGGTCCGCGCAGGTGCCGGGCAACGGTCACTTCGAGCTCGTCCAGGGCGCGGGCGGCTCGCTCAACGGCACCACGAGCTTCGAGCGCACCAACTACTTCGAGACGATGCCCGCCCACCAGCTCGAGCTCGCGCTCTGGCTGGAGGCCGACCGCATGGGGTCGCTCCTCGTCGCCCTCGACGACGAGTCCATGGAGAACCAGCGCGACGTCGTCAAGAACGAGCGGCGCCAACGCTACGACAACGTTCCGTACGGGACGGCGTTCGAGAAGCTGACCGCCCTCTCCTACCCGGACGGGCACCCGTACCACCACACCCCGATCGGGTCGATGGCCGACCTGGACGCGGCGACCCTGGAGGACGCGCGGCACTTCTTCCGGACGTACTACGCGCCGAACAACGCGGTCCTGTCGGTCGTCGGCGACATCGACCCGGAGCAGACCCTCGCCTGGGTCGAGAAGTACTTCGGCTCCATCCCGTCCCACGACGGGAAGCAGTCGCCCCGCGACGGGTCCCTGCCCGACGTCATCGGCGAGCAGCTGCGGGAGGAAGTCGTCGAGGACGTACCGGCCCGAGCCCTGATGGCTGCCTACCGGTTGCCGCACGACGGCACCCGCGAGTGCGACGCCGCCGATCTGGCCCTCACGGTGCTCGGCGGCGGTGAGTCGTCCCGTCTGCACAACCGCCTGGTCCGCCGTGATCGCACGGCCGTCGCCGCGGGCTTCGGCCTGCTCCGGCTGGCCGGAGCCCCCTCGCTCGGCTGGCTGGACGTGAAGACGTCCGCGGGCGTCGAGGTACCGGACATCGAGGCCGCCGTCGACGACGAGTTGGCCCGGTTCGCCGCTGAGGGGCCCAGTCCGGAGGAGATGGAGCGCGCACAGGCTCAGCTGGAGCGCGAGTGGCTGGACCGGCTCGGCACGGTCGCGGGCCGCGCGGACGAACTGTGCCGCTACGCCGTCCTGTTCGGTGACCCGCAGCTGGCCTTCAGTGCCGTCCAGCGGGTCCTGGACGTCACCGCAGAAGAGGTGAAGGCGGTCGCCAGGGCCCGGCTGCGGCCGGACAACAGGGCGGTACTGGTGTACGAGCCCGCCTCCGCCGACAGCGGTGCTCACGACGACGAAGAGGGGGCGGACCAGTGACCGACGCTGCCGCGACCATGGAATTCCACCCGCAGCCGCAGCCCGGAGACGCCAGGCCGTGGGCCTTCCCCGCGCCCGAGCGCGGCGCGCTCGACAACGGGCTGACCGTGCTGCGGTGCCATCGACCCGGCCAGCAGGTCGTGGCCGTCGAGGTCTTCCTCGACGCCCCGCTCGACGCCGAGCCCGAGGGCCTGGACGGTGTCGCCACGATCATGGCCAGGGCACTGTCCGAGGGCACCGACAAGCACACGGCGGAGGAGTTCGCCGCGGAGCTCGAGCGCTGCGGAGCAACGCTCGACTCGCACGCCGACCACCCGGGCGTCCGGGTCTCCCTCGAGGTGCCCGTCTCCCGGCTGCCCAAGGCCATGGGTCTGCTCGCCGAGGCGCTGCGCGCGCCGCTGTTCGCCGACAGCGAGGTCGACCGTCTCGTCCGTAACCGGTTGGACGAGATCCCCCACGAGACCGCCAACCCGGGCAGGCGCGCCGCGAAGGAGCTGTCCAAGCAGCTCTTCCCCGCCTCCTCGCGGATGTCACGGCCCCGCCAGGGCAGCGAGGAGACGGTGGCGCGCATCGACGCCGCCGCTGTACGGGCCTTCTACGAGGCCCACGTGCGCCCCGCCGCGGCCACCGCCGTGATCGTCGGCGACCTCCTCGGAACCGACGTGGACGCCCTCCTCGCCGACACGCTCGGCAACTGGTCGGGTGATGTGGTGGAGAGCCGGCCCATGCCGCCGATCACCGCCGATGACACGGGCCGCGTCGTCATCGTGGACCGTCCCGGTGCGGTCCAGACGCAGCTGCTCATCGGCCGCATCGGCCCGGACCGCCACGACCGGGTCTGGGCGGCGCAGGTCCTCGGTGCGTACTGCCTGGGTGGCACGCTCACCTCCCGGCTGGACCGCGTCCTGCGCGAGGAGAAGGGGTACACCTACGGCGTGCGGGCCTTCAGCCAGGTGCTGCGCTCTGCCGCCCCCTCCTCGCCCGGAGGGGCCACGGGCGCCGCGATGCTCGCCATCAGCGGTTCGGTCGACACCCCGCACACGGGGCCGGCCTTGGAGGACCTCTGGAAGGTGCTGCGCACCCTCGCCGCCGAGGGGCTGACGGACGCGGAGCGCGACGTCGCCGTGCAGAACCTGGTGGGTGTGGCCCCATTGAAGTACGAGACGGCCGCCTCGGTCGCGGGCACGCTCGCCGACCAGGTCGAGCAGGGCCTTCCCGACGACTTCCAGGCGCAGTTGTACGCGCGCCTGGTGGAGACCGGTACGGTCGAGGCCACGGCTGCGGCCGTCAACGCCTTCCCGGTCGACCGTCTCGTCACGATCCTCGTCGGCGACGCCTCGGAGATCGAGGAGCCGGTGAAGGCCCTCGGAATCGGCGAAGTGACCGTAGTCTCCGGCTGATTGACTGCCGGACGCGTCCGGCGCTGCCCGGGAGGCCTCGTTGGCCGCGTGTCAACGAGGCCTTTCCGTATGTCCGCTTTGTTGGTTTGCCTGCCCGTCTGATCTGTGGCGTGCACTACAAAGGGGCGTGTCTGTTTGGTGATCGGATGAAGATCGGCCTAGCGTCGAGTGCGCTGTCCGCCGGTCGTACCGCCGCACCCGCGGCATCGGGCAGTCATCGCCGAGTCCCCGTCGGGCGCGAGCCTGGGGAGCCGGGGACCCACATGTCCCCTGGGGTGAATCGGACGCCTTCGCATCCGCGCGGAGGGGCCCGTAGGAGACCTTCCTGCTCCGAACCCGTCAGCTAACCCGGTAGGCGAGAAGGAAGGAAAGGATCAGCCACTTCATGGCGTTCACCCGTGCCACCGGGAAGCATCGTGGTCCGAGCCGCCTTTCGCGCAAGCGCGCGGGCATCACGGGAGCGGCGGCCATCGCCACCACCGGCGTGATCGGAACCCTCGCCTCCCCGGCGTTCGCCGCCGACACGGAAGCCTCCTCGCCCGAGGACACCGGGCTCAACGCGATCGTCACCGATGACTCGCTGGCCCGTCAGGTCGGCGCGCAGGCCGATGCGCAGCAGGAGGAGGCCTCGATGGCCGCCGCCCAGACGCTCGCCGAGGCCGAGGCGAAGCGCAAGGCGGAGATCCGCGTCAAGGCGGCCCGCGAGGCCCACGAGCGCGCCGCGCGCGAGGCCGAGCGCAAGCGCCTGATGTCCTACACCACGCCGGTCGCCGGCTCGTACGTGAGCACGGGCTACCACTCCGGCGGTGCGATCTGGTCTTCCGGCAGCCACACAGGCGTCGATTTCCACGCCTCCTCCGGCACTCCGGTCGTCTCCGTCGGCATGGGCGAGGTCGTGGAGGCCGGCTGGGGCGGTGCCTACGGCAACAACGTCGTGATCAAGATGCACGACGGTACGTACACGCAGTATGGCCACCTCTCCTCGATCGGTGTCTCCGTCGGGCAGAAGGTCACTCCGGGCCAGCAGATCGGCCTGTCCGGCTCGACCGGCAACACGACCGGCCCGCACCTGCACTTCGAGGCGCGCACGGGTGCCGACTACGGCTCGGACATCGACCCGATCGCCTACCTGCGCTCGCACGGCGTCAACGTCTGATCCGTCCTCAGCTCCTCCTCCGCACCCTCCTTCCTCACGAAGGCCCCGGCCCGGGACGACCGAGCCGGGGCCTTCGTCGTACTCCGGCCAAAAAATATCCATGGATTACGGGTGGCCATCGGAAATTCGGACCTCTTGGAATAGAGTCACCGAACAGGCGTCGCTCGACTGGGTTTCGCGCGGATTAAAGGCGGAGGTTCGGTATGCGCATTCCAGCGCGCTCGGTATGCACGGCGATTCGCGAGGACATCGTTTCCGGTGTCTTCGAGCGTGGGAGCCGCCTCACCGAGGAGCAGCTGGCGCGCCGGTACGGCGTCTCGCGCGTGCCCGTGCGCGAGGCGCTGCGCACCCTGGAGTCGGAGGGTTTCGTGGTCACGCGGCGGCACGCGGGGGCCTGTGTCGCGGAGCCCACCGAGCAGGAGGCGGCAGATCTGTTGGAGGTCAGGATGCTGCTGGAGCCGCTGGGGGCGGCGCGGGCCGCCCAGCGGCGCACGGATGCGCATCTCAGGGTGCTGCGGGGCCTGGTCAGGCTCGGTCAGGAGCGGGCGCGTCGGGGTCAGGGCGATGATCTGCGCGCGCTCGGTGCCTGGTTCCACGAGACCCTGGCCCAAGCATCGGGGAGTCCCGGGCTCACCGCCCTGCTCACCCAGCTGCGGCACAAGATCGCTTGGATGTACTCCGTCGAGGAGCCCGTGCGCCCGGTCGAGGCCTGGGCCGAACACGGGGCGATCGTCGACGCGGTGGCGCGCGGGGACGCGGAGCGGGCACGTGCCCTCACGGCGCTGCACGCCGAACGGACGACGGGCGCGCACCGGCTGCGGGTCCGTGAGCGCGTGAGGTCTCCGCAACATGCCGTAAACAGGGTCGGCGACCGGAATTAACACCGATCCCGTATACAAACAAGTGCGCATTTCGGCGCGCGGTTTTTTCTGCCTCGGCGCGGGTGGAAATAGAACCGCGGCACTGGAATTCCAGTGCCGCGGTCCGTGATGATTTCGCGAGGACGCTCAGACGGTCTCGGGAAGCTCTTCGAGCCCCTCGGCGACCAACTTCGCCAGTCGGTCCAGCGCGGCTTCCGCGCCGTCGGCGTCCGAGGCGAGCACGATCTCCTCGCCGCCCTGCGCGCCCAGGCCGAGCACGGCGAGCATGGAGGCGGCGTTGACCGGGGTGCCGTCGGCCTTGGCGATCGTCACGGGGACCCCGGAGGCCGTGGCGGCACGGACGAAGATGGACGCGGGGCGGGCGTGCAGGCCCTCGGCCCAGCCGACATTGACGCGGCGCTCTGCCATGGTGATGTCCTTCGGAGTCTCAGAAGTTGTCTAGACCAGTCTCTCACGGGTGCCGGGAGGCTCGCGGACCGGCCTGCGGTGAGGGGGTTGCGCGCCGATCCGGCCCTCCCAGCCTGCCTCCGGCCTCCGGGCCACGCGACCGGTGCCCGGGCCGTACCCTTGCCCCATGCAGAGCCCGGCGGACCACGCGTACCCCGACCACTGGGAAGCCGACGTGGTGCTGCGCGACGGTGGAACCGCGCGCATCAGGCCCATCACCACCGAGGACGCCGAGCGGCTCGTCAGTTTCTACGAGCAGGTCTCGGACGAGTCGAAGTACTACCGCTTCTTCGCCCCGTACCCGCGGTTGTCCGCCAAGGACGTGCACCGCTTCACGCACCACGACTACGTGGACCGGGTGGGTCTCGCCGCGACCGTGGGTGGCGAGTTCATCGCCACCGTCCGCTACGACCGGATCGGTGCGGACGGCATGCCCGCGTCCGCACCCGCGGACGAGGCCGAGGTCGCCTTCCTGGTACAGGACGCGCACCAGGGTCGCGGCGTCGCCTCCACCCTGCTGGAACACATCGCGGCGGTCGCCCGGGAGCGGGGGATCCGGAGCTTCGCCGCGGAAGTGCTGCCGGCGAACAGCAAGATGATCAAGGTGTTCACCGACGCCGGTTACACCCAGAAGCGCAGTTTCGAGGACGGGTCCGTCCACCTCACGCTGGAGCTGGAACCCACGGCCGAGTCACTGGCGGTTCAGCGCGCCCGGGAACAGCGGGCGGAGGCACGTTCGGTGCAGCGTCTGCTGGCACCCCGCTCCGTGGCGGTGATCGGCGCCGGCCGTACCCCGGGCGGAGTCGGCCGCGCCGCGCTGCGCAACCTCCTCGCGGGCGGATACACCGGTCGTGTGTTCGCCGTGAACCGTGCGCTGTCCGGGGGCGCGCACGAGATGGACGGCGTGCCCGCGTACCGGTCCGTCGCGGAGGTCGGCGAACCGGTGGATCTCGCCGTGGTCGCCGTGCCCGCCGAACGGGTGCCCGAGGTCGTTGCGGACTGCGGTGAGCACGGGGTGCAGGGCCTGGTCGTATTGGCCGCCGGCTATGCCGAGAGCGGTCCGGAGGGTCGCGAGCGCCAGCGCGAACTGGTTCGACAGGCGCGCTCGTACGGCATGCGGATCATCGGGCCCAATGCGTTCGGGGTCATCAACACCACGCCGGAGGTGCGGCTGAACGCCTCGCTCGCGCCGGAGGCGCCGGCGCACGGCCGGACGGCGCTGTTCACCCAGTCCGGTGCGATCGGCATAGCGCTGCTCAGCGGGCTCCACCGGCGGGGCGCCGGCTTGTCGTCGTTCATCTCGTCCGGCAACCGGGCGGACGTCTCGGGCAACGACTTCCTGCAGTACTGGTACGAGGACCCGGACACCGACGTCGTCCTGCTGTACCTCGAATCGATCGGCAACCCGCGGAAGTTCACCCGACTGGCCCGGCGCACGGCCGCGGTCAAGCCGGTCGTGGTGGTGAAGGGCGCTCGCCACAGCGGCAGCGCGCCCGCCGGGCACGCGGTGCCGGTGACGCGCGTCCCGCACACCACCGTTGCGGAGCTGCTCCGGCAGGCGGGCGTCATCCGTGTCGACACGGTCACGGAACTCGTCGACGCGGCGCTGCTGCTGGCCGGGCAGCCGCTGCCGGCCGGGCCGCGGATCGCGATCCTGGGCAATTCGGAGTCGCTGGGGCTGCTCACCTACGACGCCTGCCTCACCGAGGGACTGCGCCCGCTGCCGCCGCGCGACCTGACCACGGGAGCGACGCCACAGGACTTCTGCGGCGCGCTCCTGGCGGCGCTGCGGGACGACACGTGCGACGCGGTCGTCGTCAACGCGATCCCCTGGGTCGGCGCCAACGGCGTCACCGAGTCGGGCGACGGGGAGGTCCTGGCGGCGGCCCTGCGCTCGGCCGCGGCAACAGCCCCGGCCAAGCCCGTCGTCGTCGTCCACGTCGAACTCGGCGGCTTGGCCGAAGCCCTGTCGGCGGCGACCAGCTCCGCTCCGCCGCGCAGCGGGACCGGCCCGGAGGCCGACCCCGAGACCCTCACCGCGCGGACGCCCCGCCCCTTCACACAGCCGGCGTCCGCCGCGACCGGACCTGCGCCGGGCGAACCGCCCCCCGACGGCGGTCCTGCCGAACGGTCGATCCCGGCCTACCCGGCGGCCGAAAGGGCCGTGCGCGCCCTGGCCGAGGCCGTGCGGTACGGACAGTGGCGCCGGGCCGCAGCGGACCCGGGCCGCGTGCCGCAGTTCGAGGACGTCGACGAGGGCGGTGCCGCGGCACTCATCGGGGGACTGCTCGATCGGGCGCCCGCGGACGGTGGCGTCACACTGGGCGAGGAGGACGCGCGGACACTCCTCGGGCGCTACGGGATCTCCGTACGGCCGACCCTGCCCGCGCCCACCCCGGACACGGCCGCGCAGGCCGCCGCACTCCTCGGCTACCCCGTGGCCCTCAAGACCACGGCCCCGCACCTGCGTCACCGCCCCGACCTCGGTGGCGTTCGCCTCGACCTCGCCGACGAGCGCCAAGTGCGACAGGCCTACGCCGAGTTGACCGAGGCCCTCGGCAAGCCCGAAGAGCTCAGGCCCGTCGTCCAGCCGATGGCGCCGCGGGGCGTGGACACCGTCGTCCGGGCCGCCATCGATCCGGCCGTCGGCGCCGTGCTGTCGTTCGGGCTCGCCGGTCCCGCGACGGATCTGCTCGGCGACACGGCCCACCGCCTCGTCCCGGCCACCGACCGTGACGCGGCCGAACTCATCCGGTCCGTCAGGACCGCCCCGCTCCTCTTCGGCTGGCGCGGTTCCGCACCCGTCGACACCGCCGCCCTCGAAGACCTGCTGCTGCGGGTCTCACGCCTGGTCGACGACCACCCGGAGGTGGTCGCCGTCAGCCTCGAACCGGTGGTCGTCGCCCAGCACGGCCTCTCGGTGCTGGACGCCTCGATCCGTCTCGCCCCGCCACCGCCCCGCACCGACCTCGGGCCGAGGCGGCTGCCCGTCTACTGAGCGGCGGCGACCACTGGTGCCCGATCGGCCCGTCCGGCACGCAGTGGTGCGGCCGTCGGCCCCGGTCGGGCCGCCCCCGCGGCGACGGTCGTGCCCGCTCATCGTCCCCCGCCCGGCTCCGGGCAGCCGCCCGGGGACAGGCCGCCCCGGAAGGCCCCCGCCGTAGGGGGCACTCCCGGGGTCCCGGGGCCCCGTAGGATGGAGCCCATGGCGAAGACCGGTACGACGACCCAGGGGCTGCGCGCGGCCATCGAGCGCAGTGGCTACTACCCGGCTCTCGTGGCCGAAGCGGTGGAGGCGGCTGTCGGCGGCGAGCAGATCGCGTCGTACCTGGTCCACCAGGAGACCACGTTCGACGCGAACGAGGTCCGCAGGCACGTCACGGTGCTGGTGCTGACCGGCACCCGCTTCATCGTCAGCCACACCGACGAGCAGGCGGCGGACAGCACCTCGCCGACCCCCTACGCGACGACCTCCACCGAGTCCGTCAAGCTCCCGCGGATCTCGTCCGTCGTGGTCAGCCGCGTCGTCGCCAACCCCGAGTCGTACGCCCCGGGCACCCTGCCCCGCGAGGTCGTCCTCACCATCGGCTGGGGCGCGGTCTCCCGCATCGATCTCGAGCCGGCCGCCTGCGGCGACCCCAACTGCGACGCCGACCACGGCTACACCGGCAACTCCACCGCCGACGACCTCAGCCTGCGCGTCAGCGAGGCGGGCGACGGACCGGACGCGGTACGCCAGACGCTGGCCTTCGCGCAGGCGCTGTCCGAGGCCACGGCCGCCACCCGCTGATGGCCCAGCCCTACTGGCCCGAGGACCACCCCGTCCCGCTCGCCCTCGACACGGCACCCGTGCCCGCATACGGCTCGGCCTCGCTCGCCGACCTCCTGCCGACGATCGCCGCGGGCCAGGGCGTCCCGGGACTCCACCCCGCCATCGAGCCGCTCGCCCCCGCCGACCGGAACTGCGTCTTCCTGATCGACGGCCTCGGCTGGGAGCAGCTGCTCTCGCATCCGGAAGAGGCGCCGTACCTCACGTCGCTCCTCGGCACCTCGTGCGGCGGCACCGGTCGTCCCCTGACGGCTGGTTTCCCCGCCACCACCGCGACGTCGCTCGCCTCCGTCGGTACGGGCCTGCCCCCCGGCGCCCACGGTCTGCCCGGCTACACCGCCCGCAATCCGGAGACCGGCGAGCTGATGAACCAGCTGCGGTGGAAGCCCTGGACCTCGCCGCGCGTCTGGCAGCCCTACCCGACCGTGTTCCAGCTGGCCGACGAGGCGGGGGTGCACACCGCCCAGGTCTCCTCGCCCGCCTTCCAGGACACGCCGCTCACCAAGATCGCACTGAGTGGCGGCACGTTCCACGGTCGGCTCACCGGCGAGGAGCGGATGGACCTCGCCGCCGAGCAGCTCGCCGCCGGCGACCGGTCGCTCGTCTACACCTACTACAGCGAGCTCGACGGCAAGGGACACCGCTTCGGCGTCGATTCCGACGCCTGGCGCGGCCAGCTGATGTACGTCGACCGGCTCGTCCAGCGACTCGCCGAGCAGCTGCCGCCACACGCGGCGTTGTACGTCACCGCTGACCACGGCATGATCGACATTCCCTTCGATGAGGACTCCCGCATCGACTTCGACGAGGACTGGGAGCTCAAGGCGGGGGTCGCCCTGCTCGGCGGCGAGGGCCGGGCGCGGCACGTCTACGCCGTCCCGGGTGCCGAGGCCGATGTGCTCGCGGTGTGGCGCGAGGTGCTCGGGGACCGGTTCTGGGTGGCGAGCCGGGGCGAGGCGATCGATGCGGGCTGGTTCGGGCCGCGCGTCGACGAGAGGGTCCACCAGCGCATCGGCGACGTCGTCGCAGCGGCGAGCGACGACGTCGTGATCACGGCCTCGGTGAACGAGCCCCACGAATCCGCGATGGTCGCCGTCCACGGCTCGATGACCCCCGCCGAGCAGTTCGTCCCGCTGCTCGAAGTACGCTCCTGAATCCGTCCTCCGTCGCCGTCACCCTCACCCACGTGAAAGGCCGTCACTCCCTCATGCCCGAGCTGGTGTTCTTCTCCGGAACGATGGACTGCGGAAAGAGCACCCTCGCTCTGCAGATCGAGCACAACCGGTCGGCCCGGGGACTCCAGGGCATGATCTTCACCCGTGACGACCGCGCCGGGGAGGGCAAGTTGTCCTCACGGCTCGGCCTCGTGACCGATGCGATCGAGGCCGCCGAGGGCTTCGACTTCTACGCCTACCTCGTCGCCCATCTGTCCCGGGGCGGCCGCTGCGACTACGTCATCGCCGACGAGGCGCAGTTCCTCGCGCCCGAGCAGATCGACCAGCTCGCCCGGGTCGTGGACGAGCTCGCACTCGACGTCTTCGCGTTCGGCATCACGACGGACTTCCGCTCCAAGCTCTTCCCCGGCTCGCAGCGTCTGGTCGAACTCGCCGACCGCGTCGAGGTCCTCCAGGTCGAGGCGCTGTGCTGGTGCGGTGCACGGGCCACGCACAACGCCCGCACGATCAACGGGGAGATGGTCGTCGAGGGCGCGCAGGTGGTGGTCGGTGACGTGAACCAGTCGGTCGACGAGATCGGTTACGAGGTGCTGTGCCGCAGGCACCACCGGCGCCGGATGACGGCGGCCGCCTCCCGGGCCGGCGCGCTGTCGCCCGATGTGCTGCCCGTCTCCCGGGAATGACGATCGAGCGAGCGTCCTCGCCCCGCACGGGGCGCTCCCGTACGAAGCGCACCTCCCGGCCGTCGCGACGGATCAGTCGCGCGTCGCGGTCCGTACGATCGTGAAGACCGCTCCCTCCGGATCGGCGACGGTGGCGAGTCGTCCGCTCGGCCCCTCGCGCGGCGGCTGGATGACGTGTCCCCCGAGATCCACCAGGCGGGATGCCGTCTCGTCGGGGTCCTCGACCTCGAAGTAGGTCATCCAGTGCGCACCCTTGTCCCGGGGAAGGGCGTGGCCCACGCCGTGGATCGACGCGACCGGGCGATTGCCCAGGTGCAGGGTCAGATAGTCGAATTCCGCGGAGACGACCGGCTCTGCTTCGTAGCCGAAGACCGATCTGTAGAACTTGCTCACCGACGAGGTCTCCCTGGTGACCAGTTCGTTCCAGACCGGGGTGCCATGCGTGCCGAAGAGGGCCGTGCCGGCGTGCGCGGCGGCCTGCCACACACCGAAGATCGCACCCTCCGGGTCCGAGGCGATCACCAACCGGCCCGCGTCCGCCGCGTCCAGGGGGCCGACGCCGACGGTGCCGCCGCAGTACCTGATCTGCTCGGCGGTTTCGTCAACGTCGTCGGATGCCATGTAGGTCGTCCAGGCGATCGGCAGATGGCGGTCCGCGGGGAGCCGGCCGATGCCCGCCACGTCCTTGCCGTCGACCAGGGCGCGGACGTAGGGGCCGAGCGGCTGAGGGCCGGGACTGAACTCCCATCCGAACAGGGCCCGGTAGAAGTCCTGTGTCGGGTCAAGGCCGTGCACCATCAGGCTCACCCAGCAGGGTGTGCCGGGTCTGCGCCGAGTCTCCTCGGTCGTCATCGTCACTCTCACCTCGGACCATCGTCGTCGTGGCCGTGCGCGGAACCGGGGGAGTCCGCCGTGCAGAGCGGCCGCAAGCCCCTGCAGATGCTTGCACCGCCCGGCGCGCGCCGCGCCGGGCCGCGCCGCTCTTCGCGGGATCCCGAAAGGGAGGATGCCCGCTTTGACGAGCCCCATCCGTTCCGTCCGTGGCACGGGCCTGCCACACCCTGCGCGAGGATGGCCCTTATGAACCCCATCATCACCGCAACCGAACTCGTGAGCGAGTTGGCTGGAGCGCGGTCTCCGGTACTGCTCGACGTCCGCTGGCAGCTGAGCCTGGCCGCCGCGGCCGGTGCCCCGCCCCTCGACGGGCACGCCGCGTACGCGGCCGGTCACATCCCCGGAGCCGTGTACGTCGATCTCGACAGCGAGCTGGCGGGCCCGCCCGGGGCGGGCGGGCGGCACCCGCTGCCGGACCTGACGGTCTTCGGTGCGGCGATGCGCCGCGCCGGTGTCTCGGCCGACTCCCCGGTCGTCGTCTACGACGGAGGTCAGGGGTGGGCCGCGGCGCGGGCCTGGTGGCTGCTGCGTTGGACGGGGCACGCCGACGTGCGGGTGCTCGACGGCGGCCTGGCGGCCTGGGACGGCGCGTTGTCGACGGATGCCCCGGCCTCGATCCCCGGCGACTTCACGCCGGTTCCGGGGGCGCTGCCGCTGCTCGACGCGGACCGGGCCGCGGCCCTGGCGCGCTCCGGGCTGCTGCTGGACGCGCGGGCGGCAGAGCGCTACCGGGGCGACGTCGAGCCGATCGACCGGGTCGGAGGCCACATTCCCGGGGCGGTGTCGGCTCCGACCACGGACAACGTCGTCGCCGGCGGTACCACGTTCCTGCCGGCGGAGGACCTGGCCGCCCGCTTCAAGCGGCTGGGCGCCACGGAGGCGTCCGAGGTGGGCGTCTACTGCGGCTCGGGCGTCTCCGGCGCCCACGAGGTGCTCGCTCTGGCGATCGCGGGGATCCCGGCCGCCCTCTACGCAGGCTCCTGGTCGGAATGGTCACTCGACGACTCCCGCCCCGTGGCGACGGGCCCCGACCCGCAGTAGGCCGCGCGCCCGGGCCCGGTCGGCCTCGCGGGCGCACACGACGGGCTCGTACGCGGCGTACGCGTACGAGCCCTCGCTGGCGGGCCTTACTACTCCTGCTTCTTCCGCCGGGTGCCGAAGACGATCTCGTCCCAGCTGGGCACGGCCGCACGGCGTCCCGGACGCACACCGTCCGCTTCCGCCTGGCGGTCCGTGGTGCCGGTGAGGCGGTCTCGGTGGCCGCTGACGGCGCGGGGCATCAGCACATCGGCGTAAGCCGATCCGGCGCCGGCAGAAGCGGCGGGAGCCGCCGGCTCCTCGGCGGCGGGCTCCTCGACGGGTTCGGCGGACGGCGGTTCCGGCACGGGCCGCTCCGGGACGACCATGTCGCCGCGGAAACTCGGTACCGCTTCGAGCAGGCTCGTCAGGGAGTCGCGTTCGCTCTCCTCGGACTCCGCAGCCGCGGGCGCGCGCTCCAGCTGGCGTTCCGGCTGCCGGTCGAGACTGCGGTCCAGCGGCCGGTCCCTCGGTAGCCGGGCGATGCGCGGGACGAACGGGAAGCTCGGCTCCTGGCTGACCGCGATCGCGTCGTCGGTCTCGCCGATCAGGGCACGCGCCTCGTCGTCGACGGCCTGGACGAGCCGCCGCGGCGGATCGTACGTCCAGCTCGCCGAGTGCGGCTCGCCCGCAACCCGGTAGACCAGCAGTACTTCCCAGGTGCCGTCGTCCCGGCGCCAGGAGTCCCACTGCACGCTGTCCTTCTCGGCGCCCCGCAGGAGCAGGCGCTCGGCCACCGTCTCGCCGAGCTGGGGACCGGCGTTCTCCCCGGGGCGGCGGACGGGCGTCTTGCGGGCGCGCTCAGCCATGAAGGCGCGCTCGGCGAGCACCGGCCCCTCGAAGCGGCGCACCCGGTCGACGGGGATGCCGGCGAGTTGGGCGACCTCCTCGGCGGAGGCGCCGGCCCGTATGCGCGCCTGGATGTCCCGAGGGCGGAGATGGCTCTCCACCTCGATCTCGATCTGATTGAGGCGGGCGCGGTCGTTGCGGACGGCCGCGCGCAGCCGTTCGTCAATCGGAAGCGTGTACTCCGTGCTGTCCGCAGCCTTCAGCACCAGTCGTGTGCCGTCGTTGGAGACGGCCACGACACGCAGTTCGGGCATGGGGACCTCCCGGGTGGTGCCTGCCGACGTCACGTGCGTCGCTGCTTCCGCTAGTCGAGTGTGGCCTGCCCGGGTGCAGCCTGCCACAACCTTGCCGAGTTGCCCGGCGTGTCGGGCATGGGCCCTGGATCGCCGTTATGGCACGGTTACCTGTTTGCCACGCTGTGTGACGACGTTCGTCACGCGGTGCATCGGGTGACCGTGCGGTGCCGCGGCGCCGCCGGTTCGAGTGCCGCCTTCGGCCCCCTTCCCTGGGGCCGCACACCCGTGAGAGAGACCGGACCCAGGGCTCGCCACAGTACTCCATTCGGGCCATCGGAGTGGACCCGGCGCGCCGCCGAACTTGTGGTGCGAGGTGGGAGTTGGCCCTCCAAGGCCTCGATTGTCCGGTGTCATGCTTCACAAAATCCGCAGAAATGGAACGATTCGATTCGCCCGGATGTCTCTTTCTGGTGCACGGTAGGACAGATGGGCGAGTGAAGGTTGGAGATGGACCACAACCGGCGCGACCACGACGGGGGCGCAGCACAAGAGCAGGAGAAGCGGCTTGATTTGAGCGTCGCGCAGGTAGCCGGGAGTGCACTCGCGGCGATCGCCGCGGCGGTGCTCGCCTCCCAACTGGGGGTCTACGGCACGATCGTCGGCGCAGGCGTGGTCAGTGTCGTGGCCACCTGCGGCGGCTCCGTCTTCCAGCACCTGTTCCGGCGAACCGGCGAACAGATCCGCGACGCCGCCGGCCAACCGCGGCCCGGGAGCCGTCGGGTGGGCGCCGGTTCGGGGCAGGGGCGCCCCGCGCACGGGGAGTTCGGGGCGGCGACGACCCACGGTACGCGGGTCCGCGGCTGGAAGCGGTCCGCACTTGCCGCCTCCGTCGTCTTCGCCGTGGCGATGGCCGGCATCACGGCCTACGAACTCGCCGTCGGACGGGAGCTCGGTGGTGGCGCCGGAACGACCGTCGGCTCCGCCGTGCGCGGCGGTGGCGGGGGAGACTCCGCGTCACCGCAGCCCCCGTCGTCCCCGCCGCCCTCATCGCGTTCCGCCGACCGGAGTGGTCCAGGCGAGCAGGGTGACGGAGGGACTGACAAGGGCGCCGGCGAGGAACGGAGTCCGGGCGCGAGCCCGGGGAGCAGTCCTCGGGAGGGCGGTGGGGAGGGCGCGAGCTCCGGCCCGCCCGGTGGTCGCAGCCCGGTGCCCGGGCCGTCGGACCCGGCCGCCGGTCCCTCGGGGCCCTCCGGTGGGGAAGAGTCCGCACCTGCCCCGACGCCGACGCCGACGGAGTCCACCGGGGCGGACGCCCCGGTGGCTCCCTGAGGTCCCGCCGCCCGTAGGGCGATTAGGCGCCCAGCACCCTGCGCAGGTAGTCGTTGCCGAACACCCGATCCGGGTCCAACTGGTCCCGCAGTGCCCTGAACTCGCCGAACCGCGGGTACACCGTCTCCAGGTACTCCGCGTCCCGGGTGTGGATCTTTCCCCAGTGGGGGCGGGCGCCGTGCGCCGTCATGATCCGCTCGACCCGGGTGAAGTAGGCGCGGTACGGCGTGCCCTTGTACATGTGGACGGCGATGTAGGCGCTGTCCCGGTCCGATGCCGTGGAGAGTGCGATGTCGTCGGCGGGGGCGGTCCGCACCTCCACGGGAAAGCTGACCCGCAGGGGTGAACGCTCGATCATCGCCTTGACCTCGCGCAGTGCACCGATCGCGGCTTCGCGCGGGAGTGCGTATTCCATCTCGGCGAAGCGCACCCGGCGGGGGCTCGTGAACACCTTGTAGGGGATGTCCGTGTACGTTCGCGCGGACAGCGCCCGGCTGGCGACCTTCGCCATCGGGGGTATCGCCGCCGGGACGGCCCTGCCCAGCGAATTGACCACCTGGAACACGCCGTTGGACAGCAGCTCGTCCTCGATCCAGCCGCTGACCGCCCCGACGGGGGCCGCGGGCCCCGCGCTGCGGTTGTTGCGCTTGGTGTTGCAGTTGCCCGTGTGCGGGAACCAGTAGAACTCGAAGTGCTCGTTCTCCGCGTGGAGCTCGTCGAACTCCGCCGTGACGCGGTCGAAGGACATCGGTTCCTCGCGGGCCGTCAGCAGGAAGAGCGGTTCGACGGCGAAGGTGACCGCGCTGATCACGCCGAGCGCGCCGAGTCCGACCCGGGCCGCAGCGAAGACCTCCGGGTTCTCCACCCTCGAGCAGGTGAGCACAGAACCGTCCGCGGTGACCAGTTCAAGGCCCTCGATCTGCGCGGCGATCGAGGCCGAATCGCGGCCGGTGCCGTGGGTCCCGGTACTCGTCGCCCCCGCGACCGTCTGCTCCATGATGTCGCCCATGTTCGTGAGCGACAGGTCCTCGCGGGCGAGCGCGGCGTTGAGCCGCTTCAAGGGGGTGCCCGCCTCCACGGTCACGGTCATCGCCGTGCGGTCGATCGCCCGTATGCCGGTGAGCAGGTCGGGGCGGACCAGCACGCCGTCGGTGGCGGCGATGGCGGTGAAGGAATGGCCGGAGCCGACCATCTTCACGCGCAGACCGTCCTGTGCCGCCCGGCGCACGGCCTCGGCCAACTCGTCGGCCGAGGCGGGCGAGACCTCCCGCGCCGGGCGGGAGGTCACCGTCCCCGCCCAGTTACGCCACGCGTTCCCCGTTCTGGATGTGCTGGTCATCCCGTCCCTCCCGCGTCGGCACCGGCCTGCGCAGCCGGCGGTACCCCAGGAACGCCACCACGGCCGCGAGCACTCCCGCCACCGCGGGCACCGCGTACGCCGCACCGGCCCCGTACCCGTCGACCGCCCAGCCGGCGGCCGACGAGCCGAGCGCCACGCCGACCGCGAGCCCGGTACCCGTCCAGGTCATGCCCTCGGTCAGCTTGGTGCGCGGTACGTGCGCTTCGACGAGGGCCATCGTGGTCACCATCGTCGGTGCGATGGCGAGGCCAGCGACAAAGAGCGCCACGGCCAGGATCGGCAGGTTCCCGGCCAGTTGGAGGGGGATCATACTCACGGCCATCGCGCAGACGCCCAGGACCCACCTGCGGGAGGGATCGCCCTTGAGGTGCAGCAGCCCGAAGACCGCTCCGGCCAGGCACGATCCCAGCGCGTACACCGCGAGGACCAGGCTGGACGCCGCCTTGTCGCCCTGCTCCTCGGCGAAGGCCACCGTCACCACGTCGATCGCACCGAAGATCCCGCCCGTGGCGACGAACGTCGCCACGAGCACCTGCAGGCCCGGCGAGCGGAGCGCGGTCCCACCCGAGTGCTCGCCGCCCGGATGCGGCACGGGCTCGGTGGCCCGCTGCGCTGTCAACCACAGGACGCCGATGACGAGGAACAGGCCGGCCAACAGGGGGCCGGCCGCGGGGAACCACATCGTGGACAGTCCGATGGAGACGATCGGTCCGACGATGAAGCACACCTCGTCGGCGATCGACTCGAACGCGTAGGCGGCGTGCAACGCGCGCGGCGACCCCTCGTAGATCGCGGCCCAGCGCGCCCGGGTCATCGCGCCCACGGCCGGGATGCACCCCGCGCAGGCCGTGAACGCGAAGAGGATCCAGTCGGGGGCGCCCCGCTGCGCCGAGACGAGGAAGCCCGTGACCGCCGTGACCGAAACGAGCAGGGCGGGGCGGAGCACCCTGCGTTGACCGTGGCGGTCGACCAGTCGGGAGACCTGCGGACCGAGCACCGCGGCCGAGAGGGCGAGCGTCGCCGAGAGCGCACCCGCCAGCCCGTACCGTCCGGTGAGCTGGGAAATCATGGTCACGATCCCGATGCCCATCATGGACAGCGGCATCCTGCCGAGGAAACCGGCGGCCGAGAACGCCGTGGCGCCGGGGGCGGCGAATATCGCGCGGTAGGGACTGGGCAAGGCGGCGCTCCGTAAGGGATGTGAGTGGCCGATACAGCTTACGGGTTAGGTAAGCCTTACTCCAATGCCTTCCGGAGAGCTCCGGGGGCATCGCCGCCGGACGGTGGGAAGGGTGGCAGGATCGACACCATGGCCGAACAGCTCGATCCCGCCCCGTACGACGCCCTGCTGCTGCTTTCCTTCGGCGGTCCCGAAGGCCCGGACGACGTGGTCCCGTTCCTGGAAAACGTGACGCGGGGCCGCGGCATCCCCAGGGAGCGCCTCAAAGAGGTCGGGCAGCACTACTTCCTCTTCGGCGGGGTCAGCCCGATCAACGAGCAGAACAGGTCGCTGTTGGAGGCGCTCCGCAAGGACTTCGAGGACGCCGGGCTCGAGCTGCCGGTCTACTGGGGCAACCGCAACTGGGCGCCTTACCTCAAGGACACGCTGCGGGAGATGGTCCTGGACGGTCGGCGGCACGTCGCCGTCATCACGACCAGCGCCTACGCCTCGTACTCGGGCTGCCGCCAGTACCGGGAGAACCTGGCTGACGCACTGTCCGCCCTGGAGGCCGAGGGCCTGCCGCTGCCGCGCGTGGACAAGCTGCGGCACTATTTCAACCACCCCGGGTTCATCGGTCCCATGGTCGACGGGGTGCTCGCGTCGCTTGCCGACCTTCCCGAGCGCGTACGAGCGGAGGCGCGGCTGGCCTTCACCACGCATTCGATCCCCGACGCGGCGGCGGACGCCTCGGGACCGGTGGCGGAGCACGGCGACGGCGGAGCGTACGTGCGCCAGCACCTCGACGCGGCCCGCGTGATCGCGGACGCGGTGCGGGACGAGACGGGCGTCGCCCACCCGTGGCAGTTGGTCTACCAGTCGCGCAGTGGTGCCCCGCACGTGCCGTGGCTCGAGCCGGACATCTGCGATCACCTCGAGGAGTTGCACGGCGCCGGGGTGCCTGCGGTGGTGATGGTGCCCATCGGATTCGTCTCGGACCACATGGAGGTCCTGTACGACCTGGACACCGAGGCGACGGCCAAGGCGGCCGAACTGGGGCTGCCGGTACGGCGTTCGGCGACCGTGGGCGCGGACCCGAGGTTCGCGGCCGCCATCCGCGAGCTGGTGCTGGAGCGGGCCGCGGCCGAGCGGGGCGGGCCCGTCGAGCGGTGCTCGCTGGGCGAGCTCGGACCGTCGCACGACGTGTGCCCGATCGGCTGCTGCCCGGCACGGTCGGAGCGCCCGGCGGCGGCCGGCGCCGACAGCCCGTACGCCTGACCGATCGCCTGTACGTGAACGCGCATACGCACGAGGGAGCCACCGTGACCGATCCACTCCTCGACGAACTGCTGTCCCTCGCCCTGGAGGCGGGCCGGCGGGCCGGCGTGCTCCTGCGCGACGGCAGGCCCGACGACCTCGAGGTCGCCGCGACCAAGTCCAGTCCGATCGACGTCGTCACCGAGATGGACATTGCCGCGGAGAAGTTGATCACCGGCTACCTCGCCGAGCACCGGCCCGAGGACGGTCTCCTCGGAGAGGAGGGCTCGTCGACCGAGGGCACCACCGGGATCCGCTGGGTCGTCGACCCGCTCGACGGCACGGTCAACTACTTGTACGGCCTGCCCACCTGGGCGGTGTCGATCGCTGCCGAGCGGGACGGCGAGACCGTGGTGGGCGTGGTCGACGTGCCGATGCGGGGCGAGACGTACCGGGCGGTCCTCGGTCAGGGCGCCTTCAGTGGTGACCGGCGATTGCTGTGCCGTCCCGCGGCGCCGCTCGACCAGGCACTGGTGGCGACCGGCTTCAACTACGTCCACCCCGTCCGCGCCCACCAGGCGGACGTGGCCCAGCAGCTCATCCCCAGGCTGCGCGACATCCGGCGCAGCGGCTCGGCGGCGGTCGACCTCTGTGACCTGGCCGCCGGCCGTCTCGACGGCTACTACGAGCGGGGCCTGCACCCGTGGGACCTCGCGGCGGGCGACCTCATCGCCCGCGAGGCGGGCGCGCTCAGCGGCGGACGCCCGGGCGGGCCTCCCACCGGGGACCTGGCGGTCGCGGCGACGCCCGGAGTGTTCGAGCCGCTGCAGCAGCTTCTGGAGGAGCTGGGGGCCTGGCACGACTGAACCCGTCCCGGGGCTTCGCGCACCGTGGCCGGGTGGGGCCGGCGTACTACCGGTCCGGCGTACTACCGGTCCGGTTGGCGAACGGGCAACCTGCGCGCCGCTCGGAGAGTCACGCAGGCGTCCCGGCACCCCGGCGTTCCCCGCGCACCACGAGGCGCTTCGTCCACGCCGCGGGAACGGTGGTGGCGGCGGCTCGGCCCGGAGCGGGAAGCAGGAAGCGGGAAGGGAGCGGGGGAGAGGAAAGAGGGCGGGGGCAGCCCGGTCGGGCATGCGAAAGGGCCCGGCTGCGCGCCGGGCCCTTCTGCGAGTCCGGTCAGGCGCTCGCTGCGCCGACCGCGACGCCGTGCTCCGCTGCCAGGCGATGCAGGTCGTCCAGCTCGGCCTGCTCGACGTCCGCCAGGAAGTCGTCGCCCGTCTCGCGCGCACGGCTGAGGTCGGTCTCCGTGGCCTTGATGCGCTGCAGGAGTCCTGCGGTGAATGCGTCCATGGTTGCGCCCCCTCGTCGTGGGATCGGTGGCGGGGTGGATCACGCCCTCTCCCTGGGGGGACGGAGAGCGGGGTGTGGCAAGCCACATACACGGCGTGATCGTGGGGTTGGAGTCGTCCTCCCCATGGCCAACCTCTGAGAAACCTCAACTCTGCCGTGAATCCCGTGAATTCCCGGCGTCACCGGATCGAGGCTCCGGTTTACAGCCGGTTTACGCGCGTAAGGGGCAGGATGGAGGGACACAGTCAGTGCTACGAAACCGGTCACTGACCCGAAAGCATGCCCCGGCCATCGGCTCGGGCGCTCCACAGAAAGGACCAGCCACGTGCGCGTACTCGTCGTCGAGGACGAGCAGCTGCTCGCCGATGCGGTGGCCACCGGACTGCGCCGGGAGGCCATGGCCGTCGACGTCGTGTACGACGGCGCGGCCGCCCTGGAGCGGATCGGAGTGAACGACTACGACGTGGTCGTCCTCGACCGGGACCTCCCGCTCGTCCACGGGGACGACGTCTGCCGCAAGATCGTCGAGCTGGGCATGCCCACGCGCGTCCTGATGCTCACCGCCGCGGGCGACGTCAGCGACCGGGTCGAGGGCCTGGAGCTCGGCGCGGACGACTACCTCCCCAAGCCGTTCGCCTTCACGGAGCTCACCGCCCGCGTCCGGGCCCTGGGTCGCCGCACCACCGTGCCGCTCCCGCCCGTCCTCGAGCGGGCCGGGATCAAGCTCGACCCCAACCGCCGCGAGGTCTTCCGCGACGGCAGGGAGATCCAGCTCGCCCCGAAGGAGTTCGCCGTGCTGGAGGTCCTGATGCGCAGCGAGGGCGCCGTCGTCTCCGCCGAGCAGCTGCTCGAGAAGGCGTGGGACGAGAACACCGATCCCTTCACCAACGTGGTGCGCGTCACCGTGATGACCTTGCGCCGCAAGCTCGGGGAACCACCGGTGATCGTGACCGTTCCCGGCTCCGGCTACCGGATCTGAGCCGTGGCCACCGCACCCGCGCCCCCCGCAGCGCCCCCGAAACCCACCTGGGACCCACGCGAGCCCGTCGGCCCTCTGCTGCGGCCCACCATCCGGATACGGCTCACCCTGTTGTACGGCGGGATGTTCCTGATCGCGGGCATCCTGCTGCTCTCGATCATCTACCTGCTGGCCGCCCAGGCCCTGCACGACGGCCTACTGCAGTCGGTGCAGATCCACGTTCCCCGAGGGGTCGACGTGAGCTTCACCAGCCCGGCCTGTCCGCGCCTCAACGAAGCCACCACCGATGACGCGACCAACGCCGCGCTCAAGCTGTGCGTCGCCGAACAGCGCCAGCAGGCGCTCGACGACCTCCTCACCCGCTCCCTGTTCGCGCTCCTCGGTCTCAGCGTCATCGCGTTCGCCTTCGGGTACGCGATGGCCGGCCGGGTGCTCTCCCCGCTGGGCAAGATCACCCGAACCGCGCGGCGCGTGGTCGGGTCCGACCTGTCCCGGCGGATCGAGCTGGACGGACCGGACGACGAGCTGAAGGAGCTCGCGGACACGTTCGACGAGATGCTGGACCGGCTGGAGCGCGCCTTCACGGCCCAGCAGCGGTTCGTGGCCAACGCCTCGCACGAGCTCCGCACCCCGCTCGCGATCAACCGCACCTTGCTGGAGGTGCAGCTCGCGGACCCGGAGGCGCCTCCGGAGCTCCATCAGCTGGGCAAGACGCTGCTCGCCACCAACGAGCGCAGCGAGCAGCTGGTGGAAGGCCTGCTGCTGCTCGCCCGCAGCGAGAACCAGATCGTGGAGCGCAAGCCCGTGGACCTCGCGGAGGTCGCGGAGCGGGCCGTCGACCAGACCCACGCCGAAGCCGTGGCCAAGGGAGTGGAGATCCGTGGCCAGCGGGCCCTCGCCGTCGTGCAGGGCAGCGGCGTGCTGCTGGAGCGGATCGCACTGAACCTCGTTCAGAACGGGGTGCGGTACAACGTCCCCGAGGGCGGCTGGGTGGAAGTCACGACGGCTGCCCTGCCCGGTCAGGCCGTGTTGGTCGTGTCCAACACCGGACCAGTCGTGCCCGCCTACGAGATCGACAACCTCTTCGAGCCGTTCAGGCGGCTCAGGCAGGAGCGCACCGGCAGCGACAAGGGCGTCGGGCTCGGCCTGTCGATCGCCCGGTCCGTCGCGAGGGCCCACGGTGGCCGTATCATCGCGGAGCCGCGCGAGGGCGGCGGTCTCGTCATGCGTGTCACGCTGCCGGTGTGACGCGCGGGTGACCGCCGCTGGGAAATCGCCTCGTGTTCGCTTTACGCGGAATTTTAGGGACCTGCACCCGAGGGATCCGTGTGTGATCGATCACAGAGGGGGCTTTCCGGCCATCTACGCTCCGTGATCGGAAATCCTGTTGGAAAGCTGGGAAAAGTCCTGGTTTCCGAGGGTCCAGATCACGGGAAGTACACGGGGGTGGCGCCTGTGAAGTGCGACATTAGGACCGTGTACGGTCCTCATCGCCATCCAACCCGATCGCCCTTGGGGGGTCCGGTTGGGTGTCGATTGAGTAACAGACCTTGATGTGAGGCAAAATCTCCGCCTCAGGTCGGGCACAAGTCCGGCCTCTCACGCGTTACGTGCGCTGGAGACACCGCAGACACCCAGAGGGGGAGAGCGACATGGCAACGGATTACGACACCCCACGCAAGACCGATGACGACCTCAACGAGGACAGCATCGAGGAGCTCAAGGCCCGTCGGAACGACAAGTCGACCTCGACCGTCGACGTCGACGAGTTCGAGGCGGCAGAGGGGCTGGAGCTCCCCGGCGCGGACCTCTCGAACGAGGAGCTGGCCGTCCGGGTGCTGCCCAAGCAGGCGGACGAGTTCACCTGCATGAGCTGCTTCCTCGTCCACCACCGCAGCCAGCTGGCCCGGGAGAAGAACGGCCAGCCGATCTGCCGAGACTGCGACTGAGGTCCGGTCGGCCGTGGCGGGCGACAAACCGGCGGACCGGCCCCGGAAGCGTCGCTTCCGGCGGAAGGGCTCTCCGGAGGCGCACCCGAGCGGTCCGGGCCCGTGGGACGGCGCCCCGACGCCGGACGGGCACGGGCGCCCCGACGGCCTGCCCCCTCCCGGCGTACGTGACGACGAGCGGGGCCTCGCGGCCTCGCTCGAGGCAACCCCGGAGGACGGGCCCCTGACCAAGGCCCGGCGCCTCGACAACGTCAAGCGGGGTGTACGCCGGAGCGGCCGGATCGCCAAGGCCGGACTCGCGTACGTCGTCGACCGGGTCATCGAGATCGCGCCGCGGATCCCGGTCCGCGACCTCGCGACCCTGCGCAAGCAGTTCCCGGGGCTCGGCCCCGAAGAGCTCGCGGACAAGCTGATCGCGGGCGCCGCGAACGGCACGTCCACCGTGGGCGCCGGCATCGGCGCCGCCGCGATGCTGCCCGTTCCGCCGGCGCTCCCGGCCGAACTGGCGACGGAGATCGTCAGCGTCGCCGCCATCGAGCTGAAGCTCATCGCCGAGCTGCACGAGGTCTACGGCATGCGGCCGCCGGGCGGCGTCACGGAGCGAGCCAGCGCCTACCTCACCAGCTGGACGGAGGAGCGCGGCGTCGACGTGACCAAGCCGTGGACGATCGACGCGGCCCTCGGCGGCCACATGAAACGCGAGCTGCGCCAGCAGGTCATGAAGCGCACGATCCGCAACCTACCGAACCTCATCCCCTTCATGATCGGGGCCGCGGTGGGTGCGTTGATGAACCGGCGCGACACCAGGAAGCTCGCCGAGCGCATCAGGAAAGACCTGCGCAACCGACAAGTCCCGTGGGACGCCCTGCCCGCACAACCTCCGCTGGAGCAGCCCAAGGAGCTGCCCGGCGACCTCCCGCCCGAAGTCCGCAGGGAACTCGGACTCTGAGGCGGCCGCACCGCGGACGGGTTCTCGGAGCGTGCCGGACGACCGAGCGCCGGTCGGGGAGCCGGCAACTGATACCGGCCCGCCCGGAGAGCCACCCGTACCCGCAGGCCGCTCGTATCCACCCGTCCCCTCGGACCAGCCGGAACGCCCGGAACGCTGCGGTCGTGCGTCGTGCGACGAGACCCTCCGTGCCTGCGGGCGGTCAGCCGGCCCGCACGGCGCCGAGGGCGGCCACCAGGCCCTGGGGGTCGCGCGTGGAGAGGTACACGTAGGGCGTCGGATCCTCCGGATCCGTGACCGGCACCCGCACCGCCGTGGTCACATAACTGCGCAGCACCATGAACGCCCTCGGGTCCGCCTTGTAGGACCGCCAGGCCCGGGCCTCCTCGGCGTCCAACGCCTCGGCTTCGCCGAGCGCGGAGACCGGGATCCGGGCGCTGCCCGCGACCAGGGAGTCCGCGACCACCCGGATCCGCGCCGAGCCGTACGAGCTGACCGCCGCCGCCGCCAGTGCACCAGCGCCGATGAGGCCGGCCAGCATCGGCACCGGCCCCAGCGGAAGCATCACCAGCCCGCCGGACACCCCCACCAGGACAGCGATGAGCCACCAGGAACGGGGGGCCGTCAGGCGTTCGTCGTAGCGCGGCGCGGAAGGAGTGGCGGAGGACTGCATGGACCAAGCTTGGCACGGCACGACCTGCGGCGACCCGCGCGGGTAAGGTCTGCGCCTGTGAGCACTCCACTGACTCCTCCGGCCGACGCCATACCGCCGGTAAGGCACCCTGACGCGCCCGCTCCCGGCGAGCTCCTCGGCGCGCACTACGAGCACTGTTTCGGCTGCGGGGGCGGTCAGCCCCACGGGCTGCACCTGGAGGCACGGGCGGGTGAGGGCGTCAGTCTCACCGCCGAGTTCACCGTCACCGCGGCCCATCAGGGCGCACCGGGCCTCGCCCACGGCGGTGTGCTGGCCACGGCCCTCGACGAGACGCTCGGTTCGCTGAACTGGTTGCTGCGGGTGATCGCCGTGACCGGGCGGCTGGAGACCGACTTCGCCCGTCCCGTTCCGGTGGACACGGTGCTGTTCCTGGAGGCCGAGGTCACCGCCGTGAGCGGCCGCAAGATCTACTCCCGGGCCACCGGCCGGATCGGAGGGCCCGAGGGCCCCGTCGCGGTCCGGGCCGAAGCCCTCTTCATCGAAGTCAAGGTCGACCACTTCATCGACAACGGCCGCCCGGAGGAGATCCAGGCCGCCATGGCCGACCCCGACCAGGTCAGGCGCACCCGCGCCTTCGAGGTGAACCCCTGATGCGCAGTCCCGTCGACGTCCTGATCCGACGAGTGGACCCGGAGGTGCCGCTCCCCTCCTACGGGCACCCCGGCGACGCCGGTGCCGACCTGGTCACCACGCAGGCCGCGGAGCTCGCGCCGGGCGAGCGCGCCGTTCTGCCGACGGGCGTGTCCATCGCCCTTCCGGACGGGTACGCGGCCTTTGTGCATCCGCGTTCGGGACTGGCGGCCCGGTGCGGTGTCGCCCTCGTGAATGCCCCAGGGACGGTGGATGCCGGGTACCGTGGGGAGATCAAGGTAATCGTGGTCAATCTGGACCCGCGCGAGAGCGTGCGGTTCGAACGGTTCGACCGGGTTGCCCAACTGGTCGTCCAGCAGGTCGAGAAGGTGCGCTTCCACGAGGTGGCGGAGCTTCCCGGCTCGGCACGGGCCGAGGGGGGCTTCGGGTCCACCGGCGGTCATGCCGCTGTGGGCGGCTCGGGCGGTTCACAGGGTGGGAATCGATACGCTTCGGTCGTATCCGACCGGGAAGGACAGTGACGTGTTCGGACGTCGCAAGAAGAGTGGTGCCGCCGATGACGTGGCGAGCGAGACCGAGCAGGTCGTCGACGAACGCGACACGGACGAGGCGGCCGAGGAGAAGGCGCCGCGCCGGGTGAACCTTCCTCCGGCACCCCGGCCCGACGGCCCCTGGGACCTCACCGAGGTCGCCAAGCCAGAGGAAGGCCGTGTGGACCTGGGCGGACTCTTCGTGCCCGGAGTCGAGGGCATGGAACTGCGCGTCGAGGTCGCGGGGGATGCGATCGTCGCCGCGACGGTCGTGCTGAGCGACAGCGCCATCCAGCTCCAGGCATTCGCTGCGCCGAAGAAGGAAGGCATCTGGGGCGAGGTCCGCGAGGAGATCGCCAGCGGAATCACCCAGCAGGGCGGTGTCATCGACGAGGTCGAGGGCACCCTCGGCTGGGAGCTGCGGGCGCAGGTCCCGGTGCAGCTGCCCGACGGCACCGGCGGTGTGCAGCTCGTGCGGTTCGTGGGGGTCGACGGTCCGCGCTGGTTCCTGCGGGGCGTGATCTCCGGACAGGGCGCCGTGCAGCCGCAGGCGGCAGGACTGCTGGAGCAGATCTTCCGGGACACGGTGGTGGTGCGCGGCGAGGGGCCGATGGCGCCCCGCGACCCTATCGTCCTGAAGCTGCCCAGCGATGCGCAGATGGTCCCCGAGGGCGTGCAGCAGGAGGACCAGGAGACGTCCCGCTTCTCGGGCGGCATGGGACAGCTGCAGCGCGGCCCGGAGATCACCGAGGTGCGCTGACACCACCGGTCCCCGGCGCGCGCGACCGGGGAGGGAACGTGAGCGAGCCGGTGCACCGGGCACACGTGACACGCAGGAGGGCCGCGCTCCGCTACGGAGCGCGGCCCTCCTGCGTGTCACCCGCCGTGAGGGGCGGACACGTATGGGCAACGGCCCGTGCCGCCGGAGGAACGGGCCCGGAGGCAGCCCGCAGCGGAGGGTGCGGAAGCGCTGACCGGAGGCCCCGTCCGGGCCGCACGCCGACCCCGTCGATGCACGTGACTCGCGGACCCGGCGACGGCGAGACGAGGGGCCCCTGGCGCGCTCGGCGGGTCCACAGGCTCCTGCCCGCGAGCAGGATCGGCCCCCTCGGCCCACGCGACGTGGCCGGCCGGTCCGGCACGGCCGTCGTACGGCATCAGCCCAGGGCACGGACCGTCCGCGCCCGGTGACCCGCCCGGCTCCTCCCCTGCCGCCCGCCGGCAGGCCCCCGTTCCGGCGCTCCGGTCGGGTAGTGGTCGGACGGGCCGGAGCGGGCATCAGAATCCCGTCAAAACGGTGTCCAACCTCCCCGTCGTACCCGGTATGCCGGTGGTTCCGAGTAGGTTGCGGCAGGGCGTCCACGGGGGACGCAGCAGCCCCTGCGTGGCTGCCACTGAAGGACAATGGGGCCATGGCACGCGGCAAGCTACGGATCTACCTCGGAGCGGCACCGGGCGTGGGGAAGACGTACGCGATGCTCTCCGAGGCGCACCGGCGGGTCGAGCGGGGCACCGACTGTGTCGTCGGGTTCGTGGAGCACCACGACCGGCCGCGCACCGAGGTGATGCTGGACGGGTTGGAGCAGGTCCCACGGTGCCTGGTGCCGTACCGCGACACCACCTTCACCGAGATGGACGTGGACGCGGTCCTGGAGCGCAGCCCCGTCGTCGCCCTCGTGGACGAACTGGCCCACACCAACGTCCCCGGCTCGCGGAACGCCAAGCGCTGGCAGGACGTCGAAGAGCTCCTCGCCGCCGGGGTCGACGTCATTTCGACCGTCAACATCCAGCACCTGGAGTCGCTCGGGGACGTCGTCGAGTCGATAACCGGCGTGCGCCAGCGCGAGACGGTCCCCGACGAGGTCGTCCGCCGGGCCGACCAGATCGAACTGGTCGACATGTCGCCCCAGGCGCTGCGCCGACGCATGGCGCACGGCAACATCTACCAGCCGGACAAGATCGACGCCTCGCTCTCCAACTACTTCCGCCCCGGCAACCTCACCGCCCTCCGCGAACTGGCACTCCTCTGGGTCGCCGACCGGGTGGACGAGTACCTCCAGCAGTACCGGGGCGAGCACAACATCCGCTCCACCTGGCAGGCCCGGGAACGGATCGTGGTCGGTCTCACCGGGGGACCCGAGGGACGCACCCTCATCCGCCGTGCCGCCCGGATGGCCGCCAAGGGGTCGGGGAGCGAGATCCTCGCCGTCTACATCGCCCGCAGCGACGGACTGACCTCCGCCTCGCCCAAGGAGCTGGCGGTGCAGCGGACCCTCGTCGAGGACCTCGGTGGATCGTTCCACCACGTCATCGGCGACGACATCCCCAGCGCGCTCCTCGAATTCGCCCGCGGCGTCAACGCCACGCAGATCGTGCTCGGCTCCTCGCGCCGCAAGACCTGGCAGTACGTCTTCGGACCGGGAGTCGGTGCGATCGTCGCCCGGGAATCCGGACCCGACCTCGACGTCCACATCGTCACGCACGGCGAGGTCGGCCGCGGCCGCGGGCTCCCCGTCACCCGCGGCGCCCGTCTCGGCCGCTCCCGGATCATCTGGGGATGGGCGGTGGGCATCGCCGGGCCGGCCCTGCTGTGCCTGTTGCTGACCCACGTCAGCGTCGAACTCGGCCTGGCCAACGACATGCTGCTGTTCCTGGCGCTGACCGTGGCCGCCGCGCTCGTCGGGGGACTGCTCCCGGCGCTGGCCTCGGCCGCCTTCGGATCGTTGCTGCTGAACTACTACTTCACCCCGCCACTGCACCGGCTGACCATCGCCGACCCCAAGAACATCGTCGCCATCGCGATCTTCGTGTCCACGGCGGTGTCGGTGGCCTCCGTGGTCGACCTGGCCGCCCGTCGCACCCACCAGGCCGCCCGGCTGCGCGCCGAGTCCGAGGTCCTCTCCTTCCTGGCAGGCAGCGTGCTGCGCGGTGAGGACAGCCTCGAAGCGCTACTGGAACGGGTACGCGAGACCTTCTCCATGGAATCGGTGGCACTGCTGGAGCGCGCCGGTGACGTCGATCCGTGGACCTGCGCCGGCAGCGTGGGCCCCGGGCCGGCGGGCCGTCCCGAAGACGCCGACGTGGACATGCCCGTGGGCGACCACATGGCGCTGGCACTCTCCGGCCGTGTCCTGCCGGCCGAGGACCGCCGGGTGCTGGGTGCCTTCGCCGCCCAGGCCGCCGTCGTCCTCGAACGGCAGCGTCTCGTCGGACAAGCCGAGGAGGCCCGCACCCTCGTCGAGGGCAACCGCATCCGTACGGCCCTCCTGGCCGCCGTCAGCCACGATCTGCGCACCCCGCTCGCCGGGATCAAGGCCGCCGTCAGCTCACTGCGGTCCGACGACGTCGAATGGTCCGAGGAGGACCGGGACGCGCTCCTCGAAGGCATCGAGGACGGCGCCGATCGGCTCGACCACCTGGTGGGCAACCTGCTCGACATGTCCCGCCTGCAGACCCGCACCGTCACCCCGCTCATCCGGGACGTCGATCTCGACGAGGTCGTCCCCATGGCGCTCATGGGCGTCCCCGACGCGTCCGTGCACCTGGAGATCCCCGAGACGCTTCCGATGGTCCGCGTCGACAAGGGGCTGCTGGAGCGTGCCGTGGCCAACATCGTCGAGAACGCCGTCAAGTACAGCCCAGAGACCACCGCCGTCATGGTGTCCGCGAGTGCCCTGGGCGGCCGGGTGGAACTGCGCGTCGTCGACCGCGGCCACGGGGTGCCCGACGAGGCGAAGGAACGGATCTTCGAGCCCTTCCAGCGCTACGGCGACGCCCCCCGGGGTGCGGGCGTCGGACTGGGCCTGGCCGTGGCACGCGGCTTCGTCGAGGCCATGGGCGGCGCGCTGGCCGCCGAGGACACGCCCGGCGGCGGGCTGACCATGGTCCTCACCCTGCGGGCGGCACCCGGGGTGATCCCGCTCGGCAGCGAACTGCCCGCCCGCATGACGAGCTGAACCGGCCCACCCATCACCCCGACGCAGCGATCGAGAAGACGGAAGGAAGGCACTCATGACCCGAGTGCTCGTGGTCGACGACGAGCCGCAGATCGTACGCGCCCTCGTGATCAACCTGAAGGCGCGCAGGTACGACGTGGACGCGGCTCCCGACGGGGCGACGGCGCTGCAGCTGGCCGCCGCACGCCACCCCGACGTCGTGGTTCTCGACCTGGGTCTGCCGGACATGGACGGCGTCGAGGTGATCAAGGGGCTGCGCGGCTGGACCCGTGTGCCGATCCTCGTGTTGTCCGCGCGGCACACCTCTGACGAGAAGGTCGAGGCACTCGATGCCGGGGCCGACGACTACGTGACCAAGCCGTTCGGCATGGACGAACTGCTGGCGCGGCTGCGCGCCGCGGTGCGCAGGGCGGAACCGGTCGGCGGCGACGACGACACCGTGATCGTCGAGACGGAGGGGTTCACCGTCGACCTCTCCGCGAAGAAGGTCAACCGGGGCGGAAGGGACGTCCGGCTCACCCCGACCGAGTGGCACCTGCTGGAGGTCCTGGTCCGCAACACCGGCAGGCTGGTCAGCCAGAAGCAGCTCCTCCAGGAGGTGTGGGGCCCCTCGTACGGCACGGAGACCAATTACCTGCGGGTGTACATGGCGCAGCTGCGACGCAAGCTGGAGGCCGACCCCTCGCACCCGAAGCACTTCGTCACCGAGCCCGGCATGGGCTACCGGTTCGAGCGCTGACCGCCCCCGATCCGCCCGCGTGCAGGGTGCCGGTCGTCGCCGCCGTCGAGCCGAGGACCCGCACCGCCCGCACGGCTCGAGGCGGGGCAACGGCCCGCCCCGTACGGCAGGTGGACCCCAGCGGACGACGGCGCCCGCGGTTCGCTGCCGCGGGCGTTGATCGAGCCCCCGAACACCCCGGTAGGCTTTCTGTATGAGTGCTGTACCTCGATCCGGCCAAGCCGAGAAGCCGGTAGGCCGCTTCCGTCGGATGCTCGACCGACTCTCCAGCTCCCAGCAGGACCTGGAATCCGAAGAGCTCCAGGAGGATGCGCAGGCGTCGGGCTGCACGCCCATCTCCGACTGCGGTGACCGCCAGATCGTCAAGGTGGCTGGTACCTTGCGCACGGTCACCCTGAGGCCGCGGGCCGGAGTGCCAGCCCTGGAGGCGGAGCTGTTCGACGGCTCCGCCGCGTTGGACGTGGTCTGGCTGGGCAGGCGCTCCATCGTGGGTATAGAACCGGGCCGCAAGATGATCGCCTCGGGCCGGATCGCCATGAGCCACGGCCGTCGGGTGCTGTTCAACCCCAAATACGAACTCCGACCGCTCGGACAGGAGTAGCCGGTGACGTCTCTCGACAAGCCGACCGCACAGGAACGGGACCCCGATGGTCCGGCCACCACGCCGCAGGCCATCACCGAGGCAGCCCTGTTCGAGGCCTTCGGCGGAGTCCGGGGCATGGTGGAGACGGTCCTTCCCGGACTGCTCTTCGTCACGATCTTCACGATCAACAAGGACCTGCACATCTCGGCGATCGCGGCCCTCGCGGTGTCGCTGCTGCTGGTCGCCGTCCGATTGATCCGCCGCGACACGGTCAAGCACGCCTTCAGCGGCGTCTTCGGCGTGGCCTTCGGCGTGGTCTTCGCGATGATGACCGGCAACGCCAAGGACTTCTACCTGCCGGGCATGCTGTACACGCTGGGCCTGGCACTCGCGTACATCATCACGACCCTGGCCGGAGCGCCGCTGATCGGCCTGATCCTGGGTCCGGTGTTCAAGGAGAACCTCTCCTGGCGCACGCGCAACCCCGGCCGCAAGAAGGCCTATGCCAAGGCCAGCTGGGCGTGGGGGCTGATCCTGCTCGCCAAGTGCGCGATCCTCTTCCCGCTCTACTGGTGGGCCGACACCACCCAGCTCGGTTGGGTGCTCGTCGCCCTCAAGATCCCGCCGTTCCTCCTCGCTGTCTACCTGACCTGGGTCTTCCTCGCGAAGGCTCCGCCGCCGATCGACGTCTTCGCGGAGATGGAGGAGCAGAAACGCGCCGAGAAGGAACGTGAAGCCGCTGCCGCGCAGGAACGCGAGGGCTGAGGCGTACCGCTGTGCACCCAGCAGGCCCGGGACCGGTTCGACGGGGTCCCGGGCCTTGCCGTCCGTGTGCGCCCGGGCTGTGCGATGCGCGCCGCTTCGTCCCGGCGTGCGACCGGCCACCGCTGCGTCCCACGCGTCGTCTGCGCCCTTGGACCGGACCGGACCGGCCGTCGACACGCGTCGCGCGATGCAGGGCACCTTCCGCGTCCCGCCCGGGTCCAGATGCTGACGGAGGTCGCCCGGGCTGGGCGCTTGGGTCGCCTGGGCCAGGCGCTTGCCGAACCCGGGTGCGAGCGCCTGGCCCCCGCACACCGGAGGGCCCGGGGAACGCAGCAGGCCCCCGGGCCCGTCACCGGCGTGCACCGTCAGCCGGCCGCCGTGTCCTCACGACGTACCGACAGCAGTTCCTCCAACTGCTCCTCGCGCGCCTGGGCCGCCACGAACAGGAGCTCGTCGCCGGGCTCCAAGGTCTCCTCACCGTGCGGAGTGAGGACCCGCGGGCCCCGGATGATCGTCACCAGCGACGTGTCCTCGGGCCACGCCACGTCCCCGATCTGGGTACCGGCGAGCGCCGACTCCGGGGGCAGGGTCAGCTCGACCAGGTTGGCGTCACCGTGGCTGAACCGCAGCAGTCGTACCAGGTCGCCGACGCTCACCGCCTCCTCGACCAGTGCCGACATCAGACGTGGCGTGGACACCGCTACGTCGACGCCCCACGCCTCGTTGAAGAGCCACTCGTTCTTGGGGTTGTTGACCCGGGCCACCACGCGCGGCACACCGTACTCGGTCTTCGCGAGCAGTGACACGACCAGATTGACCTTGTCGTCACCGGTCGCCGCGATCACGACGTTGCACCGCTGCAGAGCGGCCTCGTCCAGTGACGTGATCTCGCAGGCATCGGCCAGCAGCCACTCCGCCTGCGGCACCCGCTCCACCGAGATGGCCGTGGGAGCCTTGTCGATCAGCAGCACCTCGTGCCCGTTCTCCAGGAGCTCTCCCGCGATGGAACGACCCACCGCGCCGGCCCCGGCAATCGCGACCCGCATCAGTGACCACCCTCCTCGGGACCCTGGGCGAACGCCGCCTCGACCTTCTCGATCTCGTCGGTCCGCATCATCACGTGGACCAGGTCGCCTTCCTGAAGCACCGTCTGCGAAGTCGGCAGCACCGCTTCTCCCAGCCGCGTGAGGAACGCGACACGCACGCCGGTCTCCTCCTGCAGCTTGCTGATCTTGTGGCCGATCCAGGCCGGCGAGGTGTGGACCTCGGCGAGCTGCACGCCGCCGCTCGGGTCCCGCCACAGCGGCTCGGCGCCCGAAGGCAGCAGCCGACGCAACATCTGGTCCGCGGTCCAGCGGACGGTGGCGACGGTCGGGATGCCCAGTCGCTGGTAGACCTCGGCACGCCGCGGGTCGTAGATCCGCGCGGCGACGTTCTCGATGCCGAACATCTCGCGGGCCACCCGCGCGGCGATGATGTTCGAGTTGTCCCCGCTGCTCACCGCGGCGAACGCCCCGGCTTCCTCGATGCCCGCCTCGCGCAGGGTGTCCTGGTCGAAGCCGACCCCGGTGACGCGGCGGCCGCCGAATCCCGAGCCCAGACGACGGAAGGCGGTCGGGTCCTGGTCGACGACGGCGACCGTGTGCCCCTGCTGTTCCAGGGTCTGCGCGAGCGCCGCTCCCACACGGCCACAGCCCATGATGACGATGTGCACTTATCTACCCCGCAGTCCTGGTCATCCCGGTGACCTGTGCAAACACCCTGCTCACTCTTCTTTCTCGGCTCTGCTGGGCAACGACGAAGCAGCCGCGTGCGGTGCTGCCCCTGACGAGCTTATGCCGCGGTGCCCTCCGCGCCCTCATCCGCGGTGCCGATCCTGGACCGTGGCCGCGTCGCCCTCCGTGGGCGCGGAACGGCGCAGCGTCGCGTGGAGGGGCCTTTCCCCGCCGGACGGGGGCGGCGGGTGGGCGTCGTTCAGATGGAACCCTTACGATCCTCTGCGTGTCCAAACTGACCGACATTCCCAAACGGATCCTGATCGGTAGGGCGCTGCGCAGCGACAGGCTCGGAGAAACGCTCCTCCCTAAGCGCATCGCACTCCCCGTCTTCGCCTCCGATCCGCTGTCCTCGGTGGCCTACGCCCCGGGCGAAGTCCTGCTGGTCCTCTCCATCGCGGGCGTGTCGGCGTACCACTTCAGCCCGTGGATCGCGGTCGCCGTCGTGGTCCTGATGTTCACGGTCGTCGCGTCGTACCGGCAGAACGTCCACGCCTACCCCAGCGGCGGCGGCGACTACGAGGTGGCCAACACCAACCTGGGGCCGAAGGCCGGTCTCACCGTGGCGAGCGCGCTGCTGGTCGACTACGTCCTCACCGTCGCCGTGTCGATCTCCTCCGGCGTGGAGAACCTGGGCTCCGCGATCCCGTTCGTCGTGGAGCACAAGGTGTTCTGCGCCATCGGCATCATCGTGCTGCTGACGCTCATGAACCTGCGCGGGGTGAAGGAGTCGGGCAAGCTCTTCGCCATCCCGACCTACGTCTTCGTCGCTGGTGTCTTCATCATGATCGCCTGGGGTGCATTCCGGGGCCTCGTCCTCGGCGACAGCATGCGTGCGCCGACCGCCGACTTCGAGATCGAGCCCGAGGCCCAGGGACTCGCCGGTTTCGCCTTGATCTTCCTGCTGCTGCGCGCCTTTTCCTCCGGCTGTGCCGCACTGACCGGTGTCGAGGCCATCAGCAACGGCGTCCCCGCGTTCCGCAAGCCCAAGAGCAAGAACGCCGCCACCACGCTGCTGCTCATGGGTGCCCTCGCCGTCACCATGTTCTGCGGGATCATCGGCCTCGCCATGGCCACCGACGTCAGGATGGCCGAGAACCCCGCCCACGACCTGCTCAGCAACGGCACGCCCGTCGGTTCCGGATACGTCCAGGACCCGGTGATCTCACAGGTGGCGGCGGCCGTCTTCGGCGACGGCACGTTCTTCTTCGTGCTGCTCGCCGCAGCCACCGCCCTGGTCCTCTTCCTGGCCGCGAACACCGCGTACAACGGCTTCCCGCTGCTCGGTTCGATCCTCGCCCAGGACCGCTACCTGCCGCGCCAACTGCACACCCGCGGCGACCGGCTGGCCTTCTCCAACGGCATCGTGCTGCTCGCCGGAGCGGCCGTGCTGTTGGTGTGGATCTACGGGGCGGACTCCACGCGGCTCATCCAGCTCTACATCGTCGGCGTGTTCGTCTCCTTCACGCTCAGCCAGACCGGCATGGTCCGGCACTGGAACCGCCACCTCAGGACGGAGCGCGACCCGGCCAAGCGGCGCCACATGATCCGTTCGCGTGCGATCAACGCCTTCGGCGCGTTCTTCACCGGCCTGGTGCTCACGGTCGTCCTGGCCACCAAGTTCACCCACGGCGCCTGGGTCGCCCTGCTGGGCATGGTGATCTTCTACGGAACGATGACGGCCATCCGCAAGCACTACGACCGGGTCGCGGAGGAGATCGCCGCCCCAGACGAGCCGAGCGACGACACCGTGCGGCCGTCCCGGGTCCACTCGATCGTGCTGGTCTCCAAGGTGCACCGCCCGACGCTGCGTGCCGTTGCCTACGCCAAGCTGATGCGCTCCGACAAGCTGGAGGCCGTCAGCATCAACGTCGACCCGGCGGAGACCAAGGCCCTCCAGGAGGAGTGGGACCGTCGCGGCATCAACGTGCCGCTGAAGATCCTGGACTCCCCCTATCGAGAGATCACCCGGCCGATCATCGAGTACGTGAAGGGCCTGCGGCGGGAGAGCCCGCGCGACGCGGTCAGCGTCATCATCCCCGAGTACGTGGTCGGCCACTGGTACGAGCACCTGCTGCACAACCAGAGCGCCCTGCGACTCAAGGGGCGGCTGCTGTTCACCCCGGGCATCATGGTGACCTCCGTGCCGTATCAGCTGCAGTCCTCCGAACTGGCGAAGAAGCGGGCCAAGAAGCGCCAGGACTGGAACGCGCCGGGTTCGGTGCGCCGCGGCCCCGTGAGCGAACGACCCAAGGAGCCCAGCAGCAGGGGCTGAGGCGCTCCGGCCGGCACGTAGACTGGGGGGCTGTCGTCCGCAACGGGCGGCAGCCCCCTCTCACGTATCCCTGGAGCCGTCCCCGCCATGCAGAACGCACCTGAGTCCTCACTCGTCGGGGAGGAGTACGAGGTCGAGGTCGGCCCCGTCGCACACGGCGGCCACTGCATCGCGCGCACCGACGCGGGCCGTGTCCTGTTCGTCCGGCACGCGCTGCCCGGGGAGAAGATCGTCGCCCGGGTCACGGAGGGCGAGGAGGGCTCCCGTTACCTCCGGGCGGATGCAGTGCGGATCCTGCAGGCGTCCAAGGACCGGATCGAGGCGCCGTGCCCGTACGCCGGGCCCGGCAAGTGCGGTGGCTGTGACTGGCAGCATGCCAAGCCGGGTGCCCAACGACGGCTCAAGGGCGAGGTGATCGCGGAGCAGCTGAAGCGCCTCGCGGGCCTCTCCCCGGAAGAGGCCGGCTGGGACGGCACGGTGATGCCCGCGGAAGGCGACAAGCTGCCCGCCGGCGAGGTGCCGGCCTGGCGCACCCGCGTCCAGTACGCCGTCGACGCCTCCGGGCGGGCGGGCCTGCGGCGCCACCGCTCGCACGAGGTCGAGCCGGTCGAGCACTGCATGATCGCGGCGCCTGAGGTGACCGAACTGGGAATTGAGAAGCGCAGCTGGGAGGGCATGGCCTCGATCGAGGCCATCGCCGCCACCGGCTCGTCCGACCACCAGGTGATCCTCACCCCGCGCCCCGGGGCCCGGCTGCCGATCGTGGAGCTGGACAAGCCGGTCTCGGTGCTCCGCGTCCACGAGAAGGACGGCAGCATCCATCGCGTCCACGGGCGTCCCTTCGTCCGCGAACGCGCCGACGACCGCACCTACCGCGTCGGCATGGGCGGCTTCTGGCAGGTCCACCCCAAGGCCGCGCAGACCCTCGTCGCGGCGGTGATGCAGGGGTTGATGCCGCGCAAGGGGGACACGGCCCTCGACCTCTACTGCGGCGTCGGCCTGTTCGCGGGGGCCATCGCCCAGCGCGTCGGGGAGAAGGGCGCGGTGCTCGGCATCGAGTCGGGCAAGCGGGCCGTCGAGGACGCCCGGCACAACCTCCAGGACCTGCCGCGCGTCCGGATCGAACACGGCAAGGTCGAGTCGGTCCTGCCCCGCACCGGCATCACCGAGGCGGACCTCGTGGTCCTGGACCCTCCGCGCGCGGGCGTGGGCCGGGCCACCGTCGAGTACGTTTCGGGCCTCGGGGCCCGGCGCATCGCCTACGTCGCCTGCGATCCGGCGGCGCTGGCCCGGGACGTGGCGTACTTCGGGGACAACGGCTACCGGGTACGGACGCTGCGGGCGTTCGACCTGTTCCCGATGACGCACCACGTGGAGTGTGTCGCGATCCTCGAGCCTGCCGAAAAGGGCCGCTGACCTGCGATTCTGTGATGTTCGTCATCCGCTTCACCTGTTTCCGCCAGTCCAACAGGTGAAGCGCCAGGCTGGTCGGCCACACGAACCTGACCTGCGGTTTCATCGGGGGCCGACGACGACGGCGCAAGCCGTGGCTGCACGTCCCGCAGGTTCTTGACGCTCGTGTGACGCTCGTTCTGAGAGACCATCACATTGGGCGAGCGGGGTTCGACGTCGTTGTGTGGGTCGGCGAATGCCGTCAATTACCGCGGCCGTCCTCACTCTGGAGCGGCAATGCTGAAACAGCTCAGTCGTGCTTGCTCCTGGTAAATTCAACCAAAGGGAAGTCAACTGCGGCAGCAGGTCGACAAGTTGGCCGAGATCGGAAGAGCAGTTGGAGCGCGGGCGAGATCAGTAGCGAAGCGTTAAGTATTGATTCGAGGTGTTCGCTGCAACCCGGGTACGGTCGACGCGGAAGGGGAACAAGGTGCCTGACCTCAGGAGGCCTATTCCCAACCGGAATCGATAGTCCCAGGGGAGATTCGGGACTGCAATTCACGGACTCAAGGGCTGGGGCATTCGCGAATACCCCAGCCCTCTGGAGCCTGTTCGTCAAGCAGCGGCAGGCCGCGACTGAGAGAGGACAGCCTGCCTCATGGCGGCCTATCAAGAAGTCATTTCTGGACTAGCCGTGTCGACGGACAGAACTTCGCTAGTCGGTTGACTTCTCACATAGCGAGGAGTCCCGACTCCATGGCCCGAACAACCGCAAGAGTCCGATTTGGGCAGTTGAGCTTGGCCAAAATGATTCCGACCGTGCGCTTGGCTCCATGTTCGGAGATACTCAGCGATCGAGCGACTTGTCGGTTGCTTAGCCCCTCGGCAATCAGGCGCAGCACCTGGTGTTCACGTGCCGACAGTGAAATCATCGACGCGCGCTTCGAGGTGGTGTCATCACCGGCCTGGTCGGATGCCGTCACGGACCGTCGTGCCAGAGTCGCCGACACGTGCAATCGTCCGGCCTTCACGTCGGCGATCGCTTCGCGCAGGGACTCGGGGCAGAGATCTGCCCAGTGCAGAAAACCGTTTGCATGATCGGCCCAGGATTGCTCAACAACGTCCGCTGAATCCATCAGGATCAGTACACGCGTTTTCTGGATGCGCAGCTTTTCAGCGATCTCGCCAGGTACGGACCCCAAAGCATTGCTGTCTGAGATGACCAGCCAACCGTTGCAGAACGTCGAAAGCTCTTCGGCGTCCGTGACGGATTGAACTGTCAACTGGATGCCGAGCGAACGAAGCATTCCCTCGATACTGTATCGACGAATGTCATCTTCGACTATCAGTGCTATCCCAGCCTGCGACAGGGATCGTCCAGCCCTCAGGGAAGCTCGTCCGCCAGATATGTCAGGCGTCAAGTCGCCTATCCGACTACTATAGTTTTCGTGATCTTCGCTGCTCGAAACCGGCTGCCAGGTTAACCCGTTCTTCACGCTGCCCATATCAGCGATCCCCCGTTACTCATATCAGTGCCCCCCGTTTCCTTGCATTAAAATCTGGAAGGTTCACCCCCCTGATAGATGAGCATGGCACGGAGTGACGGGAACTGTCGACAAGGCATCTCTGGAAAAAAATTTCAAGTAAAAACTTCACACAGGCCCGCGGAACTGTTTGCCGCGTTCGATGGCTCCGACCTGATCGCGTATGCCGGGTTCATCCCGACGATCCGGTTGGCCGAGCCGTGCACGGGGATGGTGACCGGGGCGGACAGTATCGACGACCTGGACGCGCTACGCCACGATGGCCTGTCATGTCTGTCCGGCGGCCTGCGCGTGGGCCGTCGCATGGATGGGTTCCGACGGCCATCAGCCCGCATTGCTGCTGGCGCTGACGTCGTATCAGCGGACGGAAGGGTTCCGAAGGCAGACGACTATCCGGAGACGGTGGTCGACCTCGTCCGCCGTACAGTCGAGCTTCCGGAGGGCACACTCCTGGCGTACGCGACGGGCCGTACCGCTGATCGGCGGGTACAGAGGTTCGCCGACGAGTGGGGACGAAGGGCCAGCAGGCCCGGGCCCGGCAGGCCGCGGAGGCGACGATCCGTAAGGAGGCCGTGGCGAAGAACCGGCTTGCCGGTCTGATCGATATGGCGCTGGAGAAGCTGGAACATGAGTGCTGCCCAGCCGGAGGGGTCGTTACGGCTGCCGGCCGATCGCGACAGCGACGGCACGACGCCGTGCAACTGGTCCAAGCAGGGCGCCGCTTCGGTCCGCCCTCGGGCAACGACCCGAGCTTGACGATCCGTTCGGCCGCGACGCGCGCATCACCTTCGTCAAGGGCACCAGTGTGGGCCTGTACGAGGCGGCCAGGCACATCCGCGGGGCGTCCGGGCGGTGAGTACAGCACGCACGGACTCTGCATCGAACCCGACTTGTACGACCCGAAGCTCGACGTCGACTTCACCCTGCTGCGCGAAGGGGATCTGAACGTCGTCGGCTTGGACCAGGCCGCGTGATGCCGGCGGCGCCCGCGGTGACGACGCGGGCGCCGAGTCGTCAGGCGGGCTGGACGGTGATGGTGCAGAGGCGCTTGGTGGCCCGGGTCAGGGCTACGTACAAGTCCCGTTCCCCACCGGGGCGGGCCGTGATGATTTCCTCGGGGTTCACGACGACGACGCCGTCGAACTCCAGGCCGCGTGCTTCGGACGCCGGCACGATGCGTGCCTGGCGAGCGACGCCCTGGGCCGTCAGCTCGCTCACCCTGGTGTCCGCGCAGATCACACCCAGAAGTTCGCCCGGGTGCGCGGTGCTCTGGGCGCGGAGCTCCTGGACGACGGCGGCGACCAATCCGTCCGGAGGTGTGGTCACGGTGCGAGGGCTCTCACCGCTTCGCAGCGACCGTGTGGGCTTCTGGTCCGGAGCGATCCGCGTGAGCAGGTCCCGGACGCTCTCCAGGATCTCCTGCGTGGTGCGGTAACTAACGGTCAGGTTGTGCAGTTTGAACCGCGGTCCGACGTGAGGGCTCAGTGCCTCCTTCCAGTCGCATGCCGTCGCGACCGGGCCTGCCTGGGCGAAGTCACCCACCAGCGTCATCGCCCTTGCCGGACAGCGGCGGACGATCATCCGCCACTGCATGGCGGTCAGCTCCTGCGCCTCGTCGACGACGACGTGCCCGTACGTCCGCTCGGGGGGGCCGTCGACCAGGTTCGCCGCCTCGTCCAGCAACGGCACATCGGCATCGGTCCACGGGTCGTCCGGACCGCGCAGCAGCAGGGACCGCTCCTGCGCGGTCAGGCGGGGCAGGCGCTCGGCGAGAGCCTCGGCGTCCGTCAGGAGTGCCTTCACGAGGTCACCGGGTACCAGCCGCGGCCACAGCACCTCGACCGCTCGGTCGGCGCCGGCGTCGTCGAGGAGATCGGCCCGGATGGCGTCCAGGTCCAGCTCGTGGACCGGTCCCGGGGCGGCCGCACCTTCGGCACGGCGCTGGGCGACTCCCGTGAAACGGTCGAGGTTCAGGCCCGTCATCCTTTCGGCATCGGCGTCGATCTGCTCCAGGAGGTCGCCCATGTCCCGTTGCATCGCGTCGGTGACGGCGTCGACCAAGAGCTCTTTGAACACCTGGCGCGCGGGGTTGTGCCCCGATACGGCCGCCAAGGCGGCATCGCGCGCCGTGGCGACCTCCTCGCCGGAAAGCTGAACCCGTTCCTTTCCGACCCGCACGGTGAAGTCACCGGCGGGGGCTTGGTGGACGCGCAGCAGGCCGGCCAGGGCGTCGGCGAGGTCGGACCTTCCCTTGAGGCGCGCGGTGTCGAACGGGCCCACCGTGTCCGTGGATACTCCGGCCAGTTCCTGACAGGTCGTCAGAACGACGTCGTTCTCGCCGAGCGAGGGAAGGACCTGGGAGATGTAGTCGAGGAAGCGGGCGTTCGGGCCCACCACCAGGACACCCTCCTCCGTGGCGCGCGGGAACGCGTACAGGACATAGGCCGCCCGGTGCAGGGCGACCACCGTCTTGCCGGTGCCGGGGCCGCCCTGCACCACGGTCACTCCGCGGTGGGCGGAGCGGACGATCTCGTCCTGCTCGGCCTGCAGGGTCGCGACGGCCGCGTGCATCCTGCCCGTACGCCGCGCCGACAGAGCGTCGGCCAACGGGCCGTCCCCCACGACGTCCTCGTCGGTCGGGGCGGTCCCGTCCAGCAGTTCGTCGCTCACCGAGACGACCGTGCGCTCCTCGAGGCGCAGGTGCCGACGCCGCCGCAGGTCCATCGGGTGGACCGGTGTCGCCTCGTAGAAGGGCCGCGCCGCGTTCGCGCGCCAGTCCACGAGCAGCGGCAGGTCGTCCTCCTCCGTGTGCAGTCCGATCCGCCCGATGCGCAGGGCCGTGCCGTCCGTCCAGTCGATGCGCCCGAAGACCAGCCCCTTTTCGGCGCCCTCCAGCCGGCCTATTTCCTTGGTCAGACGCTCGACGGAGGTTTCCCTCTCGTATGCCTCGGCGGCGCTGTCCGTCGTGGCCTTCAGCGCACTCGCCCGGTGCACTCGAGCCTCGGAAAGCCGCTCAGTGAGCAACGCGTACAAGGAGGACACATAATCTTGCTCCGATTCAACCTCACGCACAGCGGGATCATTCATTTCCGACAACAAGGCGCTCCTTCGATGCGAGGCATACGGTCAAAGCCTCCTACAGGAAGGGCCTTGACTTATTTGGTGAAATCTGTCGCTGCTTCGACATGTCGCTCATTGGGCTCCCGATGCCCGCATGCCGGTGGTCGAGCCAGCCCTTGGCTGCCGCAATGTTCTGCCGAGCTCGGGAAAAGGGGAAGGTTCGGCGGCGCTGAGCTCCACGTTCCCGGTTGGCCAAGCACGGCGCTCGGCCCCCCGGGAACGTCGGATCGAACCCGGTATGCGCGACCAGTCATCGGAAACCAACGAGCGCGGCAGACAGTTCCACGGGCCCGGGCGAGCTCTCACCTAAGAGTTACCTTGCCGATCGAGCGTGGTGGAAGCGTGGAAACTCCCAGCGCCGTCTCTCTCTTCCCTGGGCGCCGACGGCCCCTCACGCGGCGGAGCGGGGCTCGGCGCTGCGGGCCTCTTCGTACTCCGGCTCCGGTGCCGGGCTCTTCTCCTTCCCGGTAGCGGGCAGGGCAAGGAGCAGCACGGCTGCCGCGAAGAGTGCGATGAGCATGATCCAGACCGCACCGACGTGCATGGAGTGGATAAACGCATGATCGGCAGCCTGTGTAAGAGTGGGCTGGTCGAGGGTGGCGGCGACATGCCGAGCCTGTTCCGCGGAAACCCGGGCGCTGTCCCGCAGCGACTCAGGGACATCGCTCAGCGAGGGTTCGATAGCGCCTCGATACGCGACCGACATGATCGTGCCGCCCACCGCGATCCCGATCACACTGCCGACCTGCCGCGCCGTGTTGGTGACGGCCGACCCGGCACCAGACCGTTCCAGCGGCAGGCTGCTGATCAGTGCTCCGGTCACCGGGGCCATCACCATGCCGACGGAAAGGCCCTGCACCAGTAGCAGGATCTCGATCCAGACGAGTGAGGTGTGCAGACCGAGGAGTCCGACCGCGCCGAAGCTGAACGCCGCCACCGTGAGCGCCGGCACCGCGACGGGGCGCAGCGACCATCGGCTGACCAGACGTGCGCCCAGGGGCGCACCTACAACAGCGCCGGCCGCGGTCGGAACGTTGGCCAAGCCGGCCTTCATCGGCGAGTAGCCCAATGCGCCCTGCATGTAGAACGCGTTGTAGAACGTGATGGCGGCCACGGAGAAGAGCAGCAACGCCATGGCCGCGTTGCCACCGCCGAACATGCGCTGCGCAAGCATCCGGGGATCGAAACTCGACACCTTGACGCGCAGTTCGACGAGCACGAATGCGGCCAGCAGGACAAGTCCGGCCGCGATCGGCGCCCAGACGTCCCCACGGTTCCAGGCATCTACCTGCCCCGCGCGGATCAGGCCGTAGGTCAAGGCCGCGAGTCCGCTGATCGACAGCAAGATCCCGGCCGGGTCCAGCGGCCGCACAGTAGGGCTGCGGAAGTTGGGGACCAGCCGGACGATCCCGGCCAACGCCAGCACGATGATGGGGACGTTGACGAGGAAGACCGAACCCCACCAGAAATGGCTGAGCAGAAGTCCTGCCAGCACGGGGCCCGCCGCCATGCCGACACCGGTGGATGTCGAAGAGATGGCGATCGCGGTCGCCCGCGCAGGACCGGTGAAGGTCCACAGCAGGATGGCGAAGTTGGCAGGCATGATCAGTGCGGCGCCGACTCCCATCGCGGCCCGGGCTGCAATCAGCTGGCCCGCGTCGCCTGCGTACGCGGCCCAGATCGAGGCACCGAGAAAGACCACCAAGCCGACCGCGAGCACATTCCGGTGGCCGAAGCTGTCGCCCAGTGCGCCGGCGGTGAACATCAATGTCGCGAAGACCAGGGTGTACGCGCCTGTGGCCCATTGCAGTTCGGCCGGGCTGGCGCCCAGTCCGCGGACCGGGTCGGCAAGGGTCTCCAGGGTGATACTGAGAACGGTGTTGTCCAGCCAAATCAGCAGCGAACACACCATGAGAACGGCAAGGACTAACCGCTGCCTGGACTTCGGCAACGCTGGGGGCGCAGTCATGGCCACCTTCGAATATCGATCGGCGAGAGCGTGAACGACGGGACTATAGGCAAACCCCACAACGCTGTCAATCTTAGAATTTCTCTACAAAGCCATTGCGAGCAAGCGAACCGTATGCCTCCGCTGGATTTGCGAATTGATTATTTTTGTGCCCCCGGTAGATTTCCGAGTCGAAGGTTTCGCTCCGGGGAGGGGTTGCGATTGAGTGGATTCCGTGCCTTCACCTGAGTTGTCGCACCGCGCTCTGCGCCCCCTATGGCGACGTGCCTGACCATCGAGCACCACCTGCTTCGGCGGGGGCGTGGATGGTCCACCAGCCGCGCAGCCACCGCCAACGACTGCGCGCTCAAGGCGTGCTTGGTGTCAGCGAAGCACCGAGCCAGGCCCCTACGAACTCCCACCTGCGCCAGTGCGCCCTGTTGAAAGGCGAGTTCAGCGCACGACTTGTTGGTCTGCGGGTCGTGGAGGTGCGGCTCGTCCACCCCTGTCGTCAGCCTGCCCGCCACCAGACGCCGCGGGACACCGCCGAAGAAGCGGTACGCATCCGCGTGCACTGCGGTCCAGGCGTGCCGGCCCGGGAACCAGCTCTTGTCGGCCACGGCGCATGTTCTTTTGGCCATCTGGTGTGTCCGTCGGACTCTCGGAGCCGTCGAGGGACCTCGACGGCTCCGAGAGGCCAGGACCTCCAAGTCGGGTACCGGCACGCCCGTGGGGACCCCGGCCGTTCACGAGAACGAGCCGAGAATCTTGCCAACAACCCGAAAAGGCGACTGACGGTGAGGACATCACCGGCTGCTGAGCGAATCGAGCCAGCGCCGGAGGTGTGCGGCGGTCTCTGCCGCCCGTTCCTCGATGATCGAGAAGTGATCTGCCTCGATGTACTCGGCCGGTCCACGGTGTTGCCAGTCGGGGACGGGGTCGACGTCCCCGAAGCTGCTCAGTGTCACGGTGGCCCGCAGATCCAGCGTCGGCGCGGCGATCGACCCGGCCTCGCGCTCGGGGTATATCCGCACGTAGCCGCCCATGGAAACCAGGCCGTGGTCGTCGACAGGGGTCAGCGCGTTGTCCCGGGACAGGATCTGCCCCAGCGCGTCGGTGAGCACGAGGCGATTGAGTTCGTGCTCTTCCGGAGAGTAGGTGTCGATCATCGCGACGCCCGCGAGCTCGCAGCCGTCGTCTTCGATCCGCCGGGCAACCGCATGGGCGAGCGCGCCACCGGCCGAATAGCCGATGAGCGCAACCGGGCCTCGCTCGAGTTCCCTCGCGACGGCCGTGGCGAAGCTCTCGATCGCCGCCGCCCATGTCGCCGGCAGGTCGTCGCCCGCGCGCATGCCGGGCAGCCGCAACGCGCTGACCTGCCGCTCGCCGCCCAGTTCGCGAGCCAGGCGGGCGAACTGGTGCGGGCCCGATCCCGCCAGGAACGAGGGGATGCACACCAGTGCCGGTGCCGCGGCGCCGCGCGCCAGGAGCTGCGCATCCGGGCGGTGTTCGGCGGCCTCGCCGACGGAGTACGTGGTCATCAGGGCCGAGCTCGCGGTCAGCAGGGGCATCGCCCCTTCCAGCTGACCGCGGCGATGCGCCGCCGACACCAGGTCGGTGATCGTGCCGCGCACGCCAGCCGGTGCCTGCTCGACCACGCCGGTGTCGGATTCCTCGATCAGCGATCGCACTAGTTTCGCCACGTCGGCGGCGGTCGGGTGGTCGAAGATCAGCGTCGACGGCAGCGTCAGCCCGATCAGCTGGGCGAGCCGGTTCCGGAATTCGACGGCACCGAGGGAGTCGAAACCGAGCTCGGTGAACGGCGCGTCCGGGTCGATCGCGTCGCCGGACAGGTGGCCGAGGACCGCCGAGGCGACGTTGCGCACCTCCTGCAGGATCACACCGTCGCGGTCGGCGTCGGGCAGTGCGGCCAGCTGCCGCGTCAGGCCGACACCGGCACTCGCGGTGGCCGGGGGAACCCGGATCATGCCGCGCAGTACCGCGGGCAGTGTGCCGGCACGCACCAGGTCGGTGAGCGCTGCCGTGTCCAGCAGGGCCGTCGTCGGTGTCGCCCGATCGGTCGCGAGCGCGTTGTCGAACAGCGCCATCCCGGACTCCGGGTCGATCGGGATCAGGCCCAGCCTGGCCCGGATCTGGCGGACGTACTGCTCGGCGCCGTCCCCGCCGAGCATCCCTGCCATGCCGACGGTCCACAGCCCCCAGGCCAGTGAGTGCGCGGGCAGGCCCGCGCTGCGCCGCAGGCGTGCCAGCGCGTCCATCGCCGCGTTCGCGGCGGCGTAGTTGCCCTGTCCTTGTCCGCCGAGCAACGGCGCCGCGGAAGAGAACAGCATGAACGCCGACAGATTCAGGTCGCGGGTCAATTCGTGCAGGTGCAGTGCCGCATCGGCCTTCGGTGCCAGCACCCGTGTCGTCTGCGCGGCGGTGAGGGTGTCGAGCGTGCCGTCGTCCAGGACGCCCGCCGCATGGATGACTGCGGTCAGCGGGGCGTCGGTGTCGATGTCGGCCAACAGGGATCGGACGGCGGCGCGTTCGGTGACGTCGCAGGCCACGACCCGGACGTGGGCGCCGAGGTCGGTCAGCTCCGCGATCAGTTCGGCGGTGCCGTCCGCGGCGGCACCGCGCCGCGATGCCAGCAGCAGCCGTCGCGCGCCGTGCGCTGTGACCAGATGCCGGGCGACGATCGCACCGATGCCGCCGGTGCCGCCGGTGATGAGCACCGTGCCGTGGTCGAACGACGGTGGCACACCCGGTTCGGTGGCGGGTAGCTGCTGCAATCGCGGTGCCAGGAGCCGACCCTCGCGAACGGCCAGGTGCGGCTCGTCCTGGGCCAGGGCGTTGGCGAGCGACGTGATCGGCAGGGCATCGCCGTCGTGGTCGATGAGCAGGAACCGGCCCGGGTGCTCGGACTGTGCGCTGCGCACCAGGCCCGCCACGGCGGCTCCGACCAGATCGGGTTCCTCGCCGGGCAGTCCGGCGGCCGTGCGCGTCACGATCGCGAGCCGGCCGGGGTGTTCGGCGGCCGTCCAGCCCTGCAACAGTGCGAGCGTCGTCAGCACGCCAGCGTGTATGTCCGACGCGCCGGTACCGTTTCCGCGGGGCGCCGACCAGACCACCGTGTCAGGAACATCCTGCAGCACGGCTAGTTCCGCGAGATCGGCACAGCATGTCGGGGGCTCAGGGGCCTCGACGGCCGCCGGCTCGCCGAGCACGACGATGCGCCCGGTGTCCGCCTTGGAGACGGCAGGCACGGCGACCCACTCGAGGTCGAACAACGGCGCCGCGCCGCGCAGCCGGGCCAGCGCCCGCCCCACGATCGGGCGGGACCGCACCGACTCCATGCTCAGCACGAGGGCGCCGGTCGCGTCGACCGCCTCCACGCAGAAGGTGTCCGGTGCGGTGCGGGCGATGCGGGCGCGCAGGGCACCCACGCCGGACTGTGCCAGCTGGACACCGTCGAAGGCGAAAGGCAGCGGCACCCGGCCGTCGGCCCCGCCCTCGGCGAGATGGCCGACAGCCGCGTGAAACACCGCGTCCAGCAGTGCCGGATGCAGTCCGAAGGCGGTGGCGCGCGCTGCGGTGTCGGTGTCGAGCGCCAGGTCGGCGAAGACTTCCTCCCCACGCGACCACGCGGCGCGCACACCCCGGAAAACCGGGCCGTACGCGAGGCCGAGGTCGCCGAGCGCGCGGTACACCTGCTGCCCGTCGACCGCATCGCCCGCAACCGGAGGCCACACCCGAGACCAGTCCGGCGCCGCGGTCGGCGCGGCGGGCCCGTTCACCGACCCCGACCCGGGTCGGTGGGTGGAGGCCGCGCTGTCCATCCCGGCCACCGGATCCGACGCACCTCCCAGCACCTCCCGGCCCATCGAGAAGGGCCGCTGACCTGCTGCTTCTCCGAGTGTGCGGTAGGGGTGTCACGTGCGTGAGATGCCATAACTCGACGCATGTTTGACGCACGTGACGCACGTGACGCACGTTTGACGCGCGGACCGCGCGGTTTCTGATGGGTCGTCGTGTGGGATTGGCGACTGCCGGGCGTGTGCTCAGAGGGTCGAGGCGTTCCACGCGGGCTGCCTCCCAGTCGATCCACGCTTCGGCTTCGGTCCTGGTGTGGCCCGGGGGCATGGCCTCGACCCGGGTGCGTACGGCGCTCACGTACTCCGTCAGTCCCAGGACAACCTCGCCACAGCCCGGTGCCTGACCGCCGGGGAGGGGGCCTTCCCGCAGCGGGTCGTGCAGACCCTGCTCGTCGGTCGTTTCCTCGCGGACTACTGGGCGTGATGGGCGATGCCGTAGTCGCACTCCCTGCTCACCGCGATGGCCAGCGTGATGAGCTGCTTGGTCCTGGCGTCCGGCGCACCGGATCCCAACACGCTGTCGTGAAGCTGTTTGCAGCCCTCGTACACCTGCGGGACAGTGCGCCGCAGCTCGCGTGCGGGCGCCCGCAGTACGTCCCGTACCTGGGTGCCGTACGACACGATGAGTCTCCCTTTTGATGGCCGTCGGCATGTTGCGGATACGGTTCCCCCGTCGAGCCGACGGCCGGTCCGTGCCTCCATCGTCGTGCCGCATTCCGCCGGGAGCCGGTTCGACGCGGCCCCAGGGACAGCTCGTCGGGGCGCACCAAGCGGCGGCCTCGGGTGCGGCCGGTGGTCAGCCCTGCGCGGCATCCTCAAGGCTCACGTACCGCCTTCTGCGACGGTGGCGAGTGCGGCGTCGAGGCGGCGCGCCGCCTCGTCCGCGACCGGAGCCATGGCGTCGACGCCGGTGAGAGTGACCATGGTCGCGGGGTCGATCGCCTGCACGATCACCTGATCGCCGTCGGCGCGGACCACGACGTTGCAGGGGAGCAGCAGCCCGATCGATCGGTCGGCGTCCAGTGCCCGACGGGCGAGTTGGGGGTTGCACGCTCCGAGGATCAGGTAGGGCTCCATGTCGTGGCCGAGTTTTGCCTCGAGCGTGGCCTGGACGTCGATCTCGGTCAGGATGCCGAAGCCCTGGTCGGCGAGGGCGCGCCGGACGGTCTCCACCGTCTCTTGGAAGGTTTTGGCGACCTTGACGGTGCGGTCGTGGTGCATGTCCTCACCTCACTCTTCGGACGGCGGCCGCCTCGGTGTGCGGCCGACCCGGTCGTCGGGCTGCTGTTCGCGGCCCAGGATCGGGCCGCGAACAGCATGATGTCCTGACGCGTCGCCGGAGGCGGACGACAGGCACTGGAAGACCGTTCGGTCCTTCGGTCTGACGTTGTGCTGACGCTCCGGCCCATCAGGTTCGCTCGGCCGTGGGAGTGACGGCCTGCCGGTGGACCTCTTCCATGTCGGTGGACCGGATCCTGGTGATCAGTTCCTCCAGGGACTGTGGCGGCAGTGCGCCGGGCTGTGCGTAGAGCACGGTCCGGTCGCGGACGGCCATCAGGGTGGGGATGGAGGAGATGCGGAAGGCGCCGGCGAGCTCCGGCTGCGCCTCGGTGTCGACCTTGCCGAAGACGATGTCCGGGTGGCGCTCGGCCGCCCGCTCGTAGACGGGGCCGAACATGCGGCAGGGGCCGCACCATCCGGCCCAGAAGTCGATCAGCACGATCTCCGAGCCCGTGACGGTCTCCTCGAAGTTTTCCTTGGTCAGCTCGACGGTCGGCATGGGTTCCACTCTCCTCTCGTATACCCGGTGGGGTATATGGGAGCTTCAACCGGCGTGAGGGCGGGTTTGTTCCACGCTCCCGTGACCGATCGACTCTCAAATACCTGGGGGGGTATTTGACAGCGTTGGCGGGAGGTGCTTATCGTCGAAGCTGTAATACCCAGGGGGGTATCTGGAGGGAATCTCGCCCATGGCTCGTGAAGTCGACCTGGAGACCTGTGCCGCGGCCTGGGGTGTCGGCGTCGTGGTTCTCGACGTGCGGGAACCGGCGGAATGCCGGCCGGCCCACGTGTCTGGTGTGCACCCGGCCCCGCTGTCAACCCTGGCCGCCGCACTGCCCCGCGTACCGAAGGGGCGAACGGTGTCTGTGATCTGTGCGAGCGGCAACCGCGGTCAGTGGGCCGCGGACCGTCTCGCCGATGCCGGGACGGACGCCCTTTCCGTAGCCGGCGGGACCCGGGGCTGGGTCGGCACGAGCCGCCCGGCCGTGACGGGGCCCGCCTCCGGCTCGGTCTGATCCTTCCCCGACTCACGCGCCCGCCCCCCAGGGAGCGGGCCACCCTTTGACCTCTCAGATACCCCCAGGGGTATTTAAGTCATCGCTTACGGAGGTTTCCCGTGTTCTTCGCCCAGTACTACCTCGACTGCCTCTCCCAGGCGTCGTACATGATCGCCGACGAGACCACCAGAAACGCGGTTGTCGTCGACCCCCGCCGGGACGTCTCGGAGTACCTGGCGGACGCCGAGGCCCACGGCTTCACCGTGGTCGGCGTCATCAACACCCACTTCCACGCGGACTTCGTTGCCGGGCACCTTGAGATGGCGGCCGAGACGGGTGCCTGGATCGGCTACGGACGCCACGCCGGGACCGAGTACCCCATCCGCAAGCTCGCCGACGGCGAGACCATCAGTCTCGGTGACGTCACTCTGGAGATCATGGAGACGCCCGGTCACACCCCGGAGTCGATCAGTGTGCTGGTCTACGAGCACGGCGAGGACCGCGTGCCGTACGGCGTGCTCACCGGCGACGCGCTCTTCGTCGGCGACGTGGGCCGCCCCGACCTGCTCGCCTCCATCGGTGTCACCGCCGACGAGCTCGGCGCCATGCTCCACGACAGCGTGCAGAACAAGCTGATGGCTCTGCCGGACGAGGTGCGGGTCTTCCCCGCGCACGGCGCAGGATCCGCCTGCGGCAAGAACCTCTCGACCGAGAAGCAGTCCACCATCGGCGAGCAGAGGGCCACCAACTACGCCTGCGCGCCCATGTCGAAGGACGACTTCGTGGCCCTCGTGACCGCCGGCCAGTCCGCTGCTCCCGGCTACTTCGTCTACGACGCGATCCTCAACCGCAGTGAGCGCCCGCTGTTCGACCCGGCCGCCGCACCGAGGCCGCTGAGCGTCGAGGACTTCACCGCCCTCCGCGCCTCCGGCGCCGTGGTCGTCGACGCCCGTGATCCGCAGGAGTTCGCCGCCGGACATCTGCTCGGCTCGGTGAACGTGCCGGCCGACGGCCGCTTCGCCGAGCAGGCCGGCACCGTCCTGCCCGCCGACGCGGAGCTGCTGGTCGTCGCTCCGGAGGACCGAGAGGAGGAGATCGTCACGCGCCTGGCCCGGATCGGCTTCGACCGTGTGGCCGGCTACCTGCGCTCCCCGGGCGAGGCCCTGACCGCCCTGGCCGAGGGGGTCGCTCCGGCCAGTCGTCTGACCGCCGCGCAGGTCCGTGCCGCCCTGTCGGGCGACAACCCGCCGGTCGTCATCGATGTCCGCAACTGCGGCGAGCGCGGAGACAGCGGCTTCATCGACGGAGCCCTGCACATCGCGCTCGGCGAGCTGCCCCGCCGCCTGGACGAGATCCCGCGCGACCGCTCCCTGGTCCTGCACTGCGCCGGCGGCCACCGTTCCTCGATCGCCGCGAGCATGCTGCGCCATCACGGCTTCACCGATGTCTCGGACATCCTCGGCGGCTACACCGCCTGGGCGCTACTGAGTACCCCTGCGGCCGTCTGACCGGCTGCCGCCACCCCCACAGACCGGTCCTTCAGGGTCGGGACGAACCGCCGGTGCCCCTGCGGGGAGACCCTCTGGCCCTCCTCGCGCGGGCACCGGCTCGACCTCGACCCCAGGTATACCCCACCCCGTATTTGCGTACGGAATCATCTCACCACGACGGAGTTTTCATGAAGACCGACGCCTTCCGTATCACCGGCCTCACCCCCGCCGCCCTCCAGCAGCTGATGAAGGACGGACGCGGACCGCGTCTGCTGGACGTGCGCACGCCGGGCGAGTTCCGGACGGTCCACATTCCCGGCGCCTACAACGTCCCGCTGGACACCTTGCGTGAGCACCGGGCCGAACTCCTGACCCACCTCGACCAGGACGTCGTCCTCGTCTGTCGTTCCGGTGCCCGCGCCGCCCAGGCAGAGCAGGCCCTCGCCGAGGCCGGTCTGCCCAACCTGCGCGTCCTGGACGGCGGCATGATGGCCTGGGAGGCCGCCGGCGCTCTGGTCAACCGGGGCGAGGCGCGCTGGGATCTGGAGCGTCAGGTCCGCCTGGTCGCCGGATCGGTCGTGCTGGTCACCGGCGTCCTGGGCGTGTTCGTGCCCGGGGCGCACCTGATCGGCACCGCCATCGGCGCCGGGCTGACCTTCGCCGCGCTCAGCAACACCTGTGCCATGGGCATGATGCTGTCCAAGCTGCCCTACAACCGCGGCCCTCGCACCGACATCCGTACGGTCATCGCCTCCCTGCGGGACCGCTCGTGATCACGCTCGTCCTCGTAGGGTCCGTACTGATCGGCGTCAGCCTGGGCATCCTGGGCGGCGGCGGTTCCATCCTGACCGTGCCGATCCTGGTCTACCTGGCAGGCCAGGACACCAAGGAGGCCATCGCCACCTCCCTGTTCGTGGTCGGCGTCACCAGCCTGGTCGGACTGATCCCGCACGCCCGGGCGGGCCGGGTGCGCTGGCGCACCGGCCTGATCTTCGGCGCGGTCAGCATGGTCGGCGCCTACGGCGGCGGACGCCTCGCCGAGTACATCCCCGGCACCGTCCTGCTCGTCGCCTTCGCGCTGATGATGCTCGCCACCGCCGCCGCCATGCTCCGCAAGTCCCGCAAGGCGAAAGCGGCCAGCCCCGCCCACACCGAACTCCCCGTCAAGCACGTGATCGTCGAGGGTCTCGTCGTCGGCGCGGTCACCGGCCTGGTCGGCTCCGGTGGCGGCTTCCTCGTCGTCCCCGCCCTCGCCCTGCTCGGAGGGCTGCCCATGAGCGTCGCCGTCGGCACGTCGCTGCTGGTCATCGCGATGAAGTCCTTCTCGGGGCTCGCCGGCCACCTCTCCGGCGTGACGATCGACTGGAACGTCGCGTTGATGGTGACCGGCGCGGCCGTCGTCGGCAGCCTGATCGGCAGCCGCTTCGCGGGACGCATCCCCCAGGACGCCCTGCGCAAGGCCTTCGGCTGGTTCGTGGTCGTCATGGGCGTCTTCGTCCTCGGCCAGCAACTGCCGCACGCCGTCTGGGCCAGCCCGCTCACCTGGGCCGGCATCGGCTTGGCGGCAGCGATTGCCGCGACCTGGGTCACAGCGCGGGTGCGTCGCCCGCGGCCCGCCGCGGAAGCGCCCCGGGTAGGCTCCCGGGAATCGGCCGCACAGCCCTAGTGTTATACCCCAAGGGGTATTCTTGAGTCGATGGTCGGTGAGAAGGAGGAACCCGGTGAGGGTGGAAGAAGAGGCAGCGACCGCGGTCCTCAACCGGCTGCGGCGCGCTCAAGGGCAGCTCGCGGGCGTCATCGCCATGATCGAGGCCGGCCGCGACTGCAAGGATGTCGTCACGCAGCTCGCCGCCGTCTCCCGCGCCCTCGACCGGGCGGGCTTCAAGATCGTCGCGAGCGGTATGCGCCAGTGTCTCGCCGAGAGCGAGGAAGGCGCACCCCCCATGACCGAGCAGGAACTGGAGAAGCTCTTCCTCACGCTCGCGTGAGACGCGACGGTGGTCGGCGGGCATCTGCCGGCCGCCGTCGTTTCACGCCGCGGGCGGACGCGTGGGTGCTCAGCTTCCGCCGGTTTCGGTCATCAGTTCCCTACGGAGACCGAACCAACAACTGGCTTGCCCGAGCGTCATCACAAAGGCCGGTGCAGTGAGGGGCGATCGGGCATTCTGCAGTGTCAGATGATCCCGGTAGGGTCCTCGCGACGGTGTGGTGAGTCCGTGCTGGAGGAAATGTGGCGCGACGAATGCGGGACGAGGGTTCCGGATAGAGCAGGAGTAGGGGCGCCACACCTCTCCACGTACGTCCGATCAATGAGATGGTCGACGCATTGCGCGACCAGGACGGGCGTGGCTGGATGCCGCACGTCACCCCCTGGCGCAAGGGAGTGGAGGCCCGGGCCCTGTCGATCCTGCGGGACCCGGGCCCCCGGACGCAGGAGGGGGTCGGTTCCGGATTCTGTGCATGGAGCCTGGAAGGCGCGGAAGGCGCGGAAGGCGGCGAAGGCGCGCGGGCCGTACACCGTGCCCGGCCCACCGTTCATCAAGATGGCGACCCCTATCGCCTCAGCTGCCTCCTGCTCCGCAGCGCCGTGCCGAACAGCGGGCCGGGCGTGATGGGCCGTGCAGCCGTCGCAGTGCTTGTCCACCGCGATGGCCGGCGCGACGAGTTCGTGATTTCCTCATGTGGTCTGTCAAACCGCTCTCGCGGCTTGACAGACCACATTGAAGGGACTGCCTGCAGGGTCAGGCGGACGACAGCGTTCAGCGCTTGAGCGTGAAGGCGAAGTCGCCGGAGAGCTTGCCGCTCAGCCGGACCGACGAAACGAGTTTCCCGTCGGTGATCATTTTCTCGACCTCGGCCCGTGAAAGACCGCAGCCTTCAGCGATCAGTCGTACCGGTCTGACGGGGATCCGCGCCGCGAAGCGGACCGACACGTCGATCACGTCGCGATCCAGCTGACTCGATCCGCCGGTGTCGAGACGCCAGGCGTTGTCCCAGTCGAGGGCGATGCGATTGCGGCGCCGCACGACCGGGTCCTGGAGCAGCTCAGCCGCCAGGCGGGGGTCGTTGTCGTGCAGTCGGTCCAGCAACTCGGGCCGTACGGAGCGCACGTTCATCCGCTCCATGACCGTGAGCTTCGTGGTCTCCCCGCAACCGGTACAGAGCGCGAGGAGCCAGACGTCGATGAGTTTGTGGTTCGCGTTGACGCGGAACTTGCCGCTCGTCCGGAAGCTGTCGGATGCACATACATGGCAACGGCGGCGAATGAGCGGAAGACAGACGGGTTCAACTACCCAGTTTTCGAGCACGGAGGTACACCTGTTCCAGTGAGAAGCTCGCAGCAATAAGAAGCGCGGCGCAGAGGCGCGACGGGCGACGAATTAGCGCTCGGGAGACTTCACACGGTGTACAACGGCGTGTCCTTGGCTAGACGACGTGGCTCGGGACCAAGGTAGTGATAAACGGCAACACCGTCCCACTGGTTTTCGGACATCTCACCGCCAGGATTTTTATGTCGGGCCGGCGTGTCATCGCCGGTAGTACGGGGCGACTTGCTCGGCCGCCCCGGCGAGTACAACGGACGCTACGGAACCCGGTCACTCCGCGCGTCAGCGACAGGTTCAACCGGCGGTACGCGTAGCGTTGACCTTCCTCCGCGGCGGCTGCACATCTCGCCTACCCGTCACCGAGTCACCCGTGCCACTCTCGGCTGGAGCCGCACACCGGTCGCCTTGGCACCGAGCCGGCGGAGGTTGACGCCGGGGAGGGAAGGGGAGGGGACCAGAGAGGGAAGACCGCACGGCACAGTGGCCGTATGTATGCATACTCCCCGAGAAGTTCGCAGCTCAGGCTGCTTTTGGTGATGCCCAGTCACCAGCTCGTGCGCAAAGGAGCCGAGCGGGGGCTCCGTATCTGGTCGCTGTGGAATGAGTCGGAGTTGGAGGTCGACTTCGCGCCGCACCTCGAATCAGCCTCCGAGGAACTGCTGCTCACCGACTTCACGGACGAGGCCGGACTGCGCGATACCGTCGCCCGGACGGCGCGGCGCCACGACATCGACGCTGTTCTGCACTGCGGACACGGCAGTTCCGTTCTGCCGGTGGTCCGGGAGGCATCGCGGCTGGGTCTGTCTCCGAACCCCCTGGCGGTGTACGAACGGCTGCAGTCCTGGGAAGAAGAAGACCGGGCTCCCGCAGAGGCTCCCAGGGTGGGCGTCGAGACGCTGACCGTGGACGGGACCCACCACGTGGTGGGGATGACAGCTCAACGCACCACGGGCCCACCGGACTTCGTCGTGACGGGCTACCTCCATCCGGCGCCGTTGACCGAAGACGAGCAAAAGATCATCTCGGCGGTGGTCGAGGAGCGGCTGACGGTGAGCGGATACCGCTTCGGCCCGGCTCACACGGAGGTGGCGCTGCTGCCCTACGGGCCGCGGATCGTGTCCTGCCGCCTGCACCTGGGCGCCGACCGCATCCCCCTGCTCGTCGAGATCGCGCGCGGGTTCGACCTGGAGGCGGCGACGTTCACGGCCCTCCTGGGTGGCCGCCCGGTCGTGCCGAAGGCCTTCCAGTATGCGGAGGTCGGCTTCATGCTGCTGCCCGAAGGGCGGCTGGAGACGTACACCGGCACGGAGGACATCGCCGTGACGCCATGGGTCCGCGGAGCGCGTTTCCCGTACTCGGCCGGTGACCGGATCGCGTCAATCGGAGATCCGCGCGCCCGGCGCGCCTACGTGGTCGTGGAGGGGAGTACACCTGAGGTCACCCGTGAACGGGTCGCCAAGGCGCGACAGGATCTCGTCACCGACATCCGGCCGGCGGACGGGTGACGCGCGCCGGCTAGGCGTGGCCCCTTCTGCGCGACGCGGAGGCGGAGGGAGGAGAGGCGAGATCTGATATGCCTGGTGCGTGTGCTCCGTGACATGATCTACCCTCTGTGGCGTGCGTCCCATCTCATCGCTGATCGGGGGAGGATAAGGTGCGGGCCGCGACATCGAGTGAAATGGAAGACGATAGAGATCCCGGACTTGATTTCGCTGTTCTGGGATCCCTGGAAGTACGTAGTGGCAGCGCATTCGTACCGGTCAACGGGACTCTTCAGCGGCGCGTCCTCGTGATGCTGCTCCTGGAGGCGGGACGCGTCGTGCCCGTCTCCCGCCTGGTGGCGGCCGCGTGGAACGACGAACCGCCGGACAGTGCCGAGCACCAGGTGCGCAAGACGGTCGCCAAACTGCGCAGCCGGATTCCGCACGGCCACGACATCATCGTCACCGACGGACCCGGATACCGCGCGGTCGTCGACACCGAGCAACTGGACCTCCTGCGCCACCAGCAGCTGTTGCGGCAGACCAGGGCATCACAGGAGGCGGGACAGACCGAGCGGGCCGCGGCACAGTTACGTGAGGCGTTGGCGCTGTGGCGGGGGCCCGTGCTGTCCGGTTCCGGCGGCCATGTGATCGACGCCGCCTCCACGGCGCTGGAGGAGCAGCGGCTGACCGCCGCCGAGCAGCTCTATGACCTGTGCATCGACGCGGGCGAGTCCGCCAAGATCACGAGCGAGCTGCGTGTCCTCGTGGATGAGCATCCGCTCCGCGAGACGCTGCGCAGCCGGCTGATGCTCGCCCTCTACCACTCCGGCCAACAGGCAGCCGCACTGGATGAGTTCACCCGTGCGCGACGGTACCTCGCGGAGGAACTGGGCATCGATCCCGGTGCGGAGCTGACCCGACTGCACGAACGCATCCTGCGCCAGGACCCGTCGCTCACCCGACCGGAACCCGCCGTGGCCCGTGCTCCGCACCAGGCGACGGAGGTTCCGCACGCGCTGCCGTTCGACGTGCCCGACTTCTCCGGCCGCAGCTCGGAGTTGGAGTGGGTCTGCGACGCGGCGAGGCGTTCCGTGGAGGGGGCACCGGCAGTCCTGGCCCTCGACGGCATGGGCGGCGGCGGCAAGACGGCACTGGCCATCCGCGCCGCCCATCAACTGGCCGAGCAGTATCCCGACGGCAGCCTCTTCATCGACCTGCATGGCTTCACACCCGGTCAGACGCCTCTCAACGCGTTCCAGGCACAAGGGGACCTGCTCGCCGCCGCCGGTATCCCCAGCGACGAGCTGCCCACGGTGCCGGCGGGACGCGCCGCGCGGTGGCAGTCGTACATGCGGGGCCGTCGCATGCTTCTGGTGCTGGACAACGCCGCCGCGTCGGAGCAGGTGCGGGAGCTGATCCCCGCCTCGTCCGACAGTCTGGTCCTGATCACCAGCCGCCCGCGGCTGACCGGTCTGGACGGAGCCGAATGGCTCTCCCTGAGGCCCCTTCCGGAGCCGGAGAGTCACCAGATCCTGCGCAACACCCTCGGTGCCGAGCGCGTCGAGAGGGAGCCGGCCGCTGCCCGTGAGCTGCTGCGCCTGTGCGGTGGACTGCCGCTGGCGGTCCGGATCGCCGCCGCCCGGCTGGCGAACCGCCCGCAGTGGACGGTCCAGCGACTCGTGGAACGGCTGCGGGACCACGACCGGCGCCTGGACGAACTCACCAGCGAGGGCAGAGGAGTGGCGGGCGCCCTGCTGCTGTCGTACCAGTCCATGCCCCGGGAACAGCGAACGGCCTTCCGGCTGCTGGGGCATCACCCCGGACGCTATCTGGACGCCGAGGAGGCCGCCGCACTGCTGGACACCGACGTGTTGGCGGCCGAGGACGTGCTGGAAGAACTCGTGGACATACGGCTCCTGGAGGCCAGGGAGCCGGGAGTGTACGCGCTGCACGATCTGGTACGCAGTTTCGTTCAGCGCGTCGCGCAGAGCCAGAAAGAGCCGGAGGACGGGCAGGCGATGCGACGACTGCTCGATCACTACCTGACCTCGGCGGAACGTGCTTGCGACACGCTGTTCCCCGGGCGGCGTCACTTCGGGGACGTCGACTCGAACGGTCTGGAGCGCGACGAGTTCCGTCACAAGGACAAGGCGCTCCAGTGGCTCGACCAGCACCGCGACAGTCTGCTGGCGGCGGTGGACGCCGCGTACGACGAGGGACTGCTGCAGCATGCCGCGCGGCTGCCGCGTGAGCTGGGCTTCCACTCCAGTATCCGCGCCTACGACGCCAGCGCGAACGCAGCGCTGGAGAAGGGGGTCAGCGCGTCGCGGCAACTCGGGGACCCGTCGCTGACCCGGCTGAACCTGATGAATCTGGCCATGGGCAAGTGGCGGCTGGGGCAGCTGAGCGAGGCCGTCGCCCGGCTGGAGGAAGCCGTGGAACTGTCCCGGGAGATGGCCGACATGCACAGCGAGGCGGAGTGCCGAGCCCGGCTGGGACAGGCGTGCAACAGCATGGGTGAGCTGGAACGCGCCCTGCAGCTGTGCCAGGAGGCCAACGCGCGAGCGCAGGAGCTCGGCTTCACCCGGCTCGACGGTTCGTCGCTGAGCACGCTCAGCCTGGTCCAGGTGCGGCTGGGGCTGTTCGACGAGGCGGCGGCGTCGGCGGAGAGGGCGCTGGCCATCTTCGACTCGATCAAGGAGATACAGCTCTCCGTGGACGCGCTGAGCAATCTCTCCCAGGCGATGGAGCGCCTCGGCCGCCTCGAGGAGGCGCTCGCCTGGGCCGACGCGGCGCTGGAGCGGTGCCAGCGCATGAACATGTCCTCGGTGCTGCCGCTCGTGCTCGCCCGCAGAGCCGACGTACTGGCGCGCATGGGGGAGGCGGACGAGGCGGCGGAGAGCGCCGACCAGGCCCTCGCCAAGGCCACCAGAAGCACCGACGACATCCACCGTGCCACGGTGCACCTCTCGGTGGGGCGCGTGCGGTACGCGCAGGGGGACCTCGACACGGCCCAGGTCCAGCAGCTCCTGGCTCACGAGATCGCCTGCCGGATGGAGCTGCGCTACGAAGAGGCATGCGCGCTGTGGGGCCTCGGCCGTACCGCCGACGCCCAGGGCGATACCCGGTTGGCCCGGCAACACCGCGCGGCGGCGGACAGCCTCTTCTCCCTCATGAAAGTGCCGGAGAGCGCACGCTGAGCCCGGTGAATCCGGTGGCCTGCGCCAGAGGGATCGGGCGGGTGTCCGGAGGGGAACGGGCCGGGAAGGCGAGTCGCGAATATCGATGGAGTCATAAGGCCCATCTCTGCCACGGGAGTTCACTGATGCGCTTCGCCCCTATCGCCTCCGCCTCTGCCCTTGCTCTCGGAGTGCTTCTGGGGGAGTTCACGATCTCCTCCGAAGCCGTCGCGCCGGGGACGGTCCAGCACCGCACCGTCGCCTTCGTCTCGCCGGCGGACCTGACCGCTTCCGAGGGTGACAACAACGGCAACGGCTGAGCGGGTGGGCCGCAACCAGTGGTTGCGGCCCACCCGTCCAGCCACCCGAAAGAGTCACTGTTCTGGGGCGTGCCTCGCGATATCGGGGCGCTGCGATCCCGTTCGTGACAGCGAGGCTTCTACCTAATCCTCACGGGGGAACATAATGACTATTCGGGTGCTCATCTGTGATCAGCTGCCCGTGATCGCGGACGGTCTCAAGACCCTCCTGGATGCAGTGCCGGACATCGACGTGATCGGCACGACCCACAACGGCATGGAAGCCATCGTTCTCGTGCGCACCCTGCGTCCCGATGTCGTGGTCACGGATCTGAGCCTCCAGACCATCTCCGGCCTTGAGATGATCCGCAGACTCGGCAAGGAGGACGAACCGCCCAACGTCGTCGTGTTCACTGCGTCCACCACCGACAAGACGGTGAGCGACGTACTGCACGCCGGCGCGAGCTGTCTGCTCGGCAAGGACGCGAGCCCGCAGGAGCTGATCACCGCGATTCAAGCGGCAGCCGTCGGCCAGACCATGCTCGCGCCCGACATCGCCGAACGCCTGGTCACCTGGTTCCGCGCGCAGCCGGAGCCCCAGGAGGCCGTGACGTGCCCGGAGTTGACCGAACTGACCGCGCGGGAACGGGAGGTGACCAGGATGGTCGCGCTGGGCATGTCCACGGAGGAGGTGGCTCGCGAACTGATCATCGGTGAGGCCACGGTCCGTACCCATCTCTACCGAGTGCGGACCAAGCTCGGCGTCCGCGACCGCGCCGAGCTGGTGTCACTGGCCTTCCGCACCGGACTCACCCACTCGGCCGACCGGCCCCTCGGCGACGAGAGAATGATGTCGACGGGCAGCCTGCGCGCCAGTTGATCCCCTAGGCCCGGATCGTCGCCGCGGTCGGAAGCTCCGTGCCGGCCGCGGCTCGCCGCGCCGTTCGGACGCGGTCGGCGCCGACGATGCGCCAGAGCGCGGCGGGAACGCCGTACCGGACGGATTCGGCCGCGGCTAGCCGGAAGTACCGGTGCAGACCCAATTCCGCCGTCATGGCGCGCACCCCGCAGCTCTGCATGCACAGCCGCACCACGTCGCGCGCGGTCTCGGCAGCCATCGCCAGCGCCATGACCGGCGCGGTGCCGACGGCGTCCGGCTCCGCGTCGACCGTCCAAGCCGCTCGGTACACCGCCGCCCGGGTCGCGCGCAGCGCCACCAAGGCTCGCGCCAGCGGGAACGCGACCGCGGGCAGATCACGCAGTCGGCTGCCGAACTGCCGTCGGAAGCCCGTGTATTCCACCGCAGCCTGGTGCGCGCCGTCGGCGATGCCCAGCAGGTAGGCGGCCTGCCGTAGCCGCGCCCGGGTGAGCGGACCGGTGGGCGAGTCGTCCAGAGTCCCGAGCACGTCCACAGAGGTGACCGGCGTGGCATCGAACCTGGCTACCGGCGGCCAGCACCCGCTCTCCGTGGTGCAGCCGGGCGACCTGCGCTCCACCGCGACGACCACCGGCTCGCCGCCCGTCCTGGTCGCCACCAGAAGTGTCCCGGCGCTCGCAACGTCCACCGTGACCGTGCCGGTCAGCTCCCAGCCACCCGCTCGCGGGATAGCGGTGACCCCGCTGCCGACCGGCAGCGCTTCCCAACCCGCCAGTGCCGCGCCGGCCGGACCGCCCACGTCGGCTGCCGTCGCATCGGCCCGGTAGGAGTTTCCGCAGGCCGCGCGACCGAGCTCCTCGCTGACCAACACCCCGGCCGTGAGGCCGAGGTCCAGGCCGCCGACGGACGCCGGCCGTTCGAGGTCGGCCGCGCCCAGTTCGTCAAGCACTGTCCGGGTGGGGCCGAGGGCTCCGTCGGTGACCGGTGCGCCGTGCAACTCCATCCGGGCGGGGACGCCGGCAAGGCCCGTACGCACCGCCTTGCGCAGTCGGAGGGCGAGCGGATCGGGGGTGAGGTCCATGTCAGTGGTCTTCCTGTCCGAGGGAGTCGAAGGCGGTGGCCATGATCTGGAGCATCACCTCGGAGGTCCCCGCCGACAACGTCAGCCCGGGCGCCTCCCGGTAGGCGGAGTCCAGGGTCACGGCGGCCCTGCTGCGGTTCGCCCGCTGCTCGGGGCTGGGGATGTCGGCGGCCCACGCCGCGATGCTCTGGGCGAGTTCGCTGCTGTGGTACTTGGCGACGGCCGTCGAGACCTGGTCGACCCGGCCCGACGCGAGGCCGGTGAGGACCTCCCAGGCGAGGACGTGGTCGGCGGTCAGCGCGCCGTACCAGCGGCCGATCCGCTCCAGGCGGTCGTCGTGCGAAGAGCCGGGGTCGCCGTCGAGCAGCGCGTCGAGGGCGGCCTGGAGCCAGTGCTCCGCCTTGAGGTGGTAGTCGAGACCGGTGCGTTCGATGGCCAGTGCCTCGTTGAGCAGCGGCCATCCCTCGTCGCGCGGACCGAGGAGGTCGTCGCCCGGCACCAGAACCGAGTCGAGGTCCACCCGGTGGAAGTGCTCGTCGCCGACGCCCGGTATGACCGACACGGTCACACCGGGGGCGCCCATGTCGACCAGGAACAAGCTGATTCCCTGGTACTTCCCGGCTCCTGGCGTCGTACGGGCCGCGCACAGCCCGAGGTCGACGAAGCGTGTCTTGAGGCTGAACACCTTCGTGCCGGTGATCCGGTAGCCGTCTCCGTCGGGCTCGGCCACGGCCCGCAGCGCGCCGAGATCCGATGCCGCGTCCGGTTCGGTGTACAGAACCGAGGCGAAGCTCCGACCGCGCGCCAGCGCGGGCAGATACCGGTGCTTCTGCTCGTCGCTGCCCGCCATCAGCAGGAACTGGCCGACGATCTGGATGGTGTTGACGTGGAAGGTGTCCGGCACTCCCGCGCGCACCAGTTCCTCGGCGACGATCGCGGCATCGGTCAGGGGACGGCCCTCACCGCCGAACTCGACGGGCCAGTGCACGGCGAGCAGGCCCAGCTTGCCGAGCAACCGGTAGAGCGGACGCGCGTCCGGCTCGACACCGTCGGCGCCGGTGGCCTCCTCCGCCGCGGCACGCACCTCGGCGGAGCGCAGGGCCTCGCGCACCTCCGCCCGGAACCGTTGTTGATCCTCGGTGAATCCGAACCGCATGTACGTCTCCTCAAGAGGCAAGCGTCTCTTCGATCGCCGCGACGATCCGGCTCAACGCCGGTTCCGTGAACAGGGTGTAGTGGTCGCCGGGCACGCTCTCGGTCCGGAACGGGCCCGTGCACACCGTCCGCCACTGCTCCTCCATGGCGATGTGGGGTGAGGCGGTGAGCATGGTGACCGGTCCGCCGTACGTGCCCGGCGGGCGGTACGCCTGCATGGACAGGGCGGAGGACCGGAACGTCGCGAAGCGGGAGGACAACTCCTGCTCGGTGAGGTCCAGTTCGATACCGAGGCTGGTCAGCGTCTCCTTGACGTCGGCCACGCCGGCGGCCGGATCGTCGAGGACCGCGCGCACCTCAGGGCCGTCCCGTCCCGTCAGTCTGGCGACGTCGTGCACGAACCGCTGCCGTACCGTCGCCTCGTCGAGGGGGACGGAGTCCTCGTCGTAGGCGGCGTCCAGGAGGACCAACGGCGGTCGTTCCCCGGTCTTCCCCTCGATCTGCCGGGCGACCTCGAAGGCGAGCACACCGCCGTAGGACCAGCCGGCCAGGCAGCACGACGGGGGCAGGCCGGCTTCCAGCAGGGAGTGCGCGATCCTGGCGGCGGTCGCCGCCAGTCCGTCCTGGGGAGCGACGAGGGCGTCGCGTGGATCGGCGGCGAAACCCGCCACTCCGATGTCCTCGCGCAGTGCCCTGGCCAGGGGCATGTAGCAGAACAGCTCACCGCCCGACGGGTGCAGCAGGATCGCCTGAGCCGGACCCGATGCACGCATCACCACCGGCGCCCGGTCGGCGTCCGGCGCGGCCTGCCGTCCGGACCGGCTCTCCAGCGCACGGAGCGGATCGCCGTCGTCAGCGTGCCGTGCGGCGCGGACGGTGTCGATGGTGGTGGCGAGGTGGGCGACGGTGGGTGATGCGAAGAAGTCGCCGAGCGCGATCTCCACCCCGAACCTGCGGTTGATCGCGGACATCAGCTGCACGGCCTGGAGGCTGTTGCCGCCGGCCAGGTAGAAGTCGTCGTGCACGCCGATCCGGTCGTCGTGCAGCAGGGGAGCGATCACCTCGCGCAGCAGCCGGCGCTCCGTCGCGGTGAGCGTCTCGTCGCTGACCTCCTCGCCCGCACGGCTCGGGTCTGGTGCGGGCAGCCTGCGCCAGTCGACCTTGCCGCTGCTGGTGAGCGGCAGCTCGTCCAGGACCACGAAGTACGACGGGATCATGTACGACGGCAGGAGCGTGCCCAGATGCTCGCGCACCGCCGGCACCTGCTCTTCGGTGACCCCGGTCAGATGGCCGACCAGGTGCTTGTCCCCGTTGCCGTCGGTCCACGCCCGTACGCTGACCGGCCCCATTCCGTCGAAGCCGGTCAACGCCGACTCCACTTCGCCCAGTTCGATCCGTAGTCCTCGAATCTTGACCTGCTGGTCGATCCGCCCGAGGAAGACGAGCCGTCCGTCTGCCAGGCGCTTCACCAGATCTCCGGTCCGGTACAGCCGCCCGCCGGGTACGGTGCCGAACGGGTCGACGATGAACTTCTCCGCGTTCAGTTCCTCCCGGTTGAGGTAGCCGCGTGCCAACCCGGCCCCGCCGATGACCAGTTCACCCGGCACACCGACCGGTACCGGGCGCAGTTCGCGATCAAGCACGTGCGCCACGTGGTTGGCCATGGGCAGTCCGATCGGTGGTGAGGCGTCCCAGCTGCCCGGGCACTCCTCCACGATCATCGTGACCGTGCACTCGGTCGGCCCGTACCCGTTGAACAGTCGCCTGCCCGGGTTCCACCGGTTCACCAGCTCACCGCTGAATGCCTCGCCGCCGACGAACGCGATCCGCAGGTTGGTGAACCTCTCGGGTGTGAGCAGCGGCATCACGGTGGGCGGCAGGTCGATGACGGTGATGCCGGCCTGCTCCATGAGCGACTGGAGCCGTTCGACGGACAGCCGTTCGTCGTCGGTCGCCAGGCACAGGCGGGCTCCGGTCATCAGCGCCGAGAAGGTCTCGAACACGGAGACGTCGAAGGTCATCGAGGCGAACCCGAGCACCCGGTCGGCCGGTGTCAGGTCGAACAACTCCCGGGTGGAGTCGATGAAGTTGACCACACCTCGGTGTTCGAGCAGCACACCCTTCGGCCTGCCGGTGCTGCCGGAGGTGTAGATGACGTACGCGACGTCGCCGGGCCGGGCCGCGAGCGGGGGATCGTGGTCGGGCTGCGCCGTCAGTTCCTCGCGGACGTCGTCCAGGGTGAGGACGGGCGCGTCGACCTCGCTCAGGGCCTTGTCCGCTTCGGCGTGGGCGATCACCATCCGCACGCCCGCGTCGGCGGCGATCTCCGCGACCCGCCCGGAGGGGTGCGCCGGATCGACCGGCACATAGGCCGCGCCGGTCTTCAGCACCGCGAGGATCGCGGTCGGCACGTCCACGTTCCTGCGCAGGCACAGGCCGACCCGATCGCCCGCCTCGACGCCGCGCTCGCGCAGCAGGGCAGCGAGCCGGTTCGCCCGGGCATTGAGTTCGGCGTAGCCGGTCTCGACGCCGGCGACGACGACCGCCACGCCGTCCGGGGACTCCTGAACGCGCGCCTCGAACTCCGCCACCACCGTCGATTCGCGCAGGGGCCGCACCGGACCCTGGCCGACGTCGGCCAGGAACTCCTTGTCCGCCGCGCTCAGCACCTCGGCGGAGGAGAGCGGGGCATCCGGGGCGGCGGTCAGGGTGTGCAGCAGGCCGTTGTAGTGCCGGGCGAATCGCGCGATGCTCTCGGCATCGAACAGGTCGGCGTTGAACTCGACGGCAAGGGAGGCGTCGACTCCGGGGGCGGCCTGCTCCACCAGGTGCCAGCTCATGTCGAACGGGGTGGTGCCGGTCCGGACGTCCTCGTGCGAGGCGGCGACACCGGGCAGACAGGTAGCGGCGTCTGCGGGCTCCGCACTGAACACGATCTGGAAGACCGGAGAGCGCGAAGGGTCGACGACCGGGTCCACCGCGTCGACCAGCTTGTCGAACGGCAGGCCGCCCCGCTCGGACGCCTCGGACGAGACATGCCTGACCCGCTGGACCAACTCGCGGAAGGTCGGGTTGCCGGAGACGTCGGCGCGCAGCACCCGTATGTCGGTGAAGAGTCCGATCGTCGAGGACACGGCGTCGTGCCGCCGGTTCGCGTCAGGGGAACCGATCACCAGGTCGTCCAGGCCGGAGTAGCGGTGCAGCAGCGTGAAGAAGGCGGCGAGGAGGACGTCGCAGGAGCTCGTGCCCTCCTGCCGGGCCAGCTCCCCCGCCTGCTCCAGGGCCTCGTGTGCGACGGTGCATCGGACCGTGTCGGCAGTGTAGGTCCGGGTCTCGCCCCGTGGCCGGTCGGTCGGGAACTCCAGTACCTCGGCCCCGGCCAGCTTGTCCCGCCAGTACGAGGCGAGTTCGTCCAGCTCCAGGCCGCCGAGCCGGTCGCGCTGCCACACCGCGTAGTCCGGGTACTGCACGGGAAGGCCGGGCAACCGTGGTGCGTCGCCGTCGCGCGACGACCGGTAGAACTCGGCGAGGTCACGCACCAGCACGCCGCGCGACCAGGCGTCGCAGACGAGGGTGGGTGCGTGGAACAGGAAGAGGTGGTCGTCCGGCGCCACTCTGATCAGCATCGCACGCCACATCGGCGTCCGGCCCAGGTCGAACGGTTCGTCGACCCGTCGCTCGACCAGTGCTCGCGCGGCGGCCAGCCGCTGCGCGTGGTCGTCCCCCGCCATCTCGACCACCGGCAGTTCGACCGGGACCTCGGTGGCGACGACCTGCATCGCGGCGCCCTCACGTGCCGTGATCGTGGTGCGCAGCGCCTCGTGCCGGTACACGACCGCGGCCAACGCCGAGCGCAGCGCGGCCGTGTCCAGTCCGCCCCGCAGACGCAGGCACAGCGGCGTGCCGGAGGCCGGGCGGTCCGGCACGGAATCGTCGAAGAACCGCAGGGTCTGCTGGGCGTACGACAGGGGCGCCGGACCTGTGGTGCCCCGCGACGTGGGGCCTCGCGTCGACCCCGCTTGCACATGCTCCCTCAGTCGGGTGAGGAAGCGCGCGCGGCGCTCTGCGGGCAGCGCGGCGAGACGCTGGGTCATGTCGGTCACCTGAGACTCCTCACGGGCAGCGGTGCGTCGGCCACCCGGTCGTCCGAGCGCACGGGCACGCGAGCCAACTCCGAGATGGAGGTGGTCAGTACGTCGATGCCGCGCAGGTAGTCCGAGAGCACGATGTGCTCGTCGTCGGTGTGGTCGAGGCTGCTGTCGCCCGGGCCGTAGGTCGCCATCGGGATGTCCCAGACCTCGGCGAGGGTGTTCATGTCCGATGTGGCCGTCTTCACCACGAGGCGTGGCCGGGCGTGCAGTTGCCGGATGCCGGACACCAGCGCGCGCACCACCGGGTCGGCCCGGCCCACCCGGCAGGCTGCCACCGCGTTCACCACGTCGAGGTGACCGGCCGGCAGTCGGTCACGCAACCCGCTCACCAGCTTGTCGACGTCGAATCCCGGGGGAATGCGGATGCTGAGGTCCGCCGACGCCGCGGTCAGATCGGCGTTGAGCCGGCACAGGGTCGCACCCGGCTGGTCGAACACGCCGTGGCTCGCGTCCGGCCCGAGCAGATCGACCAGCGTGTCCCAGCAGGCGACGGCCAGTTCGGACGCCTTGGGCACCGGGTTGCTCGGGTGGGTAGCGGGACACTTGACGGTGTAGCGCAGGTCCAGCTTGCCCTTGTAGCCGAGTACAACGCTCGACCAGCCACTGGGCTCGCCGATGATCAGCGCGTCGGGCGGGGCGTGGGTCGCGCGGATCGCCATCGCGCCACGCGAGCGAGGGGTCTCCTCCTCGACCACGCCGACCACCACGATCCGGCCGGGGAAGTCCACCGCGCCGGCCGCGGCACAGATCATCGCCGCGAGCGGTCCCTTCGCGTCCACCGCGCCGCGGCCGTAGAGTCGGCCGTCCTCGGAGCGGACCGGGAACTGGCCCGAGACGGTGTCCAGGTGCCCGAGGAGCATCACGGTCGGGCCGTCGCCGCGCTCGATCACGCCGATCACGTTGCCCACGCCGTCGATGTGCGTCCGGAAGCCCAGGCCCGACATCGCTTCGGCCAGGTAGTCGGCCAGCTCGCGTTCCTGGTAGGAAGAGGAGGGGATCTCCAGCATCTCGCGCAGCAGTCCGGCGGCGTACGTCTCGGTGACGGTGCCGGAAGAAGTGAACGCCCAGTTCATCGTTGCACTCGTTCCAGTAGGTGGTCGACGATGTGGTCCGCGACGTCGACACGGTCGGCGAGCGCGGATTGGAAACCGGAGAACTCGACCCGGTGATTGACCTCCAGGGCCAGCAGTCGGCCGTCGCGGTCCTCGATCAGATCGACCCCGGCGATGTCGGCGCCGACGGCGGCGGCCGCGTTGAGGGAGAGCTTGTCGATCTCCGGTGTCACCTCGCACGGCAGGGTCTGCCCGCCGAGTGCCACATTGGTGCGTAGGGACTCGCCGGTCCGGTAGACGGCGCCCAGCACTTGGCCACCGACCACGATCACCCTGATGTCCCGGCCGGGCTTCCGGATCAACTCCTGCACGTACCCGAGGTGCGACTGTGGGCCGGGCAGCGCGGCGGCGTACTCCAGCACCCCTTCCGCACTGGCCCTGTCGGGCAACTGGACCACAAGCCGTCCCCATGAGCCGACCAGCGGTTTGATCACTGCCGGGTAGCCGATGGAGTCCAGGGCGGCCAGCGCGGCCTGCGGGGTGAGGGCGAGCGCGGTGCGCGGAGTCGGTACCCCGGCCGCCTCCAGGGCCACGGTGGTGCGCCATTTGTCGCCGCACACCTCGGTCGCGTCCGCGCTGTTGACCACGTCGACCCCCGTGGCGGTGAGGCAGCGGGCCGCGTACGCCGCGCGGACCTGACCGATCTCCCGGTTCAGTGCGAGACTCCAGGGCTGGTCGCGCTGACCGGCCAGGAACCACTGCTGGCGCGTGTCGACATGGTCGAAGGGGACGCCTCGCCGGTCGAACGCGTCGAACAACCTCTTCTCGTCCGCGCCGACCCTGCTGGCGAGCACCGCGATCCTGCGGTCACCTGGGCGCTCCGGTGTCGCTGTCACGTGACCTCCGTTTTGGAATCACTGGTTGGTCGGACGGCATGACCGGCCTTCCTCGTAGAAAGGAAATTACGCGCTAGCCGGCACCGGGTGCGTCCGCGGGAAGTTTATGCACGGGTGCTCAGAGCGTTGGCTCCTCTCGCTGCTGCTGCGAATTCTGATTACCTGGCTCCGGAGGTCGCCGTGCCACTCTTGAGTGGTTTCGAATACTTGCCGCAATAGTTCGCTGCCGGCAGATGAAGAGGGGCAAATATGGGCCACGAATCGGAGCGGATCCCGGTGCTCGCCCTGTGGAGCGCACCACGCTGCCGCTCCACCGCGTTCGCACGGATGATGACGGAGCGGGACGACCGGGTCGTCGTACACGAACCGCTGTCCCGCGTGGTCGACTTCGGCGAGGTGGAGGTCGGCGACCGGATCGCGCGCAACGAGCGGGAGGTGCTCGCGGCGCTGCGTGCCACCGCGGCCGAGAAACCGGTGTTCTTCAAGGACACCACGGACTTCCACTACCCGGCGCTCCTCGCCGACGAGGAGTTCCTCTCGGCCGCGACGCACACCTTCATCGTCCGCGACCCGGCCGAGGCCATCGCATCGCACCATGCGCTCAACCCGGACCTCGGCCGCGACGAGATCGGCTTCGTCCGCCTGCACGAGATCTTCACCGCGGTACAGGCCGCCACCGGCACCACGCCGGTGGTGATCGACAGCGACGACCTGCTTGACCGGCCGGCCGAGACGGTGCGGGCGTACTGCGCGGCGGTGGGCATCCCCTTCCTTCCGGACGCCCTGAGTTGGGAGTCGGGCATGCGGTCCGAATGGCGATCGACCAGCAAGTGGCACCGGTCGACCAGTGAGACCACCGGCTTCACCCGGAACGGGAGCGCCGGAGCCGAGACGGTCGCGGCGGACCCGGTGTTGAGCGCCTACCGCGATTACCACCAGCCGTACTACGAGAAGCTGCGCGCCTTCGCGCTGCGGCCATGACCGCTCGGACCGGAATAGTCGACATGATTACCCGGCGGATGCGCCTGACGGGGATTCGGCTATTCAGGGTAGTTACCGCGCGGACGAAGGGTCTGGACGACCGGGCTAGGTTTGGAATGTAAGGCGGTGTTTCAGTGAGTGTCAGAACAAGCATGTACGAACCGGTCGACATTTCCGGTCATCGCAACAACACGGCTATCTCCGCGGCGACGGAGACCGGAGCGGGCGCGTTCAATGTATGGAGAAATTCGTTCGCGGCCGAATATCTGCCCGTCGGCGGGAGCCTCGTCCACGTGGACGGTGTGCCCTTCGAATTTCCACCGGTCTGCGACGGGCCGGACAACGTCCGCTGCGCCGGACAGTTCATCCGTGTCCCCGAGGGCCGCTACGACTGGATCCATGTTCTGGCGGCGTCCGAACGGCGCTGCGAGGACACCGCCGAGCTGAGCTTCGCAGACGGCTCGGTCGACACGGAACCGCTGCGGGTCTCCGACTTCTGGGCGGCACCCGCGTGGTTCGGCGAGGTCAAGGCGTTCGAGAGCCTCGTCATGCACTACCCGCACCACGTGCAACGAGGTGTTCCAGCAGTGATGTGGGCGCAGCGGGTGCCGGTCACCCGGCGAGCCGGCCTCACCGGCATCCTGCTGCCCCGCAACGTCGCGGTGCATATCTTCGCGGTCACCCTCCAGCGGACGGAGACCTGACATGGCCGTCGACGTGACGACAAGGACCTACATGATCACCGGTCCGGAACCCGAGTGGTGGTACCGCGACCTCGTCAGCTGCCTCCAGTCGACGTTCGGTTCGGTCCTGATACGGGAGGGCGCCGACCCGCTGGCCGTACTCGGCGCAGGGTGGCGGTTCCTGCACCTGCCGGGTGACGTCAGGTCAGAGGAGTTCTACTACCCGTGCCCCACCGACGAATCCGGTGACATCGACCTCGGCGCCGCGCTGGCACCCCACCACGACCTGCACGCGCGCTGGTGGCAGCCCTCCGACGAGAACGACGTCTGGCGAGAGATGCGTGCGGCGCTGGCCGACGACCGTCTGGTCATCGCCGCCGTGGACAATTTCCACCTGCCGTTCCGGCCCGCGTACGGAGACGTGCACGCCGCGCACCTGGTGGTGGTCTACGGCCTCGACGAGACCCGGGGGGTGGTCTACGTCTCGGACGCCATGCCGCCCGCGTTCCGAGGTGCCGTCCCGATCGAGAAGTTCCTGCTGAGCTGGGGTTCGGCCAACCCGACCGACGTCCAGGACGCGTTCTTCAGCGACTCACGGATCGGTCGGCGCTGCCTCGACGTCCGCCTCGGCACCCCGCCGGCGCCGTTGACGCCCGAATTGCTCGGCGGCTACCTGCGAACCGACGTCGACGGCTTCACCACGGCCGGCTCCGCCCGTACCGGTCTCTCCGGATACGACGCGTTCGCCGCGGAACTGCTGGAGCGGTGCAGGGCCGGGGACGCCGGCTCGCTGCGCGAGCTGTACCCGTTCGGTTGGGCCATGCAGGCGCAGGCGTCGCTCCACGGCGAGCTGCTGCGCCGCTGCGGCCGCGCATGGGACGACCCGGCGCTCGCCGGAGCGGGACGCGCGGTCGAAGCCGTCGCACACGCGTGGACCGGATTGCGGTTCACCGGTGCACACGGACTGGCGGACCCGAGCGCGGCCGCCTCCGACATCACGCACCACGCCAGGACGCTGCGCGGCGCGTACGAGCGTGCGGTCGCCGCCGTCGGAGCGGCGGCGGTGCGGCTGTGACCGCACACATTTCGACCATCGTGGCCCTGTGGAGTGGAGAGTGATGAGCAAGCTGGCAGCGTTCGGCGGCACGGCGGCCGTGCCGAGAGACCGGCGCCGTGTGCCATGGCCGTTGGTCGAGGAAGAGGACCGCAAGGCCGTCCTCGACGCGCTCGACGGCGCACGGCTGGTGTCCGACACCGACGGAGTGAATCCGGTGTCCGACTTGGAGGAGAACTGGGCCCGCCGTTTCGGTTTCGAGCACTGTGTCGCGGTGTCCAACGGCACCGCGGCCCTGGCCCTGGCACTCGCCGCGCTCGGCGTCGGACCAGGTGACGAGGTGATCGTGCCGGCGCTCAGTTTCATCGCGACCGGTCTCGCCCCCGTGCACCAGATGGCCGTTCCGGTCTTCGCCGACATCGATCCGGTCACCTTCAACATCGACCCGGACGACGTGGAGCGCCGGATCACACCCCGGACCAAGGCGATCATCCCCGTGCACCTGCACGGCGCGCCCGCCGACATGGACCGGATCACGGCGATCGCGCGCAGGTACGACCTCGCGGTGCTCGAGGACGCCGCACAGGCTCCCGGGGCCACCCACCGCGGGCGGCCGGTCGGCGGGATCGGCGATGCGGGGACCTTCAGCCTCCAGGTCAGCAAGAACATACCGACCTGCGGCGAGGGCGGCCTGCTCGTGACCCGCGACGCCGACCTGGCCGAGGCGGTGCGCCGCGGCAGACAGTTCGGCGAGGTGATCGAGGCCGGCCGCGAGCGCGACTACGTGTCCTACGGCCTGGGCTGGAACTACAAGATGAACGCCCTCCAGGCCGCGTTCACCAACGCGCAGCTCGGCCGGTACGACGACTACGAGCGCGCGCGGCAGCACAACGTCACCGAGTTCCTCGCGCGGCTCGCACGGCTGCCCGGCCTGCAGGTGCCCACCGCGCTGCCGGACACCACCCACGCCTGGCACATCCTGCGCTTCCGGTTCGACCCGGCCGCGTTCGGCCTCGACGGGGTGCGGCCGGAGGCGCTGCGCTCGGCGCTGCGACGACTGCTGCGCGCCGAGGGCGTACCGGTGTCGCAGTACCAGCTCATGCCGCTGCCCGACCAGAACGTGTTCGTGGAACGCGTTGGCTTCGGCTCGGGCTACCCGTGGTCCGTGACCGGTGCCCCCGGAACGGTCGCGGGTGCGAGCTACCCGGTGACCCGGGCGGTCATCGCCGACTCCCTGACCATCCAGAAGCGTCACCTCCACCCGGCGGCCGGCGAACTGCTCGGCATGTACGCGGACGCCTTCGAGAAGGTGTGGGCGAGCAGGGACATGGTGGCCACGCTCGCGAAGGCGGCCTCATGACCGTCACCCCGGTCCTGGAAAGGGACACCCTGGGCACGGTCGCCGCACGTATCCGCTCCCATGTCGTCGACATGTGCGCGGGGCCCGAAGGCGGCCATCTCGGCGGTGCGCTCTCCTGCGCCGACGTGCTCGCCGCGCTGTACTTCTCGGTGCTGAACGTGGATCCGCTGCAGCCGGACGACCCGGACCGCGACCGCTTCCTGCTCAGCAAGGGCCACGCCGCCGTCGGCCTCTACGCGACGCTGGCCGAACGCGGCTTCCTCCCGGTGGAGGAGCTCGCCGGATACGGCCGCCCCGGCTCCCGACTGATGGGCCATCCGGTGCGCGCGGTGCCCGGTGTGGAGTTGCCGACCGGATCGCTGGGCCACGGACTCGCGCTGGGCTGCGGCTTCGCGCTCGCCGCCCGGTACGCCGGACGGGACGCGCGCACCTTCGTCCTGCTCGGCGACGGCGAGCTCCAGGAGGGCTCGGTCTGGGAGGCGGCCATCGCGGCCGCGTCGCTCCGCCTCGACCGGCTGGTCGTGGTGGTGGACCGCAACGGTCTGCAGCTGACCGGTTCCACCGACGGCATCGCGCCGATGGAACCGCTGGCCGATCGCTGGCGCAGTTTCGGCTGGGCGGTCCGCGACGCGGACGGCCACGACCCGGACCGGCTGGCGGAGCACCTGAGCGCTGCGCCGTGGGAGCCGGGCAAGCCGAGCGTGCTGATCGCCCGCACGGTGAAGGGCCACGGACTGCCATTCCTCGCGGGCCGCCCTGTCAGCCACTACGTGACGCTGTCGGCGCGCAACCACGCGCGTGCGGTCCGCGCACTGCGAGACACGGAGGCAACGGGATGAGCCGCGCGACCCGGGAGGCGTACCGGGACAGTCTGGTGCCGCTGTTGCAGCGGCATCCCGAGCTGATGTGCCTGGACTCCGACACCGGCCTGTTCAACTCCGCGTATGCCGAGGCGGCGGGCGAGCAGTACCTCAACCTCGGCATCGCCGAGCACAACCTGATGGGCATCGCCGCCGGGATGGCGGCGTGCGGGCGGGTCCCCTTCGTCAACACGATGGCCGCCTTCGCCACGTCCCGGGCGCTGGAGGCCATCAAGATCGACATCGCCTACAACCGGTTGCCGGTCCGCGTCATGGCCACCCATGGCGGTCTCGCCGCGGGCCATCTCGGTCCGACGCACCAGGCCCTGGAGGATCTGGCCGTGATGCGTGTACTACCAGGGATGACCGTGGTGGTGCCCGCCGACGCCGCCGCCACGGAGGCGTTCGTCGAGCAGAGCCTCGACCTGCCCGGACCCCTGTACGTCCGACTCGGCCGCAAACCGACGCCGGACCTGCCCGCGGCCCCGCCGCCGGTCATCGGGAAGGCGCAGACGCTGCGGCAGGGCGGCGACGTGGTGCTCGCGAGCTGTGGTCCGTACCCCGTGCTCGCCTGCCTCGCCGCGGCGGAAGTCCTGGCCGCACGAGGGGTCGAGGCGACCGTGCTGAACATGCACACCCTGCGGCCGTTCGACACGCAGACGCTGGTGGCGGCCGCCCGACCGGCCTCGCTCGTAGTGACGCTGGAGGAGCACTGGCGCGGCGGCGGTCTCGGTGGCGCAGTGGCCGAAGCGCTGGCGGAGACGGTGCCCACGAGAGTGCTGCGACTCGGCATGCCGGATCAGTTCGTCGACACGGTCGGCAACCACGAACACCTCGTCAACCACTATGACCTCACCGCGGAGCGGGTGGTGAGGACGGTACGTACCGCCCTCGACCACGGCCGCGCCGACCTCGTCCCCTCCCCCTCGTGACACGTGGACACCCGAAGGAGGCAAGTGCCGTGGACACCACGCGCAGCCATGTAGTCCATATCGGTTTCGCCGAGCAACACATCGACTCGATCGAGTTCGGCGAGCACCAGGTGTCCCTGCTGGTGCACCGGCATGTCGCCGAGCGCATGTCACACGCGGCGCGGGAGCGGTTCGCCCGCATCGGCGTTCTCGACGTGCCACACACACTGGACTTCGAAGACTACGACCGGGCCCTTGACCAGATGATCCGTCTGGTCGAGGAGTTCGCCACGGAACTCGGCACGCCGACCGCCGTCGTCGCCATGTACGAACAGGTCACTCTGCCCGCGGCGCGCCTGCGCGACCACTTCGGTGTGCAGGGAGTCGACACCGACACCGCACTGCTCTGCCGTGACAAGGTCCGGATGAAGAAGGCCATGCGGAGCGGCGGCATACGCGTCCCCGCGTTCTGGGCGGTGGACGCGAGCACTCCGTACGCCGACCTCGAGAAGATCGCCGAGGCGGTGCCGGGTCGGATCGTGCTCAAGCCGCAACGGCAGGCCGGTAGCTTCGGCATCCTGGTCTTCCGCGACGGAACGGACTTCCTCGCGCACGCCCGGGCCCACGGGATCCCCGACGATCACGAGGTCGAGGAGTTCATCGAAGGCGACGTCTGCCACGTCGACGGAGTGGTGCGCGATGACGAGATCCGTTTCATCAGCGCCTCCCGATACATCGGCGATTGCCTGACCTTCCAAAACGGCGAGCAGCATCTCTCGGCCGTCACCTTCGACGACGCCTCGACGTTGGCACAGATCACCGATTTCACCGCACGCGTGCTGAAATCACTGGGGCTGCACAACAGCACCTTCCACCTGGAGCTGTTTCTCACCCCCGACGACGAACTGGTCTTCCTCGAGGTCGGCAACCGCTTCGGCGGCGCCTACATCAGCGACTCCATCCGCGCGGCCTACGGCGTCGATCTGGTCCGCGAATCCGTCCTCGCCTGCATGGGCCTGGCGTCCGAGGTCGGGGCCGTCACCGGCATCCTGGACCACGAGGGCGTCGGCGCCTCCGGCTGGCTGTACTCGGCACTGCCGGAGAGCGATCCCTGCGTGGTCAGGCGCATCCGGGGCCTCGACACGTGCCCGGAGTCCGTGGTGCTGTCCGACACTCCCAACATCGGCCAGACGCTCAACGACGACATCACGGTTTTCCCCACCGCCGGCAAATTCGCGTTCGCCGGAGCGACCACGGCGGAAGTCGAGCGGGACATACGGCATTTGGCCGCCTCCTACTCCCTCGAGACGACTCCCCGGAGGATCCCATCATGAGCACAGGCCTTGCCAGCGGTGCCACGTTGCGACTGGAGGATCTGCACGGCTCCTTGTCCGACCCGGTACTGAGCTCCATGACGCTCCTCAACGAGATCACGGGGCGATTCCCGGAGGCCGTCTCCTTCGCGGCCGGGCGGCCCTACGAGGAGTTCTACGATCCGCTGCAGATCCACGACCACCTGGAGCGGTTCCGCAAGTATCTCGAAGTGGAACGCGGCCTCGACCCCGACCAGGTACGGACAGCGCTCTTCCAGTACGGACACACCAAAGGGCTGCTGACGGACCTCCTGGTGCGGCACCTGGCCGCCGACGAGGGGGTGCGCGTCGTCCCCGAGTCCGTCGTGGTGACCACCGGTTGCCAGGAGGCGATGATCCTGCTGCTGCGCGCCCTGTGTACGGGCAGCGAGGACGTCATCCTGGCTCCGGCACCAACCTACGTGGGTTTCCTCGGGGCGGCGCGCCTGATGGACATGCCGGTCCTGCCCGTCGCGGAGGGCGACGGGGGCATCGACGTCGAGGACCTGGTGACACAGATAGGCCGGGCCCGGCGGCGGGGATTGAATCCGCGCGCCTGCTACGTGGTGCCGGACTTCGCCAATCCCAGTGGGCTCAGCATGAGCCTCGCCGACCGCCGGCGGCTCCTCGACGTGGCGGAGCGGGAGGACGTCCTGATCATCGAGGACAACCCGTACTCCCTGTTCAACGCCGACGGCCGGCGCCCGCCCTCGCTCAAGTCGCTGGACACCGCTCAACGCGTGGTCTACGTAGGCTCGTTCGCCAAGACGGCCTTCCCGGGTGCTCGCGTCGGCTATCTGGTCGCCGACCAACCGGTCACGGGCACCGGCGCAGGCGAGGGCCCGCTGCTGGCCGACCAGCTCGCCAAGCTCAAGAGCATGCTCACGCTGAACACGTCGACCGTCTCCCAGGCCGTGATCGGCGGAAAGCTGCTGGCGAACGACTGCAGCATGACCAGGGCCACCGAGCGCGAGGCGGAGATCTACCGCCGCAACCTCGCCGCGGTCCTGGCGGGTCTGGACAGGCACTTCCCCGCTCCGGACGACGGCTCGCGTCGCCGAACGACATGGAACGTTCCGGGCGGTGGCATGTTCGCGGTGGTCTCCCTGCCCTTCGAAGCCGACGCCGCGATGCTCGAGTACTCGGCGAGCCGGTTCGGGGTGCTGTGGACCCCGATGCGCTACTTCTATCCCCAGGGCGGAGGTACGCACCAGATCCGCCTCTCCTTCAGCGTGCTCACCCCCGAACGGATCGAGGAGGGTCTCGCACGGCTCGCCGCCCTTGTCCGCGACCGCACGGCCTGATCGTCCGGCGGCGGGTCCCGCCGGCGACCCCCTGCACCGGAAAGCCCCGCAGGTCTACGACCTCCGGGGCTTCCGCGTCGTGCACGTACCGCGGTTGGTGACCGCGACCGGGCGGTGGTGAACAGGACCGGCCGGCGATGCGTCCGGTGCCGGCCCTGCCTTCCGGCGCGGCCCCGTCCGTGTGCCGCTAACGCTCCGCCGTCTCCTGCCGCCCGAGCTCCCGGGCCATGGCGGTGACGTCCGTGAGCAGGGCGTCGACGTCGGCCTCGGTCGTTGTCGGATTGAGGAAGACCAGCTTCAGATGGACCCGCGGTGTGCCGTCCGGTCCCGCGATCTTCGTACGGGCGAGCAGCGCGCGGCCGTCTGTCATCAGCTTGCGGCGGAGCGCCGCGTTGAAGGCGCTCTCGTCCGCCGCCGTGGTCCCGTCCTCGGCAGTACAGCGGAAGATGACCGTGGTGAGCAGCGGCTCCGCCACGAGCTCCAGGCCGTCGGTGGCCGCGATCCGGCTCGCGGCGTAGCGCGCCAGCTCGTGGCAGGTGTCCACCCAGTCGCCCATGCCCTCCCGGCCGACCGTGAGGAGCGTGGCGGCCATCTTGAAGGCGTCGGAGCGGCGGGTGGTCTGGAGCGAGGTGCCGAGCAGGGACGTGAAGCCGAACGTCTCGTCGTCGGACGGGTTCAGGTAGACGGCCTGTTCGTCAAGGCACTCCATGTGCTTGCGGTCACGGACCACGATCACGCTCGAAGAGGCCGGGGTCCAGCCGAACTTGTGCAGGTCGAAGGCGATCGAGTCGGCCCGGTCGAGGCCGTCCAGGAGCGGGGCCAGCCTCGGCGAGAACAGCGCGCCGATGCCGTACGCGGCGTCGACGTGCAGCCAGATCCCGTATTCGGCGGCGAGGTCCGCCAGTTCGGGCAGCGGGTCGAAGGAGCCATGGTCCGTGGTACCGGCCGTGGCGACGACGGCGACGGGGACCTCGTCGGCGTCGAAGCCCTCGACGATCCGGCGGGCTTCGGCGGCGAGCATCCGACCCCGGTCGTCCACCGGCACCTTCATCACGGCGGACCGGCCGAGCCCCAGGAAACCGGCGGCCCGCGCGACCGAGAAGTGAGCGGCCTCGGAGCACAGGATCCGGGGGCGGACCGGTCGCCCCGCGAGCCCCGTCGCCGACACCTCTCCGGTGTCCTTCAGCGCACGGTCCCGGCTGAACAGCAGGCCCATCAGGTTCGAGATGGAGCCGCCGGGCGTCAGCGTCCCGTCGGCCTGCGCGTCGAAGCCGATCCAGGAGGCCATCTCCTGGATGAGCCGCCGCTCCAGTTCCAGCGCGAACGGGCCGCTCTCCCAGGCGTGCAGGGACTGGTTGAGCGTGGCGGCGAGCAGTTCGGCGGCGGCGGACGCGGCGGTGGGCGCGCACTGCATCCGGGCCACGGCCGAGGGGTGGGTGAGGTCGACGGACCACGTCGCGTACGCCTCGAAGAGCGCCTGCACCCGCTGTGCGCTGGGCTCGTCGGCGAGGAAGCGCCCGCCGCCCAGCACCTCGCGCACCGCGGCGACGGCCGCCTCGGGCCCGCCGGGTGCCACCGGGCCGTTCCGCTTGAGAGCGGCGTCGCCGAGCGCGCACAGGGCCGTGTCCAGGAGGCTCCTGAGCTGCTCCAGACCCTCCGGACGGCCTGCGAGGGCTGCGTTCGTGCCAGTGGAGATCATGACTTCCGGGTTCCTTCGCTGAGGGTGGGAGAGGATGTGAGGGCCGGGTCGGGGGCGGGGGAGCCGCGGATGACGCCGATCGAGGCGGCCACGACCGCGACAAGGCCCGTCACCTGGGCCGGGGAGAGGGTCTCGCGCAGGACGACCAGGGCGACCAGGGCGCCGATCGCCGGTTCCAGGCTGAGCAGCACGCCGAAGACCAGGGTGGACACCCGGCGCAGGGTCTCCATCTCGCAGGTGTACGGGACGAGCGAGGACAGCATCGCGACACCGAAGCCGAAGGCGAGCACCTCGGGACGGGCGAGCGCCTGAGCCCCCTCCGCGAGCCCGGCCGGCAGGGAGCACAGAGTGCCGAAGGCCATGGCGAGCGCAAGCCCCCCGCCGGGCAGTACCGCCCCCACCCTGGCTGACAGCGGCACGTACGAGCCCCAGAAGACGGCACAGGCGAGGGCGATCAGCAGGCCGGTGAGCCCCGCCGCGCCACCCTGCCAGCCGAGGAGCGCGATGCCGGAGGCCGCGAGCACGATCCACAGCCGGTCGCCGGCCCGGCGCGAGGACAGGCCCGCGACCGCGAGCGGTCCCGCCATGCCGACGGTGAGCGCCACCCCTACCGGCATCCGGGCCATGGCGAGGTAGAAGCAGATGTTCATGCCCGCGATGGCCACGCCGAGGGCGGCCACGGCGCCCGCCGTACGCCGGTCGAGGCGCACGGAGGGCCGCCACCACAGCAGGAGCACCAGGGCGGAGAAGCCGAGCCGCATCAGGGTCACCGTTGCCGGGCCGGCCGTGCCGAACAGGTGCTTGGCGAAGGCGGCGCCCAGCTGGGTGCTGACCATGCCGATCAGCATCAGCGCCGGCGCCGGGACCACGCCGATGCCCGGGCGGGCGACGGCGCCCGTTCCCACGCCCGCGTTCGGGCTCGTCACAGCACTCGCGCGCGTTGCGGTGTCCACGTTCATGGCGTGAGCAGCACCTTGCCGGTGGTACCGCGGCCTTCGAGCAGCTCGTGGGCCCGAGCCGCTTCGGCCAGCGGCAGCCGCGCCCGCACGTCCGGGCGTACGACGCCCTGGGCGACGTAGCGGAACAGGTCGGCGGCCGCGGCCCGCAGGGACGGTGCGTCCGGCACGTGGTCGGCGAGTGTGGGACGGGTCAGGTAGAGCGACCCGGAGGTACGCAGCAGTTCCACGTCGATGGGCGGGACGGGGCCGCTGGACAGGCCGCAGACGACGAGGGTGCCGCGCCGGCGAAGGGCCCTGACGCTGGTCTCGAAGGTGGCAGCGCCGACCGAGTCGTAGACCACGTGTGCGCCCTTGCCGCCGGTGAGTTCACGCACGGCCTGCGCGAACCCCTCGTAGGGGACGGCGTGGTGGGCGCCGGCAGCCAGGGCGGTCTCCCGTTTCTGCTTGCTGGACGCGACGGCGACGACGTTTGCGCCGCGGTGCGCGGCCAGCTGAACGAGGAGCTGGCCCAGTCCGCCGGCACCGGCGAGGACGACGACGGTCTCGCCGGGTGCTACCGGGTGGGTGGTGTGGCTGAGGTAGTGCGCGGCGAGGCCCTGGAGCAGGACGGCGGCCGCGTCTTCGAGGGGCACCGTCTCGGGGACGGGCACCAGCTTGGCCACGGGGACAGCGGTGTACTCGGCGTAGGCGCCGAGCTGGGTCGCATAGGCGACGCGGTCGCCCGGGGCGACGTCGTCGACGCCCTCGCCGACGGCGGTGACGACGCCGGCGGCCTCCTGGCCGGGGACGAGCGGGTACGGGGCAGGATAAGTGCCGTTGCGGTAGTAGACGTCGATGAAGTTGAGGCCGATGGCGGCGTTGCGGACGACGGCCTGGCCGGGCCGGGCGACCGGTTCGGGGAGCTGCGTCGGGGCGAGGGCGGAGGGGGCACCGGCCTCGGTGACGTGGACGGCTCGCATCAGATCTGTTCCTCGATTCGCGGGGTGTGGAGGGCGGAGACGGGCGCGGGGGTGGAACGGGACGGAGCGGTGGACGGCTCCTGCTCCTGGAACACGCGGCGGAAGTGGTTGATGTCGTTGGTGAGGCCCCCCATCAACCCCTCCAGGCCGGATTCCGGGCCGTCGATCACCTGCAGCAGCTCGGTGTTGCGGCGGACATGGGCCGGTGAGAACGGCAGCGCCCCCGTCGACAGGTAGCGGATGGCGCCGGAGCGGTCGCGTCGCGGGATGAGGTCGGAGCGGGCGTACCGGCTGGCGCTGAAGGGGATGTCGAGGCGTCCCTCCGCGAACGCCTCGACGATCGCCCCGATCAGATCGGGCTGTCTGAGGAGCGGCTCGACGAGGTCGGCGACCTCGTCGAGGATCCACTCCATCTCCCGGCTCACCTGGTCCTCGTCGACGGTGATGAAGTCGAGGAGCGGTGAGTTGGCGCGGGCGGCGAGCCGCAGGCCCTCCACGTTCGCGGTCGTGTCGGGGATCCCGTAGGCCTCCTGGTGGGTCTTGGTGATCAGTTTGGAGGCGCCGCCGAGCCGGGCGACCAGCGCGCCGTAGAAGATCAGGTCCTCCGCGTTGTCGCGCTGCCGGGGGAAGACGCCCATGAACTCGTGGAGCACCGCGTGGACGGTGCTGCCAGCGGGGAGGTAGCGCTCGGCCAGCACGGGGATGCTCCGCAGGGCCGCGACATCCTGGGCGAGATGGCCGCCTTGCGGATAGGCGACGGAGATGCAGCGGACACCTGCGCGGGCGGCGAGCACCGCTTCCAGGACACTGATGGCGAGGCTGATGGAGGGGGGTACGAGTACGGCGGTGAGCGTGCCGAACAGTTCACGGTCGATGACCACCCCGTGCTCGGCGAGTTCTCCGCATCGCCGGTCCACGTCCTGCCAGGCGCCGAGGGACGCGGCGAGCGGCACGGCTTTCGAGTAGGGCAGGTTGTACGAGATTCCGCCGCCCTCGAAGGAGGTGACGCCGGAGGCCACGGACACGTCGAACAGGACGCGGGCGTCCGGTGAGCCGTGCCGTATCTCCAGCGGCGCCACGATCAGCTCGTTGAGCTCGCGACCGCGCCGCCAGCCGTGCGCCACCATCGGGTATCCGTTGAGGTCGGCGGGGCGGAGGTTGAGGGTGCGCAGCGCCTCCTCGAAGCGCAGCAGCCGGGTGTGCGAGTCGATGGTCAGGGTCAGGATGTCGGGCGCGACCTCGGCTTCCAGTGTGGCGAGGAGGGCCTTCATCTCCTCGTGCCCGCCAACGCCGCAGCGTGGCTGGATCGCCACCCTGCCCTGCGCGCGACACCGGTCGAGGACCTCGGCAGCGGTGGGCTTGCCGAGCGAGGTGATGTACGCAGCGGACTCGGCCGGCGTCGGCAGAGCCCCCGCCGTCGGGTCGGGGCGCGACTCAGTGCCGAGTGCCGGGAGCGACGTCAGGCTCATGACGCCGCCAGACCGAGAGCCGCCGCGGCGCGCTCGCGCTCGGCGTGCAACGTGTCCAGGATGTCCGGGAGTTCGGACGGGTCGACCAGGATGTGGTCCACGCCGGCAGCGTAGAGGCGGTCGTGCGAGGAGCCGTCCTTGTGACTGCCGACCGACAGGTTGCCGCCGACGATCACGGGGCAGGTGATCTGGCCGGACTGCTTGGCCCGGTCGAGTCCGCGCAGGTCCTCGTGGACGTGGCCGTTGAGGCTGCCGATGATGACGGCCTCGGCCTCGGGATGGCGGACGCACGCCTCGGCGAACTCCTCGACGGAGGTGCAGGTGCCGAGGTTGACGACGTCGAAGCTGAGGCCGCGCAGAAAGAAGGCGATCAGGTGGTTGGCCACGGCGTGGCTGTCGCTGGCCGCCACGCCCAGGATGACCTTGCGGGCGGCTGTCGAGCGGGTGAGCTGGTTCGGTACCGAAGACATCAGGAGCTCCTCATCGTCCGGGTCGCATGCGTCAGTCGTCGAAGGCCGCGAACAGCTCGCGCTTGCTGACCGCCTTCAGCCGCTTCACGTCGAACTCCTCGGCATCGGCGGACGCCAGCGAGTCGAAGACGTGGGAGATCGCCGGGATCAGCCCCCAGACCTCGTGGTAGGGCGGCCAGCCTTGGTGTCCGGAATCGATGTCCTGCTGCCGGGCGAAGATGTAGTCCGCCCACTGGGGGGCGGCCGGGTAGCGGTGGTGGAAATCGTGGACAACGGTGTCACCGGTCAGGACCAGGTAGCGCGACGGGGCGTGCAGGAAGACCAGGCGCAGTGTCCAGCGGGCCCAGGCGCCGGCGCGGCGGGCGAGGGGCAGGTCCGGGGAGGGCAGCGCGTCACCGATGAAGATGGCGTTGGTCAGGCTGGAGAAGTACGGGCGGCCGTGTCGGATCGCGGTGCCCGGCACGGGGAAGGTGTGCTTGACGCACAGTCGCAGGGTGTTGCTGACCTGGAACAACGGGAACAGCGGCACGAACCAGACGACGAGCAGGGCCTGCCACGTGCCGGTGAGCACGGTGGCGGTGACGGTCGTGCCGTACAGCAGGAGCGCCGACCTCCGCTCGCTGCGGGCCGACTCGCTCCAGAAGGAGCGGACGCGGGACACGGCAAAGCTGAAGTGGAACCGCGGCGAGACGAGCTTCAGCAGCAGCCTGCGCCACATCTGCCGGCGTGTCATGCCTGGATGCATCTGGAGGCTGACCAGGAACGCCTGGACGGTGGGGTCCTTGAGCGTCATGTGCTGCGCCGCGTGGTGGTCGCGGACGTGCTCCCGGCTGTAGCGCTGGAAGTTCTGGATGATGAGCACGCTGGAGATGGCGTGGCCGATGGCCCGGTCCACTCGCCGCCGACGGTACATGTTCCGGTGCGAGCACTGGTGGTAGACCATCATGCGCAGGTTGCGCATCCCGTGCAGGGTCACCGCCCAGCCAACAGGTAGCAGCAGGCCGTGGCCGAGGGTGTAGGCGAGTACGCTGACCAGCGTTCCCAGCACCAGCGAAACCGTGGCGGTGACCAGGTGGAAGCCGGGTGTCCAGCCCGGGGAGCGCTGCTCCGGCAGCGCCTTGCCGGTGAACAGCGTGGCCGGGAGCTGCAGCAGCCGGGGCAGGCGCCGCATGGTCTCCCGGGGGTCGGACGACGTGGCCGGCGGCGACGCCGGCGGTGCGGTGGTGGCCACCCTGGGGGTCGACGAGTCGAGCAGACTCATGGAAACTCCTCTGCTTGCAGAAGATCAGACGTGAAGGTGGTGTGGTCGTGCGAGCCGGGACGGACGAGGCGGACCGTGCCGCGGAGAACGACGCGGCGGAGCGGAACCCGTGCCGCCGCCCCGCCGGGTCCTTACTGTTCCGCCGCGACCTGGACGGTCGCGGCGTCCATGAGGCGGCACTGGCACGCGAGACGGAAAGCACCGCCTGTCCGTCCCAGGTCCTCCAGGAAGTCCTGCTCGTCGGCGTTCATCTCCCCGAGCGAGTCGGACCCGTCCAACACCTCAATGACGCAGGCGCCACAGGCGCCCGACTGGCATCCGAAGGGGATGACCCGGTGAGAGGTCTCGTTCTCCAGGTCGGTGAGCGGTGCGCCGGCCGGGAGGAGGACCTCCAGGCCATGTGGCATCAGGGTGAGTTTGTGCGAAACCAACGCTGTCTCAGCTCCTACGCAGGGACCAGTGCGGGATGGGCGTCAGAGGAGTGGCCGGGGGCGAGGCGGGCGCCGGGGCGCAGTGCCACGGCGGCGTGGTTGACGGCGGTGGCGGCCTCGCCGAAGCCGACCGAGATGAGGGGAACACGGCCCGTATAGGTGCACCCGTCACCGACGGCGTACACCCCGGGAAGGCTGGTGCGCATGGTGGCGTCGACGCGAATCTGACGGTACTCCAGCTCCATCCCCCATCCGGCCAGGGGACCGAGGTTGGTGACGAAGCCCAGTGCCGTAATCAGTGTGTGCGCCGACAGGTTCAGGGTGCCGCCGTTCTCGGTGCGGACGTCCACGGAGGCCAGGCGGCCGGTTCCGTAACAGGCGACCACCTGGGCGTCGGTGAGGACGCGTACGGGGGAGCGGTACAGCTGCCGCACACTGTGCTCATGGGCGCGGAAGGACGCCCGGCGATGGACGATGGTGACCGACCGGGCGATCGGGGCCAGCGCAAGTGCCCAGTCCACCGCGCTGTCCCCACCGCCGGTGATCACCACGTCGCGGGCCCGGTGCTCCTCCAGGCGCGGTACGTGGTAGACGACGCCTCGGCCCTCGTACGCAACGGCACAGGGCAGCTTGCGGGGGGTGACCCTGCCCAGACCGGCAGCGACGAGGACGGCCCCGGCGTGTATCCGGGCACCGTGGTCGGTGCCGAGGATCCAGCGGGTGCCGTCCGCCTCCAGGGTGGTGGCCGTATGGCCGAGCAGGTAACGGGGTTCGAAGGGCGCCGCCTGGCGGACCAGGTTGTCGATGAGTTCGCGGCCGGTGACGGCGGGGTGCGCGGCGATGTCGTACAGCGGCTTCTCGGGATACATCGCGGCCACCTGGCCGCCCGGTTCGGACTGCGCGTCGACGACCGCGGTGCTCAGGCCGCGGAAGCCCGCGTAGTACGCGCCGTACAGGCCGGTGGGGCCGGCACCGACGATGGCGAGGTCGACGGCGGCCAGGCCGTCTTCCGGCCCGGATGGCGCCGGTGTCTCAGGTGCCACTGTGCTCACTTCCCCGTTCGTTCAGTCCCAGCCGCAGGCGCAGGAATGCGACGATCCCGTCCAGTGCCTCCCGCGCAACGTCGAGTACGCTCGCCATCGACAGGAAACCGTGCGGCAGATCCGCGTACTGGCGGTGCTCCACCGGAACCTGGGCGCGTGCGAGTGCCTCCGCGTAGGCGTTGCCCTCGTCGCGCAGTGGGCAGAACTCGGCCGTGATCATGAGTGCGGGGGGGAGTCCACCGTGGTCGGTCGCGTTGAGCGGTGAGGCGTAGGGCGAGTCACCGTCGGCGGGATCGGCGAGGTAGAGGTCCCAGAACCAGGGGACCGAGTGGCCGTTGAAGAACATCGGATCCACGTTCTCACGCATGGAATCCGTCTCCGAGCCGTAGCGCATCGCCGGGTAGACGAGCACCTGGGCGCTGATCCCCGGTCCGTCCTGGTCCCTGGCCATCAGGGAGACCGCTGCGGCCAGGGTGCCGCCGTTGCTGTCCCCGGCGACGGCGATGCGTGAACCGTCGACGCCGATCCGGGACCCGTTCTCCGCCACCCAAGTCACGGCGGCGTAGCAATCGTCGATGGCTGCCGGGAACGGGTGCTCGGGCGCCAGTCGGTAGCTCACGGAGACGACCACGCAGGAAACCATGCTGGACAGCGCACGGCAGAACGCCTCGGACGTGTCCAGGGAGCCGACGGCGAAACCGCCGCCGAAGAAATAGACCAGTACGGGGAGCGGGTCCTCACTTTCGGTCGGCGGGCGGTAAACCCTGAGCGTCATCGGTCCGGCCGGACCGGCGATATCCATGTCGAATATTTCCTCGGGTTGTTCGATCCAGTCCCAGACCGAGGCTTCCGTCGCGGCGTCCGCTTTCCGGGCCTCTTCCACCGACATGGTGTAGAGCGGGGTGAAGCCGGTTGCCAGACGGTAGTTTCTGATGCCCTCAACGACGGGATGAAGCGGCATTGAAGCGCCCCCATTTCTTCGGTGTTGACGGTGCAGAACGAGGTACGGGAGCCGCACCGAGAAGCACGTTATGATCGCGCCGACACCGTGCGCGTCCGCGACAAGTTCAGGTGCGGGGCACATCGTGTTGATCTTTTGTCTCCGTGTCTAAGCGCGCTGCTTATTCCGGTGTGGGCTCCCTCCCTGCCACCCTTTCCTCGGCAGCGGTCCAAAGCGTCATACGGAATCGAGGGGAAGTACGCCGAGCCATGACCATCGACAACCTTGAGAAACGCCCGGATGCGCACGCCGCACGGGTCTACGACTACTTCATAGGCGGCGAGAACGGTCTTGAGGCCGACCGGGCGGCAGGCACCTGGATCGGTATGCAGGCACCCGACTTGCTGACGACGATGCAGGCGAACCGCGCCTTTCTGTCACGAGGGGTGCGCCGGCTGGCCCAGCAGGGCGTCGACCAGTTCATCGACATCGGTTCCGGCTTCCCCGTGTCGCCGAACACGCACGAGATCGTCCTGCAGGAGTCCCCTTCGGGTTCCGTCGTCTACTGCGACATCGATCCCGCGGTCGGGCGGCGCACGCGTGAACTCATCGCCGGCCAGGAGAGAGTCGACTTCGCCCCGGGCGACATCCAGAACCCCGACGAGCTGCTGGCCCGGCCGGCCGTCCAGGCGCTGATCCGTTCCGGCCGTCCAGTGGCCTGTGTGCTGGGCGCGGTCCTGCACTTCGTGCCGGAAAGCGCGGATCCGGTCCGGATCACCGCAACCCTGCGCGAAGCCCTGCCCCAGGGCAGCTATCTCGTCGTCTCCCACATCGCAGGCGACATTCCCTGGGGGGACTCCAACAACGAGGAGACACTGAAGCGCGCTTTCGAGGACATGTATCCGCGGACCCGTGAACAGGTCGCTCGCTTCTTCGGCGATTGGGAATTGGTCGCGCCCGGCGTCGTGCCGGCGTCGCAATGGCATCCCACGGGGCAGACCGCCGGGTCTCCCGAAGCCGCCCTTTACGGCGGAGTCGCCCGCAAGATCTGAGCCGCCGGGCGGAACGAGCCGCAGGAACACGGAAACGGGACGCAGGGATTCCTCCCTGCGTCCCGCGGTGCTTTCGTGCGACCACGCGATGGATGCGTCCACGGACGGCTACCGGTGTATGGGCGGGCGAGGGCGCGGCGACGGGAACACCTGCGCGGCGGCCCCGACGAGATCCGCGCCGCTGCGGACGGAAGGAGCGGGCGCGGGTCCGAGCAACGCGAGCGTGCCCACGTACGGGGCGGGCAGCGGGAGGTCCCGGAGCGTGTAGTCCTCCGGGCGGCCGAGTTCCTCGGGCAGCGCACGCAGCGTGGAGCCGAGGACCTCCAGGCGCGACGGATGGATCTGAAGTCCCTTGCCGGCGGCCTTGAGTACGGCTTCCTTGCACGTCCACAGCCGTGCGAAGTCGCCATAGTCCGAGCAGACCGCGCGTTCCCGCTCCGTCAGCGCCGCAGCCGGCGGCCGCACCCCGGCCGAGGCGTCCTCGATGTCGAGCCCGACGGTCCGGTCCGAGACGGCGACCACGGCGAGCCCTCCGGCATGCGAGAGCGAGAAGTCCAGACCTGGGTCGGCGGACTCCACGACCGGTTTCCCGTGCCCCGGGTCACCGCAGTGGGCGCAGGTCCGGTCGAAGCTCAAGCCCGCCGGATCCCGGCCCAGCTTCTCGCCGAGGACGAGTCGCGCCAGCACCCATGCGGCCAGAGCGCGGTTGCGGTCCGTCTGCCGCAGAATCCGTCGACGGCGGGCGCGGTCGCGCCCGTCCAGGAGTACGGCGAGCGACTCGGGCACCTGGTCGACGCCGACGTACCAGACGTCAGTCACGGACGCTCAGCTCCACCGTGCGGTGCGGACCGTCGGGTCCGGGCCCGGCGCTCGACCCGACGATCCCGCCCCTTCCTTCGCACACCGACCCGGGCCGCCACGGCGAGGCACCGGGGGAGCGCACCAGCCGGCCCCAGGGCTCACGTTGCACGACGCTCCTCCGTTTCCTCTCGTTCGGGTCGGCGGGTCAAGCCACCGGTGCGAAGAAGTTGTCGTTGATCCGATCGAGGGTGCGGAAGTCGGCCACGCTCAACTTGCTGACGTCGATGCTCCTTCCGGTGAGTTCCTCCAGAAGACCGATGAACTCCATGAACGACACCGACGCGATGAGCCGGGATTCGATGAGATCGGTGTCGTAGGCGATCTCTCCGTCCAGATCCGGGTTCTTGGACCGGATCCAGGTGACGATTTCCTCCATGTCCAACCTTCCTAGGCTGCTGATTCGTTGACTGCGGCGAGCGCCCGCTGAGCGTCGCCGTGCACCTGCAGGAGCGCATGGACCCAGCGCTCCACACCGAACGCCAGACACCCGCTGTAGGCGGGCTCGCCCCCGAAGGAGATGTTCAGGCGCTCACCGAAGAAGTTGCGGTGGCGGTTGACCGACGCGATGGCGGTACCGTCGTCCGACACGAACTCGAACTTCACCGGGTCCAGCTGGTTGAGCACCGACCGCGCGCCGTCACCGAGGTAGAACGGGTCGGTGGCGGGCTCCTTGCGCATCTTGATTCCGAGCCGGTCGGCCAGTCCCAGGACGAGTTCGGTCGAACGGCTCAGGTGGTCCACCACACCGTCCTGGCTGCCGATGTACAGTGCTTCGCGCATGTGGAAGGCACGGAGCCGCCGCAGGCCGTCGTAGTGTTCCTCGTTCCTGAAGCAGCGACCGATCCCCGTGATGACCTCGGGGGTCTCGATGTCCCGCCGCTGCCGCGACGCCAGCAGGCCGTAGCAGGTCGCCGTGGGCAGGTAGCAGCCGGTCGAGACGAGAGGGTGCTCGGGGGACGGAGTCGTGACCTCCCCGCGCGCCAGTTCCCCGCGGGCCTGGTCCGTGAGCGTGGCCACGGGCAGCCCGAGGTGGGGGAAGTTGCGGAAGAAGTCGAGGCGTACCAGGTCCTCCTCGGGGAGTAGGGCCGGGCCGGCCACCGGTCGGGCCCCCAGCGCGAGAGCGATGTCCTGGAATCGGGCCTCAAGGGCGTCGAACAGGGCGGCTTCCTCGGATTCGAGGACCGCGATTCCAGGGGCGACAAACGTCGGCATGAGATCTCCCGTCAGTGGAACAGGCCGATGCGTCGGTAGAAGTTGTTGGTTCGTTCGATGATGCGAGCATTGATCGGCGCCCTCGCCGGATCGGCCATGACGGAGGCACGGAAACGCGCCGAGTCTGGGATACCGGCATCCTGGTAGGCGTCGCGGCTGTACAGCATCTGGATGATCAGGTCGATGTAGCCGCGCAGATAGCGGCCGACTTCTTCGACCTCCTCGGCGGAGTGAGTCCGGCGAACCTCGTCGAACAGCGCCTTCACGAGCTTGCCGCCGAAGGCGATGTGCCGGGATTCATCGCGGTGGTGGATCCGGTTGACCGCCCGCACCGTGTCAGGGAGTTTCTCGTCGGCCGCCATGTGGGCGTTGAAGTAGTCGCCGATCTGCTCGAAGATGAGGATCTGACTGAAGACGATGAAGTTGTTCATCTCCGGCGCCCGCTCTTCCGTCGGGAACACCATCCGCCGGTCCGGATAGATGCGGCCGGCATAGCGAAGGCAGAATTCGGCGAAGAACCACATGTGCTCGTTCTCTTCGCCGATGAAGTGGTGGAAGTACGGCGTGGGGATCTCATAGCCGGGCGTGTGGATGCGACGCATCACCTCGATGAGCAGCTCCCTGATGCCGTGGGCGATCAGGCTGTAGAGGTTGACGCTCTCCCAGCGCGAGAGCTCCACGAGCTGTTCGTGGCTCAGCTGCTTCTCCGCGGCGGTGCCGTAGACGGACAGCAGCTCCCGGCTCATCCACAGACCGTCCGGTGTGATGGTCTCGGGCCAGTCAAAGGTCCGGTACGGGTTGTAGTAGTCGTCGACGGAGACGTCAATGAGTCTGCGTACAGCCCTGGCGAATTCTTCGGTCCACTCGATCGTCGACACTGCAGACACGTGACCTCCGTAATAGGACCATGAGTTGATGGGCCGACACGACCGGTCTGCCGCGCCACGAAGGACCTTATGACCGCGGCGACACCATGTGCGTCCGCGGCAATGCCATACCCGGGGACACATCCCGCTGACATTTCTCTCCGGCGACTGAACATCTCGCTTACGGTGGTGGGCGTCGGTTCACTCTCTGCGCGGCCGGTCCGTCCCGGCGCACACCACGTATTCGCCGCGAGTAATCGGAGTGGGTAGTCGCGGTGCGTTTGCCGCGGACGCGTGCGTCGCGGGTGAGTTCGTAGTTTCCCTATGTGGCACAGATTGTCGACGACAACGGCCCCGTCAGGGAGCCTGTAAAAGGAGTATCGCCATGACCGTGGACCTCTCCTCTCAGGACCACATGGACCTTGCCGCGCGCTGGGGGGCTCATGACTCCGTGACCTTCCCCGTGGTGCTCACTCATGGGGAAGGCGCCTGGATGACCGATCTGGACGGCCGGCGCTACCTCGACTTCCACGGGGGCTACTCCGCAGTCAACTTCGGCCACCAGCCCCCCGACCTCGTCGCCGCGGCGAAGGCACAGCTTGACCGGCTCACGCTGAGCACCCGTGCCTTCCACAACGACCAGTACGCGCCGTTCTGCCGCGAACTGGCCGAGCTGACGGGCACCGAGATGGTCCTGCCCTCCAACTCCGGCGGCGAGGCCGTCGACACGGCGGTGAAGATCGCCAGGAAGTGGGCCTACCAGGTGAAGGGCGTGCCCGACGGAGCCGCCGAGATCATCGTCGCGGGCGCGAACTTCCACGGCCGCACCACGACCATCGTGTCGTTCTCCACGCAGCCGAACCACCAGGCCGGCTTCGGCCCGTTCACGCCCGGCTTCACGGTGGTGCCGTTCGGCGACATCGAGGCGCTGCGTTCGGCGATCACCGACAACACGGCGGCGGTCCTGCTGGAACCGATCCAGGGCGAGGCCGGCGTGATCGTCCCGCCGAAGGGGTATCTCGCCGAGGTCCGGGAACTCTGCGACGAGACCGACACATTGTTCGTCGCCGACGAGGTCCAGTGCGGACTGGCCCGCGCCGGCACGACCCTGGCGCTGGACCACGAGGGTGTCCGGGCGGACATGTACACCCTGGGCAAGAGTCTGAGCGGCGGACTCCTGCCGTTGTCCGCGGTGATCGGCCGTGCGGATGTCCTCGGTGTGATCACGCCCGGCGACCACGGCTCGACCTTCGGCGGCAACCCGCTGGCGTGTGCGGTCGGCCGCGCGACCGTGCGGCTGCTGGCCACCGGGGAGTTCCAGGAGCGCTCCCGCGAACTCGGCGCGCACCTGCACTTCCGTCTCAACGAACTGGACGGCGTCACCGAGGTTCGTGGGCGCGGACTGTGGGCCGGTGTGCAGCTCAGCGAAGAGCGGGTGGCCGGGCGCCGGGTGACCGAGGGGCTGGCCGAGCGCGGCTTGCTGTGCAAGGAGGCCAAGGGACACCTCCGGGTGGCACCCCCGCTGGTCGTGACCCGCGAGGAGATCGACCTCGGCATCGACATGATCGCCGACGTGCTGGCCTGAACCCGATCGCCGTCTCGGGCCGACTTGACCATCGAGTGGACTGGAGAGAACTCATGAGTGACTTCGCAGGACTGGTGGCGATCGTTACCGGCGGTGCGTCGGGGATAGGTCTGGCCACGGCGAATCTGCTCAGCAGCAGGGGAGCCCGGGTCGCCGCTCTTGATCTGAAGCCTGAGGGGCTCCCGGACGGCATCCTGGGCGTCCAGGCAGACGTCACCGACGACGTCCAGGTCAAAGCGGCCGTCGATGCCGTGGTCGAACGGTTCGGCAGGCTGGACGTCCTGGTGAACAACGCCGGGATCGGCGCCGTTGGGGACGTCACCGCGAACGGTGACGCCGAGTGGCTGCGCGTCTTGGACGTCAACGTGGTCGGGATGGTCCGGGTCGCCCGGCACGCGATACCCCACCTGCGGCGCTCACCCGCCGCGTCGATCGTCAACACCTGCTCCATCGTGGCGTGGGCCGGGGTGGAGCAGCGGGCACTGTACTCGGCCAGCAAGGGGGCCACGTACGCGCTGACGCTGGCCATGGCGGCGGATCACGCCCGCGAGGGCATCCGGGTCAACTGCGTCGCCCCCGGCTCCGCGGACACCCCGTGGATCGGCAGGTCGCTGGAGCAGGCGGCGGATCCGGTGGCTGCCCGCGCCGCGCTCGACGCGTTCCAGCCCACGGGTCGGCTGGTGACGGCCGATGAGGTGGCGGGCGCCATCGCCTACTTGGCGAGCCCGCTGTCGAGCGCTTCGGTGGGCACGGTGCTCGCCGTGGACAACGGCATGCACGGCCTGCGGCTGCGACCCCGGAGCCAGGAATAGGCCGGCGGGCCGGAACATGCCGCCGCGGGCCGCAGGGGAAGAGAACCCC
>NZ_JBHZCF010000012.1:0-61970 GCF_042755225.1 Streptomyces sp. NPDC059169 | reverse complement strand
GGGAGAACAGCGGAGGGAGCTGTAAGGGGGAGAAAGAGGAAAAAAAAGGGGGGGGGGGCAGAACAAACCGACACACAGACGCAGAGAGGAAAACCCCCCCCCCCCCCCCCGCGGCGCTTTCGTGGCACACGGCAGCGCGACCGGCAGTGGACCCGTGGCAGCGACGAGAGGGCGTACGACGCCCGTACTGCCCCCGGTGCTCTGGGGAAGCCGAAGCCGGGGTCGGCATGCCGACCCCGGCCGCGGACGCAGTGCCTCCGTCAGGTGGTGCGCCCTGGTGGTGCGCCGTCGGGCTGGGGAACGGGTTCGCTGGCGGCGGCGTCCGGGCCGCGCAGTCCCAGACTGAGCTGGGCGCACAGCAGTCCCAGCACGCCGACCAGGATCCACAGCATCCAGGGGTCGATGGCGTACACGGCAGCGCCGACGACCGGTCCCGCACCCGTGCCGAGCGCGTACGCGGCGCCGTACAGCCCCTGGTAACGCCCGACCATCCCCGGCGGAGTGAGACTCGCCAGGTGGGCCTGGACGATGGAGGAGTACGCCATCTCGCCGAACGTCCAGATCACCACCGTTGCCGCCAGCAGGGTCATGGAGGAGATGAACCCGGACAGTGCGAGACCGCCGCACGTGAGCAGGTTGGCGACGGCCAGGACGTACTCCGGCCGGTACCGCGAGATCACGCTGGTGATGGGCAGCTCCAGAAGGACCACCAGCAGACCGTTGAGTCCCATGAGAAGACCGAAGTCACGGGCGCTCAGCCCGACGTCGTCCACATGCAGGGGCAGGCCGACCGCGGTCTGGATGTAGGCGAACATGGAGAACACGGTCATCAACAGGAAGCGCACCAGGACGCGGTCGGTGAGCACCTGCCGGTACCCGACCGCCGGGTCCGCCCCCGTTTTCGCGGTGCCGGATGGGGACCGCGGCTGCGGTGCGTCGCGCAGCAGTACGGCCACGATCACGCCGAACAGCAGCAGCGTGGCAGCCTCCACCAGGAAGAGACCCGTGTAGGAGATGCTCGCCAGTACGCCGCCGAGCACGCCGCCGAGGGTGGAGCCGATGTTCTGGGCGAACCGGAGCACTCCGAAGGCGGCGAGCCGTTGCTGGGCGGACGTCACGGAGTCGACCAGCACCGCCGCCATGGCCGGCCGGTAGATCTGTGACACCAGGCCGATGAGACCGACCACGGCGATGATCGTCGGTAGCGGCCCGAGGAACGGCACGGACGCCGTCAGCCCGGAGGTGGCCAGGACGGACAGCAGGATGGCCCATCGTCTGCCGATGCTGTCGGTGAGGTGGCCACCGATGACGTTGCCGAGGACCCGGCCCAGACCGGACGCCCCCAGCACGAGCCCCGAGACCCCGGCGGAATGGCCGTGCTGGGTCACGTAGAGAACGATGAACACCGGCAGGAACGTGCCGGCCTGGAGGATCAGGTTGCCGAGACTGATGATCCAGACCTGGCGGGGCAGACCGCGCAGGGTGTCACGGAATCGCGGCTCACCGGTGCGCGCCCGGCCCCCCGTCTCCGTACTCACGCTGCCGACCCGGCGCGCACGTGGGCCGCCGCGGCCGGCAGCCGGCCAGCGGTTATGACGCTGCTGGACAAAGGTTCCTCCCTCTGGTGCGCCGCAGTCGTCTCGGCGCCCTGGTCTAGCGCGGACTGTCGGCGTAGAGGTGGTCGCGTTCGATCTCCCGGAGTCTGCGGTAGTCCACGCGAAGCTGCTCCGGATCCTCGGAGATGAGGATCACGTAGCCCGGCTGGGTGGCGACGTCGACCGTACGGGGAAGCGGGTCCCCCGCCGGATGCGTCGTGACGGCGTGGACGTAGGAGGGGAGCGCCCGGACAGCGGCCATCGCCTCGTCGGACGGAGCCACACCGTGATCGCTCGGGTTGATGAGATGCACGTACCGCAGACGTTCCAGCAACTGGTACGCGGTGGTGGGCAGTCGGTCGAACGCGTCGGGGTCCACGACGGACAGGCCCACGAGCTCGATCTGGTTGGTGCCCAGGCAGCGGCGGGCGATCTCCGGAACCTGCCCCCCGCCGAAGCGTGCGGCACACTCGACGAGCACCGGCCCCTTGGCGGTCATCATGACCTCGGTGTGGCTGGCCCAGTTCCGGACCTCCAGGGCGTCGAGCACCTGGTGGGCATAGGCTTCCACCTTCTTGGCCACGGGATCGTCCGGTGCCAGCGGCTCGTTGTAGTCGTAGATGATGTTGCCGCCGGGGAGCCGCGTCTTGTAGTACCGCCAGACTTCCACGGTGTGGTGCTTGCCGTCCCGGCTGACCGTGTTGACGAAGTACTCGTCCCCGTCCAGGAACTCCTGCGCGAGGACGACCGTGTTGGGCAAGCCGTGGCGGTCCGGAGTCGTCATGATCTTCTCGTGGACGGCACGCACCTGATCCGCGGACGAACACGCAACGACGTTGTCGGTGCCGCAGCTGGAGACCGGTTTCAGGACGACCGGATAACCGGCGGTCGTCTCGGCCCACTTGATGATCTCGTCGGCGTCGGCCGAGACGATCGTGGCCGCCGACTCGACTCCCGCGGCACGCAGGGCCAGCACCATGTCGTACTTGTTGCGGCGGGACGTCGGCCGGCTCATCCCGTTCCCGAGAGTGCCGAGTTCGGCGGCGAGCCGGTCGGTCAGCTCGACGCCCGACTCCCCGGAGGAGATGACGAAGTCCACCCCGAGCTCGCGCAGTGCAGAGGCGGTGGCCGGGACATCACCCTGGTGCCGCACATTGGCCACGAACCCCTCGGGGAACGGCAGACGGACCAGGTGGACGTCGGGGTTCGGGGACTGCACGTGCACGCACTCTATGCCCAGCCGATTCATGACGGGCAGGAGAAGGCGTCCCATCGCGAACGCGTCGACGAACGCGACGCGCTTGATGGGCGCCGAGGAACTGCTTGGCATCGTCAGCTACTTTCCCTGTGAGGCGGATACCGCGGGCGGGAGGGCTTGTCCGAGCCGGTCGTCGGATCGCGGGCTCATGGTCACGGCGGTGCCGGATCCGGCCAGGGCTCGGTTGACCGGATCGGGCACTCGACCATCCGCGATGCGGACCGACGGTACTCCGCCGGTCAGCGCCTCGCGGGCTGCGACGAGTTTGAGCGCCATGCCGCCGCCGATGCGCCGACCGGGCGCACCGGCCGCGGGTACCTCGTAGGTGCCCAGCACGCTGGTCTCGTCGGAGGGGTCGGCGAGCACCCCCGGTGCGCCGGTCAGCAATACCAGCTGGTCGGCGCCGAGCGCCGCCGCGAGCGCGGCCGCGACCCGGTCGGCGTCGACGTTCACCGGTTGACCGTGCTCGTCGATCGCGGGCGGCGAGACCACCGGCACGAAGCCGGAGCGCAGCAGGGCTTCGGGGAGCTCGGTACGCACCTCCTCGAGCCGGCCGCTGAGGTTGTCCCGAACCAAGGTCGTGCGACCGTCCACGACGGAGCGCACGACGGACTTGCGGCGGGCGCGCAGCATGCCGCCGTCCAGGCCGGTGAGGCCGACCGAGGGCACCCCGAGTCTGGACAGCTCCGCCACGATCCTCGGTTTGACCCCGCCGGCCAGCGCGAGGACGACCACCTCGAGTGTGGCCGGGTCGGTGTACCGGGTGGCCACCTTGTCCGGTGCGACAAGGGTGCGTTGCGGGACACCGAGTCTCCCGGCCAGTCGTGCGATCTCCCCGGAGCCGCCGTGCACCAGGAGGACGGACTGTCCTTCACCGGCGAGCCCGGCGACGTCGGCGCAGATGCCCGCGGCGTCGACGGACGGATTGCCGCCGCACTTGATGACCATGAGCGGTCTGGTGGTCACAGTGTCTCCACTTCGCCGGGGAATCGGATGGGATACGGGCGGGAGGCCGAGCGTCTCTGCGCTGGCCGTGGTCGAGCCCGGTAGCGCATGCCTGCGCGCGGGCGTTACTCTCCCCAGTCCTCCTCGACTTCGGGTGCCCGGGCGAGCACCATCGGACTCAGCGCCACGATCTCCAGTTCGCTTCGGCAGCCCGCACAATCGATGATCTCGTTGAGCCGCGCCGACGGGCTGACCTGCACCTCGTCCTCACATTCAGGACACGCCTGCATGGTGGGCATGGGGTGACTTCCTTTCCGTCGATTGTTCCGGCCGGGACCGCCGGTTTTTCACGTTGAAGCAAGACGGTACGGTCGCGCCGGCGTCAGGTGCGTCCCCGGTGAACGCATCCGCGGATACACGGCATGCTGACTTTTCTCTCCTGCGGCTGAGCGTGTCGCTTACCCCGGTAAACGGAACTCGCAGCCGGAAGGACCTGGGAGCAACGCCGTGCATCTCCGTCGCTACCTTTGCCGCGGACGCACACGGTGGTGATCTGCGCGTAGCTTTTCTACGCCGGCAGGACGGTCGGAGACGGTCGTTCGAGCTGATGGCCCTTGGCCCTCGTCGATGGGAGAACCATGCGTACCTCACGACTCTTCGGTTACCAGCAGCTCCACGAGGGCACGGTCCTGATCACCCGTCAGTGCCGCACCGTCCACGTCGTGCGCGGTAAGGAGCAGGTGTCCCAGCTGCTGTCGGCCCTCAACAACGAAGACGCTCAGGTCGTGCTGGCCGGCTACGCGAACGGAACCCGGGCGACCACCTCACCGGCCCGCTGAGTCAGGTCCGGACGCGTGTGTCGCGGGTCCTGACGGCAGCGCGGAACCGGGCGGTGGAGGAGGCATTCGGCATCGCTTCGCCCCTGGCCGGGAACGAGGGCCGGGGCGTCTGATGCGTCGGCACGGAGCGTGGTGCCGGTGTTGCCACCGGTCCGCTTCTCCGTGCCGCTCGCCGGACCCGGGGTTCCCGTCCTCCAGCGGGGTCGAGATCTGGGCTTCCAGGGCCCGGCGCTGTTCGTGGTGGGCGGCCGGAGAGCGGGCCCGGTGACGAAACCACGACGTCGAGTGTGCCGGCTCCGGGAACGACGACGGTCCGCGCGTCGAGCGCGTCGAAGACCTCCCGGTCCTCCTCGTCAGCAGAACTCCATGAAGAACATGTCGCGATACCCCTCCACCGCCGCCGGGGCGACCCGTACCTGAGATACGGAATGGAGGCCCGTGCGGTCGTCCAGGAATATGTAGTCTCCGGGGTCGCTGAGGGTGTGGGTCAGTACCGGTGATTCGGTGTTGTCGTACAGCGTGCTGACCCCGCCGGTGACGTCCTTCCGAGCGATCAGCATCATGACGATGTGCTTGACACCGTCCCGGTGGATTCCCTCCGGAGTCGGATTCCCGGATTCCCTCTCGGTGGCCACGATGCGGTGCTGGTGGATGTTGATCCGACGGACAGGAGCGAGAGGTTCGCCGGCGGGCGTGATCTCCGCGATGCGCGGGACGAAATGGGCCAGCAGCAGCCGGAACACGGCCGTGTCCAGCAGGGCCTGGTCCACTGGCTCGAAGCGGCGGACGATGCCGCCGTTCAGACGGTTGATCTCCTTGCTCTGGAGGAAACCGTCTTGGTCGAGCGACGCGACGGTGCCGTCGGCGACGGTGTACGAAATCACGGAGTGCTTACGGCGGCGGTAAGTGCCGCCGTCCCCCATGTACGGATCCCGTGGCAGGTCTTCCCAGAACCGCCTGAACTTGTCCCAGTCGCCGCTGTCTCGTAGCAGGTCGTGACGCGCATTGCCGAGCGTGAACTTCAGCTCATCCATTCTCTCAGTCTCCTCCGGGCCGGGGGCAGAAACGCGAGCCGCTGTGTGGCTGCGATGCCATGGACGTACGGTGCGTTGCGTGTCCGTGACGGATTCATCGCCGCGACGCATCGCGGCGACCTTTCGGGAACGTCATACGACGTGCCATTCACCGACGGCACTCAGGACATGCGCCGCGCGATCCCGCAATTCACCCAGCGAATCCGCGGTGACCGCGAAACGGAGGAAGTAGTTCTCCTTCTCCAGGTCGGTCACCTCGTAGCCGTTGACGACCACCGCCTTGATGACGCCCGGGAGTGCACACAGGTCGTCCTCCGTGGCGCTGATCTCCACCCGGCCGAGTTCGTCGGCTTCCACGTCGACCCATCCGATGATCGTCCGGTCGCGAAGCGGGCCCAGTCGGTCCAGCGTGAACTCGCCCAGTGCCATGGAGACGACCGCCTCCACCGGGTCGATCCCGCTGATCTCCTCAATCGCCGCCGGATACATGCCGCCCCCGAACCGGGGGTTGATCTCCACCAACTCCGTACGGCCGTCCTCGTCGGCCCGGCCCTCGACGTGCAGCCAGACGTGGTCGAGGCGGAGGTCGGCGCAGAGCACGTTGAGCATCTCGGTCAGGACGGGGACACCGGCACGCACGTGATCCTGTTGGGGGGGATGCACGCGAAGTCCCGCGTCGTGGTGCCTGACGTCGTCGTGATCGGGCTTCTCGACAGCCAGGACCGGATGGAAGCGGCCGTCCACGACCGGTCCGTCCACGGAGAACTCGACACCGGGCAGGTACTCCTCGATGATCATTTCCGTGTCGCCGAAGCCGCGCTCCGCCAGGTGGCGCCCGTAAGCGAGGAGTTCGGCCGGAGTGTCCACCCGGCGAACCAGCCGCGAGGCCGTGGACTCACGTGAGGGCTTGACGATGGCGGGGAAGAAATCGACCCCCGCCGGGTCGGCGCAGAAGCCGACGGAGGACAGCCCCAGCTCGCGCATGCGCTCTCGCACCAGCGTCTTGCTGGCCAGCACGTCGAGGCCCACGCCGGCGCCCGGAAGGCCGTAGTGTGCGGCCAGGCCGCGCTGCCAGAGGAGCAATGGTTCGAGCACGTTGACGACGCCGACGGGAACGATGCCGCGCGCGCCGAGCCGGGCGGTGAGCGCGGACAGGTCCTCGCTGTCCCAGTCCACCACGACGTGGTCGTCGCATGCGTCACGGAGGGGGGTGTCCGGAATCTCGGATATCAGTACCGATCGGAGTCCGCGGGCTCTTAGCCGTTCGGACGCCGGGGCCACCGCGCCGACATTCCATTTGGAGAGGACGAGTACGGATTTCACGTAGGGACCTCCAGCTTTAGTTCCAGTTCTGGCATCGAGAAACAGGGCCAGCATCGAAAATGACAGGACTGGGATCGCTTCGTGGTAATCGAGGGGCTCAACCGCGGGAGAGCCGGGTCAACACGCTTGTGACCGCGTTGCCCGCGAACTCACCTGACGTCGGTGCGGTCGCCCAGTTCTGTCGGTTCGTCAGCCGCGGTACGGGCTGCCGAGTCCGGCGGCGAAACCTTCCCCGTGCCCACGGTGCGGATGCCGGAGAACAGGGTCCCGAGGAACGCCAGGGCGCCGACCGCCGCCGACACCCACAGGGCGGGGCGCAGACCGATGCTCGAGGCGAGTGCACCGGCGCACAGCGATCCGACCGGAAGCGTGCCCCACATGACGAACCGGATCGTGGCGGTCATGCGACCCATGAGGGGGCGCGGAGTGATGCTCTGCCGCAGGCTGACCTGGTTCACGTTGAAGAGCACCACGCCGAACGACTGCACGAACAGGCCGCAGCAGATGATGACTTCAGGGGCCGACGCCGGCGCGGCGGGCGTGGCGAGCGGGCCGACGCCGTTGAGGAGCGCACCGAGTGCGATGCTCGGTCCTGTGCCCAGGCGTTGTGACAGCCTGCGGGCCACGCTGGCCCCCAGGACGACGCCGAGCGACCCGATCGCCATCAGGGTGCCCAATTTCGCGGCAGAAAAGTCCAGTTCACGCACCGTGTAGGTGGTGAAGATCGCTGCGACCATGCCATAGGAGAAGTTGAGGAGCCCCCCGACCCCGGCGAGCGGCGCCAGCAGGCGGTGGTGGCGTACGAAGGTCAGCCCCTCGCCGACCTCCCGCCACAGCACCGACCAGGTCGTCCGGTTGCCGTCCGTCGCCACCGGCTTCTCCCGCTCGGCGGAAATGCGGGACACCATGAACGCGGAGTACAGGAAGGACAGTGCGTCGGCGCCCAGCGCGACCGGGGGCCGCAACGCAGAGATCAGCCAGCCGCCCGCACTGGGGCCGATCAACTGCGACGCGGACCGCGCCAGCTCCAGCTGGGCGTTCCCTTCCGTCAGCTGATCGGCCTCGACCACGTCCGGTAGGTACGACTGGTAGGCGACGTCGAAGAACACGGTGGCGACACCCTGCCCGAACGCGACCACGTAGAGCTGGGCGAGGGTGAGCGTGTCCAGCGCGTAGGCCAGCGGGACGGTGAGCAGCAGCAGCCCGCGGAAGAGGTCGGTGCTGATCAGGACGGGCCGTCGGGGCATCCGGTCGATCCACACCCCGGCCGGTAGACCGATCAGCAGAAAGGGCACGATCTGCGCCGCGGTGAGCACACTGACTTCGAACACGCTGGCGTGGAGCACCTGGAGGGCGGCGAGCGGCAGCGCCAGGAAGCCGATCTGGCTGCCTATCTGACTGACGCCCTGCGCGGCCCGCAGCCGCCGGAAGTCAGGGTTCTGAGTCACCCTCACCTGGTCTGTCTCTCTCTCATGGCGTGATGGCAGCGCTGAGGAACACCGCATTGACTCCACGACGCACCGGAGCCGATTTCAAGGCTGGCACACGCAGCAATCACGTCAGGTAATCGGGGTGCTTAGTCGGACGACGGAATCTACGTCGGACGTCTCCTCGGTGCTGTGTTCGCTGCGGACGCGGGTGAGGCGTACGGGTTCGTAGCTTCTTCCGTATGGCCCGTCGGTTCGGACCGGAAGGAGTCGTGGTGATGCGTCGGCGTATGGCAGCGAGGAGGGTGCGGTCGTGATGCGGGTGGCGGTGGCCGGTGCGGCCGGCTATATCGGCGGGGAGTTGCTGCGGCTGCTGCTGGGACATCCCGAGGTCGAGGTGGTTGGCGCGGTCTCGTCCCGTTTCCCCGGGAAACGGGTCGACGGTGTGCATCCGAATCTGAGGTCCGCCACCGATCTGACCTTCTGTTCGGCCGACGAGGTCGGAGAGTGCGACGCGGTGTTCCTGGCGCTGCCGCACCGGGTGGCGATGACCCAGATCGAGCACTGGACGCAGCGGTCCAAGCTCGTCCTGGATCTGACCGGCGACTTCCGGCTCGACGACACCGAGGTCTTCCGGCGTTACTACGGCGAGGAGCATCAGGCCCCGCATCTGCTGGCCGATTTCGTGCCCGGCCTTCCCGAACTGCACCGCGACCGTCTGCGCACCGCGGACTTGATCAGCGTGCCCGGCTGCATGGCCGTGGCCGGCGTACTCGCCCTGTATCCCCTGGTGGCCCGAGACCTGATCGATCCGGGGCAAGGAGCCCGGTTCGACGCTCGGACCGGTTCCAGCGGCTCGGGAGCCACGGCCGGCCCGGCCAATCTCCACGCCGAACGCAGCGGTTCCATGCGCGTGTTCGCGCCCACCGGGCACCGCCACGAAGCGGAGATCTCGCGGCATCTGGGCCTGTCGGCCGAGATGACCGCCACCGGCGTCGAAGCGGTCCGCGGGGTCCAGACCATCTGCCACGCCACGCTGCGCCCCGGCGTGGACAAGCAGACCGTGCGCAGAGCCTTCCGGGAGCAGTACTCCGAGGAACCCTTCGTCCGGGTCGTCGCGCACCAACGCGGCACCTTCCGCTACCCCGACCCGAAGATCCTCCTGGGCTCCAACTATTGCGATGTCGGCTACGCGGTCGATGAGGACAGGGGGCGCCTGACCACGATCGCCGCACTGGACAACCTGGTCAAGGGCGGCGCCGGCAACGCCCTGCAGTGCCTGAACATCCGCATGGGACGGCCGGAGAACCTCGGCCTGACCTTCCCCGGTCTGCACCCCCTGTGACAGTCCGCCGACCAATGGGAGAGACCGTGACCACCCATCCGCCGACCGTCGTCACGCGACCGCACGGGGACCGGCACCACAGTGCGCATCTGCGGTGCGGGGGCGCCCACCCGGAGCGCACGCGAAAGGAAGATCCGCACATGAGCGAACCGAAAGGCGCACCGGCCGAGTGGCAGGGCGGCACGGTCTGGCTGACCGGCCTGCCGAGCGCGGGAAAGACCACCATCGCGGTGGGTCTCGCCGAACAGTTGCGCGCCGGTGGACACCGGGTCCAGGTGCTCGACGGTGACGAGGCCCGTGCCGCACTCTGCGCGGACCTGGGATTCTCGAAGGCGGACAGGGATGTCAACGTGCGGCGGATCGGCTACGTGGCCGGGCTGCTCGCCGGGCACGGCGTCACCGTGCTGGTGCCGGTCATCGCCCCCTACGCGCTGTCCCGCGCCGCGGTCCGGGACCTGCACACGGCAGGCGGCGTGCCCTTTGTCGAGGTGCATGTGGCGACCCCGGTGGAGATCTGCGCCGACCGGGACGTAAAGAGCCTCTACGCCAGGCAGGCGGCAGGTGAACTCAGCGGTCTCACGGGCGCGGACGATCCCTATGAGGTGCCGGTCGATCCCGATCTGCGGGTCCACACGCAGCACCAGACGGTCGAGGAGTCGGTCCGCCAGGTGCGGGTGCTGCTCACGAACCGGGGTCTGTCGTGACCGACCCGGCGGGGGCCGTGCCCGCCGGCCGTCCCGGAGACACCGTCCCGCGCGTGGAACCGGTGCCCCCGCTGACGCACCTCGAGATGCTGGAGGCCGAGGCCACTCACATCTTCCGCGAGGTGGCAGGGGAGTTCGACAGGTCGACGCTGCTGTTCTCCGGTGGCAAGGACTCGATCGTCATGCTGCACGCGGCGTGCAAGGCGTTCGCCCCGGCGCCGCTGCCGTTCTCCCTGCTGCACGTGGACACCGGCCACAACTTCCCCGAAGTGATCGCCTACCGCGACAGGATCGTCGAGAAGCACGGCCTTCGACTCGACGTGGCCTCCGTGCAGTCGTACATCGACGACGGAACGCTCCGCGAGCGGCCGGACGGCAGCCGCAATCCGCTGCAGACCCTCCCCCTGCTGGACGCTATCCGCAACGGTCGCTTCGGCGCCGTGTTCGGCGGCGGTCGGCGCGACGAGGAGAAGGCACGCGCCAAGGAACGGGTGTTCAGCCTGCGGGACGAGTTCGGTGCCTGGGAGCCGCGCCGCCAGCGGCCCGAACTGTGGCAGCTCTACAACGGTCACCACCTGCCCGGCGAGCACTTCCGCGTCTTCCCGCTGTCCAACTGGACCGAGCTGGACGTCTGGCAGTACATCGAGCAGGAGGGCATCGAGCTGCCGGAGATCTACTTCGCGCACTGGCGCAAGGTGTTCCGGCGCGACGGTATGTGGCTGGCGCCCGGCGACTGGGGCGGCCCCCGGGACGACGAGTCCCTGTGCGAGCGCCGGGTTCGGTACCGCACGGTCGGTGACATGTCCTGCACCGGCGCGATCGACTCGTCCGCCTCGACGGTGGCAGAGGTCATCGCGGAGATCTCCGCCAGCCGGGTGACCGAGCGCGGCGCGAGCAGGGCCGATGACCGGCTGTCCGAGGCAGCCATGGAGGACCGCAAGCGAGAAGGGTACTTTTAGACATGTCAACGGGTGTCGCGGAAGCGGCAGATCAGGCCGGCACCACCGGCCGCCTCGCGGGCGGCCTGCTGCGGCTGGCCACCTGCGGGTCGGTCGACGACGGCAAGTCCACCTTGGTGGGGCGGCTGTTGTACGACACCAAGTCCGTCCTCGCCGACCAGGCGGCGGCCATCGAGGAGGTGTCCCGCAGACGGGGTCAGGACGGTCCCGACCTGGCTCTGCTCACCGACGGTCTGCGGGCGGAACGGGAACAGGGCATCACCATCGACGTGGCCTACCGCTATTTCGCGACGCCGGCGCGGCGGTTCATCCTCGCCGACACCCCCGGCCATGCGCAGTACACGCGCAATATGGTCACCGGCGCTTCCACCGCCGACCTGGCGGTGATCCTGGTCGACGCGCGCAACGGCGTCGTCGCGCAGACGATGCGGCACGGCGCGATCGCGGCACTGCTGCGGGTGCCGCACGTCGTGCTGGCGGTCAACAAGATGGACACCGTCGGTTACCGGCAGTCCGCCTTCACCGCGATCGCGCGCGAGTTCGCCCAGCGGTCGCGCGAGTTGGGCCTGGCGGATGTCACCGCCATTCCGATGTCCGCGCTGACCGGTGACAACGTGGTCGAACCGTCGACCAGGATGGACTGGTACGACGGCGCCACACTGTTGTCCCACCTGGAGAACGTGCCGGTCGCAGCGGATCCGGTCGGCAAGCCGCTGCGCATGCCGGTGCAGTACGTGATCCGGCACTCCTCGGAGCCCCGGCAGGTGGTGGAGCGTTGGCCGGCCGGACAACTCGTCTCCGGCGTCCTCAGGGTTGGCGACCGCGTCGTCGTGCAACCCTCCGGGGAGACCAGCACGATCGTCGGTCTCAGCGTGCTCGGCAAGGAGACCGGCAGCGTGCGGGCACCACAGTCGGCGGCCGTTCGGCTCGCCGACGAGATCGACATCTCCCGGGGCGACATGCTGACCGCGGGCCCCGCTCCCCAGTTGCTGCGGGACATCACCGCCCACGTGTGCCATCTGCACGACCGCCCGCTGCGGGAGCGACAGCGTGTGCTGCTCAAGCACACAACCCGGACGGTCCATGCGGTGGTGGAGCGGATCCACTACAGCATGGACGTCACCGACGCCCGCCGGCTGCCCTGCGACGACGGTCTGTCCGCCAACGAGATCGGCGGTGTACGCATCCGCACCGCCGAACACCTTGCTGTCGACGACTACGTGGAGAACAGACGAACCGGTTCGTTCCTGCTCGTCGACCCGCAGGACGGATCGACGCTCGCCGCCGGCATGGTCGACGCGCGAGCGGGAGACCGGTAATCCCGCTGGGGCCGCCTTCACCATGCGCACGCGGCGTCACGTAGTCGTCATGGCTACACCGGATAGGTCTGGCGTCTCTGTCTCAGTCCCACCGGTGTCCCAATACTGGTGCTCGGCACAGCGGAATTCACGTCACCGTCGCAGTGAAGTCATTGAGCAGAAGGAGACGAACATCATGACAGTCGAAATCGTGGAATCGATATCCGATCGACTCGCCGGTAACGAGGTGCACCGCTCCTTCGCCGACCACGAGTTCTTCAAGCAGGTACACGGCCGCGCGCTGTCGCACGAGCACGTGGGAATCTTCCTCGGCCAGTGGTGGCACCCGCTGCACTACTTCCCGACCTTCCTCGCGCGCTGTATCTCGGCGTTGCCCGACATCGAGTCCAAGAGCGCGATCACACGGATCCTGTCGCAGGAGGTCGGTGTTCGGTCGGCCAAGGCTGCCCACGAGGTGATCTATGCCGACAGTATGGAGAAGGCGGGCTACGACCGCCGGACGGTGACCGGCTCAGCGCCGTTCGCGGAGACCGCCGCGCTGCTGGCCCGGTACGAGAAGTGCTCGACGGACCGGTGTTCCGCCCTCGGCGGCATCTATGCCACCGAGGTCACGGACCTGCTGATGGTCTCCGCGATCGGCGAGGCGGTCAAGCGGGAGTCCGGCAGGGAGCGCAACGCGTGGGTCGACATCCATGTCACCCAGGAACCCGACCACGTCGACCAGGCGACCAACGCCCTGTTCTCGGGACTCACCCCGGAGGAGGAGCGGCAGGTCCTCGACTCCGCCGAGGAGATGTGGCGTCACTGGACCGCGTTCTTCGACCGGCTGGCCATCGAGACCGGGATGATCGCGCCTTCCGAACGATCCTAGGGAAACGGACGCCCACAGCGTCGCTGCGGTCCGGGCCGGCCCCTTGACCGGCCGGCGGCGGCTCCAGGCAGGCAGGAGGTCCTGAGTGACCGAAGCGGTCTCCGCCGAAGAAAGCGACTGACACTCACCACGCGAAGGAGCTCACACGTGGGTGCCCCGGCCATCACCAGGTTGACCGATCCCCATCTTTACTCCCACGGCGATCCGCATTCCGTCTGGGCGCGACTCCGCAGAGAATGTCCGGTCTCCTGGCACGACGAACCGGATCACGATCCGTTCTGGGCGGTCACGACCTATGACGAGGGACTCGAGGTACTGAGCGACTGGAAACGGTTCAGCTCGGCCAACGGAACGTTTCTGCGACCCAATCTCTCCGATCCGTACCCGGGTGCGGGCGTGATGATGACGCTTTCCGACCCGCCCCGGCACGATGTGCTCCGCAAGGCGGCAGCCGCGCTTTTCACGCCCAAGGCGGCCGCCGGGTTCCGGGCCAGGGCGGCAGAGGTCTCGCGGTCCCTGCTGCGCGGCGTCATCGATGCCGGTCCCCACGACTTCGTCAACGACGTCTCAGCCCCGTACCCGATGCAGGTCATCGCCGGCCTGCTCGGCGTCGCGGGTGAGGATGTGGAGCGGATGGCCGGCTACGCCGAAGCGGCTGTGGGCAACATCGTGGACCTGGACGGGACGGCCGCGCAGCAGGCGCACCACGAGGTGCTCGCCTACTACGCCGAGGTGATCGAGGAGCGCAGGGCGCGACCGACGAACGACGTGGTGTCGGCGTTCGTGCTCGCGCAGGCGGACGGGTTGGACATCACCGACGACGAGATCATCCTGACCTGCGACAACCTGGCCGTGGCAGCCGGGGAGACGACGCGTCAGGTACTGGCCGGCGGTCTCCTCGCGCTGCTCGCCAACCCGGCGGAGCTGGCTGCGCTGCGCTCCGGGGCGGTCTCGCTCCGGTCGGTCAGCGAGGAGCTGGTGCGCTGGACGACGCCGGTGAACCACCTCATGCGCACCGCTGTCGCCGACACGTTCCTCGGTGACGTCGAGATCAAGGCGGGTCAAGCGGTGAGCGTGTGGCTGTCGTCCCTCAACCGGGACGAGAACGTGTTCGACCGGCCGATGGAGCTCCAGCTGAACAGGAACCCGAACCGGCACGTGAGCTTCGGCGGCGGTCGCCACTTCTGCATCGGTGCACCGCTGGCCAGGGTGATGATCGGCGTGTTCCTCGAAGAGACCATGCGCAGCGTGGCGAGGATCGAGCAGGTCGGTGAGCCACGACGCGCACCGTCCTATGTCACCAACAGTCTCGAGTCGCTGCCTCTCGCGTTCTCCTCCCAGTGATCGGGACGCCCAGCTCAACTGACCTCGTACCAGGCACTGTCCGCCGGTCGAAACCGAACTGTCGCTGAAATGCCGAGCACCATGTTGCCGCACAAGGGGGCTTCCATGTCCGTGTATGACGATTCCACGAGGGTGCGGTCGGGAACGGACCCGAGAACCGATCTCGTCCGGGCGATATTCGCCGAGCTCCTCGGCCTGCCTGCGGTGGCTCCGGACGACGACTTCTTCGAACTGGGCGGTGAGTCGCTGCTGGCCTCCCGCGTTCTCGGCCGGTTGCGTGCCGCGTTCGGGATCGACGTCACGGCGCGGGAGTTCTTCGCTTCGCCGACTCCGATCGGTCTGACGGGCAAACTCGACGCGTACCGGACGACACGTCCGCCCGTCGAACCGAAACAACGGCCCGCGCACGTCCCGTTGTCGTACGCGCAGCAACGACTGTGGTTCCTCAACCGGGTCGCCGGGGGCGGGGCCGGTTACAACATCCCGGTGGCGCTGTGGCTGTCGGGCGAGCTGGACCGCGACGCACTCCGGCACGCGGTGCGCGACGTGATCTCCCGGCACGAGACCCTTCGCACGGTCTTCCCGGCGGAGTCGGGCACGCCGCGACAGGAGGTGCTGGAAGTCCCCGACCTGGCAACCGTCATGCCGGAGATCCACGTCGAGCCCGGCGAGGCGCCGGAGGCGGTCCGACGGCGTGCGGCCGAGGGCTTCGACCTGTCGGCCGACGTGCCGCTGCGGGCGTGTCTGTTCGTCCACGGCCCGCAGGAGCACGTGCTCCTGCTGACGTTCCACCACATCGCCGTCGACGGCTGGTCGTTCGAGCCGCTGCGGCACGACCTGTCCACCGCCTACCGTGCCCGGACGGCCGGCGAAGCTCCGACGTGGCCGGACCTGCCCGTGCACTACGCCGACTACGCCCAGTGGCAGCGGGAACTCGCCGACGACGACGCCGACGGGATGCTGGCCAGGCAACTGGGCTTCTGGCTGACGGCGCTCGAGGACCTGCCTGCGCAGATCGCCCTGCCGACCGACCGCCCCCGTTCCGCCACCACCAGTTACCGCGGCGGACGTGTGCCCTTCAACCTCGACGCGACACTGCACCAGCAGCTCACCGATCTCGGCCGTGAGCACCAGGCGACGTTGTTCATGCTGCTGCAGGCGGGTCTCGGTGCTCTGCTGACCAGGCTCGGCGCGGGCACCGACCTGCCGATCGGCGCACCCGCCGCCGGGCGCACGGACGCGGCACTCGACGACCTCGTCGGCTTCTTCGTCAACACGCTGGTGCTGCGCACCGACACCTCCGGGGAGCCGACCTTCCGCGAGTTGATCGAGCGTGTCCGGGCGACCGATCTCGCTGCGTTCGACGCGCAGGACGTGCCGTTCGAGCACGTGGTCGAGGCGCTCAACCCGGTTCGTTCGCTCGGCCTGAACCCCCTGTTCCAGGTGATGCTCGCGGTGCAGACGCACGTCGATCCCGCGCTCGACGCGCCCGGCCTTGGCTCCCGGTTCGACCCCGTCGACATCGGAGTGTCCCGGTTCGAACTGTTCTTCTCGGTCCAGGAACGGCGATCTGCCGACGGCACGCCGTGCGGCATCGACGGAATGGTCGAGTACTCCGCCGACCTGTACGACCAGGGCACCGTCGAGGCCATGGTCGAGCAGTTCTGCCAGGTGCTGGGACAGGCCGTCGCCGATCCGGACCGTCCGGTGCTGCAGGGCGAACTGCTGTCCGCGGCCGGCAAGCACCGGGTGCTGACGGAATGGAACGACTCCGCCCGGCCCCTTCCGGCCGCCGACCTGGTGACGTTGCTCGACGACCGGGCCGCGCGCACACCGTCGGCGATCGCCGCCGTCACGGACACGATCAGCGTCACGTACGCGGAGCTGCACGCCAGGGCCAACCAGTTGGCCAGGGAGCTGATCAGTCGGGGAGCGGGCCAGGAGCGGGTGGTCGCGGTGCTGCTGGAGCGGTCGGTGGACCTCCTGGTTGCGCTGCTGGCCACGGTCAAGGCCGGTGCTGTCTACCTACCGGTCGATCCGGACTACCCCGACGAACGACTCCGTTTCATGATCGATGATGCCGCGCCGGTGGCCGTGGTGACCCACCGCGAGCACGCACACCGGGTGCCCGGCGCGCTGGTCATCGATTCCCCCGACGACATGGCGCGGATCGACCGGCACCCGGTGACGGCACTCGCCCAGGACGAAGGCAGCACCGGCGACCCCACCGCCGCGGCCTACCTGATCTACACCTCCGGTTCGACCGGTGCGCCCAAGGGCGTGGTCATGCCGGCCTCCGGTCTGCTCAACATGGTGTGCTGGCAGGCGGACCGCGACACGGGAAGCTCCGGCGGCGTCGTCGCCCAGCTGGCGAGCGTGGGGTTCGACGTGTCCTTGGAGGAAACCCTGCCCACCCTGGTCAGCGGCGGCACGATCGCCATCCCCGAACCGGATGTGCGCACCGACCCGGTACGACTGGTGCATTGGATGGACCGGCACCGGGTGACCATGGTCATCGCGCCGACACTGATGATCGACAGCATCTGCTCGGCCGCTGTCGCCGAGGGCCTCGAACTGCCCGCGTTCACCGACGTCGCGCAGGCAGGCTCCGCCCTGATGCTGAGCGATGACATGCGTGCGCTGCTGAGCGGTCCCGTGGAACGCAGGCTGATCAACTACTACGGTCCCACCGAGACGCACGCCGCGACCATGCTCGTCCAGTCCGGCCGGGCGGCCGCCGGGGAACGGTCCCCGGCCGTTCCGATCGGTCGTCCGGTGTGGAACCAGCGGATCTACCTGCTGGACGGGGAGTCGCGGCCGGTTCCGCCGGGAGTGGTCGGTGAGATCTTCATCGCCGGCGCGGGCGTCGCACGCGGCTATCTGGCCAGGCCGGGACTCACCGCCGAGCGGTTCCTGCCCGATCCGTTCGCGGACACCGGTGAGCGGATGTACCGCACGGGCGACCTGGCCAGGTGGACCGGCGATGGCACCCTGGTCTTCGTCGGCCGGGCCGACCAGCAGGTGAAGATCCGGGGGTACCGGGTCGAGCCGGGAGAGGTGGAGGCGACTCTGCTCAAGCACCCCGACGTGGCGCGTGCGGTCGTGATCGCGGTCGAGCCGGCGCCGGGCGACGTCCGGCTGGTGGCGTACGCGGTGGGGGTGGACGGTACCCGGCTCGTGCCGGCGCGGTTGCGGCGCTACACCTCCGACGCCCTTCCCGCGTTCATGGTCCCGGCGTCGTTCGTCGTACTGGACCGGATGCCGGTCAACGCCAACGGCAAAGTGGACGTCTCGGCACTGCCGGCCCCACAGTGGACGACCGGCGGCCGCGCCCCGCGCACCCCGCAGGAAGAGCTGCTGTGCCGGCTGGTCGCCGACGTACTGAAGATCGCAGAGGTCGGGGTGGACGACGACTTCTTCGAGCTCGGTGGCCACTCGTTGCAGGTCGCCAGGGTGGCGAGCCGGGTGCGTTCGGTGCTGGGCGTGGACCTGCCGGTGCGGGTGATCTTCGAACGGCAGACCGTCGCAGGCATCGCCAACGCCATCGACGACCTGGCGGCGAGCAGGCCGGTCGTCAGCGTCATGCCCCGCCCGAAGCGGGTGCCGCTGTCCTTCGCGCAGCGCCGGCTGTGGTTCGTGGAGCAGTTGGAGACGTCGGCGGGTCACGGTTCCGCCTACCACATCCCGTCGGCCTTCTCACTGACCGGTGAGCTGGACGAGGCCGCACTGCGCGCGGCGTTCGGTGACGTGACGACCCGGCACGAAAGTCTGCGGACCGCGTTCCCCGTGTCCGGCGACGAGCCGTGGCAGCGCGTCCTCGACCCCGGGAGCCCCGTTCTGACGACGGTGCACACCTCGGAGGCCGAGATCGCCGACGCGATGGCGTCCGAAGTGGACCGTCGGTTCGATCTCGCAGGCGCGCCGCCGATGCGGGCCGTGCTCTTCCGGCTCGGCCCGAACCGGCATGTGCTGCTGATCTGCCTGCACCACATCGCCACCGACCACTGGTCGATGCGACCGCTGTTGCGGGACCTGTCCACCGCATACGCGGCCCGGCGTGCGGGCAACGCACCGCAGTGGACGCCGCTGCCGGTTCAGTACGCGGACTACACACTGTGGCAGCGGGAGATCCTCGGCGCCGACGGCGGGGCCGCCACGAACGAGGTGGAGTACTGGACCGAGCAGCTGGCCGGCCTGCCCGAGCAACTCGACCTGCCGCTGGACCGGCCACGCCCGGCCGTGCGCGGCCATCGGGGCGGGACCGTGCACTTCGAACTGGACGCAGAACTGCACGCCGGTCTCGCCCGGTTCGCCGGCGCCGGACGCGCCAGCCTGTTCATGGCACTGCAGACGGCTCTGGCCGGCCTGCTCACCCGGGTCGGCGCGGGTGCCGACATCCCGATCGGCGCGCCGATCGCCGGTCGCAATGACGACGCGCTCGACGATCTGGTGGGCTTCTTCGTCAACACCCTGGTACTGCGCACCGACACCAGTGGCAATCCGACGTTCACCGAACTGCTGGCGCGGGTGCGCGAGACCAACCTGGCCGCGTACGCCCACCAGGACGTGCCGTTCGAGCGGCTGGTCGAGGCGCTCAAGCCGACACGCTCGTTGAGCCACAACCCGCTCTTCCAGGTGACGCTCACGCTGCAAGGCTCGGGCGAGGTCGCGCTCGACCTCCCCGGCGTCGCGGTGAGCAGGCGGCAGGTCGATGTGCAGACCGCCAAGTTCGACCTGTCGTTCTCGTTCACCGAGCGGCGCGGCCCCGACGGCAGTCCGGAGGGCATGGCCGGCCTGGTCGAGTTCGCCGACGACATTTTCGAGCAGGAAACCGTCGTCGCGCTGACCCAGCGTCTGGTCCAGGTGATACGGGCCGCGGTGGCCGATCCGACGGCTCGGCTCGACACGACCGACGTGATGCTGCCCAGCGAGCGCGAAGCGCTGCTCAGCGGCGCGATGCCGATCTGAGAAGAGGAGCCACCACGTGCAGACAACCGTTGCCGGTCCACCGGTGAACGCACCGACGAAGCTGCTGCGGCACAATCCGGTCTGGTACCGGTGGCTGGTCGCGGCGTCCCTGGCCAGGCTGCCGCAGACCTCGCTGCCGGTCGCGTTGGTGCTCACCGCACACCAGGCGTCCGGGTCGTTCGTGGGCAGTGGACTGCTCAGCGGCGCAAGCGCGATGACCTACGCGCTGTGCGCTCCGTGGCGAGGCCGGCAGATGGACCGGGCCCTGTTGCCCAAGGCCCTCGGGTGGTCACTGCTCGCGGCGACCGCCGGGCTCGTCGCCACGTCGGTCGCGGCGTCCGCGGGAGCTCCCCTGTGGCTGCTGCTGGTGTTCGTCGTCCTGGCCGCGTCCGCCGGCGCCGGTGTGGGCGGAGCCTACCGGTCGCTCCTGCCCCACTTCCTCCCCTCCACCCAGCTTGCCCAGGCGTACGCGGTCGACGCGGTGGCGGTGCAGGTGGCGTGGATCGGCGGGCCGGCGCTGGCGGCCGTGGTGGCTGCCGCGGTCGGACCGCAGGCATGCGTCGGCGTCGTGGCCGCTGTGACGGCTGGAGGCGCCGTGCTCAGCTGGACGCTGCCGGTGAGAGAACCGGGCAGCCCGACGCAGCAGCACTCCTCGGTGCGCGCGTTGCTCGGCTGGCTGTGGGCGCCACTCGTGCTCAACACGGGTATCGGGATCAACCTCGGCGCGCTCGACGTGGCGTTGCCGGCCCTGATGGTCGATCACGGCAAGCCAGCGACGAACGGCGGTCTGGTGCTCGCAGGCCTCTTCGCCACGAGTGCGATCAGCAGCTCGGTCTACGCCGCGTTGCCGTCGACGCACCCGTTGCGGAAGGTGAGGACCCGCACGGTGGCGTGCGTACTGATCGCCGCATACGGCATGGTCATGGCGAGCGCTGTCGCGGCACCCCGGTTGTGGCTTGCCGTGGTCTGTCTCCTGGTCGCCGGGCTGGCTTTCGCCCCGGGCGACAGCGCGGTCATCCTGCTCGTCTCCGAACAGGCGCCGCAGGCCCGGTTGGCGGAGGCGTTCGGATACTTCTCCGCCATCGGCTACGTGGGCATCGCCCTCGCTAGCCCGGTGGCCGGTTGGTTCGTGACGCGATACGGCGCCGGGGCGGGTCTGCTCCTGGCGGCACTGGCGCCCCTGGTCGCGGTCGTGGTGGTGATGACGACGCGAGTCGGACGGAATTAGAGAGGCCGATCGCACGGAAAAGTGCGAGAGGGCGGTACCGCAGCAGTTCACAGTGTTTTCCGACGACATACGGAGGTCGATCATGGCGGACATCGATGACAGCGTCGATTACATCGTTGTGCTCAACGGCGAGGAACAGTACTCGATTCTCCTGGCCGAGCGCGACGTTCCGAAAGGGTGGGCCGCCGAAGGATTCCGCGGGCCCCGGCAGGAATGCCTGGACCACATCGACCGTGTGTGGACCGACATGAGGCCGCTGAGCGTCCGCAGGCGAATGGACGGGAAGTAACATGCTGTACGAACGCGTCGCCCTGCAGGCCCTCCGCAATCCTTCGGCTCCCGCAGTCACGTTCGACGGCGAGACCCTGACCTACGACCAGCTCGTCCGCCGAGCGGACCGGCTGTCGGACGCACTGACGACGGCCGGCGTCCGACGGGGCGACGTCGTCGGCGTCCTGATGAGGCGGTCCACCGAGATGGTCTCGGCGCTGCTGGCGATCCTGCGTGCCGGCGCCGCCTACGTCGGAGTCAGCCCCGACGACCCGCCACAGCGGCGGAACGAGCTGCTGAGGAACGCCGGCGTGGAGCTCGTCGTGGCGGACGACCAGCTCCGCGCGTGCGTTCCCAGCCGGTTTACCACGCTCCCGCCGTCGGCCGTGAGTGAAACCTCCAGCGCTCCGGTGAGCACCACTGCCGACGACCTCGCCTACGTCAGCTACACGTCCGGCTCGACCGGGAAGCCGAAAGGCGTCATGGTTCCGCACCACGCGGTCCTCAGGCTGGTCACGGACATGAACTGGATGACGGTTCGCCGGGACGACGTGTTCCTCCAGGCGGCTCCGCTGGCCTTCGACGCCTCCACCTTCGAGATCTGGGCACCGCTGACCCACGGCTGCCACCTCGTGATGGCAGCGTCCGGCCCGATCACCCCGGACGTGGTGGGGAAAACCCTGCGTGAGCACCGCGTGACGGTGCTGTGGCTGACGGCCGGCCTGTTCCACGAGATGGTGGCGCACCACATCGCTGCGTTCGCCGACGTACGTCACCTCGTCGCGGGCGGCGACGTGATCCAGCCGGCCCCGGTCGCGCGTCTGCTCGCGACGCATCCCGGCATCACGTTCACCAACGGATACGGGCCCACCGAGAACACGACCTTCACCACGACCTGGACGACCAGCGCCGCCGCCAGGGACAACCTCGACACGATCCCGATCGGAACGCCTGTCAACGGCACCCGGATAGCGGTGCTGGACGCCGGACTGCAGCCGGTCGAAGCCGGCGACTGCGGTGAGTTGTACGCCTCAGGAGCCGGGCTCGCCCTCGGCTATCTCGGGCAGCCGGGCGCCACGGCCGACCGGTTCGTTCCCGACCCGTTCGCGGACGAGCCGGGGGCGAGGATGTACCGCACCGGCGACATCGTCCGGCTGCGGCCCGACGGAGCCTGCGAGTTCGTCGGCCGGGTCGACGACCAGGTCAAGATCCTCGGCCACCGGGTCGAGCCGGGCGCGGTCGAGACCGCGTTGCACCGCCTGCCGGGGGTGAGCCGAACCGCCGTCGTCGTGCGGACCGCCGCCGACGGCACGAAACGGCTGGTGGCCCACGTCGTCCCGGAGGAGGAGCCGCCGCCGCACTGGGGCGAGCGACTGCGCGAACAATTGCGCGCGACCCTGCCGGCGCCGCTGATCCCGTGGGCTGTCCTGGTCCGGGACACCCTGCCTCTGACCAGCAACGGGAAGATCGACCGTGATGCGCTGCCGGCGACGGACCTGATGGCACGCAACGTGTCGAACGAGTACGTCGCACCGCGGACCGACGTGGAGCACCGCTTGGCCGAGCTGTGGACACGCGTGCTCGATGTGGAGCCGATCGGCGCCGACGACGACTTCTTCGATTTGGGCGGCCATTCGCTGAACGCAGCGGACCTGCTCGGCTCACTGCGGACGGAGTTCGGCGTCGAGTTCCCGGCGCGCGTCCTGTACCTGCAGCCGACCATCCGCGAACTCGGCGAACAGCTGGAAACCGCCATCCGGAGCGGAGCGCAGCGATGACCGTTGCCGTGGAGCCGGGCCGCTGTCCGATGCACGCCACCCCCGAGATCGACCTGTTCGAGTCGGGCACGTTCGCCACCAGAGACGTGCACGCCGTCTGGCGCGCCCTGCGACGCGAGGCGCCGGTGAGCTGGCACCCGGTCGGCGACAACGGGTTCTGGTCCGTGACCCGGTACGACGACGTGCGGCACGTGCTGCGGGACCACGGTACGTTCACCTCCGAACAGGGGTCGCTGCTCAACCTCCTCGGCAAGGGCGACCCGGCCGGCGGCCGGCAGATGGCGGTCACCGACCCACCGCGACACGCGAGGCTGCGGGAACCGCTGCAGCGTGCCCTGTCGGTCAAGGAGGTGGAGCGCGACCTGCCGCGTATCCGGTCCCTGGTACGGGAACTGCTCGCGCCCATGAAGGACGGCGGCGTGTTCGACTTCGCCGCGGCCATGGCGGCCATGCCGATGGCGGTGATCGGCTCCTGGATGCGGCTTCCTCGGTCGGACTGGCCCGAGCTGGTCCGACTGACGGGCGCGTCCATCGCGCCGGACGACCCGGCCTACACCGGCCCGGACGGTCCGGACAGGACACTCGTCAGAGCACACCGTGAGCTGTTCGCCTACTTCCAGGACGTGGTCGCGGAACGGCGCACCGCCCCCGGCGACGACCTGCTCGGCGTGCTGCTGGGCATGCGTGTCGACGGGGTGAAGCTCATGCCCAGCGAGATCGTGTCCAACTGCTACAGCCTGCTGCTCGGTGCCAACGTGACCACCGCCCAGCCACCGAGCGCCGCGCTGCTCGAACTCGCCGGAACCGACGCGCTGGCCGACTGGGCGGCGCATCCGGACCTGCTGATGAGCGGCGTGGAAGAAGCGCTGCGCTGGTCCTCGCCCGCGCAGCACTTCATGCGCTACGCCACGCGCGACGTGCGGATCCGTGACGTCACGGTCCACGCGGGCGAGGCGGTCGTCGCGTGGCTGGCTTCGGCCAATCGGGACGAGGCCGTGTTCTCACGGCCGGACACGTTCGACATCCGCAGGCGCCCGAACAAGCACATCGCCTTCGGCGTCGGCCCGCACTACTGCGTCGGGCACACCGTCGCCAGGGTCGTACTGCGGGTCCTGTTCCAGGAGCTGCTGACCGGCTTCGCCGACATCGAGGTCGCCGGCGAACCCGTACGGCTCCGGTCGAACTTCGTCGCGGGATTCACCAGCCTGCCGGTGACGGCACGAGGAGTGACGGCACGAGGAGTACGGACATGACGATCGGATCGACCGTTCCCCTCCGCAGATGGCTGCCCCGGCCGCTGCAGGAGACCGAGTCGCGGATCTTCTGCCTGCCCTATTCGGGCGCGGGTGCCTCCATGTTCAGCCGGTGGCCGGACGCCGCGGACGGTACCGGACTCTGCCCGGTGCAGTTGCCGGGCCGGGAGAACCGGCTGCGGGAACCGCACTTCGGGACCTACGAACAGCTCGCGCAGGACGTGGTCGAGGCGCTGCTGCCCGCCATGGACCGTCCCTTCGGACTGTTCGGGCACTGCAGCTCCGCGCTCATCGCGTTCGAGGTAGCCGTCGTGCTGCACCGCGAAGGGTTGCCGATGCCACGGCGGTTGTTCTGCTCATCTCAGGTCGCACCGCACGAAGGCCCCTACGGCAGCTACTTGACGATGACCGACAACGAACTGCGCGCGGAGCTGGTCGCGCTGAGTGACAGCAAGCTCGACGCCACCGTCCTGGACGTCGTCACCGAGGTGCTGAGAGCGGACGTCGAGGCCAACAAGGCGTACAGGCCGACCGAGCCGGTGCTACTGGACACCGCGATCACCACGATCGGCTGGTCGACCGACCAGGAGGTAGCCCCTGAGCTCATGGGCGGGTGGGACCAGTACTCCGAGCGGATCCACCGGGTGGTGCTGCCGGGCGTGCACCACACGTTCCTCGACGCCCCGGCCGCGCTGCTGACGCAGTTCGCCGACGGAATGGCCTCGGATGACTGAGGTGCGCACCTGCCGGATCGCCCGAACCCACAACGGCCCACCCGGCAGCGCGAACGGCGGGTACGCGTGCGGGATGTTCGCCAGGACCGCCGTCGACGTGGTCGGGACGGCCGCGGTGGTCCAGTTGCATGCGGCCCCACCGCTGGACACCGACCTGACCGTCCGCGCGCATCGCGGGCGAGCGCTCGTCTGGCACGAGGACGAACTCGTCGCAACGGTTTCCACCGCGGCGCACGACCAGCCGGAAGTGGCGCCGTTCGTCACCTCCGCCGCCGCGGAACGGGCGAGCGCGTTCTTCGCGGGTGCGGCGGCACACCCGTTCCCCGAGTGCCTGGTGTGCGGGACCGCCAGGACCGATCCGGCTGCCCTGCACCTGACTCCCGGGGGTGTGGACGGACTTCCGGGTGTCGTCGCGTGCACCTGGGTCCCCACCGGTGACCCGGACCTCGACACCATGTGGGCCGTGCTGGACTGTCCCGGCGGCTGGACCCTCGACCAGAGCCGCTCTCCTTACGTGCTCGGCAGGATGTCCGCGCGCGTCCACGCGCTCCCTCCGTCCGGCGAGCCCGCGATCGTCGTGGCCCAGCACATCGCCACCGCCGGACGGACCGCGCGGGTGGTCAGCGCACTGTTCGGTCCGGACCGCTTCGAGTTCGGCCGGGCGGAGGCCACCTGGGTCCGCCTCAGTGCTTCTTCCGACGTGGCGCAGAGCACAAAGGAGTGCCTTCGATGACGACTGCGAACCTGATCGACCTGTTCGAGGAGCAGGCACGTCGACGACCAGACGCCGTCGCGGTGGTGTGCGGTGAACTCTCACTGTCCTACCGGGAGCTCGACAGCCGGGCGAACCGGATGGCCCACCTACTGGCCGGGTCCGGCGCCCGCCCCGGTGTGTTCGTCGGGGTGTGCCTCCCGAGGTCTCTGGACCTGCCGGTGGCACTGCTCGCCGTGCTGAAGACCGGCGCGGCCTACCTGCCGCTGGATCCGAGCTATCCCGCAGAACGTGTGGCGTGGATGGTGCAGGACGCGGACCCGATCGTGGTCGTCGGCACGTCGGAGGTGCTCCGGTCCGGAAACCGGCTGCTGCTGGACGACCCGGCCGTGTCGGCCCGGCTCGCGGACCTGCCTGACGGCGCGCCGCAGCATCCGCGGGACCCCGGCGACGCCGCCTACATGATCTACACCTCCGGGTCGACGGGACGGCCGAAGGGAGTCGTCGTCGCGCACGCCAACGTCATGGCGTTGTTCACCGCCGCCCGCGACCTGTTCGACTTCGGCCCGGACGACGTCTGGACGCTGTTCCACTCCTACGCGTTCGACTTCTCGGTCTGGGAGCTGTGGGGCGCGCTCCTCCACGGTGGCACGCTCGTGGTGGTCCCGGTCGACACCGCCCGGTCCGCGCCGGATTTCCTGCGGCTGCTGGCCGACAGGAGGGTCACCGTCCTCAACCAGACCCCGTCGGCGTTCTACGAACTGGCACGAGCCGATGCCGAGGACCCGGTCACCTCCAGCCAGCTGGCTCTGCGCTACCTGGTCTTCGGGGGCGAGGCACTCGACCTGGCGAGGCTGGAGGAGTGGCACGAGCGGCACGGACCGGGCAAGCCCGAGCTGGTGAACATGTACGGAATCACCGAGACCACCGTGCACGTCACCTTCGCCGCCCTCGACCCCGACCGGACGGTAGCGGCGGGCCTGGTCGGTCGGCCACTGCCCGGGGTTCGCTGCTACGTCCTGGACGACAAGCTGAACCTGGTACCGCCCGGTGTGGTGGGTGAGCTGTACGTGGGTGGCGTGGGCGTGGCATGGGGCTACTGGGGCCGTGGCGGGTTGACGGCCGACCGGTTCGTGCCGGATCCGTTCGGTGGTGCTGGCGAGCGGTTGTACCGGACCGGCGACCTCGTGCGTTGGGGGCGCTGGGGCCTGGAGTACTCGGGGCGGATGGACGACCAGGTGAAGATCAGGGGCTTCCGGATCGAGCTGGGCGAGGTCGAGTCGGTGCTGGCCCGGTGCCCTGGCGTGGCGGACGCCGTGGTCGTCGCCGGCACGAACGGTCGGGGCGAGGGGTGTCTGGTCGGGCATGTCACACCGGGCAGGCCGGACGGCTCGGTGAACCCGTCGCAGCTGGGTGTGGACGCGCGGGAGTTCACCTCCCGACACCTTCCCGCCCACATGGTGCCGGCGGTGGTCATGGTCTCCGCGGACTTCCCGCTATCCCCGACCGGCAAGGTCGACCGGCGGGCGCTTCCCGCACCGGTGTTCGAGGTGTCGGCCAGTCGCCCCCGCTCGCCGGCGGAGGCGGTGTTGTGCACGCTGTTCGCCGACGTGCTCGGCCTTGACAAGGTCGGCCCGGACGACGGGTTCTTCGACCTCGGCGGGCACTCGCTCGTGGCGATGAGCCTGGTCAACCGGGTGCGGTCCGTGCTGGGGCCGGAGCTGGGTGTCAGTGCCCTGTTCGAGGCACCGACACCGGCGGCGCTCGCGCGGCTGGTCGCGGGTCACACCACTGGGGGTGGGGCTCATGACGTACTGCTCGAACTGCGGAGGCACGGCAGCCAACCACCGCTGTTCTGCATGCATCCGTCCAGCGGGATGAGTTGGTCCTACGCCGGTCTGCTGCACCACCTCGATCCGGAGACGCCGCTGTATGGACTGCAGGCACCGAGCGTGGCCGGTGACTCCGTCCTGCCGGAGACCATCGAGGAGTTGGCGGCGGACTACCTGCGCCGCATCCGCAACGTGCAACCGAGTGGACCGTACCGGTTGCTCGGCTGGTCGTTCGGTGGTCTGGTCGCCCATGAAATCGCGGTCCGACTCGAGCGGGAGGGGCAGCAGGTGGAGTTGCTGGCCGTTCTGGACGTGTCGCCGACGGCCGCGGAGATTGACGGCACGCAGGCGGGGGGCCATGCCGACGACACGCTCGAAGAGGCAGTCGCGGAGGTGATCGGCGATGCCAGCCTGTCCGAGGAGACGATCGCCCGGATAACCGCCACCATCCGGTACAGCGGCCGGCTCCGTGACCGCTTCACCCCCGGCCGGTTCGGCGGCGATCTGCTGCTGTACACGGCTGGACCGAACGCACTGGCCGACGACTGGCGCCCGCACATCGGCGGCCGCATCACGACCCACGAGATCAGCACCACCCACCTCCGGATGATGCGCCCCACGGCCTTGACCCAGATCGGACCCGTCCTGGCGGCCGCGCTCGCCGGTAGGGACCGCTAGGCACCGGTAGGGGCCACACGAGCCTGGTGGCGGGGGAAACGGCAGGCGGCACCCGGGTTGGCCGGTGCCGAGCCGGCCCATCTGCCGACCCGGACCGACAGGACCGATGCGCTGCGCGCACGGTCCGGTTCCGCCGCGCACTGGTGGCGTCTTCCATCGACCGCCGGGCTGATCACGGCGGCAGGGGGACTTCACCTGCCTGCTGCCCCGTCGTGGAGCAGCAGGCAGGCGGGTGACCCGCATTCGTGACATCGTTGTCATCGTGCAGGTCGCAGAGGTCGCGGAGCTATGGGACGAGGCGGGCTCGCTGAAGGGAGTGCCGCGTGCCGCGCGGGGAGGGCGCCCTACGGCGTGTAGACGGCGTCACTGCCGTACAACTCCCTGGTGAACGCGGAGACGTCGGCGCTTCGATCCGTGCCGTCGAGGTTGTACGTCAGATAGGCGCCGTATCCCTCGCTGACGGTGCGGCGGGCCAGGTTCGCGACCGTACTCTGCGCGGTGCGGCCGATCTCAACCGCGGCCGGTGACAGCTGCGACTTTGGCAGTGCGATGCCGGGGACCTGCCAGGTGCCGTAGAACGGGTTCCAGGCGTAGTCGAACTTGGAGGAGATGTCGACGCCGTCGTAGGACAGGCGCGACGCTGACGGGCCGAAGTTGTAGAGGCTGATGATCTTGTCCGGCATGTTCGCTCGCAGTGCCGTCACCAGGTGCACGAACGAGCTGTCGTTGGGCTGAGCCGTGCCGTTCTTGCCGTACTCGGCGTACTCGTCGTCGAAGTCGATGCCGTCGAGACCGTACGTGGCCACGGCGTCCGACATCTCCTTCGCGAACGCCGAAGCCGCCTGCTGAGACGTGAAGTTGGCGAACCCGGCGCCCTGGTGGTTGCCGAGCACCGAGAGTACGACCTTGATGCCCTGCTGCTGCAACGGCCGTATCTCCGTGGCTGCGTTGTCGAGGATGCGCTGCACGTTCTCGTTGAAGTGCAGGTACGCCGCCTTGGTGCTCGTGTCGTAGTTGATGTTCGCCGCGAAGATCAAGGCGATGTCGAAGGCGTTGCCGCCGCCGTCGGCGAGCGTGTACTTGCCGACGTTGAGCAGGCTGTTGCTGTTCACCTCGACGTAGGCCGCCGAGGTCGGGCCCTGCTTGGCGGGAGCGGGGGTGGGGGCTGCCGCCGCCCCGGTTGTGCCGAAGGCGAGGGCCGTGATGGCCGAGAGCGCGAGCGCGGCCGTCCGCACTCTGTTTCGCACCATAATGAACATCGTTGGTCGTTCTCCCATCGTACGGTTGGCGCCCGACTTGTTCGGAGAGCGCCGAGTGGGCTCTCCGACTTCCTTTGCTGTGACCGCGTGCCGAGAGCGCGAACTCTTCACGACTTCACCGCAGGCATCGCCACAACATCGGTCATGGAAGCATGAGTTGGCCCGTGCGCAACAGCCGTCGGCATGTTCCCGTGAGAGATCGGCTGACCTCCGGGGGAGGGGTCGTCGTCGCGGACGAACGGCGACGAGGCGATGCGCGGGGACCGACCGGAGTCCCACTCCAGGATCGGGACGCCGGGCACGTACCCCCCGACTCGCACCAGCCTGCTGCCCAACGTTGACCTAAAGTGAAAACGGCCGTCTTATTGCGCATCTCCCAGGCAGGCTTGACCTCAGCATGATGCGAGACTTCCGCGTACCCCGGGAAGTTCGGGAAATCACCAGACCCCTTGAGGTAGTCAGTCGCCGACTTGGCCGGAGCGCTGTCCACCTACTGTGAGTTGGGACGGTTGGCGCCAGTCACCGGGCCGGAGCGGAACGAGGTGCAGCGGACAGCGGCCGTGGAGACGGCCCGACGCTCCCTGCGCGGGCTGGGCGTCCGGGTGCGGGTCACCGCAGAGTGGAACGATCGCCTCGGGGAGGACACCCGAGGTCTGCTGGCGGATACCGGTGCTGAGCTGCCCGTGGATCTGCTGCTCGACATGGGCACCGTCCTTGACGGCCGACTCGGTGCGGGCAAGGAGGCGCGGCGCGCTCTCGACGCGTTGATGCCCCTCGTGGACTGGCGGAGTGCCGTTCTGCTCGGCGGGGTTTCCCCGGGTCACCGCCGACGTGCTGGAGGGCGGCGTCTTCGAGGAGCCGCGGGCGGAGTGGCGCATGTGGCACGAAGTGCGCGTGATGAGCCACGCCTACGCTACGGCGACACGGTGCCCAGCCCCCGAGCGCCCTCGCGCAGCCCCCCTCACTCGGGAGGAAGCTGCCCGAGTTCCGGGGAGCGAGAGCCGGAAGGGGCGAGGCATGGCTCAGCGACTGCGCGACGGTCCGCTCTCGGCGAGCGAGGGCGTGCGCGAGCCCACGGAGTGGCTGCGGGCGGCAACCTCCAGCACATGACGTACGTCGTGAGGAGCTTGCCCAGCGGCTGATCCGGCCGCTGGGCCTGGCTACAAGCTCGGCCGCCGGAGCGCGGCGGCCTTGTCCGGCGCCCAGCGGGCATGAGCGGGATCGGGCATCCCTCCTCTTCTGACGTGTCTTCAACTTGACTCCCCCTCCAGGTTGCGCGTTTCTGAACCGGGTGCCGAGGTGTTGGGTCTTGCGTTGGGTGGTGAAGGCTGGTCTCACCGTCTCTGCGCCGCAAGAGTGTTTCGTCTGCTGGAGTAGGAGCTGCCTGGCTGGAATCCCAGGCGTCGATGGGCATGATCCGGTGGTGATTACTCAACTGGAACGTGCTGGAGTCTCTGCAGAGCTCGAGATTCTGCTGAGGGGTATGGGGCTGCCGTTCGCCTCTGGGGTTGACCGCCGTGACGCAGTGGGGGTGGTGATTAAGTCGCTTCATGACCGGGCGGCCACGGTGGAGTGGCTGGCTTCGGTTCCGCTGAGGAAAGCGGCCGCGCAAGAGCAGGTCGAGGGGTTTGCCGAGGGAAATGCTGGTGTGCTGCACCGAACCGCACGTGCTCATGTGCACGCTGCGATCACCGCGTTCTTGCAGCACTTGGGTTACTCGGTGGCAGACGACGCAGCCGGCTTGCTTGTCAGGAAATGCTCTGGCTCTTCTACAGGCGCCGTCGCTGCCGTCGGCCTGTACGAGTGCGGGCTTGCCTGGCCGATGCTTTGTCCGCCGGATGATCTGGATGATGGGGGGCGCTACGTGCCTTCGATGCCTCGTCAAACGGTGGGCCATGAGGCTGATGGCTCATCCCGCTAGGAAAGTCCTCGGGCGGGCGTGCGGGGCTTCCTCGGTCAGCTTGGGGTCGCGCCTTTCCGGGCCGGGCGCCTGGTCATGACGGTGATGGCGGCCCAGGTCAGCGCGGCGAGCATGCAGGACTCCGTGGCCGGCACCCGACTGCTGGACCGGTGCGCCGCCGAACACCCCAGGGTCCGCAACGTATGGGTGGACGACGGCTGCCGCCAGCACCTCTTCGAGCACGCCACCACCCTCGGCATCATGGAGATCACCGCCCGCACTCCCGGGACCAGAGGCTTCACCCCGATCCCGAAGCGGTGGACGGTCGAGCGGACGACGGCTGGCTCATGCTCCACCGCCGCTTGGCCCACGACTACGAGACCCTGCTCGCCCGCTCCGAAGCCGTGATCCACCTCGCCATAACCGACCTCATGGCCCGCCGCCCCACCGGCGAGAACGCCATCTCCCGGCACGCCCCGACACCCCAGACCGAACACCAGATTCCGGGATGAAACATCGGAGAAAGTGACCTCTCAGCCGAACAGGGGGGCCAGCGCGGTTTCGCCCGCCAGGATCCGCCACGCGGGCACCCGAACCGTCCGGCTCACCGGGCAGGGCTTGGCCCCGTGCCCCCCGGAGGGGAGCCCGGCGAGCATGTCGCCTCGCGCGTGGGTCAGTCGGAGGTGTCGTGCGGGGTCTTCGCCGTGCCCAGGGCCGAGATCGATCAGCACGGCCGTGTTCTCCCCGGCGTCGGTAAACAGCAGGTCCACCGAGTGTCCGCCCACCAGCACGGCCCGTTCCAGATCGGTGACGCCGCGCCCGGTCAGGTACTGCTGGAGGCGGTCGGCGAGGTCCTCGCGGGCCTCGGTCACCGGGCCGCGCCCGCCGGCCTCGGCCGTTGTGCCGTCGTCGTCCGTTCCCAGGGGTGCCGAGCGTGCGGCGAGGAGGGTGGGCAGGCCGCTCTGGCCCTGCCAGAAGGCGCGGCCGCCCACCGTGATGAGCTGTGATTTGGCCCGGGTGATCGCCACGTTCCACAGTTTGACCTGGCTTGCCACCCAGTGCGCGGTCCGGGGCGGTGTGTTGTGCGCCGCCACGGGGCTGATCACCATCACGTCGCGTTGTCCGCCCTGGAAAGTGTGGACGGTGCCGACCCGGACCCGGTCGTCGTCCCGCCACCTCCGTGCCAGCGTCTCCTTCTGCGCCCGGAACGGTGTGACCACTCCGACCGTCGCGTCCGCGGGAAGTCCCGCCAGCAGTCCGTCGACCACGCGCCGGACGGCCTCCGCCTCCACGGGATTCCGCCAGGACTGCCCGTCGCCGCCGCGAGCGGACTCCCCGGACGGCACGTCGACCCAGCCGAGCACCGGTGCCGGATCGAACGCCCCCACCGGGTCGTGCGCCGGCACCTGGCGCCGCACGTCGGTCAACACCCGCAGGCGGCCGCCGTAGCAGTGGCCGTTGACGACGTCCGCGATCCGCGGATGGCAGCGGTAGTGCTCGTCGAGGAGCAGGGCGCTGTCGCCGTGCTGTTCGGCCGCGTGGTACGAGGAGTGCACGTGGTAGGTGAGGCGGTGGTGTTCGAGTTGGGCTGCGCTCAGCCCGGCTCGCGCCCGTGCCTGCCGCTCCTGCTGCGGTGACACGCCGGGGATGTGCCCGAGTTGCATGGGGTCACCGATGATCAGTGCTCGGCGGGCCCGGAACAGCAGCGGCAGAATCGAGGGGATGGAGCACTGGCTGGCCTCGTCGATGACGACGAGATCGAATAGCTTCGGGGCGAGTTCCAGTTGCCGCACCGAGTGGGTGCTGACGGCCCATCCCTTGATATGCGCCATCAGGTTCTTCTGGCTGCGCTGGTAGCCGGAGCGGCGGCGGAGCGCCTGGAGCCGCTGGTTCATGAGCCCAGCTGCTCGGCCGAGGGTCTCGGCGGACAACGCGCGGGACAGCTCCGCCGCCACGCTGGACAAGGCCCCCGCTGTGGCGAGCCGGGACTCCTTGAGCCCTTCCTCGTCCCATTCCCCGTGGCTGCGGACGAGTTCCCGCACCTCCCGCTCCACGGACACGATCCCCGCCAGGGACTCCAGTAGCTCGGGCGGCACCGGCCGTGCCGCCGCCCACAGGGGCCATGACTGTCCGGCCCCCTCGGGGTGTTCCGCCACCGACGAGACCAGCGCGGCGAGCGCCCGCCCACGCCGCCATGCTCCCAGCTGCCACCAGCGGGCCCCGGCCGTCTTCCGTGCTCGCTCCGCCCACCGGCCCAGGGGTGCCCCGCTGCCCGCGTCCGCCTCCCAGAGCCCTTCGAGCAGGGGTAAGGGCAACTCCAGGGAGGCGGCCCGTTCCTCCCGGTCGCGGAACAGGCCCAGCAGCCGCGTCTCCTCGCCGACGCGGTGTGCCGCCTCCGCCCGCAGCCGCTCGGCCGTCCCCCGGGTGTTGCGCAGTTCGCCGCCCACGGTGGCCGATCCACGCCGCGGCGCACCGGCCGGTTCGGAGAGCAGTCGGTCCAGCTTGGCAGCCTCGCGCTCCAGCGCGTCCTTGTTGCCCGTCCGCATCAGCAGACCGGGCGCGATGTCGTCGCAGCGCTGGGCGACGACGTCCACGGCCTCGTTGTTCGTGGAAGCGACCAGCACCGACTGCCCCGCGGCGACACAAGTGGTGACGATCGCGGTGACGACCTCGCTCTTGCCCGTGCCGGGTGGCCCCGTCGCCACCGTCAGCGGCTGAGTCATCGCCGAGGAGATCACCTGCTCCTGGCTCTCGTTGCACGGCCCCGGAACGACAGGCGTCACCGGGGGCGCCGCGGTCGTGGCCGGCGCCTGCCGGGTCCCGCTGTGCAGCAGCGCGTCCAGGGCGGTGCCCTCGATCTGCGCGGTCCGGGCGGACATCTGGAGCAGATTGTCCACCAGCGCCTGGGTGGCCATGGCCTCCGCGCCCGAAGGCACCAGCAGAACGGCCGCGTTGTGCGCGCCGGGCCGCAGTGCCTGCATTACCGTGCGGTCGCTGAGCGCCGAGGGGTCCAGCGGTTCGAGTTCCGGCAGCCCCAGCTCCTCCAGTAACTCCCGTACGGCGCGGAGCATCTGGGCGTCGTTGCCCTCCTGCCAGGCGGGCTGCCAGCGGGCGACCAGGTCGGCGGCGTCGCCCGCGTCCAGGAGTTCGGAGACGACGCCGCTGTGCAGGGACGGTACGCCGCTGGGCCGGAGCACGTCCCGGCCCTCCTCGTCCGGCGCCAGCTCCATCTGCTGAATGAGCAGCGGTGCCAGCTCCACCGCCGCGCGCCGCCCCCGGCGGCCGTCCCGCGCGGGCAGTGTGATCGCCGGATAGCCGTACCAGTACTCCTGCCGGGTCTTCGCCTCGACACCCGGGTTGGTCTGCCCGTCCCGCGTCCGGACCAGTGATCCGGGCGCGACGATGTGCGGCCCACGGCCCGACTGTACGGTCTCCTCGCCCTGGGCCAGCAGGAAGTACTTCTTGTCACGGCCGGCGTCCCGGTCGGGCCGCATGCCGGCCGCCGCCTGGGCAGTGAGACAGTCCGCGTAGTACCGCAGCAGCCGCTGCCGGTCGACGCCGTCCCGTTCGTCCGCCTCGGACAGCTCCCGGGCCTTCAGCAGTGCGGGCGAGCGCCGGGCGGCTTCGGTGGCGTCGTGGGGGAGTGCGGGAAGGCGCACGGGCCGTGCCACCGAACGGGCGAAGGGGAGGGAACGGGTGGCCCTGATCGTGGACTTGGTGGGCCGTTGCTCCTCCGGTACGCCGTCGCGGGTCATCTGGGCGGTCAGATAGTCGAAGAGGTCGTCCGGGGTGATCCAGCCGCCCTCCTTGATCCGGCCATTGCGCAGCCCCTCGACGATCTCCCCGGTGAATCGGGACGTGCCGAGGCTCGATCCGGGCGGCGCCATCGCGGAGGCCGCCTGGAGCGCGTCGGACGCGGTGATGAAGTACACACCGGTCGGCCGCAGAAGCGTGCTCGGCGCGGGCCGGTCCGGCTCCTCCCCCGACGAGCCCTTGGCGGTCCAGCCCTGGACCACGGAACCGCTGGAGCAGCAGTCCAGCAGGACCAGCTTGGAAGCGGCCCGGCAAGACTGGAGCATCCGCTCCAGGAACTCCGCCGGTACCGCCGTGCCCGGCAGGTCCGCCGGGTCGGTGTCCCGGGTCAGGAAGTACAGCTGCCCGTCCTGCTCGCAGTACTCGCCGTGCCCACTGAAGTAGAGCAGCGCGGTCTCGCTGGGCTGCCGGGCCTCCAGGAACGTCGCGACGGCGTGCAGCATCTCCGCACGCGTCGGCTCGGCGGCCGACGCGCACTCGTTGTACATGCCGATCTCGGTGTTCTCCAGGACCGCCCGCATGTAGTGCAGGTCTGCCCGTACGGCCGGGAGGTCCTGGTACGTCCCGCTGTCGTACGTGGAGACGCCGACGAGTAACGCGTGGCGGTCGTTGTCGGTCATCGCCGCTCAGCCCGCCGTGGTGCCGTCGTCGCCGTCATCCGCGAGGAATCGCTCGACCAGCGTGTCGTCCTCGCGGGCCTCCTTGCCGGTGATGTGCAGGGTCGCCCCGTCGGGCCGCTTGACCACGATGGTGCGCTGAGGGACCCGGGCCAGCCACACCTGTACCAGCGCAGCGACGAACGAACCGGCGCTCAGCAGCAGCCCGACGGTCTCGGCGGACGGACCTCCCTTGTCACCGACCCCCGCCAGGCTGCCCGGTTCGGGCAGGTCCAACGTGGCCGTGGAGTCCGCCTCGGCGAGCGCGGCGAGCAGCTCGCGCGCCTCCTTGCGGGCGCGCAGCGGGTCCTCGTCGACGACGGAGATCCGGTATCCGGTGTGGTTGTCGGCCATGACGCTCTCGTGCTCCCCCTGGGTCGACCGGCTCCCTGCCGGGCGAACGACACTAACGCCCGCCACTGACACCGGGCGCCCACGAGGGTTTGTCGTCACGGTCGTTGGCGTGAAACCGGTCGACGATGGCCGAGTCGCACGTGCCTCACGCCAGTCGCAGTTCCGCCCAGACCGTCTTGCCCGGCGCGCCCGCGCGCGGGGTGACCGCCCAGCGGGTCGCCAGCCCCGCGACGATCAGCAGACCCCGGCCGGACTCGGCGTCGCCGGGCGGTTCCCGGTCGGAGAGCAGGGGGACGCGTTCGGTGCGGGTGTCGGTGACCTCGACGCGCAGAGTGTCGGTGCCCTGGGTGAGCCGGACGTGGAAGTCCCGTCCGGCGACGTGCCCGTGCCGTACGGCGTTGGTGGTCAACTCGGCGGTGATCAGCGTGAGCGTGTCGTTCACCCGGCCGCCGTACGGGTGCCCCCACGCGTCGAGGCGGTGGCAGACCAGCCTGCGGGCGAGGCGTGCGCCGCGCGGGGAGGAGGTGAAGGCCATCGCGAACTCGTGGAGCGGCTGGACGGTCCCGGCCTCGGTCTTGGTCTCGGATGCGCCCATGGCTTCGCATTCGGCTTCGTCGGGTCGTCGTGCGGGGGAAGTTGCGCTGTTCATGTGGTCCACGCTGTCGGTGCCGTCCTAGCGTGAACAGATACGACGCGCACACGGAGAGTGGCTGTAGGTGTCGTGGTCCGCGCGTGTAGGCGGGACGGAGCGTGACGGCCGGCGCGGGGACGCGTTGGCCGGGGAAGGCGGTACGGGGATGAGTGAACCGACGGGGCTGTTGGACGAGCCGTCCGCGAGCGATGGTGGTGACGGTGACGAGCGGCGGGCGGAACCTGACGCCGGCACCGGTGTCCTGCGGGTCTTCGGGCGCCAGTTGAAGCGGTTCCGGGTGCGGGCGGGTCTGGAACGACCCGAGTTCGGTTCGCTGACGGGGTACTCGGTCTCCACCGTCGCCGCGTACGAGCAGGGGCGGCGCGTTCCGCCACCGAGGTTCATCGACCAGGCGGACGAGGTGCTGGACGCGGGCGGGGTCCTCCAGGAGATGAAGGAGGAGGTGGCTCGGGCCCAGTACCCGGCGTTCTTCCGGGATGCGGCGCGGTTGGAGGGGGAGGCGGTTGAGTTGTGGGTATACGCGACTCAGGCAGTGCCCGGACTACTTCAGACGGAGGAGTACATGCGGGCGGTGTTCGGCATGTGGCGACCGTTGCTGGACGAGGAAACCGTGGAACAGCGCGTTGCGGCTCGACTGGCGCGACAGCATGTCTTCGAACGCAGGCCTGCTCCTCTGCTGAGCTTTGTCATCGACGAGGCCGTTGTGCGTCGACCGTTGGGTGGCTGGTCGGTCATGCGGGGGCAACTGGAGCAGTTGATGTTGGTCGGTGCCTTCCGGAACGTCGAGATCCAGATCATGCCGCTCGACCGGGAAGACAACGCCGGGGTGGACGGTCCGTTCACGCTGCTCTACCGGGCCGGGGGCGATCAAGTGGCTTACCTGGAAGCTCAGGGACGCAGCACAATGGTCAGTGACCGGCGGGAAGTTCAGGGAATCGCATCGCGGTACGGCATCATCCGTGCACAGGCTCTCACTCCGCGTGAGTCGCTGGACTTCATCGAGAAGCTGCTTGGAGAGGTGTGAAGTGAACGAGACCACGAGAGCGGCGGGCGAACTGTCCTGGCGGAAGAGTAGCCATAGCGGTGGGGCCGGCGGAGAGTGCATCGAGGTCGCCGAATGCGCGCATGCTGTGCGCGTTCGCGACTCACAGGACCCAAGCCGCCCAAACATCTCGATCGCGGCTGACGCCTGGGTGGCGTTCGTCGGCTTCGTGGCCCAGTAGACGACAGGTCTGCCTCTCCAGTAGCGCATCGGAGGCGGACGTGCGTCAGGGACGGGCGACCACCACGTATGCGTACGACCACGTCACGGAAGAACAAGTTCGTTCCGCACCGGTGTCGTGCCCGCCGCATCGTGGCAGGCGCGACACGTCGGTGAGCAGAGCCAGGGCGGCTACCGGGGGAATCCCGCTGGGGACACGAGTCAGGAGTCGCCCCCCGGTCGCGTGCGCCCCTGCGTTGCCTTGCGGGGCAGTCGTCGTCTTCCGCGGGGTCGCGATGCGGGAGAGGCGTCCCGCAGCTACCTGTCCGACGGGCCCTCGTCGAAGCGTCGTGCACGGGGACGAGCACGGCGGCACGTCGCGGTCTCGGCCTACTCCTCGGCCTCGTTGTCGTGGTCGGTCGCTCAGGGCCCGATCCTCGTGCGGTCCCACGGGCTTGGGCCGATGCCCTGGCGCCATGCGTCGAGCTCATCGCCGCTCATGCAGAGTATTCCGCACTGTTGTGCGTAGTCGAGCGCAGGTGTTGTGAACTTGCTCGTTGTGATGAGGGCTGCGATGTCCGCCTCGTGAATGGCGTAACAGGTCCCCCCGAAGCGCTGCACGTCCTGAGAGCCGACCTTGTGGGACTCACCGTACTGCTTGCACTGGATGACCAAGCGACGTCCGTCCGCCGTGATGGCGACGACGTCCGCTCCCAGGTCTCCTGCGCCTCCCACTACGTCCACCTCAAGACAGCCGTCACGGGCGCACAGTTCGGCGACGGCCTGCTCGAAGCCTTCCGGGGCCAGCTCGCCGTAGTCGGCCCAGGGGTCGGGGCAGACCGTGCCGGCATCGCCGGGACCCAGCGGAAGTGAGGTGGCCGGTGGCGCTTCCGGATCGAGGAACCCTTCGGTGGGGCCCGTGGCCGTCGACGCAGAACCGGTGAGCCGCCCAGCTGATGTGCCGACGGGTGCGGTTGCGGGCGCAGCTCCCCCAACCGCTGTGGCGCGCAGGCCGTCGGACGCCTTGTCGGCTGCTTCTTCCAGTGCCCGCACGGCTCGGCGGGCACCTCTCGCGGTGCAGAACCTGCGAGACCGGGACCGGGACCGCAGGGCAGCTGCCATACCGAGCATGGCCAGTGCACCGGCCCACAGGGGGCGACGTTCAACGGTTCCCGCTGCGGTGCGCACCAGGAACGCCAGGAGGCAGAAGACGATCGCGAGCAGGGTGAAGAACACGGCGGTCCTGCGCAGATCGAAGCGCCGATCACCGTGCGCAGGTCGAGCAGGTCGAGCAGGTCGAGCAGGTCGAGCAGGTCGAACAGGGCGGGTGGGTATGGCCATCCGGCTTCCTCCTGGAGCTAGATCGATGATCTACGCATGCCCGAGATCGTTGCCGATGAGCAGCTGATCGACCTGCTCCGCAGGGACGGCACCCGTCCCTGCGGAGCGGTACGGCCATTGAGCGCGGATGACCGACCGCTTGCGGACCGGCCGATTCTGTCGGCGGCGACCGTGGCCCGCTCACGGCTGCGGGGGTCCAGGTCGCCCCCGGAGCCGTGCCGGTGGGCGGGACGCCCGACCGCGTGATGGGTGCCCCGCCGTGTCCCGGTTACTCAGCTGCCGACCCGTCGGCCACGGGCGTCAGGACCTCGGGCGTTCAGGACTTGGGCATCAGGACGGTGTCGACGATGTAGACGGTGGCGTTGGACGTGGGGACGTTGCCGCAGACCACCTTCGCATGGCCGTTGACGGTGTAGTCCTCACCGGACCCCTGGGTCGTCAAGGTCGACTTCTGCAGGGTCTCGTAGCGGCCGTCCGCGAGCTGCTGCGGAGCGAGCTTCTGACCGACCACGTGGTAGGTGAGGATGCCGGTCAGCATTTCCTTGTCCGCCAGGACCTTGTCCAGGTCGGCCTTCGGGATCTTGGCGAAGGCGTCGTCGGTGGGCGCGAACACGGTGATGTTCCGAGCGTTGTTGAGGGTGTCGACCAGGCCGGCCTTCTTCACCGCTGCCACGAGCGTGGACAGGGCAGGGTTGTTGGAGGCGGCCGTGGCCACCGGATCCTTGGCCATGCCGTCGAAGGACCCGGCGCCTTCCTCCGGGACCGATGCGCAGGCAGGCCCGAACGGCCCCTCGCCCGCGATGGCGTCCTCCGTGCCCGGTGTCGACTTCTCCTCCGCGGGCGCCGTCGTGCCCTTGTCCGCGGCCGACGTCGAGGAAGAGCTCTCCCCGCACGCGGTCAGTGCGAGCGGAAGCACGGCCGCCGCGGCGATGGCGACGGCGGTACGGCGGAAGAGGAAGGCGTTCATCGTGCATCTCCTGAGTGATCGAAGGGTAATGGTGTGCAGTTGGTGGAGGGTCGGGGTTGGCGCGGGACGGCGAGTTCGGGGCCAGCAGACGGGGTTCATCGCGTCTGGGCTCCTGGGGGATCAGTACGTGGCGCTCGTTCGCGGCAAGCGGTGCCCCTGTGCCGGCGCTACGCGGTGACGGCCCGTTCGACCCTCACACGTGGACTTCGCGGTGCGGTCCGCAGCGGATTGGTGGATCCCGTGGACGATGGCGGAAGCCACCCGTTGGTGGGGGCGACCAAGCGGAAGTTCGAACCACTGACCCCGTCGCTGTGAACTGCCTGCCGTCCACGGCGCCGTTCAAGCGTCAGGTGACCATCACGACCACGCTGTGCCAGCCGGTGGCACCGTCAGGGACGGTGCGGGCCCGCTCGCCCGTCTGGGTTTCGCCCGTGCGGTCGGTCGCCCGGACGGTCAGGGTGTGAGTGCCTGACGTTGCCTTCCAGGGGAGGGACCACTGGCGCCAGGTGTCGGTGGTGTGCTCGGACGCCAGGTCGGCGAGCCGCCAAGGACCGTCGTCGACACGCACCTCGACCCGGTCGACACCCCGCTGCTGTGCCCAGGCGACACCGGCGATCAGGACGGTTCCGGCTGCCGGCCGGGCGAACGGCCGGGGAGTGTCGATGCGGGACTGCGTCTTGATCGGGGCCCTGCGCGCCCAATTCCGCTTGACCCAGTAGGGGTCGTACGCGTCGAAGGTGGTCAGCTCGAGGTCCTCGATCCACTTGCAGGCCGAGACGTACCCGTACAGACCGGGAACGACCATCCGGGCGGGGAAGCCGTGCTCGAACGGCAGCGGCTCGCCGTTCATCCCGACGGCGAGCATGGCGTCCCGGCCGTCCATGACGTCCTCGACCGGCGTACCGAAGGTCATCCCGTCGACGGACCGCGCCACCAACTGGTCCGCCGGCCCCCCGAGCGAGGGTGGTTCGACGCCCGCGCGTCCCAGCAGGTCCGACAGGCGTACGCCGGTCCAACGCGCCGTGCCGACGTAGGGGCCGCCGACCTCGTTGGAGACGCATGTCAGGGTGATGTCACGCTCGATCAGGTCGCCGTCCAGCAGGTCCTGGAGGGTGAGCGTCAGCGGGGTGGTGACGCCCTTTCCACGGATCTTGAGGCGCCAGGCCCCGGCATCGATCCTGGGAACGACGAGGGCGGTGTCCACGCGGTAGAAGTCCTCGCTCGGCGTGGTGAAAGGCGAAGCACCGGGAATGCGCAGCGCGGCACGCGCGTCGATGACCGGGGCGGGGGACCCCGGGGTCGGAAGGACGACGGCCGCACGCGAGGTGGCGGCGCCACCCCTTCGGGACGACACGAGCCCTCGGCCCAACGCGCCGGCTCCCACGGAGGCGGCTGCTGCCGCTGAGGCCGTGAGCAGGAAGCCGCGGCGGTCCCGGCCGTCCGGTCGGTCGTCCGGTCCGCGCGCTCCCGGGGCGCTGGTGCCGGCGTTGAGACGTCCGGCCAGCGCGCGGAGCACGGCGGCGCCCGCGAACGCCCCGGCGAGGGACGGCAGGGCGTCGGCCCAGGAACGGGAGTCGGGGCGGCCGAGAGCCACGGCCGCCCCGATCACGCCCCATGCCAGTACTCCGAGAGCACCGGACCGCCGGTGCCGGACGGCCAGCAGTCCGAGAACCGTGGCGAGCAGCCCCAGCACGGCGAAGATCCCGGCTTGCAGAACGACCTTGTCGTTGGTGCCGAAGGTGCGGATCGCCCAGTCCTTCACCGGCGTCGGCGTGAGGTCGATCAACGCGCCCCCGACCGCGACCACAGGACTGGACTCGGGCCGCACCAGCGCCGCTGCGAGTTCCGCCACCGCCAACGAGGAGAACGCGGCCAGCAGACCGCCGGTGCCCGCCAACGCCCCGCGGATGAGATGTGCTCGGTCGATCGTCACACCCGTCCTTCGCAGCGCCGAGCGCATCGGCTTGGGCTCGCGACGAGGGGTGCGCGCGGTAGACCGTCGGGGTGCCGGTGCGGGAGGTCGCGTTCATCGCACCGGCCGGCGGGATGAACGCGACCTCCCGACCGGTCGCTCCGTCACCGCCGGCTCCGGGCGACCGGTGCCCCTTCGTGAACAGACGACCCATCCGCTCTGCCGACCACAGCGAAGCAATGAGAGAGGGCGCCTAGCACAGCGTCCGTGAAGCCGCCCGTTCCTCTTCATTCCTCATCGAAGGACCGCCATGCGATGGAAGTATCCCGCCGGGCAACAGCGCTGCCCGCGTGAGGTCGCGCACCAGCGAGGGGAGGGAATCCGATGACCGAACCCGCGTCTTCCGGCTCGTCGCACCCGGCTGAACTTCGTTTGGACGAGGTGATGCAGCGAGTGGCTCGTGGCGACAAGGAAGCCTTCACCGTCCTCTACGACGCCGTCGTCGACACCGTGTTCGGGATCGTCGTCAAGGTCGTGCGCAATCGTGCCCAGTCCGAGGAGGTCGCCCAGGAGGTCATGATCGACCTCTGGCGGCGGGCACCCCGCTTCGACCCGGGCAAGGGCAACGTGCACGCCTGGGTCACCATGCTCGCCCACCGCCGCGCCGTGGACCGGGTCCGCTCCGTCGAAGCCGCCGCCAACCGCGACCACGACCATGCGGTACGCGACCAGCAACGCCCCTACGACGACGTCGCCGAGCGGGTGGAGAGCCGGTTGGAAAGCCAGCAGGTACGCCGCTGCATGAAGCAGCTCACCGAACTCCAGCGGCAGGCCGTGACGCTCGCCTACTACCAGGGACTGACCTACCGGGAGGTCGCGGAATCCCTCCGCACGCCGCTTCCGACCATCAAGACACGCATGCGCGACGGGCTCATCCGGCTGCGCGACTGCATGGGGGTGGCCACATGAAGGTCGACGAAGAGCTCCACACCCTCACGGGCGCCTACGCCCTCGATGCGCTCCCACGCGGCGAACACGGCGCGGTCGAAGCCCACCTTGTGCACTGCGCCCCCTGCCGGGAAGAGGTGGCAGGGTTCACCGTCACCGCGAACCGTCTCGCCGCAGCGGTGCGCACCCCCGCACCGCGCGCCATGAGGGAGTCCGTGATGCACGGCATCGACTCCGTGCGCCAACTGCCCCCACGCGTCGACACGACCGACCAACGCCGCACGTCGGTCTTCTCCAGAACGGGCAGGATCGGCCCGCTCCTCGTCGCCGCAAGCGTCGTCGCCACCCTCAGCCTGGCCGGGGTCGCGGCCTGGCAACACCAGCAGAGCACCGACTCGCAACGACGGGCCCGGCAGTCGGTCCGGCAACTCGAAGACCTGACGTCGGTCGTCTCCGCCCCCGACGCCCGCACCGTGCGGGGCCGCACCACCAACGGCGCCACCACCTCGGTCATCGCGTCCAGACGGCTCGGCAAGGCGGTCTTCGTCAGCGCGGACCTTCCCGAGCCGCCGTCCGGGAAGACCTACCAGCTCTGGTACGCGCAGCGAGGCGCCATGCACCCGGGCGGACTGCTCCGGCACGACGGGGCCGTGGCCATCAGAGGCAATCTCGCCGACGCCGACGCCGTCGGACTCACCCTCGAGCCCGACGGCGGCTCCCTCCAGCCGACCACCACGCCCCTGACACTGCTCAAGCTCCCTGCCTGAGCAGAGCCGCCCTCCCGTGCTCCGCCGCGGCATCGCGCGGTTGTCGCGCCCCACCGCGTCGTCCGGGTGCGGTGGCCGTGACGGCTGCGGCGCCTGCAGCCGGCCCGGTGACCCGCCCGGTCGGCAGTCGACCTCCGGGCGCGTGCGGAAGCCCCGGGCACGACCACCCGCTCGCCGCCGAGCCGGCGGTGCCCTCCAGGAGACGGGCGCCGACCGCGCCCGTGAGGCCAGGCGGAGTCGTCCCGGCGGGCTCGTGGGGACGCAGAACCGCGCGGCGACCGGGGCGGGCCGCCGGCGCTGCGGACGGGGCCCGGGCCCCACGGAGCCGGCCCGGACGGTCCGTCCGTCGCCCGAAGGAGGGGCCGTGCCGAGCACTCACCCCGGGGGCGCCGCCGTCAGGTTCCTGCCGGTGCGCGGATCGAAGAGGTGCATCTTGGCGGTGTCCAACCACAGTTCGGCGGGTGCCCCCTGCCGGATGCGGGTCGCGGTGCTCAGCCGCGTGACGATCTGGTTCCCGCTGGTCCCCGTCTCCGCCGCACCGGAGTCGGCGGCCAGCTCCTCCAGTTCACCGCTGCCGGTCGGCCGCCGGCCCTCCTGGGTGAAGTACGCGTACACGTCGGATCCGAGCGACTCCACGACGTCGACCGCGGCGGTGAAGGTGACCCCCGACCGGCCAGGGTCCACCAGCGCGGCGTCCTCGAAGGCCTCCGGACGCAGACCCACGATGAGCTCGCGAGGAGCCCCTTGCTGCTCGACGGCACGGAGGAGCCGCGGGTCCAGGGGTAGTTCGCCGACCGAGGTGTGCAGGACGCCTTCTGCCAGCGTGGCGCCCAGGAAGTTCATGGCGGGGGAGCCGATGAAGCCGGCGACGAACAGGTTGAGCGGCTCGTCGTAGAGGTGCTGCGGCGTGCCGACCTGCTGGACGACTCCGCCGCGCATCACGACCACACGGTCCCCGAGTGTCATCGCCTCGGTCTGGTCGTGCGTGACGTACACGGTGGTGGTACCGAGCCGCTGCTGGAGACGGGAGATCTGGGTGCGCATCTGCACCCGGAGTTTCGCGTCGAGGTTGGACAGCGGTTCGTCCATCAGGAACGCCTTCGGATCGCGGACGATCGCGCGGCCCATCGCGACGCGTTGGCGCTGTCCGCCCGAGAGGTTCGCCGGTTTGCGATCCAGGTGTTCGGTCAGGCCGAGGATGCCTGCAGCCTCCTCCACCTTGCTCCGGATCAGCGCCTTGTCGACCTTCGCCAGACGCAGGGCGAAGCCCATGTTGTCGCGCACGCTCATGTGGGGGTACAGGGCGTAGCTCTGGAAGACCATGGCGATGTCCCGGTCCTTGGGGGCCTCGTCGTTGACGACCCGGCCGCCGATGCGCAGCGTCCCTTCGGTGATGTCTTCCAGGCCGGCGATCATGTTGAGGGTGGTGGACTTGCCGCAGCCGGAGGGCCCGACCAGGATCACGAACTCACCGTCGGCGACGGTGAGGTCGACGTCCTGCACGGCCAGCGCGCCGTCGGGGTACCGCTTGGTGATGCCCTCCAGAACGATTTCGGCCACGGCCGGTGCTCCTTCCTGACGGCCGGCTGCTGCCGGTCAGCCCTTGACGGCCCCTGATGTGAGCCCGGCGACGATGCGCCGCTGGAACAGCAGCACGAAGACGACGATCGGAACGGTGATGACCACCGCGGCGGCGGCGATCGATCCGGTCGGCTGCGCGAACTGGCTGCTCCCGGTGAAGAAGGCGATCGCCGCCGGTACGGTGCGGGCCGCCGTGGTGGACGTCAGCGAGATGGCGAAGAGGAAGTCGTTCCAGCAGAAGATGAAGACGAGGATCGCCGTCGTGAAGACGCCCGGGGCGGCCAGCGGTGCGATCACCAGACGGAACGCCTGCGCGGGCGTGGCACCGTCCACCTTGGCCGCCTTCTCCAGGTCCCACGGGATCTCACGGAAGAACGCCGACAGGGTGTAGATCGCAAGAGGGAGGGAGAACGTCATGTACGGGATGATCAGCCCCGGCCAGGTATCGAAGATCCCCAGCACCCGTTCGATGTTGAACAGTGGGGAGACCAGCGAGATCGGGGGGAACATGGCGATCAGCAGCGACACCCCGATCAGCAGGCGCTTGCCGGGAAAACGGAGCCTCGCCACCGCATAGGCGGCCATGGTGCCCAGCGCCACGGCGATCACCGTCGAGATGAGCGCGATCCCGATGGAGTTGACGAGGGCGCGGGTGAACTCCGAGGTCTCGAAGATGCCGCGGTAGTTCGCCCAGGTCCACTTGGTGGGGATGAAGCTGCCGTCCGTCAGGGTGCTGGGATCCTTGAAGGACAGCGCGGCGATCCACCACACCGGGAACAACGCGTAGGCGATCACCACGAGGTTGACCACCGTCCAACCCGCCGTGCGACGTCCTCCCCAGCCGGCCATCAACGCTCCACCTCCTGCGCACCGGGAGCCGCTGCCCCGAAGAGTCTGATGAACGTGAACGCGATCAGTCCGACGCATAGGAAGACGAGCACGGAAATCGCCGACCCGATGCCGAGGTTGAGCGCCGAGAAGAGGTTGTCGTACCCCAGGATCGACACCGAACCGGTGCCGTGGGCGCCCGAGGTCAGCACGTAGATGTTGTCGAAGACCCGGAAGGCGTCCAGGGTCCGGAACAGCAGGGCCACCAGGATGGCGGGCTTCATGAGCGGAACGGTGACCCGGGTGAAGCGCTGCCACGCGGTCGCCCCGTCCACCTGGGCGGCGCGCAGCGTCTCCTCGGGCACCAGGGCCAGCCCGGCGAGCAGCAACAGCGCCATGAACGGAGTGGTCTTCCACACCTCCGCGAGGACGATCAGACCGATGGCGGGCCACTTCTCGGTCAACGGGGCCTCGCCCGCTGGCAACAGCGCCGCGAGGTAGCCCGTCCCCGGGGTCCAGGCGTACTGCCAGGAGTAGGCCGCGACCACCGTGACGATGCCGTACGGGACGAGGACCGCCGTGCGGACGCTGCCGCGACCGAAGAGCGTGCGGTGCATGACCAGGGCCAGGGCGAAACCGAGGACGAGTTCCACGGACACGGAGACGACGGTGATGACGAGCGTGACCCAGAACGCCTCCCACCAGAACCCGGACGAGAGCACGGCGCCGTAGTTGCTCAGCCCGATGAATCGAGCCTGGTCGGGGAAGCGCAGGTCGTAGCGCTGGAGCGAGAGGTAGACCGCGTAGACCACCGGGTAGGCGGTGACGGCGAGCATCACGACGACCGCCGGCGCACACAGCAGCCAGCCCAGCCGCCGCTCCTGCCGTGCGCCTTCGGACAGTGCCGCGGGCGTACCCCCCGGAGCCTCGGCACGGGAGGAGGTCGCGGCGGCCGGTCGGTTCACGGGATCAGCCCCTTGGACTGGAGGGCGTCCTCGATCTGGCGGCTGATGCTCCGCACATCGGGTAGGGGATCGATGTCCGACGGCGGTGAAAGCGTGTGCGAGATCGCGATGGACACGTTCTGGTAGGCGGGGGTCTTGGGCCGGATGCTGGCGCGCTCCAGCGAGGCCAGCACCTCGGAGGCGAACGGGTAGTCCTCGACCAGCGCGGGGTCCGCGTACAGCGACCGCAGGGTCGGTGGAAGCCCGCCGCGCAGCGCGGCGGTCATCTGGTTCTGCCGGTTGCGCAGGCACAGGGCGGCTTCGAAAGCGAGACGGCGGTGGCGCGAGTACGCCCCGATGGCCAGGTCGATGCCGCCGATGGTCGGCCGCGCGGGCCGGTCGGGGTCCACCGCCGGGTAGGGCGCCCATCGGAAGTGCGCGAACAGCCCCGGGTTGTCCGCTTTCATCGCCGGGTAGACGAAGGGGTAGTTGAGTTCGAATGCGGCACTCCCCGACTCCATGGCCAGCCGGTTCTGGTCCTCCATCTGGTTGGACAGCGACGGGTCGGCCGCGGGCGAGACAGCCAACTCGCGCATGATCGACGCCGCCCGGACGGCGGGCGGGCCGAGGGAGGGCGCGGTGGCCGTGGTGTTGAGCACGGAGCCGCCCGCGCTCGCCACGAGCGTGTTGAACCAGACCGTCAGCCCTTCGTACTGGGCGCCTTGGACCTCGACGTAGTGCGGCTTGCCCTGGCGAGCCAGCTCCCGTGCCGCATCCAGCATTTCGGCCCAGGTCCGGGGCGGCCGGGGCACCAGGTCGCTCCGGTACCAGAGCAACTGGGTGTTGGTGTTGTACGGAACGGCGTAGAGCCGGCCCCTCCACGTCGCCGTCTCCAGGGGCACCTCGAGCGTGTCCTCGGTGGCCCGCCTGCGCATCTCGCCCGTCCAGGGGAGGATCCACTGCGCCTCGGCGAACTCGGCGGGCCAGGTGACGTCGAGTCCCATGATGTCGACGGTGTCGTCCTGCGCCGCGAGCCGCCGCACCAACTGCTGCCGCTGGCCGTCGGCGGTGCGCGGGAGTTTGTGGTAGGCGATGCGGTAGCGGCCCCCGGAGGCCCGGGTGCAGTTGGTGGCCGCGCCCGCCAGGGCGCCCGAGTCGTCCGGGAAGTTGTACCAGTTGAGCGTGGGCGGACCGGATCCGCCGGTCCCGCAGGCGCCCAGCAGAAGTGCGAGCAGTGCGAGAGCCGGAAGGACCCGTGCCGAGTGCGTGCCGGAACGACGCGGACGGTCGACGCGCTGTCGCCGCGCGGCGACCTGCTGCACGCGCTCCACCGTCCACCCCCTCGGGTCCCGCAGTGCCGTGGTGCCCGGGCGGTCGCCGCGGCGGCGGCCCGGTCCCGCCGACCGTAACGGGACCGCTGCCGCCCGGCTCCGGGCGACGCACGTGTCGGGGAGGGGTCACCCGAACGGCCGCCGGCGCCCCACGTCTGCGCACCCGTGAACGCCGCGCCGCGTCCCGGGCGGGCCCGTCCCCGGGCACGTCCCGGCGGCCTGTGCGACCCGTGGCCGTGCCCGCCGTCAGCGCCCCGTGCCCTCGCGTTCCGCGAGGACGGGACGACTCGTGACCGCCGAGGCGTGCCCGCAACCGGCACCCGCCGCCCTCCGGGGGCGCAGCCGTCCCGCCCGGACGCCGACGCCCCGCCCCGGCGACGAGCACTGCCGGCGCCGGCGCGGGCGCCCCGTCCTCACTCGCGGACGCGTGCGATCAGCAATGCCACGTCGTCCTCACCGACCTCGCCCCGCAGCGAGTCGAGGAGCAGGTCGCACGTCTCCTCGAGTCCCTCGGGCGGCTCCTCGAGAAGGTCGAGAAGCACCTGCAACCGGGCGTCGATGTCCTGATCACGGGTCTCGACCAGTCCGTCGGTGTAGAGCACGAGCGTGTCGCCCGGGCCCAGCCCGACCGTGACGGCGCGGAACGGTACCCCGCCCACGCCCAGCGGCGCTCCGGTGGGCAGCTCCAGCAGCTGCGGGCCGTGACCGGGCCGGAGCAGCACCGGGGGCAGATGCCCGGCCGTGGAGACGCAGCACTGCCCCCGGTGAGGGTCGTAGAGGGCGTAGAGGCACGTGGCGATGTGGGGTTCCAGCTCCCCGGTGATCGCGTCAAGGTGGTGCAGCACCCGCTCGGGATCGAGGCCCAGCGTGGCCAGGGTCTGCGTGGCGGTCCGCAGCCGACCCATCGCCGTGGCGGCGTTGATGCCGCTGCCCATGACGTCCCCCACCACCAGGGCGGTCCTGTCGCCGCTCAGCGGGATGATGTCGAACCAGTCGCCCCCGACTTCGCTGACGGCGCCGGCTGGCTGGTAGCGGGAGGCGACCTCCAGGCCGACGAGGTGCCGCGGGTGCCGTGGCAGCAGGCTGCGCTGGAGGGCGAGGGCCGCGTTGCGCTGCTGCTGGTACCAGCGGGCGTTGTCGATGCAGACCGCGGCGCGCCCCGCCAGCTCGGTGGCGAGCAGCACGTCGTCGGCGTCGAACGGGAGCGGGTTGCGGTAGCGCTTGAGGTCCAGGGCGCCGAGCACCTGACCGCGGGCGATCAGAGGTACGGCCAGGTACGAATGCACTCCCGCGGCAGCGAGCAGCATGGCGGCGCGGGCGTCACGGGCGATCCGCGGCAGGTCCTCGTTGCGGACGCGCGGCACCGCCACCGGTTCGCCGGTCTGTACGCATCGGGTGACCAGACGGTCCGCCGCGTAGCGGGCGAGGTCGCCCGGCGGGTCGGCGGCGTGCACCGCTGCGGTGGGCGACGCCGCGGCGACCGCCAGCGCCCGGAAGACCGCCGTGGCGCCGGGCCGCACCGACTCGCGGCGGCCCTCGACGGCGGAGTCCAGGACGTCCACCGCGGCGACGTCGGCGAGCTGTGGCACGGCGACGTCGGCGAGTTCCCTGGCGGTCTCCCACAGGTCCAAGGTGGTGCCGATACGTATCGTCGCGTCGGAGACCAGGGTGAGCCGCCGGCGGGCACGCTCGGCCTCCTGGGCGGCGTGGTGCCGGTCGGTCACGTCCACCACGGAGGCGGCCACCCCCAGGATCCGCCCGCCGGGGTCCTCCAGTCGGTACAGGGACACCGACCACGCAAGCTCGGTGTCGGGGTCCGACGGGACGCGGCCGATCACCTGCCGGTCCACCAGCGGGGTGCCCGTCTCCAGGACCTTCTGTAGCGCCTGTTCCAGGCGTCCGTCGTCGAGGAACGGCAGGGTGTCGCCCACGGGCCGCCCGGCGTGCTGCGCGGCCGGGATCCCGCTGACCCGCTCCAGCGCCGGGTTGACGGTCACGATGCGCAGGCCGGTGTCCAGGACCGCAAGGCCGATGGGCGACTGGTCCACGAGGCGAACCGACAGCGCCAGATCGCGCTCCACCTGCCGCAGCGTCTCCTGGTAGGTGGCCAGCCCCAGGGCGTAGAAGCGGCCGTGCGCGTCCTGCAGCCGCATGTTGCGGAACTCCAGCAGACGCACGCTGCCGTCCTTGTGACGGACCGGGAACACCCCGGCCCAGCTCTCGCCGCTCTCCATCACCTGAGAGAACAGTTGGAGCACGACCCCGTAGCGCTCCTCGTCGACGAGCAGTGGCGCCGCGAACTCGCCGAGCGCCTCGTCCGCGGTGTACCCCAGCAGGGCTTCCGCCTGTCGGCTCCACAGCGTGATGCGCCCGTCCGCGTCGAGAACGACCGCGGCCATTCCCAACACGTCCAGCAGACCGCCCGGCGGGGCGGGACCGAGCTCCACATTCGGGACCAGGTCACCGGAGAACGCTTCGGTGCCACCCATCCGCAGCCGCTCCTCCCACCGCCCTACGCCGCATGCGTGCAGGCCACGCCCACCCCGCCGGAATCCCGGGCGCTATCCATCCTGCCTCCGCCCGCGCATCCGCGCAGCTCCGCACCGCGGCGGCGCAGATCAGGCACCGTGACCGCGGGGTTCAGGGCGCACCGGTCAGCCCGGCGCGGGGCGGCAGCTCCTGCTCGGTCCACACCGTCTTGCCCTCCCGGGCGTGCCGGGTGCCCCAGCGCGCCGTCAGCTGGGCCACGAGCAGCAGACCCCGGCCGCCCTCGTCCGTGCTGCGGGCGCGCCGCAGGTGCGGGGAGGTGCTGCTCGGGTCGGAGACCTCGCAGATGAGCCGGTGCAGGTGGATCAACCGGAGCGTCACCGGGCCGCCGGCGTAGCGGTAGGCGTTGGTGACGAGCTCGCTGACGACCAGCTCGGTGGTGAAGACCATCTCGTCCAGGCCCCACTCCGTGAGTTGCCGCGCCGCCAGACCCCGGGCCCGGGCGGGCGCGGTGGGTTCCGCCGGCAGCTCCCAGGTGGCGACGCGGTCGGGCGACAGGGTCCGGGTCCTGGCCAACAGCAGGGCGACGTCGTCGGAGGGCCGCACGGGCAGCAGCACGTCGACCACCTCCTGGGACGTCTCCTCGAGCGGTCGTGGGGGACCGCCGAGTGCGGTGCAGAGGCGGCTGAGCCCCGTGTCGACGTCGTGTTCCTCGCCCTCGATCAGCCCGTTGGTGTACAGGGCCATCATGCTGTTCTCGGGAAGCAGGAGGTCCGCGGCCTCGAACGGCAGGCCGCCCAGCCCCAACGGCGGCCCGACGGGCAGGTCCGGCAGGCTCACGTCCCCGTCGGGGGTGACGAGGACCGGCGGGGGGTGGCCGGCGCGGGCCACCGAGCAGAGCCGGGACACCGGGTTGTAGACGGCGTACAGGCAGGTGGCGCCCACCACCTGCTCCCCGGGGGAGTCCTCGCCGGAGCTCTCCTGCTCGCCCGCCAACCGGGTCACGAGGTCGTCGAGGTGGGACAGCACCTCGTCGGGTTCGAGGTCGAGATCCGCCAGGGTGTGTACGGCCGTACGCAGCCGTCCCATGGTGGCGGCGGCGTTGATGCCGTGCCCCACGACGTCGCCCACGACGAGGGCGACACGGGCCCCCGAGAGCGGTATCACGTCGAACCAGTCCCCGCCGACACCGGCGGCACCGCCGGCCGGAAGGTACCGGTGGGACACGACGACCGCGGGATGCCGCGGGAAGTCGCGGGGCAGCAGACGGTGTTGCAGGGCCAGCGCGGTGCGGCGCTGTTGCGTGTACTGGCGGGCGTTGTCGATGGACACCGCGGCACGGGCCGCGAACTCGCTCGCCAGCGTGAGGTCGTCCTCCTCGAACGGCTCGGGGACCGCGTACCGCCACAGGCACACGAGCCCCAGCACCAGGCCCCTGGCCGTCAGCGGGACCACCATCAGGGAGTGGACGCCCAGTTCACCGGCCTGGACCGCCTTGTCGCGATCGAGACCCGACGCTGCCGCCGCGGGATCGAAGGCGGCGACCAGAACGGGGCGCCGGGTGAGCAGGCACCTGGCCTGCGGCGCGTCGGGTGGGAAAGTCCTGGTCGTGCCCACCGGGAACATGACCAGCTCCGGGTTCGGCGCGATGGACTTGAGGGCCGACCTGATCAGCCGGCCATCCCCATCCGGCAGGGGCTCCTCGCCCAGGACGACCGCTTCGAGGAGGTCGACGGTCACGCAGTCGGCTAGGCCCGGGACGGCGACGTCCACCAGCTCGTCCGCGGTCGTCTCGACGTCGAGCGTGGTGCCGATCCGGGTGCTCGCCTCGTTGAGCATCGCCAGCCGCTGCCGCGCGCGGTGCCGGTCGGTGACGTCCTCGACGAGCTGCGCCACGCCGAGCGTCCGGCCCGTGGCGTCGTCGAGCCGGAAGGCGGACACGGCGACGTACCGCTCGCGTGGATCGCCCTGCAAGCGGCAGGGCTGCTCGGTGAAGATCATCGGGTTTCCGGTGGCCAGAACCTTCCGCAGCCGGGCTTCGATCGTCTCCGCGTCGGCGGCCACCAGGAAGTCGCCGATGCGGTGCCCCCGCGCGTCCTCGCTCCTGATACCGCCGATGTGGGCGATCGCCCGGTTGATCCGGAGGACGTTCAGGGAGGGATCGTGGATGGAGAGACCGATCGGCGATGTGCGGAACAGCTCGTCCATGACCGTACGGTCGATCTCCCACTGGGCGACCTCCTCCGCGGGAGCTCCCACCACCAACCACTCGTCGACGTCCGCGGCCCGCTTGACCAGTCGCACGCGCAGGCCGACGTCGTGCCGTCGGCCTGCGCGGTCCCGCAGCGGTAGGAAGCCGAACCAGCCTCCGTCGCGGACGCACACGGCTGCGGCCTGCCGTGCCGCCTCCACGTCGCCCGGGAGGACCAGCAGTTCGACCGCCGACCTGCCGAGGACGTCCTGCGTGGTGTATCCGAGCAGGGACTCGGCCCGCACACTCCAGGCAGCCACCGAGCCCCGGCTGTCCAACACCGCAGAGGCGGCGCGACCCAGGGAGAACGGGTCCTCCGGGCTCTCACTTATCAGGGGCACGGATCCGGTCATCCCTCTCATGCTCCATCGGCCGCGGGCGATCTGCACGTGCTGCTCCGGGCCGTGCCGCAAAAGCCCGTTGGCGGAGACGGCGGTCACCGTGGGCCGGACCCTGAGCAGCACGTGCCATGGGTCCCCGGAGTGCGATCTTGCCGGTCTCGACGGAGGCTGGTGCCAGGGCGCGGTCGTGTACGCCCTCGTCCGCACGGGATGCGGGGGCCGGCACGGGGCGATGGGACGGAACGCACGGGCGTGCGCCCGACGCACGGGCGTGCGCCCGTGCAGCCCGGGGACGTCCGCGGGGCGCGCACGAGGGCCGCGGGAGGCCGTCGGGCGACCGTCCCGCCCGGAAACGGACCCGTTCGCCCCGCAAGCGCCTCCCGCACGCCTCCGGCGCCGTACAACCGGTCGGACCTCGCGCGAGGCGCTGGATCCGACCGTAGGGTCGTAGAACCTTGGTCGAGTCGCTCACGAGGGAGTCACACCGATGTCGAACCGCGACGCACCCCAGCCGGTACTGGAGCAGGCCGCCGCGGACTTCGCCGCGGCGACGGCCGACCACCCGTTCCTGTTCGAACTGCCGCCCGCCGAAGGCCGCAAGGTCGTGGACGAGGTGCAGTCCGGTGAGATCCCCATGCCCGACGTGAACGAGGAGTGGGTGACCGTGCGGGGCGGACCCACCGGCACGGTCCGGGCCCGGGTCGTGAAGCCCGTCGGTGCCGGCGACGTCCTTCCGGTGATCCTCTACATCCACGGTGCCGGCTGGGTGTTCGGCAACGCCCACACCCATGACCGGTTGGTGCGGGAGCTGGCGGCCGGGGCGGGGGCGGCCGTGGTGTTCCCCGAGTACGACCTGTCGCCCGAGGCCCGCTACCCCGTCGCCATCGAGCAGAACTACGCCGTCGCGCGGTGGATCGGCACCGAGGGCGGCGGCACGGGGCTGGACGCCGCACGGCTGGCGGTCGCGGGCGACTCGGTCGGGGGCAACATGGCCGCGGCGCTCACCCTGATGGCCAAGGAGCGCGGCGACGTGCCCCTCGTGGCGCAGGTCCTGTTCTACCCGGTCACCGACGCGGCCTTCGACACCGGCTCCTACCACCAGTTCGCCTCCGGCTACTACCTGCGCCGTGACGGCATGCAGTGGTTCTGGGACCAGTACACGACCGACGAGGTCCAGCGTGCCGAGACGACCGCGTCACCGCTGCGCGCGACCACGGCACAACTCACGGGGCTGCCCCCCGCCCTCGTCATCACGGCGGAGGCCGACGTCCTGCGCGACGAGGGCGAGGCCTACGCCGACAAGCTGCGCGCCGCCGGTGTGCCCGTCACCGCGGTCCGCTACCAGGGCGTCATCCACGACTTCGTGATGCTCAACGCCCTGCGCGGCACGAACGCGGCGGAGGCCGCCATCACCCAGGCCGTCACCACCCTGCGCCGCGCGCTGCACCCGGCAGGCTGACGGGTGCAGGCGGCGCACCGACCGACGGCCGGGGCCGGGACGGCGTGCTGCCGACAGGCCGCCCGCAAGTGACGTGCACGGCGCTCGTGTCGGTGATGGGCCGAACGGGTGAGGGGGGCGAAGATGGTCCCATGAGCAGGTATGAGAGGTACGACGTCACCGACGAGCAGTGGGAGGGCCTGGCGCAGGTCGTCCCGCTGCGCGGCCGCAACGAATGGCCGTCGAGGGTCGACCACCGCACGATCTCCCGGGACCGCGTAGCCGAGCAGGTCGCCGAAGCCGCCGCCGAGCAGCGCCGCATGGTCGTGCTGCGGGTGCAGGTGTTCGCCGACGCGCGCGAGGTGGCCGAGTACCTCGTCGCACGCGTCCCGGTGCTGCTGGACCTCACCAGCGCGGACTCCGAAGTCGCCAAGCGCATCCTGGACTTCAGCAGCGGTGTCGTCTTCGGCCTCGGCTGTGGCATGCACCGTGTCGACCGGAACGTCTTCCTGCTCGCCCCGGCCGGTACGGAGGTCGAGGGCACCGCCGCGGCGGCTGTCCCCCATTCGTAGGAAGCCCTTATTGGTGTAACGGTTCGGCGGCCGGCACGCTGCGTAGCGTCATCCGCATGGACTCGCCCGGCACGCGCCCCACGGTCACCGAACTCCGCCTCTCCTCCTTCGCGTCGCATCGTGGAGGTGCCTTCGGCCTGGGACCGGTGACACTGTTCGCCGGGCCGAGCGGGAGTGGGAAGTCGACCGTGTTGCAGGTGTACGAGGCGTTGGCGAGGCTCGGGGGCGGCGCCGAACTGGCCGAGGCGTTCCCGGATCCGGGCGGCTGCGTGCCCGAAGGCGCAGGGGAGGACGCCGAAGGCCGGCGGGGCTTCAGGGTCGGCTGCACGGTGAACGGTCCGGTGGGCACCGTGCGGCTCGACCTGGCCGTCCAGGCCGAGCCGGAACTCCGCATCGTCGGAGAGCGGTTGACGAGCGACGGACACGTCCTGTTGAGCACGGCACTGCGCGATCCCGGGCGTTCCCGCGTCCAGGCGGCCTGGCACACGGCGGGGGACGCCGCCGTGACCCGCGCCCCGCTGCCCGACGACCGTCTGGGCACGGCACTGTTGCCCCTGCGGGTCGCCGGGAGCACGGACGGGCAACGGCGAGTGCTGGCCGCCGCCGAGCAGGTGGTGGTGGCCCTGCGGTCGGTGTTCCCGTGCGACCCGCAGCCCCATCGGATGCGCGCACCGGTGCTGCCGGGGGAGGGGCGACTGCGGCGCGGCTGTGACAATCTGGCGGCCGTACTGCACCGTACGCGCAGCGAGTGCGCCCGACGCCACGCGCGGTTGGCGGCGGTCGCACGGGAGGGCTGCGCGGGCGCGGTGGCCGGCGTCGGAGTCGAAGAACTCGCCGACGGTCGGCTGCGCGCGGTCCTCGGTCGGGCGGCCGGGCGGCGCGCCACTCCGTTGGAGAGGCTCGGCGACGGTGAACTCCGCTTCCTGGCCCTGGCACTGGTGCTGCTCACCGGGCCGGGCGTGTTGGCGGTCGACCCGGCGGCGGAGGTGCCGGGGGCACTGCAGTCCCTCACCGTGCTCGCCGACGGATTCGACCGGTGCCTGGACGGCGGCCAACTCCGCGAACTCGCCGCGCTCGCCGGGTCGGTGTGCGCCGGTGGGCACCTCAGGCTGGTGGGTGCGGTGGGCGACGGGGCGGCCGCGCGGAGCATCGAGGGAGTGACGGTGGTAGACCTGGTGCCGTGACGGAACGGGATGTGCAATCACTGCAGCGCCGGCTGGCCGAGTTCGCGGCGGCCCGAGGCTGGGAGCCTTATCACACACCGAAGAACCTGGCGGTGGCGTTGACCGTCGAGGCTGCGGAACTGGTGGAGATCTTCCAGTGGTTGACACCGGAGGAGTCCGCCCGCGTGATGGACGACCCGGAGAAGGCGCACCGCGTCGCGGACGAGGTCGCGGACGTGCTGGCTTATCTGTTGCAGTTCTGCGAGGTGCTCGGGGTCGATGCGCTCCGCGCGCTCTCCGAGAAGATCGACCGGAACGAGCTGCGCTTCCCTCGGGCGGAGCGGCACTCGGACGGGTCCGCACGCACGGATCGTCACTCTACGGAGTGATGGATCTTGCGTCCATCGACTACCTGTCCACAGATTTCCGAATTCCCCTGGCTTTTCGTCTGGATGACCCTCACTCTGGGTAGTGAAAGGTTGAGCAGAAAGTCGTACGAACGGGGGCGGCGTGTATGGATGCGGAACGACTGATCGCGGTTGCTCGACGCGCACTTGCGGAGTGCGGGGCCGCGCTGGACGTGGTGGCGGAAGCCTGGCAGGTCCAGGTCCTCGCCCAGGCGGTCGGCGGGCAACTGGCCGTTTGCGGGCCACAAGAGCTGAGGAGCGAGGCGCGTGGCCTGAGCGAGACGGGCGGTCGGGTCGGCGGGCCCGTCGACTCCCGGTCGCTGCACAGCGGGACGCTGAGAGCCGCGCAACTCACCGGAGTTGCCGACCCGCGCAAGGCGTTGACGGCCCTCGTGGCGCTCCTCGGGGAGGCAGGCATGGCCCTCGTCGGGGTCGCCTGCGCCACGGACGAGGAGGGACTGTACTGGCAGTGCATCGAGGCGATCGACGCGGTCGACGAGTCGAGCGACCGTGCGCGCGCGATGCTGCGCCGCCTTTCGCTGCGCGACCACAGCCAGGAAAGCCCCGATCCGGCGACGAGCCCGCCCTGATACGGGAAGGACACCGGATGCCGGTCGGCCGCCGGTCGACCCGGACCAGCGCCGTCACGGCGATCCGCGCGCGTGACGGATGACGCACGTTCACCCGTGCGGTGACCAGGCGTCGAGGCGGCATCGCGGGGCCGGGAGCCGTACGACGGGGCAAGATGGATCTATGGACCTTCGCATCTTCACCGAGCCCCAGCAAGGGGCCGCCTACGACACCCTGCTGACCGTGGCCAAGGCCACCGAGGACCTCGGATTCGACGCCTTCTTCCGGTCGGACCACTACCTGCGGATGGGCTCGGCCGACGGGCTTCCCGGCCCCACCGACGCATGGATCACCCTCGCCGGATTGGCCCGGGAGACCCGGCGGATCCGCCTCGGCACGCTCATGACCGCCGGCACGTTCAGGCTCCCCGGAGTGCTGGCCATCCAGGTCGCCCAGGTGGACCAGATGTCCGGTGGCCGCGTCGAGCTCGGCCTCGGCGCGGGCTGGTTCGAGGAGGAGCACAAGGCCTACGGCATTCCGTTCCCGAAGGAGAAGTTCGCCCGGCTCGAAGAGCAACTGGCGATCGTGACCGGCCTGTGGGGCACCGAGAGCGGCCGGACCTTCTCCTACGACGGCACGTACTACCGGCTACAGGACTCGCCCGCCCTGCCCAAGCCCGCGCAGCAGAAGGTCCCGGTGCTCATCGGCGGCCACGGCGCGACCCGCACCCCCAGGCTGGCCGCTCGGTACGCCGACGAGTTCAACATCCCGTTCGCCTCGATCGAGGACAGCGAGCGCCAGTTCGGCCGAGTACGGGCCGCCGCTGAGCAGACCGGACGAAAAGCGGACGACCTCGTCTACTCCAACGCCCTCGTCGTGTGCGTCGGCCGGGACGACGCCGAGGTGTCCCGCCGTGCCGCCGCCATCGGCCGGGACGTGGACGAATTGAAGGCGAACGGTCTGGCGGGCTCCCCCTCCGAGGTCGTCGACAAGATCGGCCGCTACGGTGCGATCGGGTCCTCCCGTATCTACCTCCAGGTCCTCGACCTCGAGGACCTGGACCACCTGGAGCTCATCTCCTCCCAGGTCCAGTCCCAGCTGGGCTGACCGCCCCATCCCCCGCCGACATGCCGTTCCCGGCCCGGAGCCACCCGTGAAGCCCTCCGGAAACATCGCCGCCGCCCTCGCCCGAGGGCCCCTGGTCCTCGACGGCGGACTCTCCAACCAACTGGCGGCCCAGGGCTGTGACCTGTCCGACGAGCTCTGGACGGCGACGCTGCTCACCGACGGCCCCGAGCAGATCCGAGCGGCCCACGAGGCGTACGTGCGAGTGGGGGCGCAGGTGCTCACCACCTCCAGCTACCAGGCGACCTTCGAGGGGTTCGCCCGCCGCGGCGTGGGACCGGTCCGTGCCGCCGGGTACCTCGCCCGCAGCGTGGAACTCGCCAGGGAGGCCGCGGAGGACACGGACCGGTACGTGTGGGTCGCCGCCTCCGTGGGCCCGTACGGGGCCATGCTCGCCGACGGCAGCGAATACCGTGGGCGCTACGGGCTCACCGTGCGGGAGCTCGTGGATTTCCACCGGCCGCGTATCCGAGCGCTCGCTGCGGCCGGTCCCGATGTCCTCGCCCTGGAGACCGTGCCCGATGTCGACGAGGCGCGTGCACTGCTGCGCGCGGCCGACGACTGCGGGGTGCCCGTGTGGCTCTCGTACACCGTGGCGGGAGAGCGCACCCGCGCCGGGCAGGACCTCGCGGCGGCCTTCGCGCTGGCTGCGGACAACGACCAGGTGATCGCCGTGGGGGTCAACTGCTGCGAGCCCGTCGACGCTGACCGGGCGGTGGAACTCGCGGCCGGCGAGACCGGGAAACCCGTCGTCGTCTACCCGAACAGCGGCGAGCACTGGGACTCCGGCGCACGGGACTGGCGCGGCGAGGTCACCTTCGACCCGGCACGAGCCGCCGCCTGGTGTGCTGCGGGAGCACGGCTCGTGGGCGGCTGCTGCCGGGTCGGACCCGACCTCATCTCCCGCCTGTCCGAGCTCGCCGGTCCGCGGTGACGAGCCGCCGCTCGCCGCCCCCGTCAGGGGCGTCACGATCGCGTCAGCGACGGCGGAGCGCGCTCGGGCAGGGCCCCCGAAGGAGAGAAAACGCGTGTCGGTCGCCGCGGCGGGCACGCCATACTCGTACGTGTGTTCCTGACGATCAGTACCACCGGCACCCCCGAGCGTCCTGCCACCGACCTGGGCTTCCTGCTCCACAAGCATCCCGACAAGGCACAGGCGTTCTCGACATCCCACGGCACGGCACACGTCCTCTACCCCGAGGCCACGGCCGAGCGGTGCACGGCAGCGCTGCTGCTGGAGGTGGATCCGGTGGCGCTGGTGCGGCGCGGAAAGGGCAAGGCCCGCGGTGGAGCCCCCGACACCGCGCTCGCACAGTACGTCAACGACCGGCCCTACGCGGCGTCCTCGCTGCTCTCCGTCGCCATGGCCACCGTCTTCAAGAGCGCACTCCGTGGTGTCTGCCTGGCCAGGCCCGAGCGGGCCGCGAACCCCATGCCGCTGCGGATCGAGGTGCCCGCGCTGCCCGCGCGGGGCGGCAGCGAGCTCGTCCGCAAGCTGTTCGGGCCGCTCGGCTGGGAAACGGTCGACGCAGAGCCGATCGTCCTGGACGAGCAGTTCCCCGAGTGGGGCGACTCGCGCTACGTACGGCTGGCCCTGGAAGGCGAGCTGAGGCTCGCCGACGCCCTGCGCCAGTTGTACGTCCTGCTCCCCGTGCTCGACGACGCCAAGCACTACTGGGTCGCACCCGACGAGGTCGACAAGCTGCTGCGGGCGGGCGAGGGCTGGCTGGCCGAACACCCTGAGCACAAGCTGATCACCAGCCGCTACCTGTCGCGCCGCTGGGGCCTGACCCGGCAGGCCATGGAGCGGTTGGAGCTCGTGCGGCTGGCGGAGGCCGACGACCTCGACGTCGAGGACGTGGACAACGCCGTGGACGACGCGCCGGACGAGGCCGGCGACGCGGGGGCCGCACCGGCACCGCTCGCCGAGCTGCGACGCGAGGCCATCGTCGCCGCGCTGCGCGGGGCGGGTGCTGCCACGGTGCTCGATCTCGGCTGCGGACAGGGCCAGTTGCTGCAGGCACTCCTCAAGGACGCGCGGTTCACTGCGGTCACCGGTGTCGATGTGTCGGTGCGGGCTCTCGCCATCGCCGCCCGACGGCTGCGGCTGGACCGCCTGGGCGAGCGGCAGGCAGGACGAGTCACCCTGCTCCAGGGGTCCCTGACCTACACCGACAAGCGGCTCGTCGGCCGCGATGCCGCCGTGCTCAGCGAGGTGATCGAACACCTCGACCTGCCGCGCCTGCCCGCCCTGGAGTACGCGGTGTTCGGCTCGGCACGTCCGCGCACGGTCATCGTCACCACGCCGAACGTCGAGTACAACGTGCGCTGGGAGTCCTTGCCCGCCGGGCACGTGCGCCACGGTGACCACCGCTTCGAGTGGACCCGGGAGGAGTTTCGAGCGTGGGCCGACAGCGTCGCCCAGCGGCACGGCTACCGGGTGGCGTACCTGCCCGTCGGCGACGACGACCCCGACGTGGGCCCTCCGACACAGATGGCGGTCTTCACCCGGACCAACGAGACCACCGGCACCCACGAGCGCCAGGCAGCGCCCGTCGCGCGCGACACCGCCCATGACGGTGCCGAACGGCGCGAAACCGAACGGCGCGGACCCGATCCGCACGACACGACCGAGCACGAGAGCGGAGCGAACGCTGCCTAATGCTGTTGTCAAGCTACGAGACGAAGAGGTGGCCGGGCCTCGTAGGGGCGTTGGTCGCGCAGGATGGCGTAGAGAACGTTGATC
>NZ_JBHZCF010000011.1:125728-266303 GCF_042755225.1 Streptomyces sp. NPDC059169 | reverse complement strand
AGCCCCGAGCGGTACCTGGACGAACTGCGGTCCAGCACCCCGCCCGCACGCCACATGCCGCACGTGGCCGCCTTCGGCCGGCCGGACGGAGTCGCGGCCGTCACCGCCACCTGGGCACCGGACAGCCGCCGAGCTCCCGAACTCGCCGACACTCTAGCCGTCTTGGGCGCTGATGTCCCCCGCCTGCTCGGCTACAACGACGCCCGCATCCCCGAGGCGGCCCCCGGCCGGCCCCGGCTCGTCGACGCCTCCCTCGACGAAGCAGTCGGCCGCCTCGTCGCCCACATCCGCGACTTCAAGCCCGATGTGGTCATCGGCCACGACGCGGTCGGCCAGCTGACCGGCCACCCCGACCACGTACGCACCCACCAGATCACCCTGCTCGCCGTCGAAGCGGCCGGCCTCGCCCACCTGCCTCCTGAAGCGGGACCGCCCTGGCATCTGGCCGCGCTGTACGCCGCCACGCACCCCGAGTCCAGCGTCAGCCTGCTCCGCCCGCTGCTCGAAGGGGTGGGCAAGGCCGTCCTTGCCGTACCGGACTCGTACGTGACCACCAGCGTCGACGTCACCCCTTGGGCCGACGTGAAGTGGGCGACGATCCTCGCGCACCGCGGCGAGGTCGCGCGCGAACTGCCCCTGCCCGGCATCCTCGCCCGCCTTCCCGAAGCCGACCGCAACCAGATCATCCAGACCGAGCACTTCACCCGCCTCACCCCCGGCCCCACGAATGGCAACCCATCCCAGCTGATCATCTGACACTCCGGCCCCGTGCCAGCCGCCCCCTTCACCGCCCACGAGCAAGCACTCACCGATCGGATTGCGATGACTACGACTGCTGCGCCCGACGAACGTCCCAGTGTGGCGATGAACGAGGCGGCGTATGGGGCGTTGCGCGCCTCGGCCGCCCTGTGGGCCGGAACCTCCGTGCTGATCACCAACCAGCGAGGGCAGGTCTTGCTCCAGCGCGTGACCTACCGGCCCTCCCGCCTGCTGCCCGGCGGCGCCGTCGACAAGGGCGAGTCCCCCGCCAAGGACGCTGCCCGCGAGCTGGAGGAGGAGCTCGGCGTCACGGCGACCGTCAACCGCGGGCTGGCTGTCGACTGGGGCTCCCCCGCCGGCCGCACAACGCCCCCCGCCATGAAGGTCCCCGGCGAGCTCCTGCACGTCTTCGACGGCGGCGTCTGGGACGAGGACCAGATCGCGGCGATCCGGCCCGCACCGGGCGAGATCGAGGCCGTCGAGTTCGTCGAACCCGCTGACCTGCCCGCTCTGATGTCTCCGGGCGACGCCCGCCGCGCCCTGTCCGCGCTCCGCGCCCGCATCAACGGCGCCGGACCCGCGTTCCTGGAGGACGGACTCCCGATCGCCCCCACCGTGCTTGACCGGGCCGGCGTCCTGCGTACCGACCGAGCCCGTCACCACTTCCCCTTCCATCCCCGTCCCGTCCCCGACGGCCTCACGGTCCGCCAGTCCTGGGCGTGGACCTTCGCCCCGGACGGGCGTGTCCTCGTCCTCCTCGAACCCGACACGGGCGCAGCCTGTCTGCCTGGTGGCACGCCCGAACCCCAGGACGAAGACGACCCCGTTGCCACCCTGATCCGTGAAGCAGCCGAAGAGGCCGCCGCCGATCTCGGCGAGCCCTTGCTCCTCGGGCACCTCACCGACCCCGACCAGCCGGCCGCTTGCGTCCGGTACGCCGCTCTCCTCACCGGTATCGGCCGCGTGTCGACCGACCCGGCCACCGGCCGTAGCTACACCCGGGTCCTGGCCACTCCGGAACAAGCCCTGGAACTCTTCGACTGGGGCCCACCTGCGGCAGAGCAGCTCGCCGCCGTCCACCAAGCCCGCGAGCACCTCGGTATCCCCCGCGCCTCGCGCCAGCCCTTCACCGAACTCACAGAGCCTTCCGCCTGGTAGCGCACCGCCCCCTCCACCACACCGACCTTCAATCGAGGATCCCCATGACCAGCGCATCGTCCCGCCACTCTGTACAACCCCGCCTCACAGAGGTTGGCAAAACCACACCCTGCACGGCGCTGACCGTCACTCCCGGTCCGGTTCAGTCGCCGGAGACTCGGACGGGCCAGTGCCTGTGCGGCCATATCCGCTACGAAGTGGTAGGCGACCCGGACGATCCGCACCTCTGTTCCTGCCGGCATGAAACGCGGATCTCCGGTGGGCCGGCCGTACTGTGGGTCGGCTTCCGCAAGGACGGGCTGAAGTGGACCGGCCCAGGCGGCGCACCAACCTGGTACTCGACATGGCCGACCCTGCACCGCGGGTTCTGCCCCCACTGCGTTATGCAAGCGGAACACGTGTCCAGGCACGTTGTGTCTCACGAGTGTGATGGCCGGGCTGACGTCAGCCCGCAGTTCGTCATAGTCCGTCTCGGCCGTGCTCCTGGAGTCCCGCGAGGGCGGCGAGGGCGGCGAAGCCGTCGTCGGTGCCGGGCCAGTGGGCGCGGACGGCGTCGATGCCAGCGCGACGTACTACGCCGCGGAGGGTGAAAGCGACGATGATCGCGTCGTCGGCATACCCGATGACCGGGAGGAAGTCGGGGATCAGGTCGAGCGGCATGGCCAGGTAGGCCATGAGCAGGGCGAGGCGGACACGCACACCGCGGGGCAGGGTGCGGTCGGCGGCCAGACGCTTGAGGAGCCGCAGAAGGTCGGGCAGCAGCCGGACGGCCTCGCCGAAGAGCTGGCCCTTGGGCCGGATCAGCAACAGGGTGATCAGCAAGGCGAGCCAACAGGCCAGGAGGCCGGCTCCGATGCTGACGAGGATCTGCCACCACATGGTTCTCGGTGTCCTTCGGATCAGTCGACGGCGCGCAGGCGTACGGCGGTCGGGAGCTGGGCGGTGTCGGTGGTGGGCTGGCCGGTCTGGGCGGCAAGGGCGGCGTCCTCGAACGCGGCGAGCGCGGCGCGGCACTGCTCAACGGCCTCGTGGGCGGCCACGGCGCCGGGGGCGTCGAAGTAGTCGCGGGCCTTGATCTTGGCGAGCCACTTGTCGAAACGTTCCAGGTCAGCCTCGGACTCCTCGACCTCGGCGTAGGTGGCGCGGCCGCGAGCGGTCTCCTGCTCCAGCTCGGCGAGCAGGGTGGGTGCGCGTTCGACGACCTCGGCGTACTCGGCGTCGCGTTCGGTGTTGAACTCGGCGACCAGCTGGGCGTACTCGGCATCGTCCTCGACCGCGACGGTGAGCAGGCGCGCGGTGCCGCCGTCCTCGCGGACCGAGGCGAGCAGGCGCTGGACCTGGCGGCGAACGCCGTCGCGGGCGGGGAGCAGGCATACCGACTGCTGAAGGTAGAGGGCGCCGAGCGATCGGAGCTTGCGCCAGGCCCGGACACGAGTGGCGGCGGGGGCTGCCGCGGTGCTGGCGGTGACCAGGAGGAACCGCTGACGAGTCGGCGCCTGTCCTTGCTGTGTCATGTTACGACCGTAACATTCCTGCGAAACGGTCAGGTCGGCCGGGCCGCTACAGTTCTGCCACCGTCCTGGCCGTCTGCGGCCAGGGCCGAGCCGTCCAGCCCTTTCGACCCCTTGGAGTTCCGCGTTGTCCCGAGCCGCCCTCCCGTCCCGTCTTCCTGATGCCCGCCGGATCGCGCAGGCGCTGCTCGCCGCTCTGGGGCTGCTGGTGATGCTGGCCGTGTTCGTCCAGGTCGCGGATCTGCTCGCCGACCGGCAGGCCGGGCTGATCGACAACACCGCGCTGAAGGAGGCCGTCGAGCACCGCAGCGGGCCGGCGACGTGGCTGATGGAGGCAGTCAGCACAGCGGCCGAGATCCCGCTCATGGTGGCCGCTGCCGTACTGGCGGCGGTGGTGGGCTGGCGTGAGCGGGGATGGCGGGCGCCGGTGGTGACCGGCGCGGCAGGCGCTCTCGCAGTGGGCCTGGCGACGCTGGTGAAGACGGTGGCTGGCCGGGCCCGGCCGCCCATGGCCACCCGGCTGGTCCAGGAGACCGGCTTCTCGTTCCCCTCCCGTCACACCACCGTCGCCACCGCTCTGCTGCTGGTCATGGCCTACCTGGTCGCCAGCCTCCTGCGTTCTCGCCTCGCCACGCTGCTGGTGTGGGTCGCGGCGGTCGGCCTGGCCGCCCTGGTCGCTTCGAGCCGCGTCTACCTGGGGGTGCACTGGGCCACCGACGTGACGGCGGGCTTCGCCCTGGGCGCCGGCGCGGCACTCACGGTGGTGATCGCTGACCTGGTGCGGCGGATGTGGGCGGGCTCGGCGGCCAGCCGTCGCCGAGGGGAAGCCGGATAGACCGTGCCCGAAGACTGGCAGTACGGCTGCTGGCGCGGCGACAAGCAGATCTGGCCCGTCATGCCTGTTCGAGAACAAGTGCTGCCCACCATCTCGTGAGCAGAGCCATAGTGCCGAGGGGACGGGGGAAGCAAGCCGACCGGACCCGAGGGAACTTGGGGGGTCCCGATTCCTCAAAAGGGCGAACGTTCCGCCCGTCTCATCCAGGACCTTGCCTCCCGGGGTGGCCCCCCCCCCCCCCCCCCACCGGACCCGGGACGAACACCGGGCGAACCGGCTCCGCACGCTCAGTCCGCGGCGCTCCCCGCGTCTGCCCCGGCCGTACTTCCGGACCGGGTCGCGGCCTCGGCTTCGGCTTCGGCTTCGGCCCTGTCCTCCGCCCCCGGATCGCCCTTCGGCTCCGCCAGAACCGCGAAGGCGGCCCCCTGGTTGTCGGTCAGGACCGCCATGCGCCCGTACGGGATGTCGAACGGCGGTGCCGTGACGCGGCCTCCGAGCCGGGTCACCGTTTCCACCGCGGCGTCGCAGTCCCCGACGGCGAAGTAGATGAGGAAGTGCCCGGGCATCTCCGCGGGGAAGGCCTCGGTGATCACACTGCGGCCGCCGATCGCGCTCTCCTCCCCCGGCTCCGTCCCCGCGGGCGACCACATCAGGTAGTCGACGGTGTCATCGGGGAGCGGGGTGCCCCGGAAGCCGAAGACCTCCTCGTAGAAGCGGTCGACGGACTCCTTCTCCCGCGTGTAGACCTCGGTCCAGCAGAACGACCCCGGCTGCCCCTGCACCGCGAATCCGGATCGCTCACCCGCCTGCCAGAGCCCGAAGACCGCGCCGCCGGGGTCCGCAGCCAGCGCCATGACGCCGGCGCGCCCAAACGGCACGGGGGCCATGATCACCTGCCCGCCGGCGTTCCTGATCTTGCGCGCCGTGGCGGTGATGTCGTCGCAGGAGAAATGGACGCCCCAGGTGGTGGGCATGCGGCCGTCCCGCTTGGGGGCGAGCGACGCGACGGGCTGCCCGTCGAGGAGTGCCTCGGCATGGTGGCCGTGGCCTTCGGCGGCTGCTTCGCGGTAGGTCCAGCCGAACAGCTCACCGTAGAAGCGCTTGCCGGCCTCGAGATCGGGCAGCTGCGCGTCCACCCAACACGGCATGCCTTCGGTGAATGCGGCCATCTCCTGACCCCTTCCTCATCACAGACGCACAGAAAGTGACGGCGGTCACAGTCAAGCGGAACGGCCGGCCCGCCGCACGCAGGGAGGGCTGTTCGTTGAGTTGTCCACCGAAGTTATCCACAGGCTGTTGATAACACTATTGCGCCATTCGAGGGAGCACCCCATTTGCAGTCGGCCAGATCGCGCGCCGATCACCCCTCGGTAAGCTGACGGCATGACAGGACAAGTACGCACCGTCGACGGCCGGGTTGCCGGCCGACGAGGCCAGGCGACGCGGCAGAAGCTGCTCGACTGCCTCAGCGAGATGCTCAGCACCTCGCCGTACCGGGACGTCAAGGTCATCGACGTGGCCCGCAGAGCGGGGACCTCACCCGCGACCTTCTACCAGTACTTCCCCGACGTCGAGGGCGCCGTCCTCGAGATCGCCGAGGAAATGGCCGCCGAGGGCGCCGTGTTGACGGAGCTCGTGGCGGACCGCTCCTGGGTCGGCAAGGCAGGCTGGCAGACCGCGGAACAACTCGTCGAGGGATTCCTCGACTTCTGGCGGAAGCACGACGCGATCCTGCGCGTCGTGGATCTCGGCGCCGCAGAGGGCGACAAGCGGTTCTACAAGATCCGCATGAAGATCCTGACCGCGGTGACCAACTCCCTGGCGGACGCCGTGAAGGAGCTGCAGTCCAAGGGCCGGGTCGACAAGGACGTGAGTCCCGCGGCCGTCGCGGGCTCCCTCGTCGCGATGCTCGCGTCGGTGGCGTCGCACCAGAAGGGCTTCCAGACCTGGGGCGTCAAACAGGCCGAACTACGGCCCAACCTGGCCCTGTTGGTCCACCTGGGCATCACCGGCAAGAAGCCCGTCAAGTAGGTGAGTCGCAGGCCGGGCGCGATCACGGGCGCGCCCATGCCTGGTCCTGTCACGCGTACTGCCGCGCCGGCGGACGGGTCACGAGGGTGGCCCTCCGTCGGCGCTCCCGTGCCGGCCCCGCACGACGTCCCCGGCTCGGGGCACCCCGCGCCCACGCACATCCCGGGCCCCCCGTGCCCCCGCGCTCACACACGCCGTCGGACGCCGGCGCCCCTCACTTCCTGCGCTCGAGTCGGAAGAGTCGTATCTCCCGATCCACCCTCGCCTGGTACGCCGCGTACGGCGGCCAGAAGGTCAGCACCGCCTGCCAGGCCGCTTGCCGCTCGGTCCCGCCGAGGAGCCGTGCACGCACGGGGACGTCGCTCCCCCGCCAGCTGATCTCCGCCTCGGGGTGCTTCAGCAGGTTCCCCGTCCACGCCGGATGCCCCGGTCTGCCGAAGTTCGAACCAACCAGGATCCACGTACCGGTCCGTTCCTCCGCCATGCAGGCGAGCGGGGTGCGGCGCGGCAGCCCGGACCTCGCGCCGCGGGAGATGAGGACGACCCCCGGCAGCATCCTGGCGCTGAGCAGGACCCTCCCCCCGGTGAGACGGTGGACCGCGCGGTCCACGGCCGGGACGACGTACGGGGCCACCTTCGCGAACGTGCGGGTCGAGGACACCTTCTGGACCAGCCGGAGGACCGGGGACATCAGACGCCCGCCGCCTCTCTACCGCCGGGCGCGAAGAGCCCCGCCGCCTCCGCGGCGTGCGCCCTCAGCCGGTGCACCGGCCCGAACAGCAGCTCGTCGGATGCCGCGCGCTTGAAGTAGTGGTGCGCCGGGTGCTCCCAGGTGAAACCGATGCCGCCGTGCAGTTGGATGGCCCCGCCGGTGACGGCGCGGAGCGACTCGAGGCACTGGGCGAGGGCCAGACCGCCCGCCCCCGGGTCCCAGGCCGCGTAGTAGGCGGCCGAGCGGGCCGTCTGGACGTGGACGTACAGATCGGCGAGGCGGTGCTTGACCGCCTGGAAGGCGCCGACCGGACGTCCGAACTGCTCACGGATGCGGACGTGTTCGACGGTGAGGCGCAGGGCTGCGGCAGCCGCACCGGCAGCTTCGGCGGCGAGTAGCGCGGCGACCGTGCGGCCGGTGGTCGAGAGTGCGGCGCTGGTTGCGGTGGCAGGGCCGTCGGTCGCGTCGCCCCCTCCGAGCAACTCCGCTCGGGTGTCGCGCAGTTCGATCCGCGCCTGGGGACGGGTCTCGTCGAGCGCGGTCCAGCGCATGCGTCGCAGACCGGTCGCGTTCGCCGGGCGGACCAGGAAGAGCAGGGTGCGGCTGCGCGCGAATCCGCCCGTGTGGGCGGCGACGACGAGCAGCCCGGCGCTGTGGCCGTCCAGGACCTGTCCGGCCTCCCCGTACAACAGCCACTCGCCGCCGTCTGCGGGCCTGGCCTGGATGCCCCCGGCCCTGCCACCGCCGGCCCATGCACCGCCCGCGCGGTCACCGGTGAGGGCGAGCGCGGTGGCGAGGCCGCCGCCCGCGACGGCGAGGGTCGCGGTGAGCGAGCCGTCGGCGAGGCGCGGCAGGAGGTCCGATCGTTGCCCCTCGGTGCCGAGCGCTCCGATGAGCGGCGCGGCGAGCCCGGCCGTCGCGAACAGCGGCAGTGGTACGAGCGCCCGCCCGGCCTCCTCGCAGGCGAGCGCCAGCTCGAGGACGCCGCCCCCGGCGCCGCCGTAGGCTTCGGGCAGGGCGAGTCCCGGCAATCCGAGCTGCCGGGACAACTGCCTCCAGAGCGCCCGGTCGTAGCCCGGATCGTCGGGTCCGGGTGGGGCGGGGCCGTCCGCACCGCCTTGCGGTGGCCCCGGTGTCGCCGCCCGGGACAGCAGGGTGCGCAGGGTGCGCCGGATCTCGGTCTGCTCCGGTGTGAAGGCGGCGTCCATCGGCTCCCCTCCAGTTTCTGACGGAGCGTCATGCTAAGTCGGGGCGGACGAGATGCCCAGGCCCCGCCCCCGTCCAATCCGCCGCGCACACCGCGACCACAGCCACGGCGACGCGGAACCCGGGTGGGGCGGCCGCCGGACGCGGGGAACCCGCCGGCACGAAGGCGGCGGCGGGCCGGCGGTCACGGACCAGCGCGACCAGGGGAACGTCGGCACGACACCCCAAGGGGCGAAGGCCCTACGGACGGAGCCGCAGTTGCCCTGCACGGACAGCGCCACGCTCGAACCCCGGGATCACCCAGTGGTCGGCCGTGAGCCCTTCGGGCACCACCCGGCGACGGAACCGCCCCCTCTCCCGGCGCAGCTTTCTGATGTACCGTCAGATACATGGCCACCACCGTGCGCGGCCCCCGCAAGGTCGCCGTCGTCGGCACAGCCCTCTCGGACTGCGGTCGGATCGAGGGACCCACCCCCTACGCCCTGCACGCCCAGGCCGCGCGCCGCGCCCTCGCCGACTCGGGGCTGGACCGGTCCGTGGTCGACGGGTTCGCCTCCGCAGGACTCGGCACGCTCGCACCCGCCGAGGTCGCCGAATACCTGGGCCTCAGGCCGCGATGGGTGGACTCCACCGCCGTCGGCGGCGCGACCTGGGAGGTGATGGCCGCGCACGCCTCGGACGCCATCGCCGCGGGTCACGCCAACGCCGTGCTGCTGGCCTACGGATCGACCGCCCGTTCCGACGTCCGGGCCGGCCGCCGCACCTCCAACCTGTCCTTCGGGGCCCGCGGGCCGCTGCAGTTCGAAGTCCCCTACGGACACACGCTGGTCGCCAAGTACGCGATGGCGGCCCGCCGCCACATGCACGAGTACGGCACGACGGCGGAGCAGCTCGCCGAAGTCGCCGTCCAGGCGCGCGCCAACGCATCGCGCAATCCGGACGCGATGTTCCGCGATCCGATCACCGTGGACGAGGTCCTGGCCGGACCGCTGATCGCGGATCCGTTCACCAAGCTGCACTGCTGCATCCGCAGCGACGGTGGCTGCGCCGTGCTGCTCGCGGCCGAGGAGTACGTACGGGACACGGCGAAGCCCCCGGTGTGGGTCCTCGGGACGGGCGAGCACGTCTCGCACAGCACGATGTCGGAGTGGGAGGACTTCACGGTCTCCCCCGCCGCCGTCTCGGGCCGGCTCGCGTTCAAGCGGGCCGGCGTCCGCCCGCAGGACATCGACATCGCGGAGGTCTACGACGCCTTCACGTACATGACGCTCGTGACGCTGGAGGACCTGGGCTTCTGCGCGAAGGGTGAGGGCGGGGCGTTCGTGGAGAAGGGACGCCTCCAACTGGACGGGGCCTTCCCGGTGAACACCGACGGCGGTGGGCTCTCCGCCTGCCATCCGGGGATGCGCGGGTTGTTCCTGCTGGTCGAGGCCGCCCGGCAGTTGAGGGGGGAGGCGGGCGGCCACCAGGTGTTCCGGAGGGACGGCAGCCCGCCCGAGCTGGCCGTGGCCTCGGGCACGGGCGGCTGGTTCTGCTCGGCGGGGACGGTGGTGCTCGGCAGGAACCACTGAAAGCCGCACCACCCACGGATTTAAACAAACGTCATATACAAACGTATGGAACAACCGTATAGTCGCGGTGTCTGCAGGCGCACCCTGCGCCGCCCGACCTCACGGGAGTTCCAGATGTCGCACGCCCAGCCCCACACGGACCGGCGCCTCCCCACCCACCCCGGCCAGCACACCGACCGCACCGTGCTGATCTCCGGCGCGAGCATCGCGGGGCCCGCGCTCGCGCTCTGGCTGCACCGCTACGGTTTCACCCCGACCGTCGTGGAGCGCGCGCCCGAACTGCGCACCGGGGGCTACAAGGTGGACCTGCGCGGCGACGCCATCGACATCTGCGCACGCATGGGCGTCCTGGACGACGTGCGGGCCCGCTCCACCGGCATGCGGGGCGGCAGCTACGTCGACGACCGCGGCCGCACTCTCGCCGAACTACCCGCCGAGGTCTTCGGCGGCCGCGAAGGCGACGATGACGAGATCATGCGCGGCGACCTCGCCCGGATCATGTACGAGAAGACACACGACCGCGTCGAGTACGTCTTCGGCGACTCCATCGCAGCACTGGACGAGGACGCGGACGGGATCACCGTCACCTTCGCGTCCGGTGCGGTCCGCCGCTTCGGCCTCGTCGTCGGTGCCGACGGGATGCACTCGAACACGCGCCGGCTCGTCTTCGGCGAGGAGCGGCGGTTCAAGCGGCATCTGGGCGCCTACATCTCGATCTTCAGCGCCCCGAACGACCTGGCACTGGACCGTTGGGAGACGTACCACGCGCTGCCCGGCAAGCTGGTCTGCGCCTACAGCTCCAGCGGCGAGTCGGACGCCAAGAACTTCCTCGTCTTCCGCGCTCCCGAACTCGCCTACGACCACCGCGACACCGCCGGGCAACGCCGGCTGCTCGTCGACGCCTTCGAGGGCGACGGCTGGATGGTCCCGCGCATGCTGGACAACGCCCGCGCGGCCGAGGACTTCTACTTCGACGCGCTCGCCCTGATCACGATGGACCGCTGGTCGAAGGGACGGGTCGTGCTGCTCGGAGACGCGGCCCACTGCACGTCTCCCGCCTCGGGCCAGGGCACCGGGCTCGCGTTGACCGGCGCGTACGTCCTGGCGGGCGAGCTCGCGGCGGCGCACGGCGACCACCGCGCGGCGTTCGCTGCGTACGAGCGGGTGATGCGGCCGGGCATCGCGCTCAACCAACGGTTCGCCGAGCGGTTCGCCGAGGAGATGACCCTCTCCTCCCCACGCAAGATCGCGGTGCGAATGTGGATGCTGCGCATCCTGCCGCACACCCCGTGGAAGAACTTCGTCGCGAAGAAGGTCCGCGAGGACATCCAGAAGGCCGCCCGCGCCATCCCGGTCAAGGACTACACGGCGCACCTGGTGGCGTGAGTCCGGGTGGCGCCGCGGGCCCCACCGCGTGCGGCCCCCGGACGAGGCAGCACACCGGCTGCCCCGTGCGAGCCCGTTCCCCCCGGGGCCCGCGCGTCCCCCGCCCCGGCAGGTCACCGTGCGGCAGAGTGGAGCGGACCATCCGGGCGTGGGAGAGGAGACCTCCGATGGCACTGACCCGCGAGGAGCGCGAGCAGTTCCTGGCACAGCCCCATGTCGCGGCGATCTCGGTGGACGGCGGGGAGGGCAGGGGCCCGCTGTCGGTGCCGATCTGGTACCAGTACGAACCCGGTGGCGAGGTGTGGATCCTGACCGGGCGTGACTCGCGGAAGCACCGGCTGATCACCGCGGCGGGACGCTTCACCCTCCTCGTCGACCGACTGGAGCCCACCATCCGCTACGTATCCGTCGAGGGACCGGTCACACGTACGGCCGCCGGCACCCGCGCACTGCTCCGCGAGATGTCCTCCCGCTACCTCCCGGCCGAGAAGGTGGAGGGCTACCTCGCGTTCGCCGAGAAGGAGCACGGCGAGCAAGTCGTGATCCACATGCGCCCGGAGAGGTGGCTGTCGGCGGATATCGGCCGGGTGTGACACTCGGCGCATGACACACGCGCCCGACGACGCCGACGCCTTCCACCGGCTGCTCCGGTCCCTGCAGGTCTGGGACACCGAACTGCCCTCCTTCGCGCCGGACTCCGCGCCGGCCGAGCCGCTGCCGCTGTTCCACCGGTGGTTCGTGGCGGCCGCGGCGGCCGGTCAGCCCGAGCCCCACACCATGACCCTGGCCACCGTCGACGAGGACGGGCGACCCGACGTGCGGACCCTCATGCTGCACGGGGCTGACGAACGGGGCTGGCACTTCGCCTCGCACGCCACCAGCACCAAGGGCCGTCAGCTGGCCGCCCGGCCGGGCGCCGCACTGGGCTTCTACTGGCCGGTGCAGGGCCGCCAGGTGCGGGTCCGCGGACAGGTCGTCACCGGCACGCCGGAGGAGGCGTACGCCGACCTCCACGCACGGTCCACCGGGGCGCTGGCCGCGGCCCTCGTCGGGCGGCAGAGCGAAGTGCTCTCTTCCTACGCCGAGTTGGAGAGCGCCAGCGACGCCGCGTGGGAGCGGGCCACCACCGAACCGGAGGCGACGGCGGAGACCTGGACGGCGTACGTGCTCGAACCGGACGAGGTCGAATTCTTCCAGGGCGACGTCCGGCGCCGTCACGTCCGGCTGCGCTACCGCCGCGAGGGGGGCGCATGGGTGCGGGAGCTGCTCTGGCCGTAGGCGCGCTTGGCCCGGGATTCGTCCTCCTCGTTCCCACGGCGGCGCGGAGGCGGGCCCGCAACCGGCACGAGGGACCCGCCCCCGGCGATCGGCCCTCCGCCTGGAGTGACGTTCCGCTGACGGGAGTTGCCGGGACGACGGACGGTCAGAGGAAGACGTGGAGAAGGCTCCGGCCGGACGTTCCCGAACACGCTGCGGTGACGTGACCGCCGTGGGAGCTTCCCCTGGGGGGCCCCACGACGCGTCATGGACCACCGCCGGACCCGCAGGTCCTCAGCGGCTGCGCGCACCCCGGGCCGCCAGCTCCCGGAAGACGCAGTACGCCTCGGCCGGATCGTCGTAGTACGCCCACGGCGCGCCGTTCACGTAGCCGTCGACCAGCCGGAACTGCTCCAACGCCGCCTCGTACCTGCCCTGCCGCGTCAGGAAGTACGCCAGGAAGTGCCGCACCCGCGCCGTGTCCGGCCCGCCGGGCGGGGCCGCCGCCACGTCCGCCAGGGCCGCGTCGGCCAGGTCCATCAGGTGCGGGGCGCGGAAGTCCGCGGTCTTCGCACCGTCGCCGCGGTGCTCCCACCAGGCGACCAGCGGCAGCACCGCGAGCAGGCTGCCCAGCGGCGCTCCGGCCGCGGCGTCACGGGCGAAGGACGTGGCCAGCTCCTCCGAACCGCGCCACTTGGCGCACCAGTACTTGAGCGCTGCGCCGTGCGCGCCGTAGTGGTACGGGTCCCGCGCGGTGACCTCGTTCCAGATGCGGTGCATCTCCTCGTGCGGGTAGCCGAGCCCGAGCGCCGTGCGGATCTCGGAGACGTACGGCGTGGGGTCCTCCGGACCGAGGGCCTTGGCCCGCTCGACCTCACCCCGTGCCCGTTCCAGCGCGTTGTGGAAGCCCGCGAACTGCTCCCGGCTGGTGTCCTTCGCCCAACCGCCGCCCCGCAGGTGCCAGGCCAGGGTCACCGTCGCCTCCAGGCGAACCAGCGCGACGTCGGGGTCGTCCGCGCCGACGGCTTCCTCCCAGGCACACAGCCATTCGTCCGCGCCCCTGCCGGCCACCGAACCGAGCGCGTCAGCACACTGGGCCCTACGCGCCCAGTCCCGGCCCTCCCGCGTCGCGGCCATCAGCCGCGCCGCCGGTTCCCACCCGCCGCCCGCGGTGGCGGCCAGCGCCCGTTCCAACTCGGGCGCCGGGGACGCCAGCAGGGCGTTCTGGCGGGACTGCGGAAGAAGGCCCAGCTTTTCGGCCGCACCGGGGGTGGGCGCAGAACCGGACGGCTTCGTGACGCGCCGGTAGTAGAGGAAGCTGATGCCGAAGACCACCAGCAGGGCGACGATGCGTGCGATCTCCACGGTCACTCCCCGCCCTGCTCGGCGGGCGCGCGGCGCGGGCTCCGGACGGTGCGCCGCAGGTCGGCTGTCGGGAAGTCATGGCCCGGCGCCGGCAGCGCAGGGGTGATCGGGGTCGGGACGACCCGGGGAGACATCTTCAACGGATACGTGACCTCGGTGATCGGCGCAGCCGGCGGCTGCGCGGTATCGGGATGGGGGGTGGGCTGCCTCCGCGCCACGACGCGGGGGGGTGTCCTCGTGTCCCGGCGGGAGTCACAGGCGCGCGAGCGGCCGGACGCACACGGGCCCGAGGGACCGGCGGACGGCGTACGCGGCACGCGCACGGAACCACGGATCGGGCAGAGTCCCCCACAGGATCAGAAGAGCGGCATGGCGGAGTGAAGTGGGGGGAGTTGGAGTATCACCTGCGGGCGTGACAGGTCGCAAGCGTGTTCCCGTACGGGTGGGCTTGGTGCGGGCGCGCAGGACGCGAGGGCACGGCCGGGCAGCGCAACACCCCCTGCGGGCACGGGTGCGGAGCCCCGGCCCCGCCGGGGTGTGAGGCCGGGTGCGGGTCAGTGAGCGGCCGCGGAGGTGATGAACGACGCCCAGGCGGCGGGCGCGACGGTGAGGACGGGGCCGCCCGGGACCTTGGAGTCACGGACGTGGACGGCGTGGGGGCAGGAGGCGACTTCGACGCACTCGCCGCCCTCGTTGTTGCTGTAGCTGGAGGTGCGCCAGTCGTAGGCGACTTCGACGCAGCTACCGCCCTCGTTTCCGCTGTAACTGCTCTTGAACCAGACCAGGTCGGGGTTCACAGCCTCGCCGCCATCCTCTCGATCAGCGCCACGGACTCCCAGGGGGTGAGGGCCTGGGCCCGCAGTGCACCGAAGAGGTCGATCAGCCGGTTCGCCTCTTCGGGCCTGGAGATCAAGGTAGCCCCGCCTTGCCCCTCGGCATACCCCAGATTCCGTCCTTCCCGGGTGCTCAGTAGTTTCAGGGGCCCGTTCAGACCTGCGTGCACCGCCCGCTCCGTCGGCATCACCTGCACCGTCAGGTGGCTCCTGGTGCGCACCGACTCCAGCAGATGCGCCACCTGTTCCTTGAGCACCGCCCCGCCACCGATCGGACGGCGCAGCACCGACTCCTCGATAACGTAGGAGACGATCGGCCTCGGCCTGCGGTCCAGCACCTCCTGCCGTTCCAGCCGCGCCTCCACGTGCCGGTCGATCTCCTCCGGCTCGTACATCGGCACCCGCACCTCGTACAGCGCCCGGACGTACGCGGGCGTCTGCAGCAGACCGGGGACCAGCATCGTCTCGTACGCGCTGATGCTCGTCGCATCCGCCTCCATGCGCTTCCAGTTCAGGAACTTCGGCGAGTACTTCTCCTCCTCCATCATCGACACGCACGACGCCAGCACCCCCCTCGCCCCCAGCACCGTGTCCGCCTCCACCAGGAACGCCGTCGTCGGAATGCGTTCCGCGCGCTCGTACGCGCCGACCAGCGACTCCGACATCAGCAGCCGTTCCGCCAGGTCGCGCTGGGTCATGTCCGCGAGCCCCCGCAGCAGTCTGACCAGCTCGCCCACGTGCCTCCGCGCGGGCGAGGGTTCCTTGCCCGACCCCACAGCATCCACCGCCCTCCCCACATCTGCCCGATGTGGGCCGTGTCCTTCTGGTCACGCTACGCAACCGGCGCGATGCTCGGAGGCATGACCAGAGAGAAACTCCCCGATTGGGTTCCGGCGTCCGGGCTGCGGCTGCACCTCGCGGGAATCCACTTCGACGCCGTACGCGTGCACGGCGTCCGTGGTGAAGCCGTACTCCACCACCTCGTCCGGGCCACGGGAGGGCGCCCGGGCCCGGTGGTGCGGGAGACCTGGCGGGGGCGGTGGACGTACTTCCTCCTCCCGCCCGGCAGCAGCAAGGCGCACCCCTGGCCGCCCGGCGCGGCCTGTTTCGGGCCATGCGCGCGGGACCAGTACGTCGGCGTCCCCGCGGCCGGCGGCAACACCTACCCGCTGTCCTGGCGTGCCGGCCCGCCGGTGGAGGGCGAGTTCGTCGATCCGGAGCTGCTGTTCGCGGTGGTCACCGCCCAGCTCTGCCTGTCGCCGGAGGACTGACGGCGGGCCGGAACACCGGGACCGCCACCCCCGCGGCCTGCCGGCGGAAGGCGACCTCCAGCTCCATCCCGATCCGGAGGTCCGCCTCCGCACACTCCACGACCTCGGTCATCATCCGCGGACCCTCCGCGAGGTCGACGACGGCCGCGGCGTAGGGCGTGCGGGCACCGAACGGCGGGAGGTCGTTGCGGTGGACGACGGACCAGGTGTACAGGGTGGCCCGGCCGCTCGCCCGCTCCCAGGCCACGCCATCGCTCCAGCAGTGGGGGCAGAACTCCCGGGGGTAGTGGTGGGCGCGCCCGCAGGCGCCGCACCGTCTGATCAGCAGACGGCCCCCGGCGGCGGCGTCCCAGTAGGGTCGGGTGAAGTCGTCCGTCTCGGGAAGGTCGTGGCGCGGTCCGGGCGTCACAGGAACAGTCCCATCGCGTGGTCGAGGGACCACGCCTGCCAGGACATCGCGAAGAAGGCCACCAGGGAGATCAGCGCCATCATGGCGTTCTGCCCCTGTTCGGCCCAGTCGTGGATCATCAGCACCAGGTAGAGCAGGTTGAGGACGAGTCCACCGAGGAGGGCCACCGGGGTGAGGAACCCGGCGATCAGGCCCAGTCCCAGGGCGAGTTCCGCGTAGACCACGAGGTACGCCATGGCCCTGGGCCGGGGCGCGACGACCGCGTCGAAGCCGGACTTCACAAACGCCCACCGGTGCTTCCCAGCCACATCCGCGGCCCACGCGATACCGGATCCGCGCTCGAACCAGCCCCTTTTGTCCTTGTGGCGCCAGCTCTCCAGCCACCACAGGCCGAGCCCTATGCGGAGCACGGCGAGCCATTCCTCACCCGTGAGCCAGACGGTCGACACGCCCAGACCTCCCTCCTCATTGATCTGACGGTACGTCAGTTCAGCGGATGGGGTGGTGCACGCGCAAGGGGCCGTCGGTCGTGACCGATTCGCAACCGATTCCCGTCTTGGCCGAGACCCACCCATTGCCCGCGCCATTACGCTCAGCATTCATGCCTGACCTCAGAGACATCGACCGCACCGACGACCGGCCCGTGTACGTCATCGGCGGAGGCCCCGGCGGCCTCGCCGTCGCCGCTGCACTCCGGGCGCGGGGGGTGCGGGCGGTCGTGCTGGAGCGGGCCGACGACGTGGCGGCGTCGTGGCGCGGCCACTACGACCGGCTGCGCCTGCACACCACCCGACGCCTGTCGGGGCTGCCGGGACTCCCGATACCCCGGAAGGCCGGCCGGTGGGTGACGCGGGAGGCCATGGTCCGCTACCTGGAGGCGTACGCCGAGGCCCACGAGTTGGAGCTGGTCACGGGGGTGGAGGTCTCCCGGATAGAACCGTCGGGCGGCGACTGGGTACTGCACGCGACGGGCGGCAGGGTGCTGACCGGACGCGCCGTCGTGGTCGCCACGGGCCGCAACCGCAGCCCGCGCCTGCCCGAGTGGCCGGGCCGGGACCACTACGCGGGCGAGCTGCTGCACGCGTCGGACTACCGCAACGCCACCCCGTACGCGGGCAAGGACGTCCTCGTCGTCGGAGCGGGGAATTCGGGCGCGGAGATAGCCGTGGACCTCGTGGAGGGCGGCGCGGCGCGGGTGCGCCTGGCCGTGCGGACCGCGCCGCACATCGTCCGCCGCGCCACGGCCGGCTGGCCCGCCCAGCGCACCGGGATCCTGATGCGCCGGGTACCGGTCGTGGTGGCCGACGCACTCAGCGGCCCCGTACGACGCCTCCTCGCTCCCGACCTCGCCGCCCACGGACTGCCCCGTCCACGCACGGGCCTCCACGCACGGGTGCGCCAGGGCGCGATACCGGTGCAGGTGCCGGGCCTGGTGCGCGCCGTGAAGACCGGCCGCATCGAGCCCGTGGCGGCGGTCAAGTCCTTCGACGACGCCAAGGTGGTCCTGGTGGACGGGTCGCGCATCGACCCCGAGGTGGTGATTGCGGCCACCGGGTACGACCGGGGCCTGGAGTCCCTGGTCGGCCACCTCGACGTACTGGACGACCACGGCCGCCCCGTGACCCGCGGCGGCCGCACCCCGGGAGTAGCTCCCGGGCTGTACTTCACGGGCTTCAACCACCCCGTGAGCGGCGCCCTCCGCGACCTCGCCCGGGATGCGCTCCGGATCGCGAAGCGGCTTTCCCGCCAGATCGCGCGCTGAACCGCGACCCCGACCACCTCGTGCGCCGGGCGTGCCTCGACGGAACGCCCCCGCCACGACTCCGGGCCGGACGGCCGGATCCCTCCGCCTGCCGACCGCGCACCCTCGACGCACGCCGGGTACCCGCGAGATCCTGCACACCGACCCCGGGAAGCGGGCTCCTCGACCACCACCCGCGCGACCTTTGCCTGCACGACCGTTCCTGACTGTTCGTCAGTTCTGTAATCTGACAATACGTCAGTTGACTTGGCCGACGAGCAAGGAGCGGGCGGACGATGCTTGGATCGACCCACGGCACCCTCACCTCCGATCTCCGCGCCCGCGTGGTGGCCTGCGGCGAGCAGCCCCGCCACGCCGTACACGACACAGCGGCGGTCACCGCCGTCGCCGGAGACCTCGACGTCAGCGGGCGCCCGCTGTACGCGCCGGTCCCCGACCTCGACCGGTTCTTCCGCCCCGAGTCCGTCGCGGTCGTCGGGGCCAGCGACGCCGAAGGACGCCCGAACGCCGGCATCACCCGGCAGCTGATCTCGTGGGCGGACCGTGTGGGAGCAAGGCTGCACCCCGTGCACCCGTCCCGGACCGCCGTCTTCGGCCGGCCCTGCGTCCCGTCCGTCACGGACCTGCCGGAGCCCGTCGACCTGGTCGTACTGCTCATCGCCGACCCATTGCCGGTGGTGGAGCAACTCGCGCAGGTGAAAGCGAAGTTCGCGGTGGCCTTCGCCTCCGGCTTCGCCGAGACCGGTGAGGCGGGCGCGGCGGCCCAGCAGCGGCTCGCGGCGGCGGTGGAACGTTCCGGGATCCGGCTCCTCGGCCCGAACACCAATCTCAACGCCTTCGAGACGTTCCGCGACGACCTGGAAGGCCCCGCCATCGCCCTGATCACGCAGTCCGGACACCAGGGCCGCCCGGTGTTCACCCTGCAGGAGCTGGGCGTGCGGCTCTCCCACTGGGCGCCGACCGGCAACGAGGCCGACCTGGAGACCGCCGATTTCATCTCGTACTTCGCCGGCCGGCCCGAGGTCGGCGCGATCGCCGCGTACGTCGAGGGCCTCAAGGACGGACGCTCGTTCCTGCTCGCCGCGGACCGCGCGGCGCGGGGCGGCGTCCCGGTCGTGGCCGTCAAGGTCGGCAGGACCGAAACCGGCGCACGGACGGCCGCCTCGCACACCGGGAAGCTCACCGGCGCCGACCGGGTGGTGGACGCGGCAATGCGCCAGTACGGGGTGATCCGCGTCGACGGGCTCGACGAACTCCAGGACACCGCAGCCCTGTTGGCCAGGGCGCGGCGGCCGCGGACCGACGGCGTGGCGGTCTACTCGATCTCGGGTGGCACCGGGGCGCACTTCTCCGACCTCGCGACCGCCGCCGGACTGCGGCTGCCGCAGCTGTCCGAAGCCCGACAGTCCGAACTGCACCAGTGGATACCGGAGTACCTGAACGTGTCCAACCCCGTCGACAACGGCGGACACCCCGTCGGCGACTGGCGCGGGCGGAAGATCATCGACGCGATCCTCGCCGACCCCGAGGTCGGCGTGCTGGTCTGCCCGATCACCGGCCCCTTCCCTCCGATGAGCGACAAGCTCGCGCAGGACCTCGTGGACGCGGCGGAGACGACGGACAAGCTGGTGTGCGTCGTCTGGGGCTCGCCCGTGGGGACGGAGGAGGCGTACCGGACGACGCTACTGGGCTCCTCGCGCGTCGCGACCTTCCGTACGTTCGGCAACTGCATCACCGCGGTCAGGGCCTTCCTCGACCACCACCGTTTCACCGACGGCTACCGCTCGCCCTTCGACGAGGCGCCCCGCACCCTGTCGCCCTCGTTCCGCAAGGCACAGGCACTGCTCCGCCCGGGCCACCGGCTGAGCGAGCACTCGGCCAAACAGCTGCTGAGGGCGTACGGCATCCGCGTGCCCCGCGAGCAGCTGGTGACCAGCGCGGCGGCGGCCGTCCGCGCCGCGGGGCTGGTCGGCTACCCGGTGGTGATGAAGGCATCAGCGCCCCAACTGGCGCACAAGACGGAGCTGGGGCTCGTGAAGATCGGGCTCACCTCAGCCAGCCAGGTACGGGACGCCTACCGCGAACTGACCGACGTCGCCCGCTACGAGGGCATCGGGCTGGACGGGATCCTGGTGTGCCAGATGGTCGAGAAGGGCGTCGAGATGGTCGTGGGCGTCACCCACGACGAACTGTTCGGCCCGACGGTGACGGTGGGCCTCGGCGGGGTGCTGGTGGAGGTGCTGCAGGACGTGGCGGTCCGCGTGCCGCCGTTCGGCGAGGAGCAGGCCCGCTCGATGCTGGACGAACTGCGCGGACGGGCTCTGCTGGACGGGGTCCGGGGCGGACCCCCGCTGGACGTGGACGCACTCGTCGAGGTCGTGCTGCGCGTCCAGCGCATGGCGCTCGAACTCGGCGCGGACCTCTCCGAGCTGGACGTCAACCCGCTGATGGTGCTGCCCCGCGGGCAGGGTGCGGTGGCGCTCGACGCGCTCGCCGTCTGCCGCTGAACACCCGGCCCGTCCCCACTTCCTGGAGCCCCGTTGATACGCCACACGACCGAGCACGGCATCTGCTGGATCACCCTCGACCGGCCGGAAGCCATGAACGCCCTCACCTGGGACCAGCGGGAACGGATCATCACGCTCCTCTCGGAGGCGTCCGGCGACCCCGAGGTCCGTGCCGTGGTCGTCACCGCGACCGGCAAGGGCTTCTGCGCCGGGGCGGACCTGCGGGGGGCGCCCCCGGGAGGACCTCGTGTCGCGGGAGACGTGGCGCGGACGATCCGTCTCGGCGCCCAGCGCCTCGTCACGGCCGTACTCGACTGCGAGAAGCCGGTGATCGCGGCGGTGAACGGCACCGCGGCGGGCCTCGGGGCACACCTGGCCTTCGCCTGCGACCTGGTCCTCGCGTCCACATCGGCCCGGTTCATCGAGGTGTTCGTGCGGCGGGGGCTCGTGCCGGACGGCGGCGGGGCGTACCTGCTGCCGCGACTGGTCGGACCACAGCGCGCCAAGGAGCTGATGTTCTTCGGGGACGAGCTGTCCGCCGCCGACGCCGAGCGGCTGGGGCTCGTCAACCGGGTCGTACCCGAGGACGCGTTGGAGAAGACGGCCCGCGCGTGGGCGACCCGCCTGGCCCAGGGGCCGACCCGGGCCCTGGCCCTCACCAAGCAGCTGGTGAACGCCTCGCTGGATGCCGACCGTGCCGGTGCGTTCGCGGCCGAAGCTGCGGCGCAGGAGATCAACATGACGACGCGCGACGCCAACGAGGGCGTCGCGGCCTTCGTGGAGCGCCGGGCGCCGGTGTACCGGGGAAGCTGAGCGGACGCCGATCTCGCACACCGCGCGCGGTGCCGCCACCGTCAGCTCGACGACGCCCGGCCGCGGCACGGCCCGGGGGAGAGCAGCACCCGGCCCACCAACCCGCCGGGAGAAGGTCTCCGTCGACTTCCTGTCGTTCGACTCCGCCAAGGCCGCGAAGGCTCCCACCGCTCCTGACATGGCCGACCTCAGCGCTGCCCTCCGGGAGCAGGCGTGCGGCGGGGCGTGGTTCCGCTGGGGCAGGCCGAGCGCGCCACGATGCCGTACGGCCACAGGTACCGGCCGCCCCACGGGCTTGCGCGCTCCGGTCCGGGAACCGGCGTGCGGCGCCCGGCACGTTACGCGGCGCTACGGGCGGCGCGGACGAACTCGGCGATGAGCAACGGGCTCTTGACGCCCCTGCTGGTCTCGATGCCACTGGAGACGTCCACGCCCCACGGACGTGCCGTGCGCACCGACGCGGCGACGTTGTGCGGGGCGAGCCCCCCGGCGAGCAGCCACCGCTGTCCGGGAACCGGAAGCTGCTTGCCGGTGAGGTCCCAGGTCTCGCCCGCGCCCGGGATCGGCGCGTCGAGCAGCAGGATGTCCTCGCCGCGTTCCCCGTGACGGGGCACGTCGCCCCGTACGGCAACGCCGCGGATCAGGGTCCGCCCGTCCGGCCGGAGCGCGTCGTAGTAGGCCAGGTCCTCCTTCCCGTGCAGCTGCACGGCACGCATCGCGGTCTCGTCCAGCAGCGCGCGGACGTCCTCCAACGGCTGGTCGCGGAAGACGCCGACCGTCAGGATCCCCTCCGGCACGCGCTGCGCGAGCCGTCGTGCGGTGGCGGCGTCGACGAGGCGGGGGCTCCGCGCGAAGACGAAACCGATCGCGTCGGCACCGGCCTCGACGGCGGCGTCCACGTCCTGCTCGGTTCGCAGACCACAGACCTTGATGAACAAGGGATCGCCCATTTCTCCTGCTCCGTACGCTGCCGGGGTAGTCTTCCGCCCCCACGCTACTGGTGGGCGACGGCCCGCGCTCGTGGCGATTCCCCGCCAAAGATCGACACCCCCGCCCGCACCCCGATCGCCCGTTCCGCCCGTCGGTCGACCACCGCGCGGCCCGGTCGACCGCGGGCACAAGGCCGTGCGGGGCCGAACGCCGGCGCAGGCCAGGAGCGCCGACGCCCGGCCTGCCGCCCGCCGCGGCCCGAGTGGCGCGCCGGCACGTGTGCGGCTCCGGCGTCCCGTGCGGTTGTGGAGGTCTCGAGAGCGTGGGAGGAGCACCTCGAACGCAAGCCCCCGGCCGTTCCCTTCCGGCCTCGGGGTTTTCATCTGACGAAGCGTCAGTTTCAATGGACGTGTGATGGGACACGCAGGGATGGCGGCCGCCGCCGTCCGCTACCTCAGATCCGTCGGCGCCCCCACGGCCGCCGAACCCTTCGACACCCTTCCGCGTCCGGCTCTGCGCACCGTCGGCGCCGACGAGCGGATGCCCGTGGACGCCCAGGAGTTCCGGCGCGTGCTCGGACACTTCGCCAGCGGCGTCACGGTGATCACGGCGCACGACCCCGAGGGGGGCGGCCCGACGGGTTTCGCCTGCCAGTCGTTCGCATCGCTGTCCCTCGATCCGCCCCTGGTGGTCTTCATGGTGGCGCGGACCTCGACGACCTGGCCGCGCATCGCCCGCGCCGGGGCCTTCTGCGTCAACGTCCTCGGCGCGGACCAGGACCGGCTGTGCCGCGCCTTCGCGGTCAGCGGCGCCGACAAGTTCGCGGGCGTCTCCCACACCCCGGCCCCGGTGACCGCGTCCCCGAGGCTCCGGTCCGTCCCGGCGTGGATCGACTGCACGATCCGCGCCGTGCACACGGGCGGCGACCACCTGATCGTGGTGGGGCACGTGGAGGCGCTCGGCGCGGAGCGGGGCGGGAACCCACTGCTCTTCCACCAAGGGCGGTTCGGACGCTTCAGCACGTGAGACGGAGCGGGCACCCGGCACACGGCCGGATGGCCTTCGGCCCCTGCCCGCGGACCGGGCGTCGCCGTCAGGGCGACGCGACCGTCGCCGCCGTCGCCGGCCTCCGGAGTCAGTGGCCGCGGGGCGCATACATGATGACGGCCATGCCCGCAAGGCACACCAGCGCGCCGATGACGTCCCAGCGGTCGGGCCGGTAGCCGTCAGCGACCATGCCCCAGGCGATTGATCCGGCCACGAAGATCCCGCCGTAGGCAGCGAGAACCCGTCCGAAGTTGTCCTCGGACTGGAAGGTGGCCACTACCCCGTACAGGCCGAGTGCGATCACACCGGCGCCGATCCAGATCCAGCCCTTGTGCTCCCGGATGCCCTGCCAGACCAGCCATGCGCCGCCGATCTCGAAGAGGGCAGCGACAACGAACAGAGCAACGGAACGGGCGACGGTCATGCGGCTGACCCTACCGATGGCCTCTACCGCCGGTCTTCAGCGGTACACGGACCCTTGGCAGCCACATCCGCTCCCCTCTTCGGTCTTCGATGCGCAGAGCAGGAGCGGCGCCCCTGGCCCAACCACCAGGTTTCACCAGTGGGCGGTCACCACCTCCATGGCGAGGACGCGGCGGCCTGCCCCCGCCGGGCCGGGAGCGGGAAGCCGACAGAGTCGGGCAGGGGCCCTCCCGCATCCTTCCGGCGTACCTCGGTCGTGGTGCTCGCCATCCCTCAGTACGCCGGGGCTGTCTCGGTGAGCTCAGAAGGTGAGCACCCCCCGCGCCACCCGCCCGTGCTCGGCGTCCTCCGCGGCCTTCGCGAAGTCCTCCACCGGGTACGTCTGCGTGACCAGCTCGTCGAGCAGCAGCCGCCCCTCCTGGTAGAGCTGCGCATAGCGCGCGATGTCCCGCTGCGGACGCGAGGAGCCGTAACGGCAGCCCAGCACCGACTTGTCCAGGAACAGCGAAGCGGGCAGGAAGGTGGCCTCCGCCGTCGGGGCGGGCATGCCGAGCAGGATCGCCTGGCCGTGCCGGTCGAGCAGGTCGATCGCCTGCCGGACCAGTGCCGTGTGCCCGACGCACTCGAAGACGTGGGCCGCGCCGTCCGGCAGGATCTCCCGCACCCCGTCCACCGAGGTGAGGAAGTGCGTTGCTCCGAAGAGTCGCGCCGTCTTCTCCTTCGCCGGGTTCGCGTCGACCGCCACGATCGTGAGGGCACCGGCGAGCCGTGCGCCTTGGAGCACGTTCAGGCCGACGCCTCCGCTACCGATGACGACGACCGTGTCCCCGAGTACGACGCCGGCCCGGTTCAGGACTGCCCCGACGCCGGTGAGTACGCCGCAGCCGATCAGGGCGGCCGAGGCGAACGGGACCGTGTCGGGGATCTTCACCGCTTGCACGGCCTTGACCAGGGTGCGTTCCGCGAAGGCCGAGTTGGACGCGAACTGGTACAGCGGCCGCCCCGCCCGCGAGAAAGGCTGCCGGGGCCGGCCGATCGCCTTGCGGCACATGGTGGGCCGGCCGCGGTCGCAATCCGCGCACGCCCCGCAGTTGGCCAGCGTCGACAGCGACACGTGGTCGCCTGGCTCGACGTGGCCGACGCCGGGGCCGACCGCCTCGACGACTCCCGCGCCCTCGTGCCCGAGCACGACGGGCACGGGGAACGGGATCGTTCCGTCGAGCACCGAGAGATCGCTGTGGCACAGGCCGGCCGCGGCGACGGCGACCAGCACCTCGCCGGGGCCCGGATCGCGTACCTCCAGGTCATCGGCCACCTCGACCCGTTCACCGTCGAAGACGACACCTCTCACCGCAGCTCCCTGGGTAGGCCGAGTACGCGCTCGGCGATGATGTTGCGCTGGATCTCGTCCGCACCGCCGTAGATGGTGTCGGCCCGACTGAACAGGAACAGGCGTTGCAGGGGATCGAGTTCGTACTCCGGCGACCAGGGGCCCGGGCCCGCCATGGCGGCGGCACCTCGCACCTGGACCGCGAGTTCCCCGAGCCGCTGGTGCCAGCCTGCCCACAGCAGCTTGGCCACGCTGGGTGCGCCGGGGTCGTCGTTGCGCCCCAGCGTGCGCAGGGCGTTCCAGCGCATGGTGCGCAGCTCGGCCCACTGCCGTACGAGCCGGTCGCGCAACACCGGGTCGGCGGCCGCGCCGCTGTCGACCGCGATCCGCACCACCTCGGCCAGTTCCTCCTCGAAGCCGATCTGCTGGACCAGGGTGGAAACGCCTCGTTCCAGGGCCAGCAGCCCCATGGCGACCCGCCAACCGTCCCCTTCGCCGCCGACCACCTCGACGGCCTCTGCGCCGTCGAAGAAGACCTCGTTGAACTCGCTGGTGCCGGTCAACTGCCGGATGGGCCGCACCTCGACGCGGCCCGGCTGGTCCATCGGCAGCAACAGGAACGAGAGGCCGTGGTGGCGGTGCGAGTCGGGCTCGGTGCGGGCGAGGACGAAGCACCAGTGGGCCTCCCGGGCGAGCGAGGTCCAGATCTTCTGGCCGGTCACCCGGTAGCCGGCACCGTCCCGGACGGCGGCGGTACGGACCGCCGCCAGGTCCGATCCGGCACCCGGCTCGCTGTAGCCCTGGCACCACAGTTCCTCACCGCGGGCGATGCCCGGCAGGAATCGTGCTTGCTGCTCGTCGGTCCCGTAGGCGATCAGGGTGGGGGCGAGCAAGTTCTCCCCGATGTGCCCGACCCTGCCGGGCGCCCGGGCCCGTGCGTACTCCTCGGCCCAGACGACCTGCTGGGTGAGGGTCGCCCGGCGGTTGCCGTACTCGGCGTTCCAGCCGAGTCCGATCCACCCGTGCGCGCCCAGCTCGCGCTCCCAGTCGAGCCGCACCCCGGCATCCTCGTGCTCGCTGCCGGGGCCGCCGCCGGCGTCCGCGTACTCACCGGTGAGGTGGGTACTGAGCCAGGCGCGGGCCTCCGCGCGGAACTCCTCGTCATCGGCTCCGAACCGGAAGTCCACGGCATCTCCTACGCGTTGGGACGGTCCTTGGCCGCGGCTGCCCGCGCCATCTCCTGCAGCTGGGTGAGCAGGGGCATCGGGTCGGTACCGACGGTCCCCGGCAGGAAGTCGGCGATCTTCTCCGGCGTCCAGGGGCCTTCGGCGTACGCGGCCCTCAGCTCGCGCGGCTGAGCCCACACCGCGATCTTGGGTCCGGCGATCGTGTAGACCTGCCCGGTGATCTCCCGGGCCCGTCCGGAGAGCAGGTAGACGACGAGCGCCGCCACGTCCTCGGGCTCGCCGATCTCCTTCAGCTCCATGGGGACGCCTGCGGACATCCGGGTACGGGCGACGGGCGCGACGGCGTTGGCCGTCACCCCGTACTTGTGCAGCCCGAGCGCCGCGCTGCGCACCAGCGAGATGATGCCGCCCTTCGCAGCCGAGTAGTTGGCCTGGGCGACCGAACCCTGGTGGTTGCCGCTGGTGAAACCGATCAGCGCTCCGCCCCCCTGCTTGCGCATCACCGCGGACGCTGCGCGGAACACGGTGAAGGTGCCCTTCAGGTGGGTGGCGACCACGGGATCCCACTCCTCCTCGGACATGTTGAACAGCATGCGTTCGCGCAGGATGCCCGCGACGCACACGACGCCGTCGATCCGGCCGAACCGGGCGAGCGCCGTGTCGACGACCCGCTGCCCGCCCTCCATCGTCGATATGTCGTCCGCGACGGCGACCGCTTCTCCCCCGGTCGCAGCGATCTCCTTCACCACGGCCTCGGCGACTTCCGACGTCGGCTCGCCGCCCTCGATGGACACGCCGTAGTCATTGACCACGACCTTCGCCCCTTCGGCAGCGCAGGCGAGGGCGACGGAGCGCCCGATGCCGCGCCCAGCACCGGTCACGGCGATGGTCTTGCCTGCCAAGAAGTTCCCCACGTCCCGCCCCTTCCCGCAGTTTCTGACGGACCGTTAGATTTTATGGGCCGACAGACGTCAGAGCACAAGACCCAGGAACCGGGAGGACCGATGTCACCACCGACCCTGCCGCCGGAATTCCACGACATCGCCCGACGCGTCAACAACTGGGGGCGCTGGGGTGCAGACGACGAGATCGGCACGCTCAACCTGATCACCGACGACGTGGTGCGCCGGGCCGCGGGCGAGATCCGGACCGGCCGCCGCGTTCCGCTCGCCCTTCCACTGCAACAGGACGGCGTGCAGACCGGCGTGATCCCGGGCCGGGTGAACCCCTTGCACACGATGGTCCAGATCAATCAGGAGCTGTTCGGCCCCGGAACCGTCGCCACCAGCGACGACGCCGTCACCATGGGGCTGCAGGCAGCCACCCACTGGGACGCGCTGACCCACGCCTCGCACTCGGGGAAGATCTACAACGGGCGCCCGGCGGACACCATCACCGCCCACGAGGGAGCACGGTTCAGCGGGATCGGCACGGTCCGCACCCTCGTCTCACGCGGTGTGCTCCTCGACGTGGCCCGCGCCAGGGGCGTGGACCGGCTGCCCGGCGACCACGCCGTCACCCCCGAAGACCTGTCGGAGGCAGAGGAGTTCGGCCGTGTCCGGGTGCGCCCCGGTGACGTCGTGCTCGTTCGGACGGGGCAGGTGCAGACGTATCTCGCCGGCGACCGACACGGCTACGCCTACCCGTCGCCCGGGCTGTCGGTCCGCACGCCCGAGTGGTTCCACGCCCGGGACGCGGCGGCTGTCGCGAACGACACCCTGACCTTCGAGATCTTCCCTCCGGAGATCGAGGACCTCTGGTTGCCCGTACACGCGCTGGACCTGGTGGAGATGGGCATGCTGCAGGGCCAGAACTGGGATCTGGAGCCGCTCTCCACCGCCTGTGCGGAGGAGGGGCGCTACGCCTTCCTGCTGTCCGCGACGCCCGAGCCGTTCGTGGGCGGCACGGGGACGCCGGTCGCCCCGGTGGCCGTCCTCTGAGAGCGGGCCCCGGGACGGGGGCAGCACGCTCACCGGTGACGCGGACGGACGACCTCGGGCGCTCCGCCACCGGTCGAGGCCCTTCCCGTGCGGCCCGGGCCGGCCCGCCACCCGCCGTGGCCCGGCCGGACGCGGCTCACGGCGCCCCACACGGCCTTCCGGCACTCACCACACGTCCCACTCGCTCGCTCGACGCCCGGGCCGTCGGGGCCACGGGGCGGCCGCGAGCGGTCACGGAGCGAGCCGCGGACGGCGGAGCGTCACCCCCCGCCGGGACCGTCACTCCAGCGGACCGTGCGCCGGGGGCGAAGCCCACCGCGGCCGGACGTCCGACGTCTCCGTCCGGCCCGCCGCGCTCCCGCGACGAACGGCCGTACGCCCGGACGGACTGCTCAGGCGGTCCGTGTGATGGTGCGTGACGGCTCGCCCATGAGCAGCGACTGCACGCCCGCCGGGACGACCGGGACCGCAGCGGTCCGCGGCGCCAGCCGGTCCACCTCGCACCAGATGCTCTTGCCCGCCCCCTCGGGCTGCCAGCCCCAGCGGTCGGCGAGCCCGTCCACCAATTCCAGGCCGCGGCCGTTGGTGTCGTCACCGTCCGCGTGGCGGGGGCGCGGCGGGCGGGCGCAACTGTCGGCGACCTCCACCCGGACCGTCCCCGCCTCGGCCGCACCCAGCCCGAACAGCATCCGCAGCACGGCCGGGCAGCCCGTGTGGACCACTGCATTGGTGACCAGTTCGGAGATGAGCAGCACCAGCGTCTCGGCCAGCGGCTCGTCGTCCTCTATGCCCGAGCCGAGGAGCCGCGAACGGGCCCACCTCCGGGCTCGTCCCACTTCTGCGGGATCCGGCCCGACTTCCAACTGAACCTGAAGCACCTGCACCGCTCACACCATCCGAACCGGCGGACACATCGCCTCGCGCCTCACAGCCATCACGGAATGTGAATTGCCTGCGAGACAGCATGGTTGACGTACAGTCACCGCAACAAGCGCTTCAGGCATATTCCAGCGCGAAGGAGTACGCGTGGTGCATACTGTGCGGCGCATGTTGCGGAGAGTCGAACACACTGTGCGAGCGGCGCGTTCTCCTCCGGCGGCCACCCTGGTGTCGGGCCGGAGCTTCGGGGATCTCGCCCCGGGACAGCACGCATCTCGCACCCTACGGAGAGTACCCGAGGACGGGCCCGACTCCGGGCCGTGACGGCCCGCTCGAAGGACACAACCCGATATCGACGCCCGTGGGACCCGGTCAGAGGGCCGCCGCGAGCGTCTCCTCCGCCTCGGCCGCCGTCTGCCAGAGCTCGGCACGCACCCATGCCCTCTTGAGGTGCAGGTGCACGTCTACCTCCCAGGTGAAACCCATGCCGCCGTACACCTGGAGGCAGTCCCGCGCATTGCGCACGGCCGCCTCGTCGGCGAGGAGTTTGGCGCCCGCGGTCTCGACCGGATCACCGGTGACGGCCGCGGCGTACACGGCGGTACGAGCCACTTCGGCGCGCACCAGCATACCGGCGCAGAGGTGCTTGACCGCCTGGAAGGCACCGACGGGACGGCCGAACTGCTCGCGCTGCTGCGCGTACCGGACGGCGAGTTCGGTGGTGCGGCCGGCGGAACCCACCTGCTCCGCGGCGGTGAGCAGCACGGCCTCCAGACGGGTGCCCGGCGGAACGCCGCGGCGGGCGGGCGCCGGGCTCCCGACTGCTTCCCCCTTCACCGCCCCCGCGCGCTCCTCGCACACGGTGTCCCGGTGGCCCTGCCGTTCGGTCACCCTGTGCAGCGGCGTGAGCGGGTCGACGGAACGCACCGGGACGGTCTCCGGCAGCCCGCAGACCACCTCGTCGGCCGCGTCCAGCCACGCCACCAGGGCACCGTCCGCCATGGCCACCACGGTCTCGCCGGTGGCCGCTCCCGCGACGCTGCCCGCCGCGAGGTGCGTGGCGACGAGCGGACCGGGCAGCAAGGCCCGTCCCGCCTCCTCGAAGGCCAGGACCGCCTCGGGCAGCCCCAGTCCGGCGCCGCCCCGCGCTTCGGGCAGCCGCAGCGCGAAGAAGCCGACCGCGCCGAGCTCGCGCCACAGCTTCCGGTCCGGCAGCCGGTCCGCTCCGCCGTCCACCGCAGCGCGCAGGGCGGTGCGGTCGAATCGGGCCTCCAGCAGTCCCCTGACCCCCGATCGCAGGGCGCGCTGGTCCTCGCTCAGTTGGAAGTGCACGCCGCGCGAACCTCCTTGGGCAGGCCGAGGATCCGCTCGGCGACGATGTTCCGCTGGATCTGGGAGGTGCCGGCGGCGATGGTGTACGACAGCGAGGACAGCCGGTCCAGGGCCCACGGGTGTGACCCGTCGAGCGCGTCGGGCCCGAGCACCTCCGCCGCCGCGTCGTACAGCTCCTGCCGTGCGTGCGAGTAGCGGAGCTTGAAGACCGAGCCACCGGTGCCGGGCACCCCGCGGGCGGGCCCTCCGGCACCGTGGCGCGCCGGCCCCTCCGTCGCCTCGCTCACGTTCCACTGCGTGAGCCGCCACAGCGCGGCGAACTCGGCGTTCAACCGCCCGAGCCGCCGGCGCAGGACGGCGTCGTCCCAGCGGCCGTTCTCCCGGGCGGCGCGGGCGAGCTCGCCCAGGGTGCGCCGACACGCGACGACCTCCCCGACGAAGGCCGTCCCCCGCTCGAAGGACAGCGTGACCATGGTGACGCGCCAGCCGTCGTTCTCTCCCCCCACCCGGTTCGCCACCGGCACCCGCACGTCGTCCAGGAACACTTCGGCGAACTCGGCGGTGCCGGCCAGCGTGCGCAACGGCCGTACAGTGACGCCCGGCGTGTCCATCGGCATGGCGAGCCAGCTGATCCCGCGGTGCTTCGGCGCCTCCGGATCGGTGCGCACGAGCAGTTCGCACCAGTCGGCGACCTCCGCGTGCGAGGTCCAGACCTTCGACCCGGTCACCACGTAGGCGTCGCCGTCCCGCACCGCCCGGGTGCGCAGTGCCGCGAGGTCGGATCCCGCGTCCGGTTCGCTGAACCCCTGGCACCAGATCTCGTCGCCGCGCAGGATCGGCGGCAGCCACCGCCGCCGCTGCTCGTCCGTCCCCACGGCTGCGATGGTCGGTCCGGCGTGCAACAGGCCCACGAAGTTTGCCCCCACGTAGGGAGCCCCCGCCTTCTCGGTCTCCTCGAGGAAGATGAGCCGTCGAGTGGGCGGGGCGTCCCAGTGGAGGTCCGCGTACCCGGCGTCGTACAGCGCCCGCTGCCATGCCGTGTCGTAAGCACGCCGCGCCGGCCAGTCCAGCGGATCGGGCCTGGCGGGCAGCTTCGGCAGGCTGGTGGCGAGCCAGTCGCGCAGCTCGTCCCTGAACTCCTCTTCCTCCTCCGTGTACGCCAGGTCCACTACGCGTCCAGGTCCAGGCCGAGCATGCGGATCGCGTTGCCGCGCATCAGTTTGTAGACCGTCTCGTCGTCGAGGTCCTTGACGTGGTCGAGGGCGACGTCCTTGGTGTGCGGGAAGGTCGAGTCGACGTGCGGGTAGTCGGTCTCGAACGTCGCGTTGTCCCGACCGACGACGTCCAACGAGGCCACACCGTGCTTGTCCCGGAAGAAGCAGCAGAAGATCTGCCGGTAGTAGTACGAGGACGGCGGCTCGGGGACGGTGTCGCGCACCCCGCCCCAGGCCCGGTGTTCCTCCCACACGTCGTCGGCGCGCTCCAGGGCGTACGGGATCCAGCCCATCTGGCCCTCGCTGTAGGCGAGCTTGAGCAGCGGGAACCTCACCAGCACCCCACTGAAGAGGAAGTCCATCATCGACGCCATGGCGTTGTTGAACGACAGCGAGGCCTGGACGGCCGGAGGCGCGTCGGGGGAGGCCGCGGGCATCTGCGAGGACGATCCGATGTGCATGTTGACCACCGTCCCGGTCTCCTGGCAGGCGGCGAAGAACGGGTCCCAGTAACCGGAGTGGATCGACGCCAGCCCCAGGTGGGTGGGGATCTCACTGAAGGTCACGGCCTTCACGCCGCGTGCGGCGTTGCGCCGGACCTCGGCGACGGCCAGGTCGATGTCCCACAACGGGATGATGCAGAGCGGGATCAGCCGACCGCCGCTGTCACCGCACCACTCCTCGACCATCCAGTCGTTGTAGGCCCGGACGCAGGCGAGCGCGACCTCCTTGTCCTCTGCCTCGGCGAAGGTCTGCCCGCAGAACCGGGGGAAGGTGGGGAAGCACAGCGACGCCTCGACGTGGTTGAGGTCCATGTCCTTGAGCCGTTCGACCGGGTCCCAGCAGCCGGGCCGCATCTCGGCCCGGGTGATCCCCTCCAGAGTCATGTCGTCGCGGTCGAAGCCGACGGCGGCGATGTTGCGCTTGTACGGGAACTTCAGGTCTTCGTAGATCCACCAGTCGGTGGGCGGCCCGTCCGGGTCCATCGTGATCTGGTACCTGCCGCCGACGTACGCCAACTCGCCGATGCCTGCCGTGAGCGGCCGGGGTCCGCGGTCCCGGTACTTCGTCGGGAGCCACGTCTCGAAGAGGTGTGCGGGCTCGATCACGTGGTCGTCGACGCTGATGATCCGAGGCAGTTCCTGCTCCATCGATGCCTCCGCTTCTGACGGGTCGTCAGATATCAGGCTAGCCGCGCACCACTGGACCGACAAGGCGCCCGGGCCTACGCTCGGGCCACGATCTGACTAACCGTCAGTTCACTCGGAGGGGACATGGACGAGACCGCACACGAACTGGGCGCCTCCCGCACGCTCTGGGAACTGATCGAACGCCGCGCCGCGCTCACCCCCGACCGCACCGCGCTGCTCCAGGGCGACCGGAGCCTCACGTTCGGCGAACTGCGGGACCGCTGCGAGCACGTGGCGGCAGGACTGCACGACCGCGGCGTACGGCCCGGCACCGTGGTGGCCTGGCAGCTGCCGACCCGCATCGAGACGGTCGTGCTGACCGGGGCACTGGCCCGGATCGGAGCCGTCCAGTCCCCGTTGATCCCCTTCTACCGCGACCGCGAGACCAGCTTCGCGCTACGGGCTTCGAAGGCGGACTTCCTCGCGGTCCCCGGAGTGTGGCGCGGCTTCGACCACACGGAAATGGCCCACCGGATCGGGGCGCGCGGCGTCTTCGAGGCGTACGCGGACCTGCCCGAGGGCGACCCGTCCGCACTGCCCCCACCACCCGCCGAGGGGACGCCCGTGCGCTGGATCTACTGGACCTCCGGCACCACCTCCGACCCCAAGGGCGTCCTGCACACGGACCGTTCACTGATCGCGGGCGGCTCCTGCCTGGGCCACGCCCTGCACCTGACGCCCGACGACGTCGGCTCGATCGCCTTCCCGTTCGCCCACATCGGCGGCGCCGACTACCTGGTCATGCTGCTGCTGTACGGCTTCCCGGCCGTTCTCTTCGAGACGTTCGCCCTGCCGGACGCGCTGGAGACGTACCGCAGGCACGGGGTGACGACGGCCGGCGGCTCGACCGCCTTCTACACGATGTTCCTGGCCGAACAGCGCAAACAGCCCGGGAAGCCGCTCGTCCCGACCCTCCGGCTACTCGCCGGCGGGGGCGCCCCCAAACCACCGGAGCTCTACCACGCCGTGGTCCGCGAAATGGGGGTCCAACTCACCCACGGCTACGGCATGACCGAGGTACCCATGATCACGATGGGGTCGCCGGACGACACCCCGGAGAACCTCGCCACGACGGAGGGCCGGCCGCCGGAGGGCATGGAGATACGCATCGTCGACGGGGAGGTGCGGCTGCGCGGCGAGGCCGTCTGCCGGGGCTACCTGGAACCGGAGCAGACCGCGGCGGTCTTCGACGACGACGGGTTCCTCATCACCGGGGACCTCGGCCGCCTCACCGCGTCGGGCCACCTCGTCCTCACCGGGCGCCTCAAGGACGTCATCATCCGCAAGGGCGAGAACATCTCGGCCAAGGAGATCGAGGACCTACTGCACGAACACCCCGGCGTGCGCGAAGCGGCGGTGATCGGCCTGCCGGACGCGGCACGCGGGGAACGCGTGTGCGCCGTGGTGGAGCAGCCGGACGGGGCCGCCCCGCTCACCCTTGACGGGATCACCGCGTACTTGCGGGGCACGGGGCTCGCGGTCCACAAACTGCCCGAGCAACTGGAGGTGGTGGACGCACTGCCCCGCAACGACACCCTGCGCAAGGTGCTCAAGTACCGACTGCGAGAACGTTTCTCCGGATCGGTGCGCGCCACATCGTGAACGAGGCGGCGCCGTGCGGGGACAGCTGACGTCCCGCGCGCGGGAGCGGCCCCTCGCGGCGCGCCTCCCTGCCTCCGGGCGCACGCCCACCGGTGCGGCGCGAGCCGCGGAACCTGCCTGCGGTGGGCGGCCGTCGAGACGACGGAGGTCCTCCCCTCCGCCGCCCCGGCGGTCACCACCCGGACGTCAGGGGGCGTCGGGCTCGTCCATCACGTAGTACGCGGCGAAGGCGGCCAGGAGCTCCTCCTCGCCGATCCTGCCGTCACCGTCCGCGTCCAGCACGGCGGCCGCCGTTGCGGCGACGTCCTGCGCGACGCCGAGGGCGCGGAGGACCCTTTCCGCACCGGACGTGGTCACACCGGAGCCGTCCTCGTCCGCAACGGCGATCACCGCGTGCAGGAAGGGTCGGGCGATCTCGGCGAAGCGGTGCGGATTGTCACGCAGCCGCTTCACGGCGCCCGTGACGAACTCCTCGCGGGTGACCCGCTGGTCGCCGTCCACATCGGCGATCCCGGCCATGCCCTGCCAGAACGCCTCGGCGCCCGAGTAGAGCGCCTGCCCCCTGTCCGAGCGTGCCGTGACGCCGAACTCGGCGAGCACCACCGCGGCCGCCTTGTTGAAGTCCGCGCGGTCGATGTACCCGTTGCCGTCCTGGTCGAACTCGGCGAACCGGTGGGCGATCTTCCGCTCGTATTCTGCGCTGTCCATGCGGGGAGACTACGACGTCGGGGACGGTCCGCGCGCAGTTACGCCGAGAGCGGCTGCGCCTCGTCGCTGGTGGCGGACGGGACGTCCCCGTACACCTCGAACAGGCGACGCACTCCCAGGGCGGCCAGCACCCGGTTCACGTGGGCGCCAGGCCCCTCGCCTCCGGCAGCCGGGGCGGAGCCCACCCGGGTGGCTCCCCCCGCGGGGAGGATCAGCCTCAGCCGACCGCGACAGGAACGCAGCAGCCGTCGCGAGGCGATCAGCACGCCCACGCCGCTGGAGTCGCAGAACACCACTTCGGAGAGGTCGAGCACGAGATCGCGGCGGCCGACGGCGACCGCATCGTGGACGCGCCGGCGGACCACCGGTGAACTCACCAAGTCCAATTCACCCTTTATGTGCAATATGGTCCACGCGCCCTGCGCGGTCTGGTTCACCTTGAGCATCACGCGCGGCCCTCTCGTCGCACCGGTCCCGGATCCGGAATTCGTTGTTCCTTTGGGTCGCTGCTGCCCTGCCCCACCTGGATGAAACCCCTACCACCAGGGTCCCTCCAAGGGGCGTTCTTGCCACAAAGGGAGTGCGTAATCCGGACGGCCCACTACATTCGATAGGACACGGGACGGACAGAAGGACGGGCAGAAGGTTGGGGGTGCCGCATGGCGAAGGACACACCACCCCGCTGGGACCGCAAGATGCAGCAGCGACTGGCGCGGGGCGAGGCCGCCGCGCTCGGTGAGTTGTACGACCGGTTCGCCTCACTCGTGCACAACCTCGCCCATCGCGTGCTCGACGACGACGACGGCGCCGACCAGGTCACCCGTGAGGTGTTCGAGTACGTGTGGGAGAACCCCGGCACCTACGACCCCAAACAGGGCCCGCTGCGGTCCTGGGTGGCGAGCATCACCCACCGGCAGGCCGTGCGCCGGCTGCGCGAACAGGAGCGCGCGGCCCACGCCGAGAGCGGCGTGGGCACCCCGGAGGAGCTGGAGCAGAAGGTCAGGCGCGCCTCGGTCGCCGCCCGCGCCGACTACATCGTCACGTCGATGCCCGCCCCGCTTCGGGCGGCGCTGGAGCTGGCGTACTTCCAGCGCAGGGACTACCGGCAGACCGCCGTCGACCTCGGCGTCACCGAGGACGAGGCCCGCCGCAGGCTGCGCCTGGGCCTACAACTGCTGTCCACGGCGAACACCCGCCCGCTGGAGGGCTCCTCACCGCCCGGACCGGGAAGCGGCCGGTGACCGGGCCGCTGAACGGGGGCCGCGGCCCGGACGAACCGGACGACGCTCCGGACGCGGCTCCCCGCATACCGGGACCGCGAGCGGCGGGGGACGACCTCTCGCCGCCGGCCGTACTACCGTCGCCACCACCGGCTCCCACGCCCGAGATGCCGCACGCCGTGCTGAAGTCACTGCTCGGCGCCTGGGCGCTCGCCGCGTGCTCGGCCGAGGAGACCGCCGCAGTGGAGGAGCACATCACCGCATGCGCACCCTGCTCGGACGAGGCGCTGCGGCTGCGCGACGCGGTCGGACTGCTGCACTTCGACCGGGAGCTCGACCTGGATCCGCTGCTGCGCTCCCGCGTGCTCGAGAACTGCCTGGGGCGCCGCCCCGCGCGCATCCCGGTTCCCGCCTGGTCCGCGCCCTACGACGCGGAGACCGCCCGGCTCGACGCGCTGCTGCAGGACATCGGGGAGGCCGAGTGGCACGCGCCCGTGCGACTGCAGTGGTTCGACGGCACGCAGGCGGCGAGCCGCGACACGACGGTGGCCGGGGTGATCGCACACCTCATGTCCGTGGACGGACTGGTCGCCGCAGCCCTCGGTCTGGACGACCCGGTCGGCACGGACGCCACCGCATCACCGTCCGCACGCACCGAACAAATGTGGCGCTCCGCGCGCTTCTCACCGGCACGGACGGTGCGCGAGCCGTGGCGCGCCCAGAGTCACACGCTGGTGCGGACCGTGTCGTTCACCGGGCGCGGTACGGCGGAGCTGGCGGTGTCCTACGGGGACTTCGCGCTGCCGCTGCGGGACTCGATGCTGGAACGGGCCTTCGAGTGCTGGGTGCACGCGGACGACATCGCCAACGCCGTGGCCTATCCGTACGACCCGCCCTGCGCCGCCCACCTCCACGACATGATCGACCTCGGCGCCCGCCTGCTCCCCGCGTCCCTCGCGGCCCGCCGCCGAGCCGGCCTCGCAGCCCCGGCCCGCGAACTCGTCACCGCGGGTTCGCCGGGCCGCACGCTCCACCTGGAGGTCGAGGGCGCGGGCGGCGGCCATTGGTACATCGCCCTGGACTCACCGGCCGCGGTGGGCGACCCCGACCGCACCGTGGCCCAAGTCGCCCTCGACAGCGTTGAGTTCTGCCAGCTCGTCGCGGGACACGTGCCGCCCCAGGAGGCTGCCGCGGGCCAGGAAGGCGACCGCGAGGCCATCCGCAACGTCCTCTTCGCCGCGGCGTCGCTGTCCCGTCTCTGATCGTCCGGTGCCACGGCGGACGGGCCGGATCCGGCGCGGCGCCCGTCCAGCGCCGACGATGCTAGGCGAAGACCACCGTGCGGCGACCGTTCAACAGGATGCGGTGCTCCGCGTGCCACTTCACCGCGCGGGCCAGCGCCTGGCACTCCACGTCACGGCCGATCGCCACCAACTGCTCCGGAGTGACCTCGTGGCCCACCCGCTCGACCTCCTGCTCGATGATCGGGCCCTCGTCCAGGTCGGCCGTCACGTAGTGCGCCGTCGCACCGATCAGCTTCACACCGCGCGCGTGCGCCTGGTGGTAGGGCTTGGCCCCCTTGAAGCTCGGCAGGAAGGAGTGGTGGATGTTGATGATCCGGCCGCTGAGCTGCTTGCAGAGGTCGTCCGAGAGGACCTGCATGTAGCGCGCCAGGACCACCAGCTCCACGTTCTCGGTGCGCACCAGCTCCAGCAGTTCGGCCTCGGCCTCCGCCTTGGTGTCCTTCGTCACCGGGATGTGGCGGAACGGAATGTCGTACGACGCGACGAGTTCGGCGAAGTCCGTGTGGTTGGACACCACTGCCGCGATGTCCACCGGCAGCGCCCCGATCCGCGAGCGGAACAGCAGGTCGTTGAGGCAGTGGCCGAACTTGCTGACCATCAGCACGACCCGCATGCGCTCCTCGGCGCGGTGGATCTGCCAATCCATGGAGAACGAGTCGCCCACGGCGGCGAAGCTGGCCCGCAACTTCTCCACGGTGACGGACGCTTCGGCGGAGAAGTGCACCCGCATGAAGAACAGACCCGTGTCACGGTCTCCGAACTGCTGACTGTCCTCGATGTTGCAGCCGGTGATGAAGAGGTAGCTGGAAACGGCGTGCACGATGCCCTGCTTGTCCGGGCAGGAGAGCGTGAGGACGTACTGGTCTGTCATCCTCGTAGACTGCCACACCCCGCAGACGGCAGCAGCTCCCCGTCCGTCAGGCGGACCGCGTCATGATCCGCAGGACCTCCAGGGAACGCGGCGGAGCGTCCGGGTCGTCCCCGTCGTTCGTCGCCAGCCGTACGTGCGCATCACGGGCCGCGCGCACCGCCTCCGGCCAGCCGTGGTGCTCCATGTAGGCGGACACCGGCGCATCCGCGCCCACCTGGTGCATGATTCTCAGCACCCGCAGTACGGCTACGTCGACGAGAGCGGCCTCCCCGGAGTCCCGGAAGATCGTCCCGACGTACTTCTCGGCGGACCAGCTGTCCAGCCAGGTGTCCTCGACCAGCCGGTAGACGGCGTCCGTGACGTCGCCGTACCCCTCGTGGCCCGCCAGCCAGGTCTCCTGGTGGAACACGGGGTCGGAAAGCATGTGCAGCGCCGAGCGCACGTTGCTGCGCCAGCGCCACCAGGGCATGTCGTTGTGCGGCATGCCGCCCATGGTGGAGGAGCGACGGCTGCGTCGGGAAGAGTTCATTGACGTTCACCTCGTGAGCGTGGTCCTCGCGAGTTCCACCACGAGGGGCAGCACCGGAGCTTGCACGCCATCGATCGTACGTTCCCCCTGTGGAGCGATCTTCAGCCCCTGCAATTCACCCTCTGGTCACCCACCGTTGACCCGCCACCACTCTGGTGTTACCCCCGAGGCGGAAGTGTGCAGGGACATGACCGGTTGGCGACGCCTCTCCTCTCCCCGCTCCTATCGGATCGCGACCGCTTTCGCCGTCTCCATGGCGGCGGTCGGGGCGTCGCTCGCCGCATGCGGCGTGCTCCCTGGGGGTCCGGGGGGCTCCAGGGAGCCCATCACCGTGATGACCTTCGCCCCGGAGGAATCCAGGGCGACCAACATGCCCGGAATGCCCGCCATGGCACAGGCCTACGCCAAGTACGTCAACGCCCACGGCGGCATCGACGGCCACGAGCTACGCGTCCTCACCTGCAACGAGCACAACACGACGTCGGGTGCAGCCGCGTGCTCCCGGCAGGCGGTCGACGAGGGCGCGGTCGCGGTCGTCGGGTCGTACAGCCAGAACGGCCGGGCGTTCATGGCCCCGCTGGAAGCCGCCGGCATCCCGTACATCGGCGGCTACGGGGTCTCCGAAGAGGAGTTCACCAGCTACCTCTCCTACCCCGTCAACGGCGGGCAGGCGGCACTGCTCGCCGGCAACGGCAGGCAACTGGCCGACAACTGCCGGAAGGTCTCGCTCGTCCGACCGGACACGGTCACCGGAGACGGCCTCCCGGCGCTGCTCGACGCGGGCCTCGCCAGCGGCAAGGGCCGGTCGTCCAGCGACGTCAAGGCCACCGAGGACGCGACCGAGTACGGCGAGCCGGCCGCCCGGGCACGCTCGAAGGCCGGGGCGGAAGGAGGCTGCGTCACGGCGGTGCTCGGCGAACGCACCGCGACGTTCTTCGACTCCTTCAGGCGACTGCCCGAGGACGGCCGCGAGGTGCGGATCTCCTCCGTGCTGAGCTCCGTGGGCCAGCCGCTGATCGACCGTACCGGTGGGGCCGGAGGCCCCTTCGAAGGCGCGTACATGACCGGTTGGTACCCGTACGCGGGGGACCCCCGCTGGGGGACGATGCGGCAGGTGATCCGGGAGTACGCGTTCGGGGACGACCGGATCGACCCGGCGGACGCGGGCGTGCAGACGACGTGGATCGCGTACACCGTGCTGAAGAAGGCGATCGAGTCGCTCGACCGCGACGCGATCTCCGCCAACGCGCTCGCACACACCCTCGACACCGGCGTCCGCGTCGAGACCGGCGGCCTCACACCCACCCTGAGCTGGCGCTTCGAGGACATGCTGGGCGCACCCGGCTTCCCCCGCGTGGTCAACCCGAACGTGACCTTCCAGGTCGTCCGGTCGGGGCGTCTGGTCGCCCAGAAACCCGGCTTCGTGGACGTGAGTCAGATCATGGGCGCGCTGCCGACGTCCTGACGTCGGCGACGGGCTCCGGAGAGCTGCGACGGGCTCCGGGAGCTGCGAAACCCGCCCCTGCGCCGAGCACCGAGAGGTCGGGAGCGGGACGCCCGCCCGTGGGACGTGGTGCACACCGCCGGGGCGCCCTGGAACCCGAGGCCGCCGCAGGCCGTGCCGCCCCCGGACGTGGGCGCGGGACCGGAACCGGACGGCAACCGCCGGTGCCGCCCCGTAGCCGTCCTGCGCTTCCGTGGGTGCTCAGCGGCAGGGCGGGGTCGTCCTGTCCGACCACCCGGCGCCTCGGGGCAACCTGACGACGCCCGGGCGCAACGAGGCGCCCCTGGACCGACCAGGGGAGCGGCCCCTCGATGCCGCGGCACACCCGTCCCCGTGCACCCCGGCACCGGCACAACAGGCCCGACCCGGCACAACAGGCCCGACCCGGCCTCCGGAAACTCCGGGGCTAGAGTTCGGTCGCCCCCCGCTTCGTCAGCCCGTACTTCTCCGCGATCGTGTTCCAGAGCCCCGACGCCTCCCGCTTGGCGAGCGTCGCCTCACCGCTCGAACGGTTGGCCTGGGCCGTCTGGCTGGTGGTCCGGGCCTTGTCGCCGCGACAGCCCTTCTTGCCCTTCACCTGCCCCGCCCACTCCGCGTAGTGGTCGTCCGCGGCGGCGGACGCCTCCCACGCCTTCTTCAGGGCGGCCGTCAGCGCCTGGTTGTTCGGCAGCTTGTCCACGGCCATGCCCTCGAGACGGGGCACCAGCTCGCGGCGCTGCTCCGCCGCGCCGCGCAGGTCCGTTGCAGCCTGGTCGAGGTTCTCGCAGGACTTGATCGATTCGACGGAGCGGATCACCGAGGAACGGCTGTCGTTGCTGTCCGCCAGCAGCTTGTCGAGCGCCTCCGCCTGGACCTTCACGGGGTCGACCGCGGCCTGTGTCGTGGCGTCCGCCGCGGGTGAAGTCGCAACGGCCACCGTCGTGTTGTCGTTGCGGCCCTCGTCGTCCCCGCCGCCGAACATCAACGCGCTCGCGCCCAGCCCCACGACGGCACACCCGACGACCACCGCGGCGATCACCGGCACCCGCGAGGAGCGGCTCGGCGCCGGCTCGTGCGGCTGCTGGTGCGCTGCGGGCGGAGCGTACTGCTGCGGGGGCTGGTACTGCCCCTGCTGCCGCCCCGGGCCGGGATGCGGCTCGGCCGGGACGCGGGGCAGTTGCTGCGTCGCACCCGCCGGAGCACCCGGCGCGCCCTCGCTGCGGAACAGGTTGTCGAAATCCGCCGGCGGCTGCCTGTCGCCGGGCGCACCGGGGCGGATGCCGTACGGGGCACCCGGCGGCGGAACGGGAACGGGCTGCTCCGTTCCGTGGGGCGTCGGCACGGGCGGGATGTACTGCGTGGCGTCGGCGTCGCCGATCGGACGGCCGGCCCCCGGCCCGTCGCCTGCAGCGGCGACGGGCCCCGTCCCGAGGAAGTGCGTCGACTCAGCGGGGCTCTCAGGCGGTAGTGCCCCTGCCCCCTGGGGCACGGGCGGGATGTACTGCGTGGCGTCGCTGTCGGCGAACGCCTGTGGGGCCATCTGCCCGCCGGCCGCGGGCGGTTGGGCCACCGGGGCACCGAGGTACGGCTGCGGAACCGCACCGCCGTGCGCCTGCTGCGGCGGCAGTGGTTGCGCCGCGGAGGCGGGCGGCTGCGCCTGCCCGCCCTGGCCGGGCCCCCACGGGGCACCCCAGGGCGTCCCACCCGCCGGTGCGCCTTGGTCGCCACCGACTCCGGGTGCCCAGGGCCCACTGCCGTCGGCGGGCAGCACGACTCCTTCGCGCGCGGGCGTCGCAGCGGAATGCCGCGACTCGTCACCCTGTCCGCTGTGCGTCACCGGGACTCCTACGTCTGAACCTACGGAATCGTCGGTTCACGCTACCGGGTGCGTCGGGGGGTGCGCACACACGTGTGGTAGCCGTAACAAGATGCCACCCCACAACGCTGCTTACGGGGAGGGAGCGCCCCGGACCGAGCCGTGTGACCGAGCGGGAACCCACGCCCCACGGCCCGGGCACAGGACCTTCACGCGGCCTGCATGTCCACCCTCACCCCGAACTCCCGGACCGCCGGTTCGTCCGCGTACGGCTGCAGGCGCTGCTGCAGGTCCTCCAGGTACTCCGTGCCCCGGCTCGACCGCAGCGTGCCCAGCAGCTCCGCGGCCCGCGTGCCGGTGTGGCAGGCGGCCTCGACCTCACGCTGCTGCACCTGGGCCGTGGCCAGCAGCACCAGCCCGATCGCACGCCGACGGGCCCGTGATTCCGGGTGCCCCTCGAGGGAGTCGCTCGCGCGGCGGGCCGCCGCCTCGGCCTGCCCCAGGTCACGATGGCAGTGGGCCAGCTCGTCGGAGAGGTACGCGTGGTCGAAGTGGGCGATCCACGACGGGTCGTCGCCGGAACCGGGGTCGGCACGGTCCAGTGCGGAGAGCGCCTTGGCGGCCACTTCGTGGCAGGTCCTGGCGTCCCCGAGGAGCGCGTGGCCCCGGGCCTCGGCCGCGTAGAACATCGCCTCCGCACGCGGGGGGACCTGCCCCCTGGCCCCCTCCTGCGCGGCCCGTGCCAGCTGCGCGATCTCCCTCGGGTTGCCGAGCTGGGCCGCGAGGTGGCTCATGGAGGCGGCCAGGACGTACCCCCCGTACGCACGGTCGCCCGCCGCCTGCGCGAGGCGCAGCGCCTGGATGTAGTAGCGCTGGGCGAGCCCGGGCTGCCCGGTGTCCACCGCCATGTACCCGGCGAGTTCGGTCAGCCGCGCCGCGGCCGCGAAGAGCTGCCGTCCGACGGGTTCACGGTACGAGCCCGAAAGGAGGCCCGACACCACGCTGTTGAGGTAGTGGACGACGACTGGACGCACGTGCCCCGCACCGAAGCGGTGGTCCATGTCCTGGAGCGCCTCCGTCATCGCCCGGACCGCCTCGACGTCCGACACCCCGACCCGAGCCCCGGACTGCCGGGCCACCTGGGTGTCCGCGCCGGTGATCAACCAGTCGCGGCTCGGCTCGACGAGTGCGGAGGCCGCGACCGTCGAGCCGGAGAGGAAGTCCCGCCGGCCCACGTCACTGCGCCACAGCTCGCAGACCTGCTCGATCGCCCCGAGCACGGTCGGGGCGAACTGCAGCCCGACCCCGGACGCCAGGCTCTTTCCGTCCGCCATGCCGATCTCGTCGATCGTGACCGTACGCCCCAGCTTGCGGCCCAGTGCCTCCGCGATGATGCCCGGGGCCCTTCCGCGCGGCTGCTGGCCGCGCAGCCATCGCGCTACCGACGTCTTGTCGTAGCGCATGTCGAGGCCGCGCTCCGCCCCGACCATGTTGACCCTTCGGGCCAGCCCGGCGTTGGAGCACCCGGCTTCCTGGATGAGCGCCTGCAGCCGTTCGTTCGGCTGACGGGCGACGAGTGGCCTCGCTGCCATGACTACCCCCTACCGGACCGCGCCGACCGTGATCTTGCCTTGATCACTTCCCGGCCGTTATCCGGAGAATGCCGATGAGCTCGGACGATTACGGGTGAATGCCGCTACACCGCCACTGGCTACCCGCCCACCGGGCCACGGCCGCACGCGCGCCCCCGTCCGTGCACCCGTGCGCCCCAAATGCGGGACCGGTGCACCGTGTCACCTGTCGTGCGCGCCGTAACCCGGAGTGGTGAAGGAAGTTGTGTTCATCGTGGAAGAGACCATCGAAGAGTCGGCGGGAGACTCCGTCGGCGTCGTGACAGCCGCCCACATCCCCCAGCAGCGCGGCGAGCAGATGCTGGACGGCGCGGTCCACTACGTGGAGGAGCGCCGCTGGGACGTGTTCCCCGGCACCTGGCTGGAGGCCGTGGCCGGCACGGAGAGGTGCTCGTGCGGTTCGGCGGTGTGCGTGGCGCCGGGTGCACACCCGGCACGGCCCGACTGGTCGACGCAGGCGACGGGGAGCTCGGTCGGCGCCCGCCGGTTGTGGGGGCAGCACCCAAGGGCATCGATCCTCCTCCCCACGGGCCGGACGTTCGACGCGCTGGACGTACCGGAGTCCGCCGGCTTCCTCGCGCTCGCCCGGATGGAGCGGATGGCCGTGCCCCTGGGGCCGGTGACCTGCACGCCGGACCGCCGCATGCAGTTCCTCGTACTGCCGGGAGCCGCCACGAAGGTCGTTGACCTGGCGCGGAAGCTGGGTTGGGCGCCCCGTTCGATCGACCTGGTGGTACGCGGCGAGGGCCAGTACATCGCGGCGCCGCCGACCCGGGTCGGCGGTCAGGGCGCAGTGCAGTGGGTGCGCAGGCCGACGAGCGCCAACCGTTGGCTTCCCGATGCGGCGGAGCTCATCAGCCCGTTGGCCTACGCGTGCGGACGGGAGGCCGCGGCCCGACGGACCCGTCACTCGTAAGGTTGTTCCCAAGAGCAACGGGGACAAGGGGAGGCATCCGACCATGCCGGACCAGACGGAGTACGGAGCGCGCGCCACGGCGGACGGAACACCGCCCGCCGTACGCGTGGAAGGGCTGTGGAAGCGATTCGGCGATCAGATCGCGGTCGCCGGCATCGACCTGGTTCTGCCAGCGGGCAAGTTCATTGGTCTGGTCGGCCCGAACGGTGCCGGTAAGACCACGACGCTCTCGATGGTGACGGGGCTGCTCCGCCCCGACCAGGGCCGGGTGGAGGTTGCCGGCCACGACGTCTGGCGCGATCCCGTCGAGGTGAAGGCCCGGATCGGCGTGCTGCCCGAAGGACTGCGGCTCTTCGAGCGCCTGTCCGGGCGGGAACTGCTCGCGTACACCGGCCGGTTGCGGGGGCTGCCCGGTGAAGAGGTCGACCAGCGGGCCACCCAGCTGCTGGACGTCCTGGACCTGGCCGGGTCCCAACACAAGCTGGTGGTCGACTACTCGACCGGCATGCGCAAGAAGATCGGCCTCGCGGCGGCACTGCTGCACAACCCGCAGGTGCTCTTCCTGGACGAGCCTTTCGAGGGCGTCGACCCGGTCTCGGCCCAGACGATCCGCGGCGTGCTGGAGCGGTACACCGCGTCCGGGGCGACGGTCGTCTTCTCCAGTCACGTGATGGAGCTGGTGGAGTCGCTGTGCGACTGGGTCGCGGTGATGGCGGCCGGCCGGATCCGGGCACAGGGGACGCTCGAGGAGGTGCGGGGTTCCGCGACGTCGCTGCAGGACGCGTTCCTGGAACTCGTCGGAGCGAGCGGCCGGGACGCCGGCAAATCGCTCGACTGGCTGGGCGGCGGTTCACGATGACGAACTCCCTCGTCCCCGTCTTCGTGCGGCTCAAACTGTCGCTGCTCGCCAACGGCCTGCGGCAGTCGTCGGGCCGGAGGGCGGCATTCATCGCGTCCCTGGTGGTGACGCTGCTGATCGCCGCGGGGCAGGTCTTCGGATTCGTCCTGCTGCGCGGCTCGGCGAACGCGGCCCCCCTGGTCGTGCTGCCGGTCTTCCTGTTGGCCGTGGGCTGGGCGTTCATGCCCCTCTTCTTCCCGAGCGGTGACGAGACCCTGGATCCGACCCGGCTGGTGATGCTGCCCCTGCGTCCGGCCCCCCTGGTGCGGGCACTGCTGATCGCCTCGCTGGTCGGGATCGGGCCGCTGTTCACCCTGTGCCTGGCCGTGGGCGGTGCGCTCGCCCTCGCCCACGGGGCGGCTGCGGTGCTGACGGCGGTCGTCGCGGTCCCCCTGACCCTGTTGGTCTGCATCGGACTCTCCCGGGTGGTGGCCGCCGCCAACATCCGTCTGCTGACGAGCCGCAAGGGGCGCGATCTGGCCGTGCTGAGCGGTCTGGTGATCGCGGTCGGCATCCAGTTCGTGAACTTCGGCATGCAGCGGCTCGGTGCCGCGGGCGGTCTGGCGGCGTTGAGGCCCGCGGTGTCGGTGGTGCGCTGGATCCCGCCGGCGTCGGCGCTCGATGCGGTCGACGCGGCGAGCAAGGGTTCGTACGCGACGGCCGCCGCGCAACTCGCCACTTCACTGGCCGCGCTCGCCGCCCTCCTGTACGCCTGGCAACGCCTCCTCACCCGGCTCATGACGTCGCCCGACGGATCGACCCTCGCGGCCGCCTCGGAGAAGACCCGCAGGTCCTCCTCCACCGGTCTGGACCGTCTGCTCCCCCGCGGGCGCACCGGCCCGGTCATGCAGCGCACCCTGCGGTACATCTGGCGCGACCCGAAGACCAAGGCGGCGTGGGTGACGGCGCTGGTGATCGGCTTGATCGTGCCGATCTTCAACGCGCTCCAGGGCACCGGCTCGATCTACTTCGCGTGCTTCGCCGCTGGCATGCTCGGCATCCAGATGTACAACCAGTTCGGTCAGGACACGTCCGCGTTCTGGATGGTGGCGCAGACGATCTCGACTCCGCGGGACGCGTATCTCGAACTACGTGCCCGCGCCCTGGCGTCGCTGCTGATCACCGTCCCGTTCACGGTCGTGGTCACGCTCGCCACGGCGGCGGTCCTGCACGACCAGCGGGCCCTGCCGGAGGCACTCGGGGTGGCCCTGGCCCTGCTCGGGGCGATGATGGGGACGGGCGCGGTGGCGTCCGTGCGCTTCCCCTACTCGATCCCGCAGAACAGCGGCTACAAGAACGTGGCTCCGGGCCAGGCCGGTCTCGTGTGGATCTCCATCTTCGGCGGGATGATCGCCTCCGCACTGCTGTGCTCCCCGGTGATCGCGCTCACGATCTGGCTGAACGCCGCCAGTGCCGAGTCCGCGTTGTGGAGCCTGCTGCCGCTGGGCATCGCGTACGGCGGTCTCCTGATGTGGGGTGGGCTTCGGCTCGCTGCTCCGCGGTTGGCCGGGCGACTGCCGGAAGTCCTGACGGCGGTCAGCAAGGGGTGAGCGTCGGTGCCGCGACGGCACCGATCATGTCCGTATCCCTATCCCTCCGCCGACGGCACCTGGGGTCCTCGGTCTGCGAGGCACACCCGCACAGCGTTCGCGCCGAGGCGGCGTCGTCCGGCCTCCGGGCCGTGGGCGCGGTCACGGCCACGGCCACGCCCACGGCCACGCCCACGGTGCGGGTGGCAGTGCGGGTGCGGCAGGAGCGCCAGGAAGCCGCTCCATTGATTCGATCGTGAAGGTCTTGTGTACGACACGGAGGTCCTCGCCCGGCCGTGGCCCCCGCCCGACCGCCGAATGAACAGTTCCTGAAGAGGGCGTTCACTGTACGCGAAGGCGCACATCGGCGATATTCGCGCATCGCGCGCGAACACGAGTGCCATCGACCGGAGAAGCGCCGCATTCCGGCCGAACGACCGCTTGAGCCACCCCCTCAAGGGGCAGTCACTCTTAAAGAGCAGCAGGTCAAACGATTGTTGGTGCTTCTACCACCCTCCGTCGTCCACATACTGGACGCCCCGTCAGGGCGCGACCGCACCGGCGCCGAACAGGCCGAACGACCATTCGATCGGCAATCATTGACCGTATGCGGCCGGAAATGAGGGATCGATGTGCGATCACTGTCCGCATCAGCAAGACTCCCCAGCGCAATCGCACTCACGGCAAAGGGGATTTCACCCATGCGTTACATGCTCAACACACTCGGCGCGACGGCCTCCGCGGCCACCCTCGTCCTCACCGGCACCCTCGCCGCGGGCGTGGCACACGCTGAGGCCGCCGAGCCCACCAGCCTCTACGCGCCGTCGGCGATGGTGCTCGCGATCGGCAGGGGCGACGCACCCGCGACGGCGACGATGGAGCGTGCCGCGACCCTGAACTGCGCGCCCACCCCGAGCGGCACTCACCCCGCCCCCCGTGCCGCATGCGACGAACTGACAGCGGTGAACGGTGATTTCGATGCCCTGGCGAGCAAGCCCAAGCACCCCTGCACGCGCCAGTGGGACCCGGTGACGGTCACCGCGAGCGGGGTCTGGCAGGGCAAGTGGGTCGACTGGTCGGCCACGTACGGCAATGCATGCGAGATGCGGGAGAACCTGGCGGGCAGCGTGGTCTTCTCCTTCTGAACCACCGCCACCGCGGCGGACCGGGTCGGATGACGGCGGCTCCCGGTCCGCCGCTCCGGCTCGCCCCACCCTTCCCGCTCGCGCTCCCCTGCGCTCCGTTCGGCTCGGCACCGCGGACGGGGCACACCGCGAGCCCCGCTCGACGCGGACGCCCTCCCGCGCGGCGCACGTCTTGACGGCGCCCAGGGCGGTGACTCCGCCCGGGACGCGTCACGCCGTCAGCACACCGTCCAGGAACGGCTCGATCGCCGCACGCCATGCCTCGGGCTGGTCGTAGTGGACCAGGTGGCCGGCGTCCGCGACTTCCGCGTACTGGCCGCGGGGCAGAACGCGGACCATTTCCTGGGCCTCCGCACGGCCCAGCTCGCCGTCGATCCCGCGGACCACGAGGGTGGGACACCGAACCTGGGCGAGCGAGTCCCAGTGGGCGTCGTGCACCCAGGTCTCGCGCGAGGTGAGCATCTGAGCGCGGGAGAACAGCGGGCGCCAACCGTCCGCCCCCTCGGCCATCACCTCCGCGAAGAACTCGCCGCGCGCGGGATTCGGGCGCTCCACCCTGGGGTCGTCCTCACCGAACCACTTGCGAACGTCCGCGAGGGTCGCGAAGGGCAACGGCCAGCTGCGGAACCAGTCCTCCCATTCGCGCTGGGAGGCCGCTCCCAGCGCGGAGGCTCGCATGTCGCAGACAACCAGGGCCTGGACGAGGTCGGGGCGTTCTGCGGCGAGCTGCCAGGCAGTGAGGGCGCCCATGGAGTGGCCGATGAGGGTGACGGGGGCGAGGCCCAGCTGCTCGACGGCGGCCGCGGCGTCCGCGACGTACGCCTCGCGGGCGAACGATCCGTCGACCGGTCGCCCGCTCCGGCCGTGACCGCGCTGGTCGAGGGCGACCGCGCGGTGCCGCTCGGCGAGCCAGCGCGCGGTGGCGGCCCAATGGGACGCACGCCCCATCAGCCCGTGGAGCAGTAATACCCCCGGTGCACGATGATCGGCTTCACCGATCCCCTTGGGCGTTTCTGCGAACTCCCAGGCAGCGAGACGGACACCGCCCGCTCCGGTCACGTCGATGCGCCGCACCATGGTCCTGGCACCCCCTTCTTCTTCCCTTGTGGATGTCCGAGCTCTCCGAGGTGATCGAACCCCGCCAGACTATCGAACCTCTATTCGAAAACCAGGATTCGCCGTCCAACACCCCTCGTACGAGTGACGCCTCTCAAGGATTGATGCGCGCCGCCGAGGGGAGATCTTCAGCGGGAGGCGGGCCGCTCGGGGAAACAGGCCCGTGGGGAATGACCCTGGGAGCTCGGGGCTCTGGGTCAGCAAAGGGGAGGACAGGCCCCGGTGCCCTTGGGTGCCGGGGCCTTCCCCCTGAGGGTGGGGCCCCTTCGCCTGCGGGCGCGAAGCCTCCTCGCTCGGGCCGCCACGGTCACGGAACGACGGAGCGAGCCACCTCCCGAGCAGGTACGAGGACACGTTCGAGCGGTGCATGCCCTTGCCCCCTCCCCGACCGACGGGGCGCGCCCCGGCCCAACCCGGTCATGTGCCTCAGCCACAGCGTGGCACGCGATCCGCCGCGCCGCTGCGATTCCGGCCGGAAAGCACGATCCGAGGGGGCTTGCGCCGGTCTCACGCCGTGCGCACGACGCACGCCCGCACCGCATGCGCGGTGCGGGCGCGGCACGCATGGTGGGCGATACCGGTCCCGCGTCGGTACGCGCGGGTCAGCGCTTCGCCACGAAGACGTGCGACGCCACGTCCGACTCCAGCTCAGCGGCCTCGCCGCCGCTGCCCACGAGCACACCGCCGGCCGACTCCGTCACGCTCACCACGGAACCGGGCTGCACCCCCGCGCGCCGCAGCGTGTACATCAGCTGGGCGTCCGTCTGGATGGGCTCGCCGATCCGGCGGACCACGACGGTCTTGCCCTCCGTCCCCGCGTCGAGCTCGGCCAGGCTGACCATGCCGTCGTCCAGGAACGGGTCGGCCTCCGCCTTCTCGCCCAACTCCTCGAGCCCCGGGATCGGGTTGCCGTAAGGGGACTCCGTGGGGTGGCGCAGCAGCTCCATCACGCGACGCTCCACCGCCTCGCTCATCACGTGCTCCCAGCGGCACGCCTCGGCGTGCACCTGTTCCCACTCCAGACCGATCACATCGACCAGGAGGCACTCGGCCAGCCGGTGCTTGCGCATCACCCGGGTCGCCAGCCGGCGGCCCTCGTCGGTGAGCTCCAGGTGTCGGTCGCCCGCGACGGTCACCAGCCCGTCGCGCTCCATCCGCGCCACGGTCTGGCTGACCGTGGGGCCGCTCTGGTCGAGCCGCTCCGCGATGCGGGCGCGCATCGGGACCACGCCTTCCTCTTCCAGCTCGAGGATGGTGCGGAGGTACATCTCCGTGGTGTCGATCAGTCCGGACATACGTGCCCCTCGATGAAATCGTGCGCTGGCCCTGGCTCAATTCTGACGCATGGGACGGACAACCGGGCCCTGCCCGCCACAAGGCCGTATTGACAGGGCAATGGTCCAGACCGCAACGTGATCCGCGACACGACGCGTGACCGACGGGAAGGCTCCGCTCATGGGCGAGAACACGCTGGCCGGACGGTTCTTCGACGCAGCGATCGGCCTGCTGGAGCGGGTGCGCGACGAGGAGTCCACGCACATCGCCGCGGCCGGCGCCACCATCGCCGACACGGTCGCCGCGGGCGGCCGTCTCTTCGCCTTCGGGGCCGGCCACTCCTCGCTCGCCGCCCAGGACGTCGTCTACCGGGCGGGCGGACTCGCGCTGATGAACCTGCTCGCCGTGCCCGGCACGGTCGGCGTCGACGTCAGACCCGCCACCCTCGGCTCCGCGCTGGAGCGTGTGGGCGGCCTCGCCCGCGCCGTCCTGGACGCGAGTCCCGCACGGGCCGGGGACGTGCTGATCGTCATCTCCTTGTCCGGGCGCAACGCCCTCCCCGTGGAGATGGCCCTGCACGCGCGCACCCTCGGCATCAAGGTCATCGGTGTGACGTCGGTGGCCTACGCAGCGCGGACCCGGTCATGCCATTCCTCCGGCACCTTCCTGAAGGACCACTGCGACGTCGTCCTCGACTCCAAGATCGGGGTGGGCGACGCGGAGCTCACCGCGAAGGGGATCGAGGCGCCGTTCGCGCCCGCATCGACGGTGGTGACCAGCGCCCTGATGCAGGCGACGATGGCGGCGGCGGCGGGCGAGCTCGCCGAGCGCGGCGTCGAACCGCCCCTCCTGAGGTCCGGGAACGTGGACGGCGGGCTCGAGTGGAACGCCCGCGTGATGGCGGAGTACGGCGACCGGATCTTCTTCCAGCACTGAGGCCCCGGCCGCGGTCGACGGCACGGCCCCACCCGCAGGCGGGCCAGGACTCCCCCGCGCACCGCCGGGCTCCCGTCCGGCCGGGCCGGCCCCCGGGAAACGCCCCGTCAGCCCGGGTACGCCCGCTCGCCGCCGCGGCACCGCCCCACGGGCCCGCCCCGAACGGGGCACGGGGCCGCCACCCCCACCTCAGCCTCCCTGTGCTCGTGCCAGGTCCAGCGCCCCCGCCACGTGCATCGCCACGCTCTCCGCGTACACCGTGTCCACGGGTTCGAACGCCGGCCGGTTCGACGACCGCAGGAACGTGAGGACGCCCAGTGTCCGGCCCCGGCTGCGCAGGACCGTGCAGAGCCCGTGCGCCGCGTCCCGGGGCCAGAGCCGCTCCGCCGCCCACGCCTCGGCGCCGCCCTCGCCCGCGCTCGCCCGGACGGATCCGATCCGGTCCAGCGCCTGCAGCGCGGGGTGCCCCTGCGGGTAGCGCAGCGGGACCCCCGCCCCGGTCACGCGGGCGACCGGACCCGGCGCGCCGGACGGGGTCGCGGCAGTCCGTACCAGCCGTTCGCCCCGCTCCGACACCACGTCCACCAGCGCGTGGTCCGCGAATCCCGCCAGTGCGAAGTCCACCTGCGCCGTCGCCGCGTCCACCGGGTCCTCGCACTCCGCAGCCGCCCGGGCGGCACGGTGCAGCTGGCTGAACCGGAACCGCATCCGGTCCGCGCCCTGCTCCGCGAGCTTCGCGTCGGTCACGTCCTGGAACAACCAGCCCACACCGAGCGGCACCGGTTCCTCCGCCAGCGGCGACGCCAGACGCAGGAAGCCGCTGCGCAGGCACCTGCGCCGCTCGCCCTCGCCCGTGCGCACCGTCACCCACAGTTCGGCGGGTGCGCCCGGCGCTCCGTCGGCGAGCACGTGGTGCAGCGCTCCCTCCAACTCCTCCACGCCCTGCACGACCAGCTCACCGAGCGGCCGTCCGAGGAGCGCGGTGCGCCTGGTGCCCAGCGTCTTCGCGGCACGGGCGTTGACGACCGCCGGGCGCAGGTCAACGTCCACCAGCACGACGCCCCACGAGGCGTCCTCGAACAGGGCCTCGCTCAGGGCGATGGACCGCTCCAGGTCGATCTGCGCGTGCACCTCGCTGAACGCGCAGTACACCCCGGCGGGCTTGCCGTCTGCCCCTCGGACCTCGGCGGACTGGGTACGGACGAGCACCCGGCCGCCGTCCTTCCGCAGCAACGCGAACTCGTGGACCTGCCGCCCGGGGGTGTGCATCGCGGCCATCAGCCGGCCCTGCACCTCGTCGGCGTCCGCGGTCCGCACCGCCCACCCCGCGAAGCCGTGCCGTCCGACGGCCTCCTCGGCCGACCAGCCCAGGATCCGTTCCGCCTCCCGGTTCCAGTGCGTGATCACCCCGTCCGCGTCGAACGCGCACAGCGCGGCGTCCATCCCGTCCAGCAGCGCCGCGAGCAGATCCGACCCGGGGCCGTCCCGCTCCGGCTCGTCCGGTCCCAGCGCGCTCGTGGCCTCACTCCTGGAAGCACTCATCCTGGCACCCCCTGCAGGACGTGTCCTCGACCAGTGCCGCTCGTGCGCGGCACCCCGATCATTCAACTGGAACGTGACACAGGACACATGAATTTCCCAGAAATCGTTGCTCCTGAGAATTTCCGTGAGATGGGTACGGGCCTGCTCCCGGCGCGACGGGAGCACCGGGGAAAGTCGGAGAAATATCGGTTGTGCCGTGCCGCACGGGTTCCTAGTGTGTGGGGCACACGAGAAGGGAGGTGGTTCGGCAGATGTATGCAAACCGGACGCGTGAGGTGACTGCGGGCTAGCGGCCCGTCGTCGCACTCCGTGCGGTGCCGGCTCGTCGCCGGCCAATCCCATGCAGTCACCGACCCGCGGGCTCGCCGGTACGTCCGGCCGGCTTCCTCCTCGGAGGAGACCAGAGCCCGCGGGTTTCTGCGTTCCCGGCGGCCTCGGGGCGGGCCCGTGTGCGCGCCGCGTCGGCGCCGGGCCGCCGCCACGCCCGCGACCGCCCCGAGGGCGCTGCGGGCGGCCCCGGACCACGTCACCGCGTCAGCCGCCCCCGGCGACCCGACCGCACCGCGCCTACGGGCAGAGGCGCTCGATGCGCCAGGTCCCGCTTCCGGTGCGCACGTACCGCAGCCGGTCGTGCAGTCGGTTCTCGTGCCCCTGCCAGAACTCGACCGTCTCCGGGGTGACCCGGTACCCACCCCAGTCCGGCGGCACCGGAACCCGTTCGCCCGCCGGGTAGCGGGCGGCGAACTCCTCGTAGCGGCGGAGGAGTTCGGCGCGGGTACCGATCACGGAGGACTGGGCACTCGCCCAAGCGCCCAGCTGGGAGCCGCGCGGTCGGGTGCGGAAGTACAGGGCCGTCTCCTCCTGCCCGACGCGGGCGGCCGCGCCGGTGACGATGACCTGACGGGCCAGCGGGTGCCAGGGGAAGAGCAGCGAGACGTGGGGGTTGGCGTCCAGCTCGCGGCCCTTGCGGGACGCGTAGTTGGTGTAGAAGACGAAGCCGTCGTCATCGAAGTGCTTCAGCAGCACGGTCCGGGACGACGGGCGGCCGTCGGCGGCGGCCGTGGACACGATCATGGCGTTCGGCTCGTGGAGGTGGCCGGCCGCGGCGTCCTTGAACCAGTGGACGAACTGCTCCATGGGATCGGCTGGCAGGTCCGCCTCGTCGAGGGGCGTCGAGCGGTACTGCTCGCGCATGGCGGCGGGATCGAGGGCGTCGGTCACGTGGGTCATCCTGCCGCAGCAGCCGAGTCTGCCCGGCACGGAGTGCCGCTAATCCTCCTGGACCGGACGGCGGACTGTGCCGGATGTCACGCTTCCCCGCACCAGTGGGACCGGCCAAAATCATCCGCTGGGCCACTGTGGCCTCCCTACGACGCGGATGGGGTGACCACCCGCCGCGCGGGGCATCACCGGGGTGACCTATCCGGGACGACCGCCGGTGCGACCCGACCGACACTCACGAGGAGCCGCCTGATGTCCGACTTCGTACCCGGACTCGAAGGAGTCATCGCGTTCGAGACGGAGATCGCCGAACCCGACAAGGAGGGCGGCGCGCTCCGCTACCGCGGTGTCGACATCGAGGACCTCGTGGGTCACGTCTCGTTCGGCAACGTGTGGGGGCTGCTGGTCGACGGGGCCTTCAATCCCGGCCTGCCCGCCGCGGAGCCGTTCCCGATCCCGGTGCACTCCGGCGACATCCGCGTCGACGTGCAGTCGGCGCTGGCGATGCTGGCGCCCGTGTGGGGCCTCAGGCCGCTGCTCGACATCGACGAGGCACAGGCGCGCGACGACCTCGCGCGGGCCGCGGTGATGGCCCTGTCGTACGTGGCGCAGAGCGCGCGCGGCCAGGGTCTGCCCATGGTGCCGCAGCGGGAGATCGACAAGGCCGAGTCCGTGGTCGAGCGCTTCATGATCCGCTGGCGCGGTGAGCCCGACCCCAAGCACGTGAAGGCCGTGGACGCGTACTGGACGTCGGCGGCCGAGCACGGCATGAACGCCTCGACGTTCACGGCCCGGGTCATCGCCTCGACCGGCGCCGACGTGGCTGCCGCCCTGTCCGGCGCGGTCGGTGCCATGTCCGGACCGCTGCACGGCGGTGCACCGTCCCGCGTCCTCGGCATGATCGAGGAGATCGAGCGCACCGGTGACGCGGTCGCGTACGTGAAGAAGGCCCTGGACAAGGGCGAGCGCCTGATGGGCTTCGGCCACCGGGTCTACCGGGCGGAGGACCCGCGGGCCCGGGTGCTGCGCCGCACCGCGAAGGAGCTGGGCGCCCCGCGCTTCGAGATCGCGGAGGCGCTGGAGAAGGCCGCTCTGGAGGAGTTGCACAACCGTCGTCCCGACCGGGTGCTGGCGACCAACGTGGAGTTCTGGGCCGCGATCATGCTGGACTTCGCCGAGGTGCCGGCCCACATGTTCACGTCGATGTTCACCTGCGCCCGCACCGCCGGCTGGTCCGCCCACATCCTGGAGCAGAAGCGCACCGGGCGGCTGGTGCGCCCGTCCGCCCGGTACGTCGGCCCGGGTACCCGCGACCCGCACGACATCGAGGGCTACGCCGACATCGCGGGCTGACGGCACCGACGGTCAGGCCGCCCGCTCCACCAGTCCCGCGTGGTGGCGGGCGGCGACCAGCGGGTGCGCCCGCAGCTTGCCCTTCAATTCGTTGCGCCCGTAGTCGGCGAACAGCGGGTTCGCCGGGTCGGAGGTGATGCCGGGTGCGTCCGCCGCGTACGGGAAGGGCAGCGGGGCGATCCGGGCGTCCAGGCGCGGGTTGTAGAAGAACGGCACCGAGTAGCGCTCGGTGGCACCGGGCGGGCTGACCACCCGGTGGTTGGTGGCGACGAGGTAGCCGTCGGTGGCGACCTCGAGGAGCTCGCCGAGGTTGACCACGAAGGCTCCGGGCAGCGGCGGCACGTCGTGGAAGGCGCCGTCCTCGCGCTGCACCTGGAGACCGCCGATGCGGTCCTGGTGGAGCAGGGTGAGGAAGCCGTAGTCCTTGTGGACGCCGACGCCCTGGCCGGGCCCCGCGCCGTCGGGTGCGCTCCCCGGGTACCGCACCAGCTTGAGGTGCAGGTGCGCGCGGTCGCCGAAGACGTCGTCGTAGAAGTCGGGGGGCGCGCCGATCGAGGCGAGCAACTCGTGCAGCAGCTTGTCGGCGACTCCGGTGAGCCGGTCGATCCAGGTGAGTGCGGCGGTACGCAGACCGGGGAGCGCCGCGGGCCACTGGTTGGGGCCTTCCAGCCACCAGTACGCGGGTTCGCCCGGACCGGGGACGTGAGGAGGCCGCTCGGCCCCGATGTCGAGCTGGTCGCGCCAGTCCCGGCTGCCGCCGGTGCGTTCGTCGCCGATGCGGGTGTAGCCGCGGAAGTGCGGGGAGTTGATGTTGTCGATGGCGTGCCGGTCGCCTTCGGGGAGCGCGAAGAAGGCCCGCATCTGGGTCATCAGGGCGTCGGTCTCGGCTTCGGTGACGCCGTGGCCGGTCAGCTGGAAGAAGCCGACGTCGTGGGCGGCGCCGTGGAGCTTCGCGTGCAGTTCTGCGCGGGCCTCGGGGCCGCGGTCCGCCGCGGAGAGGTCGATGACGGGGAGCTGCCCGTCATCCTGCGAGTGGATCGACGAGAGAGACATGGGGTGCGTCCGCTGGGGTGTGTCCCGGCCGCCGACCCGGGTGGTGGCCGGGTACTCGTTCCGCCGATGCGCTCGGGATGGGGGCGCGACGGAGGGACCGGGTGGGTGGAGGGGGGCTTGGGTCGGGGCTAAGCCCGACAGCCCATGCTCGTGACGCGGAGGAAGTCCACGTGGCGGCGGCGTACGAGCGGAAGCATGCGGTAAGGATACGCCGCGGGCCTGACGCTGCGAGGTGATCCGGATCACACCGGGTCGCCCGGGGTGGAGAGCAGCTCAGGGGTCGGTGACGCGCACCTGGCGAGCGCGGATGCGGGCCGTTCCGTCCCGGACGGGCGGTCGGAGCGCTACGACGATTGCCGCGCGCTTCCGTGCGTTCCTCCTCGGTGGGGGCGCCGCGCTCGTGCGGGTGGTGCCGAGCTCCTCACCGGGTCCCGAGTGCCTCGTCCAGCAGCCGCGCCCACTGCCCCACGACCCGCTTCCGCCGCGCCTCGTCGTCCGTCAGCAGGTTGGCCAGGCCGAGCCCGCGCGCCATGTCCAGCAGCCCCTGGACGGTTTCCCGCACTCCCGGCAGCGACTCGTCCGCCCCCAGCAGCGCCACCGCTATCCGATGGGTCTCCCGGCCGACGCGGGATTCCAGCTCGGTGACGCGTTCACGCAGCTGCTCCTCGTTGGAGGCCGCTACCCACAGGTGCAGGGCGGCCCGGAACAGCGGGCCGGTGTAGAGGTCGACGAGGGCTTCCACCACGGCCGACCGGTCCTGCACCGGAAGGTTCCGCAATGCGCTGGAGCGTTCCTCGGCGACGTACTCGACGGCGGCCGTGAAGAGGTCCTCCCTCGTCGGGAAGTGGTGCTGTGCCGCCCCCCGGGAGACTCCGGCCCGCTCGGCGACCACCGAGACGGTGGAGCCCGCCCAGCCGCGTTCGGCTAGGCAGGCCACCGCGGCCTCCAGGAGCCGCTGCCGGGTGGCCCGGCTGCGGTCCTGCTTCGGAGGCGTCACCACACCCATGCGGGGTCCCGTCGTTCGAGGAAAGCCGTCATGCCCTCACGTGCTTCCGCGGAGGCGAAGAGCGACGCCGAGCGTTGGACGAGGTCCTCCGCGTCGCGGTCGAAGGTCTCCCGCACCCTAGCCGTGAGCAGCTGCTTCGTCGCGTCCAGGGCCTGCGGCGAGGCCCTGCGGAACCCGTCGAGGACAGGTGCGAGCGCCGCGTCCACGTCGTCGTCGGCCAGGGTGAGCAGGCCCGCGCGCGCGGCGTCCGCGGCGTCGAAGCGCTCCCCGCTGAGGTAGTAGCGGGCCGCGGCCCGAGGTTCCAGGCGTGGAAGCAGCGGCAGCGAGATCACCGCGGGTGCGACTCCGATCCGCACCTCCGTGAAGGCGAAGTCCGACGCCGTCGACGCCGCGGCGACGTCGCAGGCGCCGACGAGGCCGAGCCCGCCGGCCCGGACGTGACCGGTCACCCGGCACACCACCGGCTTGGGCAGTTCGACGATCTGCCGCAGCAGCGCGACGTAGGTGTACGGGTTGGGCGGTTCCTTCAGGTCGGCTCCGGCACTGAAGGTGTTCCCGGTGTGGGTGAGCACCACGGCCCGCACCGACGGGTCCTTCCCGCAGGCGGCCAGCGCCTCGGCGAGCTCGCCGACGAGCCGCGCCGACAGGGCGTTGCGGTTCGCCGGGGAGTCCAGGGTCAGGGTCGCGATGCCGCGCTCGTGCGCCGGCCTGAGCAGCGTCATGTGTTCTCCTTGTCGCGGTCGCGCAGTTCGCGCCGGAGGATCTTCCCCGATGCGGCGCGCGGCACCCCGTCGATGAACTCGACGCGGCGGATCTTCTTGTACGGGGCCACGCGCTCGGCGACGTACTGCAGGACGTCGTCGCCGGAGAGGTCGGCCGCGGCGGCCTGCCGTACGACGTACGCCTTCGGGATCTCGTTCCCGTCGCCGTCGAGCACGCCGATCACCGCGGCGTCGGCGACGCCCTCGTGGGTGAGCAGCAGGGCCTCCAACTCGGCCGGGGCGACCTGGAAGCCCTTGTACTTGATGAGTTCCTTCACCCGGTCCACGACGAACAGCCAGCCCTCGTCGTCGACCCGCCCGATGTCGCCGGTGTGCACCCAACCGTCGGTGTCGATCATGTCGGCGGTGGCCTCGGGCCGGCCCAGGTAGCCCTTCATGACCTGCGGGCCGCGGATCGCGATCTCGCCCTCCTCGCCGGGGGCCGCGTCCTCGGTCGGGTCGTCCAGCGACAGGATCCGCATCTCGGTGCTGGGCAGCAGCTTGCCGACGGCGCCGGGCGGCGGGTTCACCGCGTCGAGCGGCACGACGTGGGTGCCGGGGGACAGTTCCGTCATGCCGTACGCCTGGCGCACCGGCGGAAGTCCCAGCCGTGCCGAGCAGGCCGCGGCGAGATGGGCGTCGAGCGGTGCGGCGGCACTGACGAGGTACTCCAGCGACGACAGGTCGTACCGTGCCACCGCCGGGTGCTTGGCGAGGGCGAGAATAATCGGCGGAGCGACGTACAAGCCGTTGATGCGGTGCGTCTGGATGGCCTCCAGGAACTGGTCGAGGTCGAAGCGGGGCAGAACGACGACCGTGGCACCGTTGCGCAGCGGAGCGTTCATCAGCGCCGTGAGGCCGTAGATGTGGAAGAACGGCAGGACGGCGAGGATGCGGTCGCCCGGCACCATCGGGATGAACGGCTCCAGCTGGACCAGGTTGGTGGCGATGGAGCGGTGGGTGAGCATGACGCCCTTGGGGACCCCGGTGGTGCCCGAGGAGTACGGCAGCACGGCGACGTCCTCGCCGGGGTCGATGTCGTGGGCGGGTTCGGGCGCCGAGGAACCGAGCATGGTGAGCACGGAGACGTGGCCGTCCGCCTGGTCGCAGACGAAGATCTCCTCGATGCCGCCGACGAGTTCCGCCGCTCGACGGGCCGTTTCGAGGAGCGGGGAGACGGTGATGATCCAGCGGGCGGAGGAGTCGCGGAGCTGCTTGGCGAACTCCTCCGCCGTGGAGAGCGGGTGGACCGGGGTGACGGACGCCCCGGCCCGCGTGGCGCCGTAGAAGACGACCGGGTAGGCGACGGTGTTGGGGCTGTGCAGGGCGAGGACGTCGCCCTTGCGCACACCGGCGGCGGCGAGCGCGGCGGCGACCCGACGGTGGAACGCGTCGAGCTGCGCGTAGCTGATCGTCGTGCCGTCCGCCCCGTCGATCAGGGCGGCGCTGTCGCCGTACCCGGCGGCCCGGCCCAGCACGGCCTCGTGGATCGGGAGGGAAACTGCCGGGACGTCCGCGTATTCGCTGTGGAACACCCTTGCTACTGGCATGGTGGGCCCCTTCGACGTCGACGCTTTCGGTCGTGGTCGCCAGAATCGCGCCTGTCAGTACGACTTGGGGAGACCCAGGGACTGGTGGGATACGAAGTTGAGGATCATTTCCCGACTGACCGGGGCGATCCGGGCGACTCGGGCTGCAGTGACGAGTCGCGCGAGCCCGTACTCACGGGTGAGCCCGTTGCCACCGAGGGTGTGCACGGCCTGGTCGACGGCCTTCACACAGGCTTCCGCGGCCGCGTACTTGGCCATGTTGGCCGCTTCGCCGGCTGCCGCGTCGTCGCCCGCGTCGTAGAGCGCCGAGGCCTTCTGCATCATCAGCCGGGCGAGTTCCAACTCGATGTGGGCCTGCGCGAGGGGGTGGGCGATGGCCTGGTGGGCGCCGATGGCGTCCTTCCACACCTGGCGCTCCTTGGCGTACGCGACGGCGCGGTCGAGCGCGTACCGGCCCATCCCGATCGCGAACGCGGCGGTCATGATGCGCTCCGGGTTGAGCCCGGCGAACAGTTGCAGCAGACCGGCGTCCTCCCCCCCACGGCCTTCGGCGTGGGAGGCACCCTCACCGACGAGGGCGTCCCGCGGCAGCGCCACGTCGTCGAGGACCAGCTCGAACTGCTTCTCGTGGGCGTGCAGTTCCATGTCGATCTGCGAGCGCGTGAAGCCGGGGGTGTCACGGGGGACGATGAAGAGACACGGCTTGAGCCTGCCCGTGCGCGCGTCCTCGGTGCGTCCGACGATGAGCGTGGCGTCCGCGATGTCGACCCCGGACACGAAGACCTTGCGGCCGGTGAGGACCCAACCCTCCTCGGTCCTGCGCGCCGTCGTGGTGATCCGGTGGGAGTTCGAGCCGGCATCCGGCTCGGTGATGCCGAACGCCATGGTGCGGGTGCCGTCGGCGAGCCCGGGCAGCCAGGCCCGTTTCTGCTCCTCGGTGCCGAACCGGTCGATGACCGTGCCGCAGATCGCGGGGGAGACGACCATCATCAGCAGCGGGCAACCGGCCGCGCCGAGTTCCTCCAGCACGATGGACAGGTCGGCCATGCCGCCGCCCCCGCCGCCGTACTCCTGCGGGAGGTTGACGCCGAGGTAGCCGAGCTTGGCTGCCTCGGACCAGAGTTCCTCCCGGTCGTACCCGACGCCGTGGCGGTGCCCGAGCGCGGACACGGCGGCGCGCAGGGCGGTCTGTTCTTCGCTCTCGATGACGCTGCTCATGGGGTTTCGTCCTCCTGAACGACGGCGAGAAGGGCACCGACCTCGACCTGGTGGCCGGGGGCGGCGTGGAGCGCGGTGAGCGTGCCGGAGGCCGGAGCGGTGATCTTGTGCTCCATCTTCATCGCCTCCAGCCAGACGAGCGGCTGCCCGGCACTGACCTTCGCGCCGGGGGCGAGGCCCTCGGCGACCCGGACGACCGTGCCGGGCATGGGCGCCAGCAGCGAGCCGGGCTCGCGCTGGGCCGCGGGATCGGCGAAGCGCGGCACCTCGTCGAGCGCGTACGCCTGCGTGGCGGTGTCGACGTGGATCCGGTCGCCGTAGCGGTGGACCCGGTACCGGCGCTCCACCCCGTCGACGTCCAACCGCACCACGTGTGCGGACGCGTCGAGGACCCGCACGTGCGGGAAGTCCTCCGCCTCGGTGCCCAGGCGGGTGGTGCGGTAACGCACCTCGTGTTCCCGGCTGTCGGCCGTGACGTACCGCTTGACCTGCGGCTGGGACGGTAGGTTGCGCCAGCCGCCGAGGCGGGCCGAGACTCCGGGCGGGGGCGGCCCGGCCGCAGCGCCACCGGTACGGCGGACGGCCGCGTCCGCGAGGGCGGCGGCGAGCGCGGCGACGTCGTCCCCACCCTGCCCGCGGGTCAGTCCGGGCAGGTGACGGTCGTAGAAGCCGGTGTCCATCCGGCCGGCGACGAACTCCGGGTGCCGAAGGGACCGCACGAGGAGCTCCCGGTTGGTGACCGGACCGTGGATGCGGGCCCGCTCCAGCGCCCCGGACAACGTGCGCACCGCCTCCGCACGGGTCGGCGCCCACGCGACCGCCTTGGCGAGCATCGCGTCGTAGTGCACCCCGATCGCGTCCCCTTCGGCGTACCCGGTGTCCAGGCGTACCCCGGGTACGTGGAGGTGGTGCAGCGTCCCGGTCTGGGGGGCGAAGCCGTGCGCGGGGTCCTCGGCGTAGAGCCGCGCCTCGACGGCGTGGCCGTGGCCGGACGGCGGCTCGCCCTCGAGGGCTCCGCCCTCCGCGACCCGGATCTGCAGACCGACCAGGTCGACCCCGAACACGGCCTCGGTGACCGGGTGCTCCACCTGGAGGCGGGTGTTCATCTCCAGGAAGTGGGCCGTGTCCCCGACGACGAGGAACTCCACGGTGCCTGCCCCCCGGTAGTCGGTGGCCCGGGCGGCACGGACGGCCATCTCGTGCAGGGTGGCGGTGAGTTCCGTTCCGAGGCCGGGCGCCGGTGACTCCTCGATCACCTTCTGGTGGCGGCGCTGCAGCGAGCAGTCACGGGTCCCGAGAGGCCAGACCGTGCCGTACGCGTCGGCCACGATCTGCACCTCGACGTGCCGGCCGCCCTCGACGTACGGCTCGACGAAGACCTCCCCGTCGCCGAACGCGCTCAGCGCTTCGGCACGTGCGGCCACCAACGCGTCCTCCAGCGCCCTGAGTTCCCGCACCACTCGCATCCCGCGCCCGCCGCCGCCCGCCGCAGCCTTGACCAGGACCGGTAGGTCGTCCTCCGTGAGCTCGGACGCGTCCAGTGGCGCGATCCCCATCAGCTGCTTGGCGCGCGTCTTGGACGCCATCGCCTCGATCGCGGCGGGGGGCGGGCCGATCCACACCAGCCCGGCGTCGACGACCGCACGCGCGAAGTCGGCGTTCTCGGACAGGAACCCGTATCCGGGGTGCACGGCGTCCGCGCCGGCGGCCAGCGCCGCCTTCACGATCCTGTCCCCCCGCAGGTAGGTCTCGGCGGGGGCGGAGCCCGGCAGCCGCACCGCCACGTCCGCCTCCCGTACGTGCAGGGCACCCGCGTCCGCGTCCGCGTACACGGCGACCGTCGCGATGCCCAGCTCACGACAGGTGCGGAAGACCCGACAGGCGATCTCGCCCCGGTTGGCGACAAGGACAGACTGGATCATCAGGGCCTCACATCCTGAAGACGCCGAAGCCGCCGCGCGCGCCTTCGACCGGGGCCGTGTGGATGGCGGACAGGCACATACCGAGGACCGTGCGGGTGTCGCGGGGGTCGATGACGCCGTCGTCGTACAGCCGCCCCGACAGGAACGTCGGCAGCGACTCCGTCTCGATCTGCTGCTCCACCATGGCGCGCAGGGCGGTGTCGGCCTCGACGTCGTAGGGCTGTCCCTTCGCGGCGGCGGAGGCGCGGGCGACGATCGACAGGACGCCGGCCAACTGCTGCGGGCCCATGACGGCGGACTTGGCACTGGGCCACGCGAACAGGAAGCGCGGATCGTACGCCCGCCCGCACATGCCGTAGTGACCCGCGCCGTAGGACGCGCCCATGAGCACGGACAGGTGCGGCACCTTCGAGTTCGCCACCGCGTTGATCATCATCGCGCCGTGCTTGATGATGCCGCCCTGCTCGTACTCCTTGCCGACCATGTAGCCGGTGGTGTTGTGCAGGAACAGCAGCGGGATGTCTCGCTGGTTGGCCAACTGGATGAACTGGGCGGCCTTCTGGGACTCGGCACTGAACAGCACACCCTGCGCGTTCGCCAGGATGCCCACCGGATAGCCGTGCAGCCGCGCCCATCCGGTGACCAGGCTCGTCCCGTACAGCGGCTTGAACTCGTCGAAGTCCGAGGCGTCCACGATCCGGGCGATCACCTCGCGCGGGTCGAACGGGGTCTTCAGGTCCTCGGGAACGATGCCGAGCAGTTCGTCCTCGTCGTAGGCGGGGGGTTCAACCGGTCCGGCGGGATCGCGCTGGGCCTTGCGGTGGTTGAGACGGACGACGATGCGGCGGGCCTGCCGCAGCGCGTCCTGCTCGTCGACCGCGAAGTGGTCCGCGAGCCCGGACGTGCGGGCGTGCATCCCCGCACCGCCGAGGGACTCGTCATCGCTCTCCTCGCCGGTGGCCATCTTCACCAGCGGAGGTCCGCCGAGGAAGACCTTCGAACGCTCCTCGATCATGACGGCGTGGTCGGACATGCCGGGGACGTAGGCGCCGCCCGCGGTGGAGTTGCCGAAGACGACCGCGACGGTGGGGATCCCGGCGGCCGACAGCCGTGTGAGGTCGCGGAACAGCGCCCCGCCCGGGATGAAGATCTCTTTCTGGCTCGGCAGGTCGGCACCGCCGGACTCGACGAGACTGATCAGCGGCAACCGGTTGGCGAACGCGATCTCGTGGGCGCGCAGGATCTTCTTCAGCGTCCAGGGGTTGCTCGCCCCGCCGCGCACGGTCGGATCGTTGGCGGTGATCAGGCACTCGACGCCCTCGACCGTACCGATGCCGGTCACCACGGACGCGCCGACCGGATAGTCACTCCCCCACGCGGCCAGCGGCGACAGCTCCAGGAACGGGGTGTCGGGATCGAGGAGCAGCTCGACCCGCTCGCGGGCGAGCAGCTTGCCGCGCGTGCGGTGCCGGGCCGTGTACTTCTCACCGCCGCCGGCAAGCGCCTTGGCGTGCTCCGTTTCCAGGCCGTCGAGCTTGGCGAGCATGGCGGCGCGGTGGGACGCGTAGTCGGCGCTCGACGTGTCGAGCGTGCTGGTGAGGGCGGTCATGGGGCCACCTCCGGTGCGGGTGCGAGGGCGGACGCCGCCTCGGCGGCGGACAGCAGCTCTTCGGGTACGTCCACCCGGCGCGCGCGGAGCCACTCCCCCAGCCCCTTCGCCTGCGGATCGAACCGCGCTTGGGCGGCGACGCCTTCGCCGAGCAGTCCCTCGACCACGAAGTTCAGCGCGCGCAGATTGGGCAGGACGTGCCGGGTGACGGTCAAACCGCGGGTTTCCGGCAGGAGTTCACGGAAGGCGTCGACGGTCAGCGCGTGGACCAGCCACCGCCACGCCCCGTCGCTGCGCACCCACACCCCGACGTTCGCGTCCCCGCCCTTGTCGCCGCTTCGGGCGCCCGCGACCAGCCCGAGGGGCACCCTGCGGACCGGACCCGCCGGCGGCGGTGGCGGCAACGGCGGTGCGCCGACCGGTTCCAGGACCCGGGTGCAGCCCGCGTGCGGCACGGCCACCCGCCGTCCGTCCGGGAGCACGGCGCCGTGCTCGACCGACGACGCCTCCACGTACGCGGCCTCGAACACCCCGTACGGCGTGCCCTTCCCTGGCGGGGACGTCACGTGGAACCCGGGGTAGCTGCCCAGCGCGAGTTCGATCGCGGCCCCGCTGACCACCCGGCCGACCGCCGCGGGGTCAGGGTCACGGACCACCAGCCGCAGCAGCGCGCTGGCCGTCTCCTCGGTGTCCGCGTCCGCGCGGTCGGTCCGTGAGAGCTCCCAACGGACCTCGGCGGGGCGGGACCCGGCCCGCAGGAAGGCGTCCTCCAGCTGCGCCCGAACCAGTTCCGCCTTGGCCTCCACGTCGAGGCCGGTGAGGACGAAGACGACCTCGTTGCGCCAGCCGCCGAGCCGGGTGAGCCCGACCTTGAGGGTGGGCGGCGGGGCCTCACCGCGCACCCCCGAGATGCGCACCCGATCGGGTCCGTCCTGGGCCAGCGCCACGGTGTCGAGCCGCGCGGTGACGTCTGGCCCTGCGTACCGCGCGCCGCCCGTCTCGTACAGCAGCTGGGCGGTGACCGTCCCGGTGTCCACGACTCCGCCGGTGCCTTCGTGCTTGGTGATCACGCTGCTGCCGTCGGCGTACAACTCGGCGACGGGAAAACCGGGCCGGCGCACGTCGTGACCGTTGAAGTGGGCGTAGTTGCCGCCGGTCGCCTGCGTGCCGCACTCCAGCACGTGCCCGGCGACGACGGCTCCGGCGAGCGCGTCGTCGCACCCGGGGTCCCCCGGGGTCCAGCCGAAGTGCCACTGCGCGGGCCCCGTGACCAGCGCCGCGTCCGTGACCCGGCCGGTGACCACGACGTCCGCCCCGGCCGCGAGGCACGCGGCGATCCCGCCGCCGCCGAGGTAGGCATGGGCGGCGAGGGCGTCGGGGAAGCGGGCGCCGAGGTCGTCGCCCTCGACGTGCGCGACCCGCACCGGGACCCCGACGCGGTCCGCGAGTTCGCGCACGGCGCCGGCGAGTCCCTCCGGGTTGAGGCCGCCGGCGTTGGCGACGATCCGGACACCGCGCTCGTGGGCCAGCCCGAGGCCCTCCTCCAATTGGCGCAGGAAGGTCTTGGCGTAGCCGAGGCGCGGGTCCTTCATCCGGTCGCGGCCGAGGATCAGCATCGTGAGTTCGGCGAGGTAGTCGCCGGTGAGGACGTCGAGCCGGCCGCCGGTGAGCATCTCGCGCATCGCGTCGAACCGGTCGCCGTAGAAGCCGGAGGCGTTGCCGATCCGCAGCGGCGGCACGGAGGACACCGCCGGAGGCGTCGGGGGCGTGGCGGAATGCGGGGAGGGCGGCGGCGCGGAGGGCACGGTCAGGCCTCCTTCGGAGCGCGTCCGGAGCCCGCGGGTCCTGCGAAGGCCTGGGCGATGTCCAGCCACCGGTCCGCTTCCTCGCCCTCGGCCCGTACGGCGAGGTCGTCGCGGTGGGCCCGCTGGGTGACGAGCAGGCAGAAGTCCAGAGCGGGGCCGGTGACGCGCTGCGGGGCGTCCTCGGGCCCGTACGTCCACAGGCCGCCGTCCGGAGCGGTCAGCTCGACCCGGAACGCGGCGGTGGGCGGTTCGAGGCCGCGTACGGCGTAGGCGTAGTCACGGGCCCGTACGCCGATGTGCGCCACGTGCCGCAGGCGGGCGGACGGTGCGCGTACGGCGCCGAGCGCGTCGGCGACGTCCTGGCCGTGCGCCCAGGTCTCCATGAGCCGAGCGGTCGCCATCGACATGGCGCTCATCGGCGGCCCGTACCAGGGGAAGCGGGCTCCGGCGGGGGCGCTCGCCAGGGCGTGGTGGAGCCGGTCGCGCCCGGCCCGCCAGCGGGCGAGGAGCACGGACGGCGGCAGCGCGGCCACCTCCTCGGCGGCCTCGTCGACGAAGGTTTCGGGCGCGGAGAGGGCCTTCTCCACCTCGGCTCCGAAAGCCGCCCCGTCGGTGGCGGAGAGCAGGGCCACCTCGTCGGTCCAGGTCAGGTGGGCGATCTGGTGGGCGATGGTCCAGCCGGCCGCGGGGGTCGCGACCGCCCATTCAGCATCAGTCAACTCGCCTACGAGAAGGTCGAGTTCTTCGCTCTCTGCCGCCAAGTCGTCGAGTACGACTGCGGGGTCGGACACGGTGCGCTCCCTCCGGGACACGGCGTGGTGCCCGGAGCATGGCAGGACCGAGGGAAACAATCAAGCGTGCTTGCTTTACTTTTTCGGCCTCTTTTGCGCGACCTCTTTCGCGGCCGGTTCGAACGGCCGGAGTGCGCGGCCGGAGCACGCGGGCGGTTCGAGCGGCCGGAGCACGCGGGCGGGTGCGGTGGGCGGCACGGCAGCCCGCGAGGCGACCCGCGGTCGCACAACCGACCTCGGCCGAAGCACACGTCACCGACGTGCGGCCGGACCGGACGACGGTGACGACGGAACGCGCGCCGGCGGGCCACAGCCGCGGCGGACCGCTGTCGGTGCGGATCGCTGCGTGCGCAGAATCGCCTACGGCATGCCGGTCGCGGCGGCAGCAGGCCCGTCCGGGGACCCAGCTGCCGGTCGGCATCCCGAGCCGGACGAGCCGGGACGCGTGCGGCAGGCTGCGGGGGGCCGGCGGGCGCCGTCACCGCCAGCGGCACGCGGACAGACCCGGACCGGACCGGGCCCGGGAACGCACGAGCCCCGACCCTCACCCGTCAGTACCAGATGGCGACGGGGCGGCCGTGGGAGTCGTGTTCCGGCGGGTCAGGCAGGCGGGAGGCGCAGCCGATCGCGATCCTGTGGGCGCTCCACGCAGCGGCCGCCGCGTCCAGCACGTCGTCCGGTGCCGCCAGGCCGGCATCACCCAGGTCGTCGGGCAGCGCGATCCCGGCGGCCGCGAGGAGCGAGCGTCGGGCCATCTGCCCGGTCCAGCTCTTCTTGCGGTGCGTCAGAGGTCGCCTTCCGGCCAGCGCCCAGAACGACACCTCGGGGTGCACCTCGAAGAGGCGGCCGCCTTCTGCCCCCGCCAGGCAGTCGTTCGCCTCGCGCAGCTTGGCGGCGAGCCCCCAACTCTGGCGGCTCAGACCGGCTCCGGTGAGTTCGCGGCAACGGCGACCGGCGGCCTCGTACGACTCCGCCTCCCACACCGCCCGCGGCGGCACCCGGAAGACGCTGCCCCGCAGCCTGCCCAGCAGGGCCGCCGCCTCGGCGTCCGCCCGGCGCCACCCGGCGTCGAGGATCCCCAAGGGCATGTCCACGGCCACCGTGCCTGCACCGCCGGCCAGCGCCCGGCCGACCACGCCTTCCAGCTCGGGACCGACGCGCGCTCCCGCGAACCGGCCGTCACGGAGCTCGACCGAGACCCACCCGGCCGCGCAGGCGTCGACACCGAGGACCGTCACCACGCCGCCCGGTCCCCCCTCGTGGTGGCGTCGCACCTCGGGGCGACACTCATTCCGACCGGATCCGTCCGGCCCGGGTGCGCACCGCGCCCATGCTGGCGGCGACGACCAGGGCGATCGCCAGCGCATCGGCCGCCGAGAGCGCCTGGTGCAGCACCAGGAACCCGGCGGTCGCTGCGATGGCCGGCTCCAGGCTCATCAGCACGGCGAACGTCGGCGCGGGCAGCCTGCGCAGGGCGAGCAGCTCCAGCGTGTAGGGAAGGACGGACGACATCACCGCGACGGCGAGTCCCAGCCCGATGGTGGAGGGCACGAGGAGCCTGCCGCCCGCCTCGGTGATGCCGAAGGGCAGGCTGATCACGGCACCGACGGCCATGGCCAGAGCCAGCCCATCCGCCTGCGGGAAGCGGCGTCCGGTGCGGGCGCTGAAGACGATGTACGCGGCCCACATCGCACCCGCACCGAGGGCGAAGGAGGTACCGACCGGGTCGAGCCGGTCGAAGCCGCCCCCGCTGAGCAGCGCCACACCGCCGAGGGCGAGACCGGCCCACACGAGGTTGACCAGGCGCCGCGACGCCACGACGGAGAGCGCGAGCGGGCCGAGCACCTCGAAGGTGACGGCGGCTCCCAGCGGAATCCGGTCCACGGCCTGGTAGAAGAGCATGTTCATCGCGGCCATCGCCACGCCGAACGCGACCACCGTGCCCCAGTCGGTGCGCGAGTACCCGCGGAACTTCGGCCGGCACATGAGGAGCAGGACCAGCGCGGCGAGGATCAGCCGGAGCGTGACGACGCCGAGCGCACCGGCGCGCGGCATCAGCAGGACGGCGACGGCCGCGCCGAACTGCACGGAGAGTCCGCCGGCGACGACGAGCGCAACCGGCCCGAGCGCACCGGCGCGACGGGCGGTTCCACGCTCCAGGGCCCCTGCCGCTTCGGGCAGGGCGACGACGGAGACCGCCTTCTCGGCGCTACGGGGGCTGCTCACCAGATCCTGCCTTCGTTCACCTCATTGCACTGTCGGCCCAAAATACTGCACTGACTTCGGCTCGGTCCACAGGGATCCCCCTCCACGCTACGGAACACCCGGGCGGGGACCCCACACCACTCACCAGTGCCTGACGAAACGGCTCCCGCGCCCATGCCCGTCCATGAACGCCACCCCAGGCTCCGGTAGGAAGCCGGGCGCACCGCGGGCAGCCGCCCCGCCGTCATGAACGGGGACGACGGAGGGGACAGTGGCCGCGACGGCACACTCGCCGCCGCCCGTGTTCCCGCAGCAGCTCGTGCCGAAGGGCGGAACCCACCGCGCGGGCGTCCGGCGTCCTCCCTGCGGCACCGGCACCGGCACCGGCACCGCCGCGTCCGGCGAACGGTCAACGGCCGGACCGCCCCGGCCGTGCCCGCGCCGTGGTGCACGGCGCGGGCACGCGCCGCCGGACCCCGTACCGGCCGGCACCTCCCCGGGAGCGGGTGCGGTCAGACGCGCCCGAAGAACATGCTGCCCGGTACCTCCGGGTCGCTGGACAGGTAGTACTCGCGAACCGCGCGGATGAACTCGTGGCGCGAGATCGCTCCGTCCCCGTCCGTGTCCAGCATGGCGAAGACGTCCATCGCGTCGGGCGCGTCGCTCTTCCACACCTCCCTCAGGAAGAGGGCGAACTCGTCCTTGCCGATCTCGTTGTCGCCGTCGACGTCGATGACGTCGAAGATCGCATGGCCGCCGCCCTCGACCACGCTGAGCCGACTGGTGTCGATGACCGCGAGGCGGTTGGCCGTGACGAACTGCTCCTTCGTGAGCCGGCCCGTGTCCACGCCAGCGTGCCGCAGCAGCTCCAGGAAGTAGATCTGGCAGAAGGCCTGGATCGCCCTGGCCCGGCGGTCGTCCTTGCCGAGCCGGTATGCCTGGATGTAGCGGTCACCGAGCTTCTGGTAGTCCGTCCAGTCCACGTAGCCGTCGCGGTTGGCATCCATGCTGTCGAACATGCGCTCAAGCTTGGTGGTGATGACGTCCTGTGCCGTCGTGGTCATGGGCTGAACCCTTCCGTGATCTTGATCCTCGGGACTTCCAGAATGAGGCAAACCACGCTGAAGGCATACCAGTCCGGGCATACGGCACTCGATTTGGTGATCATTCAGTCGCGCCTGCCGGATACCGCGCCGGGGCCGGTCGAGCATGGGCCACGGCATCTGCCCGCACACGGGCCGTCCCCCCGAAAGACCGTCACACCAGTTGCTTGACCTGCAACTTCACGCTGACGGAGGCCAGTAGCATGGCGTGATGACGCTGCCACGGCTGATCGCCACCGATCTGGACGGCACGCTCCTGCGCCGGGGCGGCACCGTCTCGGACCGCACCCTGCAGGCCCTGCGGACCGCCACGGACGCCGGGGCCGAGGTCGTCTTCGTCACCGCCCGACCACCCCGTTTCGTCGACGCGCTCGCCACCGTGACGGGACTCGCCGGAACGGCGGTGTGCAGCAACGGCGCACTGGTCTACGACGTCACCACCCGCACCGTCACCACGTCCCGCGCCCTGGCCCTCCCGGTCGCCCGCGACGTGGCGACCGCCCTCTCGACGGCGGCACCCGGGCTCGGCTTCGCCGTGGAGACGGGCCACCACGTGCTGTACGAGCCCGCCTACGGCCTGCGCTTCGGCGTGCCCGAAGCCGAACGCGCCGTCTCGTCACCGGCGGACCTGTGGCTGGTCGACACACCCATCGTCCAACTACTGGCCCATTCGCGGGAGTTCGAGGCTGACATGCTCCTCGCCATCGCCGAGGAGGCAGCGGGCGGTGCGGCCCAGTTCACCCACTCCGGCGGCCACGGACTGCTGGAGGTCAGTGCGACGGGCGTCACCAAGGCCGAGGCCCTCGCCATGCTCTGCCGCGAGCGGGGCGTCCCTGCCGCGGACGTCGTGGCCTTCGGTGACATGCCCAACGACCTGACCATCCTGAACTGGGCCGGCACCGGCTACGCCATGGCCAACGCCCACCCGACCGTCCTGGACGCCGTGGCCCGGCACACCTCGTCCAACGAGGAGGACGGCGTGGCGGAGGTGCTGGAAGAGCTCTTCGGCAGGGCCTGAGCCGGTCGCGCTGCGGCGGGACGGATCGCCGTCGACACCGCCGTCGACCCGGGTCGCCCGGCGGTGACGACACGCCCGTGCCCCCGGAACGCGCGCCGTGACGACCCCGACCCACGGTCGTCCCTCACCCGTCCGCGCGCCCACGGCTGTTCTCTCCTTCCTTCCCGTCCAGCACGTCCGCCAGCACCTCCGCCAGATGGCGCCCCCGCCGTCCCGTCAGCTGCTCCAGCTGCGTGCGGCACGAGAAGCCGTCCGCCAGCAGCACGGCGCCGTCACCTGCCGCCCGCACCGCCGGCAGCAACTGGTCCTCGGCACACGCGACGGACACGCCGTAGTGGCCGCGCTCGAAGCCGAAGCTGCCCGCCAGGCCGCAGCAGCCTCCGCTCAAGTCGCCGCTCAGACCGATGCGTTCGCGCAGCCGGCGATCCGCCACGTCGCCGAGGACGGCGTGTTGGTGGCAGTGGGTCTGGCCGGCGGTGGATCGGTTCACCCGCGGCGGCTCCCAGTCCGGTGCGCACTCCTCGAGCACTTGGGCGAAGGTGCGCACGGAACCCGCCAGGCGGACCGCCCGAGGATCGTCTCCGAGCAGTTCCGGCAGGTCGGTGCGGAGCGCTGCCCCGCAGCTCGGTTCCAGCACGACGACCGGCACGCCGAGGTCGAGCAGCGGCTCCACGGTGTCCAGCGTCCGGCGCAGCACGGCGCGGGCGCGGTTCAGCTGTCCCGTGGTGACGTACGTCAGTCCGCAGCAGACCCGCCCGGCGGGGACGGCGAGGCCCACCCCAGCAGCTTCCAGCACGGCGACTGCCGCCCGGCCGACCTCCGGCGAGAGGTGGTCGGTGAAGGTGTCGGGCCACAGCACCGCGGTACGGGGCTCTGCCAGGACCTCCATGCGGTCCGCCAGGTGCTCCCGCAGCCACTGGCGGAACGTCCGCGTCGCGAGCCGCGGCAGCTCGCGTTCCGGTGCGATGCCGCCCAGCCGCTTCGCCAGCGCGGCGAACGGAGCCACGCCTGCCACTGCGTTCAGCACCCCCGCGAGCGGAGCCGCCGCATGCAGCCACTGCGGTAGCCGACCCATCGTGTAGTGGGCGGCGGGTCGCCGCCGCCCCGCGTAGTGGTGGTGCAGGAACTCCGCCTTGTACGTGGCCATGTCCACACCCACCGGACAGTCGCTGCGGCACCCCTTGCAGGACAGGCACAGGTCCAGCGCCTCCCGCACCTCCTCCGAGCGCCAGCCGTCCGTGACCAACTGCCCGGCGAGCATCTCGTGGAGCAGCCGGGCTCGTCCCCGCGTGGAGTGCCGCTCCTCGCCGGTCGCCCGGTACGAGGGGCACATCACCCCGGGGCCCGAAGCCGGCCCGTCAACCCGGCATTTGGCCACCCCGACACAGCGCCGCACCGCACCGGCGAAGTCTCCCCCGTCGTGCGGATAGCCGAACTCCACGTCGCCCCCGGTACGGGGCAGCACCTCGAAGCGGAGGTTCTCGTCCAGGCGCGCGGGTCGGACCAGCACCCCCGGGTTCAGTCCGCCGGCGGGGTCCCACAGGTCCTTGAACCGGCCGAAGAGGGCGACCAGTTCGTCCCCGTACATCTTCGGCAGCAGCTCGGCCCTGGCCTGCCCGTCGCCGTGCTCGCCGGACAGCGAACCCCCGTGCGCGACGACGAGCGCGGCCACGTCCTCGGAGAAGTCCCGGAAGCGCCGCACGCCCTCCGCGCCCAGCAGGTCGAAGTCGATGCGGACGTGGATGCAGCCGTCCCCGAAGTGCCCGTACGGCGTCCCGCGCAGCCCGTGCTCGGCCAGCAGCACGCGGAAGTCACGCAAGTACGCACCCAGCCGGGCCGGCGGCACCGCGCAGTCCTCCCAGCCCGGCCACGCCTCGGTGCCGTCCGGCATCCGGGTCGCGGTGCCCGCGGCGTCCTCCCGCACCCGCCAGAGGTGGCGCTGCCCCGTCGGGTCGGTCACGATCGTGCCGTCGAGCGCGTCGGCGGTCCGTACGACCTCCTGGGCACGGGACCGGGCCTCGCCGTCGGTCGCTCCTCCGGTCTCGACGAACAGCCACGCACCGCCGCGCGGCAGTGCTCCCGGGTCGGGAACCAGGTCCGCCGCCATGCCTTCGACGGTCAGCGGACCGTGCGGCAGCAGCCCTGCGGCGGCCTCGGCCGCCGCGCTCTCGTCGACGTAGCCGAGCACGGCGAGGGCCCGGGCGGGTGGCGACGGAACCAGCCGCACCGTCGCTTCGGTCAGTACACCCAGGGTGCCCTCACTTCCGCAGAAGGCGCGCGCGAGATCGGGGCCGTTCTCCGGGAGCAGGGCGTCCAGGGCGTATCCGGAGATCCGGCGGGGCAGTCCGGGTGGGAAACCGGTCCGCAAGCGCGCCAGGTTCTGCTCGACCAGCTCCCGCAGTCCCTCGGGGGCGGTGGTCCAGCCCCGCGTGCGGCCGAGCCGCAGCTCCGCACCGCCGTACGTCACGACGGACAGCTCACGAACGTTGTCTGCGGTGGTCCCCCAGGCCACCGAGTGCGCCCCGCACGCGTTGTTGCCGATCATCCCGCCGAGCGTGCAGCGGCTGTGCGTGGACGGGTCGGGACCGAAGGTCAGTCCGTGCACCCCGGCGGCGGACCGCAGCCGGTCGAGCACGGCACCCGGCTGGACGACGGCCGTCCGGGTCTGCGGGTCCACCGACACGACGGCCCGCATGTGTCGGGTGAAGTCGAGCACGACCCCGGTGCCGGTCGCCTGTCCTGCGATCGAGGTCCCCGCTCCGCGGGGCACGACCGGAACGCCGTGGCTGCGGCAGACGGCGAGCGCCGCACTGACGTCCGCCGCGTCGCGCGGGGCCACGACCCCGTCGGGGACCCGGCGGTAGTTGGACGCGTCCATCGTCATCAACGCCCGGGTCCCGGCTCCGAAGTCCACTTCCCCGCGCACTTCCCGGCGCAGGGCACGCTCCAGTTCCTCACGATCAGCCATGGGCACAGGGTGCCCCGGCCCGCCCGCGCCCACCCGCTCGTTCGAGTGACTCCACACCCCCGTCCCAGCCAGTGATCACTTGTCTCATCGGCCGGACACGGCGTCCGGTGACCCGGCGGAACCGACTAGGCTCCGACCGTGGCCGATATCCAGATTCCCGCTGACATCAAGCCCGGCGACGGTCGCTTCGGCGCCGGACCTTCCAAGGTGCGTACGGAGGCGCTGGACGCGCTGGCCGCCACCGGCACGTCCCTGCTCGGCACCTCCCACCGCCAGGCTCCGGTCAAGAACCTGGTGGGCGAGGTGCGCGAGGGCGTCCGCGCCCTGTTCTCCCTGCCCGACGGGTACGAGGTGATCCTCGGCAACGGCGGCTCGACCGCGTTCTGGGACGTCGCGACGCACGGTCTGATCGACGACAAGTCGCAGCACCTCTCCTTCGGCGAGTTCTCGTCGAAGTTCGCCAAGGCCGCGAAGCTCGCCCCGTGGCTGGCCGAGCCGACCGTGATCTCCGCTGAGCCGGGCACCCACCCGGACCCGCGGGCCGAAGCGGGCGTCGACGTCTACGCCCTCACGCACAACGAGACCTCGACCGGCGTCGCGGCGCCGATCAAGCGGGTCGGCGGAGCGGACGAGGGGGCGTTGGTCCTCGTGGACGCCACCTCCGGCGCAGGGGGCCTGCCCGTCGACATCACCGAGACGGACGTCTACTACTTCGCGCCGCAGAAGTCCTTCGCTTCCGAAGGCGGCCTGTGGATCGGCGTCTTCTCACCCGCCGCGCTGGAGCGTGCCGCCCGCGTGCACGGGTCCGGCCGCCATGTGCCGGAGTTCTTCAGCCTGCCGACGGCGATCGACAACTCGCTGAAGAACCAGACGTACAACACCCCTGCCCTGTCGACGCTGTTCCTCCTCAACGAGCAGCTGAAGTGGCTGAACGGCCAGGGCGGCCTGGACTGGTCGGTGCACCGCACCGCCACGTCCGCGCGGAACCTGTACGGCTGGGCCGAGGAGTCCAAGTACGCCACGCCGTTCGTTGCGGACCCGGCGAAGCGCTCGCAGGTCATCGGCACGATCGATTTCTCGGACGACATCGACGCGGCTGCGGTCGCGAAGGTGCTGCGCGCGAACGGGATCGTGGACACCGAGCCGTACCGCAAGCTTGGCCGCAACCAGCTGCGGGTCGCGATGTTCCCGGCCATCGACCCGGCGGACGTGCAGGCGCTGACGACCTGCATCGACTACGTGATCGAGAAGCTCTAGTCCACCGGCGAGCGGTGGACGTCCGGCAGAACACCTGTCCGGACGGCGTTCCGGACAGCACGTTCGGGACCAAACGGGCAGGGCCCGGCGGTGCGCGACCGCCGGGCCCTCTTCGTGTGCACGGCGTGCCTGTTCCATGGAGGGCACGTGGAGCTGCCGTGTGGGTACGGCCGATAACCCCCCTATCCCGCGGCGGTTTTGGTCCCTACGATCCAATCGATCCCGACGTTCTTGACATGCCCACGCCTCATTGTTCACGGCTCAACCGTCCGGCACGTCAGAGGCAGGACAGGGGATCGGCTGGACCCCCACGGTTCATGTCACGCAAAGGCCACCGACCATCACCATCGATCGGAGCAGGCTTCATGCCCCGTGCCTTAACGACGACCGCGGCGCTCACCGCGGCTCTCGCCTCCACCCTCGTCGCCGGCAGCGCCGGCACCGCCAACGCGGAGATCACCGCACCACCCGACAAGATCGTCATCGAGATCGCCACCGTGAACGGATCGGGTTGCAAGCTGGGCACGGCAGCGGTCGCCGTGTCGCCGGACAACACCGCCTTCACCGTCACCTACAGCGACTACCTCGCCCAGGCGGGCGGCGGCGCCTCACCCGTCGACGCCCGCAAGAACTGCCAGCTCAACCTGATCGTGCACGTGCCGCAGGGCTTCACCTACGCCGTCGCCAGCGTCGACTACCGCGGTTACGCCGCGCTGCAGCAAGGCGCCTCCGCCCTCCAACAGGCGTCCTACTACTTCCAGGGCTCACCCGACACGGCCGCGACGGTCCACCCCCTGAACGGGCCCTACGAGAACAACTGGCAGGCAACCGACTCCACGGAGTGGGGCCAGCTGGTCTGGGCGCCCTGCGGAGTCAAACGGAACTTCAACATCAACACCGAACTGCGGGTGAATGCCGGCACGTCCACCCCGTCGCAGACCAGCTTCATCACGATGGACTCGACGGACGGCGACATCAACACCGTCTACCGCCTCGCCTGGAAGGAATGCCCGGCGTAGGCCCGGCCCGGGTGGGCCCGCCCCCTCCCTCGCGGGCCCACCCCTCCGCCCCTTCCCGGAACGCCCCTCCGGCGGCCTCGGCGGCTCCGCCGCCGGAACCGGCGGTCCGGCCCCGTCGTGCGCGCCGGTCCGCATCCACCGGGGCCGCCCGTGCTCCGGTGGAACACCCGAGCGGGGGACGGCGCGTGATGGCGAGCGGCCGTCGGCGCTCCCCGCCGCGCGGCCGTCACCCGGTACGTCGAAGCCCGCGGGATGCTCCCCGTCCGTGGCCGCCGGCGGTCGGTCCGCGCCCGCTGCGACCGTCCGGTGCTGCCGTCCGTCCGCTCGGCCCGCGCACGTCGGCCGCGACGCCCGTGCCCGCGCGGTCAACCGGCCCGACGACGGCCGCGCCGGGAGCGGACCGCCAGCACCAGCACCGCGGCCGCCACCAACCCGCCCACGGGCACGGCGAAGTCCTTGCCCCCCGTACCGCTGCCGCCCGTCGAGGCGCCGGCGCCGCCCGTCGAGGACGCGGTCCCCGAGCCCTTGGCGTCGTCCTTGCCGAGCCCCCGCCGGACGACCTCGCTCTGCTCCCCCTCCGTGCCGAACATCAGGGCCTTGCCGTCCGTCGTGAACGTGACCGACTCGGCCTGCCCCTGGAGCGGCGCGCTCACTTGGTGGTCAGCCCCCAGGCGACCGTCGCGCCACTCGTACCCGCGCGCGCTGAAGTAGGAACGCAGCACGAGCTCCGTACCGTCCGGCGAGAACGCCCCGTCCGTCACCCACGGCACGTCGTCGATGCGGCGGAAGACGTTCGTCGCGCCCGTCACCAGCCGTGCCGGACCCTCGTAGAGCCCCCCGCCGCCCTCGCGTTTGCTGGCGATGTAGACCCGCCCGGTCTTCGGGTGCACCATCATCGCCTCGGCGTTGCGCGGCCCGTCCGCGTACTTCACCGTGTACTGGGTGGCGTGGACGGTGACGTCCTTCAGAACCCGAGGCTCGGGGAAGCGGTAGATCCAGACGTGGTCCCAGCTGCCGTCGGCGTTGTCGCCGATGTCCCCGACGTAGACGTTGCCGTCGGGACCGACCGAGACGGCCTCCATGTCCCGTGGTCGGCCGACCCCCTGGAGCGTGACCGTCGCAACGGTCTCGCCGGTCTTCGAGTCGACGGCGAAGACGCGCGGCAGGTCCTGGTCGTTGTGCGTCCAGTACACCCCCGGGTGGGCACGGCTCGCGGCCAGCCCGCTGGACTCCGTGATCCGCGGGTCCTTGATCGTGAATCCGCCGTCGTCGTCGGCGGCGTGGACGGGCGAGACGGCCGCGCCGAACACCAGCAGGGCGGCAGCGGCGACGGCCGTGAGGATCGAACGAGGCGAACGCATGCCACCAAGTGTCCATCGTCACGTCACCGGGCGGGGCAGCACTCGGCGGCGGTCGGCCATGATTGCCCCATGCGTTTCATGTTCGTCGGTGATTCCATGACCATCGGACGCGCCGGCGACTACACCTGGCGCTACCGGATGTGGCAACACCTGAACCGTTGCTTCGGCGGCCCGTACAAGATCGTCGGTCCGCGCACCGAGCTGTACGAAGCCACCGCCGACGCCGCCGTGTCCGATGCCTACGCCGACCCGGCCTTCCCCGCCCCCGCCCGCAGACACCTGGCCGGTTGGGGCGAGGGCTGGCTCCACATGGCCCCGCTGATCCGGGAGACGGTGGCCGCGACGAAGGCCGACGTACTGCTCGTCTCGCTGGGCCTGATAGACCTCGGCTTCTACACCGACAGCTCGCAGACGGCGGCGAACACCGCCGCGTTCATCGCCGAGGCACGCACCGCCAACCCGCACGTCCGCGCGGTCCTGATGCCCGTCATCCCCAACGTCCGCGCGCTGTCCGACGCACCGTTCGCCACCGAGTGCCAACGCTTCAACGAGCTGCTCGCCAAAACAGTCGCGGACCACGACTCGGCCCCCTCACCCCTGCTGCTGGCCTCGGCACCGGAGTCGTACGACGTCCACAGCGACACCTACGACGGCACGCACCCCGGCCCCTCCGGCGAGCACAAACTGGCAGCGGCGTTCGCCGATGCGATGGACCAGGCCTGGGGCCTGGGCGGGCCGTACGAGCCCTCCCGCTGACGACCGGTCCGTCCCGCCGGATCGCCCCGGTCCGCGCGCCCGGCCCACCTCCCGAGGCGGACCGGCTGAGCCGCGCCCCGACGCGGGGCACCGGCGCGTCCCCGCAGCTGCCGCGGGGGCACTGACCGCTGCGCACCCCTCCGTCGCTTCGCCCCCGGAGGGCTCCGTCGGAGCGTGACCGGCCGGTTCCCGGGCGTCGCGACGCCGACCGGTCGCCGGTCCCGCGCCCTGCCGGACAGCCGGAGGCGACGCACCCCCGCCGGGCGCACCCGGTGTGCGGACCCCTCGCGCAGATGCGAAGACCGCGGGGGAAGGCGACCCTGGAGGGGCGGGGGGCACACGGCAAGGAGGACGTCCATGTCCATGATGGACAAGCTCAAGAACATGCTGAAGGGCCATGAGGACCAGGCTTCCAAGGGCGTCGACAAGGGCGGAGACATGGTCGACGAGAGGACCCAGGGCAAGTACAGCGGTCAGGTCGACACCGCCCAGGACAGGCTGAAGGAGCAGTTCGGCGGCGACCAGGGAGAACAGGGTCAGAACAGGCCCCCGCAGCCCTGACGGAACGGAAGGAACCATGACCCGCAAGACCAAGCTCACCGCCCGCGACATCATGACCAGCGGCGTGCAGTGCATCGGCGCCCACCAGTCGCTGCAGGAAGCCGCGCGCATGATGCGCGACCTCAACGTCGGCGCCCTGCCCATCTGCGGTGACAACAACCGGCTGACGGGCGTGATCACCGACCGCGACATCATCGTCGAGTGCTGCGCGGAAGGCATAGACCCCGCCACGGTCCAGGCCGGCTCCCTCGCCGGGGAGCTCCACTGGATGGACGCGAGCGCGGGCGCCGACGAGGCGCTGCGCATGATGGAGCAGTACCAGATCAAGCGCCTACCGGTGATCGACGTCCAGCACGGGCACCGACTCGTGGGCATGATCACGGAGGCGAACCTCGCCAAGAACCTCACCGACGCGCAGATCGCGGAGTTCGCGACGCGCGTGTACGCCAACGCCTAAGCCCGTACCCCCGCCGCGGAGGGCACGTCCCGGACCGCGGGTCCGGGACGCGGTCCGTCGAGGGTGCGCGAGCGGACCGGCATGACCAACCGCGCACCACTGCGTGCGCGGTTGGTCACGCCCGGGCCGTAAGCACGGGCCGGCCCGGCGCCGGCTCGCGCGCGCACGCCGCATCGCACCGTCCGCCCCCGGCCGGGGTGCCGACCGGCACGACGTCCCCCTCAGGGGCCTGACGAGCCTTCACCACTCTTTCCACACCCGCCGGGTCCGCCCCGGGGTACCCCTCCGCACACCCGCTGCGCCATTCCTCCAGGCGTGGCCGCGGCCGTCGTCGCGCCCCGCGAGCACCGACACCCGGGCAGCCCGCACAACTGCCCGAACCCCACGACCGCCCGAAACCCCATGGCTGTCTGAACCCCACGACCGCCTGAACCGCACGCCTGCCCCACCGGCGCAGCTGCCCGAGCCGCCGTCCCCGGCAATGGTGGCCCGGACCTGCCGGATGGGACGCGCGTGGCAACCCTCCGGACTCCTTCGTGACCTTCACCATACCTTCTTGATCTTCACATTTCCCTCCGGATACTGGGAGTTGACCACTCTCACCATTCATCCGCGCCCCGTCCTGCCGTCGAACGGGCGGACACGCGCGCGTCGTTCGGGGGCTCGCTCGTCATGTCCAAAATCACCCGTCGTACGGCCATCGGCGCACTCGGTGTAGGGGTCGCGGGAGTCGCCGGGTACCGCTACCTGGGGACGGACACCGAGCCGCCCGTGCGGAAGGCGACGAGCACCGGGCACAACCCCGCGTCGATCGAGAACACCCGCGCCGGGTCGGCGTCCTGGCGGGTCACCCCCGACGACCCCCGCACCAGCAAGGACCGCGCCGGACAGATCCAGGGCTACGCCTCGACGACCTCCGCGGCCCACGGCGACGCCTTGGCCTTCCACGTGTCGCTGCGCACCCCGCAGCCCTTCCGCATCGAGATCCACCGGCTGGGCCACTACGCGGGGAGCGGAGGGCGGCTGCTCGTCACGAGCCCACGGTTGGACGGCGGTCCGCGGGCGGCACCGCGGCCCCACCCCGCCACGGGCGCCATCGTCTGCGACTGGCCGGCCTCCTGGGAGCTGCGCATACCCGGCACCTGGTTGTCCGGGACCTACCTCGCCGTGTTCGTCGCCGAGGACGGCCACCGCAGCTGCACTCCTTTCGTCGTCCGCGACACCGATCGCTCCTCCGACGTGCTCGTGGTGCTGCCGTTCGCGACGTACCAGGCGTACAACCAGTGGCCGCTGGACGGCCGCACCGGGAAGAACCTGTACAAGGGGTACGCCAGGCCCGGTGTCGTCGGGAACAACAAGCACCGGGCGTTCCACGTGTCCTTCGAACGCCCCTACTCCGACCACGGCCTTCCGCGCTGGTCGGAACTGGACATCAGCTTCGTCCAGTGGGCAGAACAGCACGGTTACGACGTCTCGTACGCCACCAGCGTCGATCTGCACGAAGGCCGCGTGGACCCGGAGCGGTACGCCGCGATGGTCTTCCCCGGGCACGACGAGTACTGGTCGGGGCCGATGCGCGACGTCGTGGAGCGGGCCGTCTCCGTCGGTACGCACATCGCGTTCCTGGCGGCCAACAACATCTATTTCCACGTGCGGCTGACCGACGGGGACGGCCGCAGGGGCGCCCGCACGGTCGTCTGCTTCAAGCAGGACGAGGACCCCCGCCCCGACGCGAACGGTCCCACCACGCGCTGGCGGGACCTCGGGAACGAGCGCGGCAAGAAGCGCGGGAAGGCGGAACAGGGGCTGCTGGGCGTCCAGTACAACGGGATCCTCGCCACCCCCGCCCCCCTCGTCGTACGCGAGCCGGGGCACTGGTTCTGGGCCGGAACGGGACTGCGCGACGGTGAGGGCATCCCCGACCTCGTCGGCGTCGAGGCCGACGGGTACGACCGGTCCATGCCGGTGCCTGAGGACGCCGAGCGCACTCTGCTCTCCGAGTCCCCGTACGGCGACAGTTGGGGCAAGGGCGGCGGACGTGGCCGGCGCATCCAGAACACCAGCCTGTGCGAGCACGAGGACGGGACGCTCGTCTTCGTAGCAGGAACGTTTCACTGGAGCCTGGCCCTGACCGATCCCGCCCATCGCGACCCCCGGGTGCAACGGGCCACGAAGAACCTGCTCGACGAGATGCTCGCACGCCACACGACGGCCTGAGGACGGACCAGGTGCCCCCTGGACACCGCCCGGGCCCGGCCCGAGCGACACGCCTCCACCGAACGCGGCCCGGGCAACCCAGCGGGACGGCACGCCGCGCAGACCCACCGGGCCGAAGCACCGATCAGGCCGCCCGGGTCAGCCGGTTCGCGAACGTCGACATCGTGTACGCGCCGATGCCGAGGACGACTTCGAGGGCGTTGCGCTCGTTGTAGCCGTGCGACAGGAAGCGCTTCAGCCCTTCGTCGTCGACGGCGCCTGCGGACGCGAGTACGTCGAGGCTGAACTGCCGCACTGCTTCGAGGCGTTCGTCCCTGATGGGCCGTTCCTCACACAGCGCCGATCCAGGATGGCTGGCCTACGCCGACGGGCGGGTGAGGCACGCTTCGCAGAGGGTGGCGATCCACGTGTGGTGCTGGTCGCCGCGGAACGCTGGGGCTGGTGCGTGATCCGGGCCGAGCCCGTGGGATTGCCGAGGCTGCGTGGGTGCAGGCGCACACGGTGGATCTGGTGAACGCGCTGGGGGAGATCGTTCGTGCGGGGCTGGAACCAGGTGGCCAGTAAGTGCTGGGTCGTTGATGTGCCGTAGATCACTGGTCCTTCTTGTGGTGTCGTACAACCTTTCTGACGAGTGGTATAGATCACGACGGAATTTCATATTCCGCCACATTTAGGCGTATTGGGAAATGGACAGTGATCTGGGCTGCGCGGTTTGATTGCGAGGCCGGAGCGGTTTTCCGAGGAAGCTCACCTTGTGCGCGGCACCGCGCGGTGGAAGCCGTCGGAGACGGTTATGCCCCGGCAGGGGCGTGGGGGATGCATCGCGATTCTGGTCATCTCCCTGTCCGTCTTGAACGACATCCTGGCCGGTTGGTCAGGACTGACGACTTTGGGAATCAGATGAAGGCATCTACCGGCCGTGCGGCGAAGCCGCGGCGGAGGAGTTTCACAGTGCGTACGCTCGGCGCCGCGGCGGCAGCTGGTGCTCTTGCGTGGCTTGCGCTGGCGGGTGGCGTCCCCGCCGAGGCGGGCACGAAGACCGAGGCGGTCGCGCCCGTCGCCGACGAGGCGCCTGGATACGCGATCGAGGACTTCAGTTACCCGGGGGCCGACAAGATCCTCGCGGAGAAGAAGATTGTCCTCAAGCGCGGCGACGGACATATCACCCTCGTTGACTGTGCCAGCGGAAGCGGCTTCCTCCAGGTCTGGGCCCGCGAGCGGAAAGATGAGGAGTTCTGCTTCAAGGTGGTGGGCAGCTCTGGCTGGCTGACCCTGGAGATCCCCTCAGTCGCCCTTATCAGGGGCAATGACTACACGACCAAGGTCGACATGACCGTTGGCACCGAGAAGAAGACGTTCGACGTCAACAAGAACGCCTGGACCTCGGTGGGCGAGACGGCGGACTCGCAGGGACGCGAGCAGGTGCTCGTGGAGATCAGGGCCACCAAGTAAGAACCGGTCAGCACTCCAGCCTGCGCCGCCCAGCACCACTGTGCCTGCCGGTCACTCAGTTCACGCCAAGGAAATCATGATCATGCGACACGTAAGACCTCTGCGCTTCTCCGCGCTGGCCGCGGCCCTGGCTGCCGTCGCCGGCGCTACCGTCGTCACTGGTATGCCCGCCGTAGCCGCTACCGGTTCTGACGCCGCCGCCGGCACCCAGGCGTCTGTTGCCCGCCTCCACATCGGAGAAGGCGATACCGCCCGTTCTTGTTCCGGTGCACTGGTCGATAGCCAGTGGGTGCTGACGGCTTCGGCGTGTTTCGCCGTCGACCTGGCCAATCCCACCCAGGTCGCCGCAGGCGCACCGGTGTTGAAGTCGACCGCGACGATCGGTCGTAGCTCGGTGACGGGGACCGGTGGACATGTCGCCGATGTCGTTGAGCTGGTGCCGTCCTCCAGTCGTGATCTGGTCATGGCTCGCATGGCGACACCCGCCGCCGCCGGCATCGCCCCCCTCGCCCTGGCTGCCTCCCCGGCCGGCGAGGGCGACACTCTGCAGGCGGTCGGCTTCGGCCGAACCAAGACCGAGTGGGTTCCCGGTGCGGCCCACACCGCGTCGATGAAGGTCGGCGCGCTCTCCGACACCGAGCTCACCCTGGCCGGTGCCACGGAGGGCGATGCCTTGTGTAAGGGCGATACCGGTGCCCCGCTGCTGCGGGAGAGTGAGGAAGGCGTCGAGCTGGTGGGCGTCGCCACCCGCTCACGGCAGGGTGGCTGTCTGGGCGAGAGTGAGACCCGCACCGACGCCGTCGCCACACGCACGGATGATGTGGCCGACTGGATCGCCACCACCGCGGGACGGTCATGGGCGCTGCTGATGGCGGCCGGGGACTTCAACGGCGACAAGAAGGCCGACCTGCTGACGATCGACGCGGCCGACGACTTCCTCTACGCCTATCCCGGCGACGGAACGGGCAAGTTCGGTACGCCCGTGAAGGTCAGTCCGGGCAAGTGGACCGGCATGCGTCTCCTGGCCGCGACGGACTTCACCGGTGACGGCAAGGCCGACATCCTCGCCGTCAACAGCAACGGCAACCTCTACCTCTACCCGGGCAACGGTAAGAACGGCGTCACCGGCTCCTCTGTCGTCGGGAGCGGCTGGGGTGGTATCCGCCTGATCGCCGCGGCCGACTTCAACGGTGACAGGAAGGGCGACCTGGTCGCCGCCCACACCAATGGCAATCTCTTCTTCTACCCGGGCAACGGCAAGAACTTCGCCTCAGGGACCGTAACCAGCAGCGGCTGGACCAACATGCGCATGCTCTCCGCCGGAGACTTCACCGGCGATGGCAAGGCCGACATCTACGCCGTCCACAACAGCGGAGACCTGTACCTGTACTCCGGCAAGGGCAACGGCACCTTCAACACCGCCCGCAAGACCGGCAGGGGGTGGCAGAACATGCGACTGCTCTCCGAAGCCGACTTCAACGGCGATCAGAAGAGCGATCTGCTCGCCATCCACACCAACGGCAGCATCTACGCCTACCCCGGCAACGGCAAGGGCGGCTTCGGCACCCCCATCATCACCCCGGCTCCGACCACCTGATCCACACGTGACCAGTACCGGCTGAGCGCGGGAGAACCGTTCACAGTCCTGCTGCTGGGAGTGTGAGCCTGTAGGCGACCAGTACAACCACATTGCCTGTCGTCAGGCGACGATGTGATCCGGCCCCCGCGCAACGGGGGCCGGATCTCGATTCCGCAGACACACGACACTCCCACCCAGGGGACCGACCCCAGAACAACCACCTCGACGACGTCACTTCGCTCTGGCTTCGGGAGCCAGGGGGCCGCTAAGACGCCGCCGAGAGCGTCTTGGACGCTTTCCGAGAGCGCTATCCCACCGCCGCGTGTTGGCCCGTACTTTCCAGCGCCTGCGCTGTGATGCGCTGGCCGACGGCCGATGACAGCGTCGTGGACATCAGGCGGGCCCGCGTCCGTACCTGGCCTTCCTCTTCAGGTCGCCGGCGGCCGACTGGCGACGATGCGTGCACCTGGATGTCGGCGACCTGGGCCAGCGACGGATCGTAACGTCGCTGGGAATCGACGGTATCGACACCGACGGTCCGAACGGTTTCGGCAGGACCGAGAGCTGACTGTGGTTGTGAGAACCCCCATTCAAATCAATTCACGTAAGGGAGTAATGCGTTGAATGCCAGATTGCGGGCCGTGCCGGGATGGCGCGGCGCCGTAGCGGCGCTCATTGCCCTGGTAATGGCATTGGGTGTCGATCTGCGTCCTGCCGCGGCCGAGGACGAGCCGGAGACGCACGACAGATACGAGGTTCTCCTGGAATGGGAGGACGGCGGTCCGGGGGTGCGCAGGGCGGCAGAGGCGGCCCTGGCGGGGTCGGACGAGGACGTCCAGACGTTCATGGCCGAGGATCTACCCAATCTTGAGCTGGATGATCTGCGGGTGCAGGTCGGCCAGGTCATGGCCATCGGCGGTCCAGGCGTGCGCAAGGCGGCCAACATCGCCTTGGACGGCGGCAAGGAAGAGCTGCGGGCCTTCCTGGACAAGGACTTCGTCCACGCCTACGAGGACGATCTGCGTGTCCAGGTGGGGCAGATCATGGCTCTCGGCGGTCCGGGGGTGAAGAAGGCCGCGAACAAGGCGCTGGATGGCACTCCCGACGACTGGCGCACGTTCATCCAGGAGGGCCAGTTTCAGGCCCGGGCGGATGACAACCGGGTCCGTGTCGGCCAGCTGCTGCTGACCGGCGGCCCGAACGTGAAGAAGTCCGCCAATCAAGCCCTGGACGGCACGGCCGAGGATGTCCAGGAGTTTCTGGACGAGGGGTGGACGGTCGCCGCTGCGCGCGATCAGGAAACGCTCACCGTCACCCAGCTGGCCGACATGGCCGACAAGGCACAGAAGCGGGCACATGAGCTGACCGAGACCGCCAAGGACGAAGCAGCCAAGGCGGAGGGCGCCACGCAGGCAGCCAGGAAGGCGGCGGAGGAAGCGGCCAGCGAGGCCGCCAAGTCCAAGGCATCGGCCGGAAAGGCGGCGGCAGCCGCGTCCCGGGCTGCTGCCGCCGCCGATCGTGCGGCCCAGTCGGCCCGTACGGCGGTATCCGCGGCAGCGGCGGCGAACGCGACGGCACGGATGGCGGCGACTGCTGCGGCGCAGGCGGCCTATGCCGCCAGCCGCGCCGGGAGCGCGGCCGCCTCGGCCAGATCCGCCGCCGCGGCGGCCGCCGGGGATGCCTCCCGGGCCCAACAGGCCCGACAGGCGGCACAGAAGGCACGAGACGCCGCCAAGGGCGCCCGCAAGGCAGCAGAAGCCGCCAACCAGGCCGGCATTGCCGCCGCCAGTGCTGCGACGGCAGCCAAGGCCGCAGCCAGTGCGGGCAACAACGCCGCCGCTGCCGCCGCCTCAGCCGCCAACGCCGGCCACTGGGCCGGCGAAGCAGGGTCCAAGAGCAACGAAGCCCAGACAGCTGCGGCCCGGGCCAAGCGGCTCGCCGACCAGGCCACGCGCGCGGCCGGCGCCGCCCAGGCCAACGCCAACCAGGCAGCCACAGCCGCCCGGCAGTCGCGCCAAGCGGCCAACGACGCCGCTACGCACGCAGAAGCCGCGGCGGCCGCGGCGGACAAAGCTGCCGACGAGGCGGGCAAAGCAGTCAACGCCGCCAAAGAGTCCACCGCCGCCGCGAACGCCGCCACCGAAGCCGCCAACAACGCGATGACGGCCGCCACGCAGGCCTCTACCGTGGCAGAGCTGGCCCGCAAGACAGACGCCGAACGTCTAGCCCAGCAGCAGGACGAGGCGGTGCTGGCGGCCGAGGAAGCCAACCGCGCCCACGACGCCCGTCTGGCTGCCACCCAGTGGGAGATCGGCCGCCTCCAACAACTCAACTCCCAGACTCAGGAACTGCTGAACGAGGCCGCAGCGGCATCCGACCCGATAGTCACCGCGTCCAAGGGCCGGCAGGCCGCGGTCAACATGCTGAGCAGCGGCGGCACCTGGGTACGGGAAGCCGCCAAGGAGGCACTGTCCGGCAGCGATGCGGACGTGGCCGAATTCGTGCGCACCAGGCTGACCGTGGCCATGGAACAGGACGACCGCTCAAGCGTGGCGCACATCGCCACGACCACTGGCATCCCCGCGCAGCAGCAGGCCGCCCTGGACGTCATGGACAAGCCGATCGACCAGGTGCGGGAGTTCCTGCGGACCCGCGCCTACCCGGGCAAGCGGGACGACGACCGGGTCTCCGTCGGCAAAATCCTGGCCACCGGCGGTCCAGGAGTGAAGGCCGCCGCCAACAAGGCACTGGACGGTACCCCAGCCGACCTGGCGCAGTTCCTTGAGACCGGGCAGTACCAGGCCCGCAGGGACGACGAGCGCGTCGCCGTCGGTAAAATCCTGGCCACCGGCGGTCCCGAGGTCCAGGCCGCGGCACAGGCCGCACTGTCAGGCCCCGCGTCCAAACTGCGCCCCTTCCTGGACATCGGTCAGTACAAGGCGCAGCAGCGTGACGCCAACGCCGCCGCCCACATTGCCGAGATCGATATCCTCCTCCAGGCCGCCTACAAGTCGGCAGCGCTCGCCCACAAGGACGCCGCCGAAGCACAGAAGGTGGCCGCCGAAGCCCGCAAGGACGCTGCCAAGGCTGTCGAGTGGGCGGACCGCGCCAAGAAGTCTGCCCAGCAGGCGAACACCTACGCCCAGCAGGCCGACAAGTCCGCCGATTCGGCGGCTCAGTCCGCCGACCGCGCCGCCGAATCCGCGAAGACGGCCAGGAACGCAGCCGCAGCCGCCCAGAAGGACGCCCAGTCGGCCGTCCACTCCGCCGAACGCGCCCAGCACTCCGCCAGCCTCGCCGCGAACTACTCCTACGAGGCGAACACGGCTGCCTACCAGGCTGGACACGCTGCCAAGGCTGCGGGCAAGGACGCCGCCGCAGCCGCCAAGACATCGTCCGAAGCTTTGAAGATCGCCGCCAACAAGCTGGTCGCGGAACTCAAAGCACAGGTGAAGAAGGAACTTCAGGAGGCCAGCAAGCCAATCTCCGACACCGAGTTCCGGAAGGTCCTGGAGAAGCGGCTGGTCGACTACCGCTCGAATCTTCTGAAGGACGGAGACCTGAAACCGGGGGAGACGCTCCTGGTCTGCGGTGGTGACGGCGCCGGCGGAATGGCATGCATCACCACCACCTACCTCGACCGCCTCATCGCCTGGTATGTCGGCGCCGACGAGATCGAAAAGTGCCTCACCAAGCCGGACGCAACCTGTTTCGAAGGCCTCGCCCTAGCCGCCCTCAAACTCAAGGCGCTCAGGAAGATGCCATGCAACAGCTTCGTCCCAGGCACGCGCGTCCTGATGGCCGACCGTCGCACCAAGGCCATCGAGGACATCCACGTCGGCGACCAGGTCCTCGCCACAGACCCGCAATCCGGCCGCACCGAAGCCAAACCCGTCCAGGCAACCATCACCGGCGCCGGGTCGAAAAACCTCGTGGACATCACGGTCTCGGCAGACAACCCCGAAGCAACCGGCACAGTGACCGCCACGGCCAAGCACCCATTCTGGGCGGCGGGCACCACCAACGCCTGGCTCGACGCCGCAGACCTACAGCCCGGCACACAGCTGAGAACAGCAGCCGGCGCGCACGCGCAGGTTATCGCCGTGAAGCCACGGACCGAGCAAAACCAGCCCGTCCACAACCTCACCATCACCGACCTCCACACGTACTATGTGCTGGCCGGACAGACTCCAGTCCTGGTTCACAATTCCAACTGCCCGCTGACCGGCGGCTTCAAGGCGGGTGTGACCCCTGACGAGATCACTGATATAAACCGTGGTTTCGGTGGTGAAACTCTGCTCAGTGGTTCGCCGGCCAACACCATGGCTAACGCCAGCCGCTACAACAGCTTCTGGGACAAGTCAGCCGTCGTAATTCGTGATATTGCCGGCAGTCACATGTTCAACAATGGAAACAAGCGCACTGCCCAAGCTGTTGTGGAAGAGCTGATGCGTCGGAACCGGGTCACGAGTGGCCCGACCTCTGCCGACCTTCGAAGCGTCATCGACAGAGTTGGCAAAGGTCAGCTGCACGACGTCAGCGACATCTCGGCAGCCTTGAGGGGTTACTGATGGGAGTACAAGGGATGGATATTGAGCAGCTCATGGAAAGGCTGGGCCGCTCAGGCGTCACCATGATCCTCAAGGTGGACGACGAGAGGATGGCGGAAGGTGGCGAGCCCTGGACTCTGGTGATGTCGGGTCCAGGACTGGGTGAGCAGGGATTTATTCGCGCTGAATCTTCCAGTCTGAGTGACTGCCTCGAACAGGGATTCAGCCGGTTGCGGTCCCGGCCCGGCGACTGGGAATGGTTGGCGGAATTCTCGTAACCATTGCCACGAGGCCCTCCCGAGCTTTCGGGAGGGCCTCGTGGTGTTTGACGGCAGTAGCTGACGCTTAGGTTGAAAGGGTGGGGTGACAGGGGGCGTTGGCGGTGCTACATCCTCGTCATGAGGTACGCGGATGGCGGCGGCCTGACCGCCGCGGGGCGGGCGAAGCGTGAGGCGGTGCGTTTCGAGGCCGCGGAGATGTTCGAGCAAGGGGTGCGGCCGCCGGAGGTGGCCCGCAGGTTACGGGTGTCGCGGAAGTCGGCCTACGCCTGGCACGCGGCCTGGCCAGGGCGGCAGATCAGCCCTGGCCTCGAAGGGGCCTGGTGGCTTTGCCTGTCAGCTCGGCGACGACCAGACCGATTGCCTGCAGGTCGAGTTGGAGGCCGGACCGGCCGCGCACGGCTGGTGCGAGGATCAGCGGTGGACCCTGGCCAGGGTCGCGGAGCTGATCCATCGCCTGTTCGGCTACCGGTACACCCCGCGTGGGGTGTCGTATCTGCTGCACCGGCTGGACTGGTCACCCCAGGTCCCCGCGCACCGGGCCGTCGAGCGCGACGAGCAGGCCGTAGAGCGGTGGCGGACGGAGCAGTGGTCACGGGTAGGAGGACGGCCCAGCTCCTGGGCGCGTGGATAGTCTTCGAGGACGAGGCCGGCCAGGACCTGAAGCCCGGCAGGGGGCGGACCTGGTCGCCGCGCGGGCGGACTCCGCTGATCAAGGTGACCGGGAAAGGCTCGGGCCGGGTCCTGATGGCCGGGATGGTCTGCGTCAGACCGGGCCGCGAGACCCGCCTGATCTACCGGACCCAGACCTACCGGGGCCGCACAGGCGAGAAGAAGGGCTTCCGGGCCCGCGAGTTCTCCAACCTGCTGACCTCCGCCCGCCGGCAGCTCGGCGGTGTCCCGCTGATCGTGGTATAGGACAACGCCAGCACCCATCACGCCAAGGCCCTGCGGGACTTCCGCGACCGCAACAGCGACTGGCTCACCATCATCAAGCTGCCTCCGTACGCACCCGACCTCAACCCCGTCGAAGGTGTCTGGGCCCACCTGAAGAAGTCCCTGGTCAACCTCGCACCCCGCACGATCGACGACCTCACCACGCTGGTAAAGAACCGCCTGCGTGGCATCCAACGGAGGCCCGAGATCCTCGACGGCTTCGTAGCCGAGACCGGACTCGGGCTGGAGCCTCCGTAGCCCTGTCACCCCACCCTTTCAACCTCAGCGGCAACAGAGGCGCACAGCACAGCACTTCCACGCACGCCCACGGACAGGCCGGAATTCGCTGACCAGCGAAAATGCGGGTGACGCCCACTCGGCGAGCACACGTACTATGTACTCGCAGGTAGCACACCTGTGTTGGTACACAATTCTGGCTGTGGCCCGGACTTGGGTGAGTCCTGGAAGCCGAAGCTCGCATCACAGGTTTGCGGAACGGGTGGATGCGAGAAGGTTGCTGACCATATTCAGTCGATCATTGGTGGCGATATTATGCGAATCACCGATAGGTACGGCGCGCCGTCCCTTGGTAAGTTTCGCGGTATTGACAGCGGGTGGAATTATCACGATGTCGTCGTCAAGGACGGTCGAGTGTTCGATGCAACAACTGGGAGACGGGGTGAACCGATTGATCAATATCGGGCGAATTTCGAGTATGGTGACGACCTCGTCTTCAGTCCAGCTCCCAGGTAGCAGGTGACGACATGGATCTCCGTGACAGGCTTGCCGACGCGCGTAGACGCCCTCAGCTGTATGGCTTGACCACGTTCGGCGAGGTGGCTGCATTTGTGACCGGCATGGATGCCGCGACCGAATGGAGATTCCTCGAAGGATTTCGTGAGTGGCTAGCTTCTAGGTCGGACCTTGGCGCCAATCTCGCGTGGCAGGTTCTGGTGATCAAAATCGCTTACCCAGGTGAATCTAACGACTTTTGGGTTGCGGCCTCGTATAGCGAAAGCGGCGAAGCGGTTGCCGTTCTCTTCGATGAACTTAATTCATTCTTGAGGGATCGGGAAACGCGCAAGGCGGAATAACCTCAGCAAGTTTGAGAGAGATTGAAGTCAGAGGCCCCGCCGGGAATGCTTGAATCCGGCGGGGCCTCTGGGGCTCTTGACGGCAGTGAGCCGTTTCCAACATCAGTTTGAGCAGGTCAGGTGCAGGGCGAGGACGGCTTGGACGAGGCTGGTAATGCGGGTGGTGGAGCATCGCAGCTTGCGCAGGAGCCGCCAGGTCTTAAGGGTGGCCATGGCCTGCTCGACGAGCGCGCGGATCTCTGAGGAGTCGCTCACGGCGTGTGGGCGACTCTTCGTTTCCGTTGGAGCCTTTGTGCGTGCGACGGGTAGCGCCGCGCTGACCTGGGCGTGAAACGGTCATCATCGCGGGGGACAAGGCATTCGTGCCTCCATGCGTACTTATGTGCTGGCTGGCGACACCCCGGCCCTGGTTCACAATGCCAAGGCCAAGTGCAGCCTCGTGATCGACCACGTGGGTCAGGTTGACCAGGACCGGGTTGAGGTTCCCCCGAGATGCGGAGTGTGTTGACAGAGGGTCAGATGGTTCTCATGAGAGGAACATCGACCATGGCTGCCCCCAGAAAGTACTCGCTGGAGTTGCGTGAGCGTGCGGTGCGGATGTACCGGACCTCCGAGCCGAAGCCGCAGATCAAGAAGCTGGCCGTCGATCTCGGTGTGCATCCCGAGGCCCTGCGGGGCTGGATCCGGCAGGCCGAGGCCGATGCCGGCGAGCGCGACGACCGGCTCACCACTGACGAGCGGGCCGAGCTCGTGGCGCTGCGCAAGGAGAACGTTAGCTGCCAGGAGGCCTGGTAGCAGACTGGCGAGGTCGGGGCAGGGGGCATTGCATGATCAGGATTGGTTCGGTTCGCCGGTCTCGTGGGTGACATGACGTCATGTCCGTTGCGCAGCATGGGGCCTGGAGAGCAGAGCAGGCACGGTGCTGGTGATCATGTGGTTGTCGAGACCCATGAGAACCGAGCGAGACCGTGCCTTCCCGAACATCGTCGCCCATCCCTTCCGCACTGGAGCAACTGGGCTCCTCGACGGATCCCCTCGCCTCAAGCGATGTCGCTGGCCTGAGGCGTTGCCTGATCCTGGTCGCTGATCCCCGCGATGCCCGAGGATTGCGGTATCCGGCCCTCGCCTTGCCTTGCGCGGCTGTCGACTCTGACTCTGTCGGGGATCTTGAGGATCCCCGGCGGGGCAGCGTGATCAACGGGCATGCTCGGCTCTGTTCATGGACCGATGCAGTTGTCGAGGTGCCCGTTGTCGCTCCACGCCCGTTCTGGTGAGCAAGTCCCTTCTCTGACCGTGCAGATGGCGCGGGCGAGTAGTCCGGGCGGTACAACGGCGATGTGGGTGAGATACCAGCTGGGCGGGCTGTGGCGTGACGAGGACTTCGCTGACTGGTACCCGCGTGACGGCCGCCCAGGGCTCTCGCCCGCCCAGCTGGCCACCGTATGCGTGCTCCAGTTCCTCCTCGGTCTGTCGGACCGGCAGGCGGCCGAAGCGGTTCGCTGCCGCATCGATTTCAAGTACGCGCTGGCCATGGACCTGGACGATCCCGGCTTCCACCACAGCGTGCTGGCCGACTTCCGCGACCGTCTCACCGAGGACGGCCGGGCCGACCGTCTCCTCGACCTCGCGCTCGCGCGCCTGAAAGAGGCCGGTTTCGTCCGCGAGCGCACCACCCAGCGCACGGACTCCACCCACGTCCTGGCCGCGGTCCGCGACCTGACCCGGCTGGAACTGGTCACCGAGGCCGTCCGCGCCGCGCTGGAAGAACTGGCCGGCACAGCTTCGCACCTGCTGGCCGGCCTGGTCGACGAGGAGTGGGGACGCCGCTACGGCCGCCCGGTCCGTCTGGGCAAGAACCCCACCCGCCCCAAGACCAGGATCCTCGCCACCGGAGGCGACGCCGTCCGGCTGATCGAGCACCTCGGGCAGCACGCGCCGGAACGCCTGTCCGGTCCCCGCGTCCAGGCCCTGCGGCAGATCATGGTGCGGCGACACCCGGTGGAAGGGGTTCGTCGCACATCTCACCGAGACCTGTGATCCTGACGGCGTCAACGTGATCACAGACGTGGCCACCACCGACGCCACCGGCTACGACGCGAAGGCGCTGCCCGGCATCCACACCCGGCTCAAGCGCCGCGGGCTGCTGCCCGCCGAGCACCTGGTCGACGGCGGCTACACCTCCCTGGTCCATCTGGAACAGGCAGCCCGCGAACACCAGGTCACGGTCACCGGACCACTGCCGGTCAACACCACCCGCCAGAACCGCAGGAACAACAGCTTCGGCCGCGACGACTTCCACATCGACTTCGACCGCCGCCAGGTCACCTGCCCGCAGGGCGAGACCAGCGCGGGATGGCACGGCCCCTACCCGACATCCTCACCCACCGCAGCACCGCTGATCATCGCGCGGTTCACCAAGAGCCAGTGCCGTCCCTGCCCGGTCCGCACCCGCTGCACGACCACCGCCGACAGCGCCCGGAGCGTGGGTTTCCCCCCGCGAGAACTCCGTGACCTGCAACTCCGCGTCCGCGCCGAGCAGCAGACACCCCAATGGCAGACCCGCTACGCGGTCCGCTCCGGAGTGGAAGGCACCGTCAATGAACTCGCCCACGGACACGGCATGCGCCACTGCCGCTACCGGGGACAGCACAAAGCCCACTTACAGCACGTGTTCACAGCCATCGCCGCAAACATCGAGCGCCTCAGCCGACGGCCGCCGACGGGAGAATCACCTCCGTCGAGGCCACCGACCGCTTTCCAGAACTACCTGGACCAGCACGGAATCACCCGGCCGAGGTCCTGGCGGTCCGCCAGAGACTGAGCAGACCGCCAAGATCCCCGACAGAGTCAGAGTCCGCGGCGGGCGCGGTCTCGAGAGTATGGGTGGTGAACACGCGCATCTCCTACGATGGACAACGTGGTTGACGAAAATAAAGTAAACCAAGTTGTCGAATCGGGGAAAGGGTACGAGTTCCCCCTGCTGCTCTTCGCGGGGTTCCGCACCCTCATCGACCGCCTCCACGCCGAGCTGGCGCGGCAGGGGCACCCGGAGGTCCGGCCCGCGCACGGCTTCGCGATGCAGGCCGTCGGCACGGCCGGATCGACGGCCAGCGAGGTCGGACGACGGCTCGGCGTCTCCAAACAGGCGGCGGGCAAGACCGTCGACCGGCTGGTCGCCCTGGGGTACGCGGAGCGCGCGGACGACCCGTCCGACGCCCGCCGGAAGATCGTCCGCCTCACCCCGCGCGGACTCGACGTCCTCGCACGCTCGGCGTCCGTGTTCGACGAGCTCCGCGCCGAGTGGGCCCGGACCCTGGGCGAGCCGGAGCTGCGGGCGCTGGAGGAGGCACTGCGCACGGTCGTCCCCGACGCGTTCCGCCTGGACGCCGCCGGCTGGCTCGGCGGCCTCTGACCCCACCGCGACGGGCGGGCCGGCGCAGCAGTGCCGGCGGCCGGGCCGAGACTCCCCGGGCCTTCGCCCCTCGCCGGAATCGGCGCCACACGAGCGGCCCTTGCCTGGAGCGAACTCGAAGCAGTTGGCTTGTGGTCCATGAAGTACACGCAGCTCGGACGCACGGGACTCAAAGTCAGCCGGCTCATCCTCGGCACGATGAACTTCGGTCCCCAGACAGACGAATCGACCAGTCACGGCATCCTGGACGCCGCGCTCGACGCGGGTTTGAACTTCGTGGACACGGCCAACGTGTACGGGTGGGGTGAGAACAAGGGCCGCACCGAGGAGATCATCGGCACCTGGTTCGCCCAGGCCGGCGGCCGGCGCGAGAAGACGGTCCTCGCCACCAAGGTCTACGGCTCCATGGCACGCGAGGGTGGGACCTGGCCCAACGAGGACCGGCTGTCGGCACTGAACATCCGACGGGCGGTCGAGGCCAGCCTCAAGCGGCTGCAGACGGACTACATCGACCTGTACCAGTTCCACCACGTCGACCGCCGGACCCCCTTCGAGGAGATCTGGCAGGCCGTCGACGTACTGATCCAGCAGGGGAAGGTCCTGTACGCGGGCTCCTCGAACTTCCCCGGGTACAAGATCGCCCAGGCCAACGAGGCCGCCGCCCGGCGCGGCATGGTCGGCCTGGTCAGCGAGCAGTGCCTGTACAACCTCCACGAGCGGCGCGCCGAGATGGAGGTGATCCCGGCCGCGCAGGAATACGGCCTCGGGGTCATCCCCTGGTCACCGCTTCACGGCGGACTGCTCGGCGGCGTCCTGAAGAAGGAGACCGAGGGCGGGCGGCGCACCGAGGGCCGCGCAGCGGAAACGCTTGCCGACCCGGTGGTACGGGCGAAGTTCCAGGCGTACGAGGACCTGCTCGACAAGCACGGCCTGGCACCGGGCGAGACGGCCCTGGCGTGGTTGCTGACCCGGCCCGGCGTCACCGGCCCGATCGTCGGGCCGCGCACGGTCGAGCAGCTGAGCAGTGCCCTGCGCGCCCTGGAGCTCGAGCTGGGCGACGAGGTTCTGACCGCTCTGGACGAGATCTTCCCCGGCCCGGGGCCTTCTCCGGAAGCCTTTGCCTGGTGATCAGGTAGCACTTCCTCGACGAGGCCGTCGCTCCGTCCACCGGGAGCGGCGGTCTCCCTCACGGAGGCGTCCCGCTGCCTACCTGGCAGGGCCCGAAGGTCGTCGCGCCGACGACGGGACGGCTGGCCTCGAGTACGGTGCGTCCGCGTTGCGTGCGCTCCCCGGTACCCCTGCCGACGCCTCGGGGTTCGCCCGGAGCGAGGGGCCCGCCCGATTCCCCCGCCGGCCCGGTCGCCGGGCGGGATCCCGCCCGGGGGGAGGAACGCGCGATCGGCGTCAGCGACCGAGGGCGGCTGCCGCGGCAACGATCACGAACATCAGCACGAGCACACCGGCCATGATCCGGTTACGGGTCTTCGGGTCCACACGTCGAGCCTAACGGGCGCCGCCGGACCCCCTGGTCGCGGGGCGGCCCGCCCCAGCCGGTCCTGCCGGCCACGCGCCTGCCCCGCACGCACCTTCCGCAGTCCCTGTGGCCGATCAGCCCGCGGCGCCCCCGAGCGGCCAGGATCCGACCTCCTCGTAGCGCGGCCGGGCGCCCGGTGCGCCACCGCCCGGCAGGTTGCTGCGGACCAGCGCCAGCCGGGACACCAGCCAGGGAGCACCCTCGAAGTCGTGCAGGGCGTCGGTGAAGGGGCGGAGATCCGTGTCCGTACGAGTCCTGGCGACGGTCAGGTGCGCGTGGTAGCGGTGATGCTCCTCCATCGGCACCCCGGCACGACGCGCCGCCGCCTCGGACCGTTCGGCGAGCATCCGCATGGCGTCCAGGCCCCCGGCCGCGCCGACCCACAGGGCACGGCGGCCGAAGTGGCCTCCGCCGTGCAGGCGCAACCGGAAGGACTCGCTGCGGTGGGCGGCGCGCCCGAGGCGCTCGTGCAGGTCGGGCAGGAGTCCGCCGTCGACCTCGCCCATGAACGCGAGCGTGAAGTGCCACCCCGGCCGCGCGGTCCAGCGCAGGTCGTCCCCACCGGGCAGGACGTGCAGCCGGTCGACGGCGCGCCCGAGTTCCCGCAGGGCCTCCTCCGGCGGCAGCACGGCGGCGAACAGTCTCATACGGCGAGTGTTGCAGTTGCGGGTGCCCGCACGCGGCTGCGGCGGGGACTTCGGTTCGGCTGCACCGGAGACTGTCCGGAACCGGCGGCCTCGGGGCCGGCGTCCGCTCCCGTGACCACCGGTTCCGGGCGGAGGATCGTGCCCCGGCGTCGGCGGAGGGAGCGGTACGGCGGGGAGGGCGGCCGGCGACGGTTCCGCTGGGACCGTCGCCGCCGGACTCCCTCCCGCGCCGCTACGACGTGGCGCCGCCGCAAGCTCAGGCAGCGGTGGTGAGCCGCTCGCGGGGCACGAACCGTACGTGTCGCCGGCCCCGCCGCAGGTCCAGTTGGACGCGTAGTCCGCCGACCCGCGCCATGATCATTCCGATCGCCCCGGCCGCTACGATCGCGACCACACCGCCCGCCGCGAAACCGACGCGTGCCCCGTAGGTGTCGGTGAGCCAGCCGACGAGGGGGGCGCCCAGGGGCGTACCGCCGACGAAGACCATCATGTAGAGGCTCATGACCCGCCCCCGCATGGCCGGGTCGGTGGCCATCTGGACGGACGAGTTGGCGGTGACGTTCACCGTCAGGCCCACCATGCCGATGGGCACGAGCAGCAGTGCGAAGAGCCAGAAGGCGGGCGCGAGGGCGGCCGCGATCTCCAACGCGCCGAACGCGGCGGCCGCACCGACCAGCATCCGCAGCCGGGACGAACCGCGCCGGGCCGAGAGCAGGGCTCCCACCAGGGAACCAGCCGCCATCAGGGTGTTGAGCAGGCCGTACGTTCCGGCTCCGACGTGGAAGACCCCGCCGGCGAACGCGGTCAGCCAGATGGGGAAGTTGAAGGCGAAGGTGCCGATGAAGCCGACGAGCACGATCGGCCAGAGCAGCTCGGGCCGCCCGGCCACGTACCTCAGCCCTTCCCTGAGCTGCCCCTTCCCGCGCGGTGCCCGCTCGACCTTGTGCAGCTCGCTTGTCCGCATGCACAACAGACCGGCGATCGGAGCGAGGAAGGACAGCCCGTTGAGGAGGAAGGCCCAGCCGCTCCCGACGGCGGTGATCAGCACACCCGCGACCGCGGGGCCGATGAGCCGCGCCGACTGGAAGTTCGCCGAGTTGAGGCTGACGGCGTTGCGCACCTGCAAGGGGCCGACCATCTCGGAGGCGAAGGACTGCCGGGTCGGGTTGTCGACGACCGTCACCATGCCGAGCAGGAACGCGATCAGGTAGACGTGCCAGACCTGGACCTGGCCGGAGAGCGTGAGGACGGCGAGCGCGAGGCCGCAGACGCCGAGCGCGCCCTGGCTGATGAGGAGGATGCGCCGCTTCGGGTAACGATCGGCGATGACGCCGCCGTACAGACCGAACAGCAGCATCGGCAGGAACTGGAGGGCCGTCGTGATTCCGACGGCCGCGGCGGAGCCGGTGAGGCTGAGGACCAGCCAGTCCTGGGTGATGCGGGCCATCCAGGTGCCCGTGTTGGAAACGATCGCCCCGGTGAAGAACAGCCGGTAGTTGCGGACCTTGAGCGAGGAGAACGTCCCCTGGGCGGTGCGGGTCGTGTCGTGGTCGTTGTTCGGTGCGGGGGCGGAGTCTGCTCCGGGTCCCGTACTCAAAAGGGTTCGCCTCCTTGCGGCCGTGGTCTACAGGTGTGCGAGCTTCTCCAGAACCGGGGCGGCTGCGCGCAGCTTGGCCCACTCGTCCTCGTCCAGGCCCTCGGCGAGGGACGCCAGCCAGGCGTTCCGCTTGCGGCGGCTCTCCTCGAGCATGACCTCGGCCTGCTCGGTCTGGCTGACGACCTTCTGCCTGCGGTCGTCGGGATGTGGCTCCAGCCGGACCAGTCCCTTCGCCTCGAGCAGCGCCACGATGCGGGTCATCGACGGCGGCTGGACGTGCTCCTTGCGGGCCAGCTCGCCGGGGGTGGCCGAGCCGCAGAGGGAGAGTGTGCCGAGCACCGACATCTCCGTCGGGCTCAGCGATTCGTCGACGCGCTGGTGCTTCAGGCGCCGGCCCAGTCGCATGACGGCTGAGCGCAGTGAGTTCACGGCGGCGGCGTTGTCACCGTGGGACAGGTCAGGCATGTTCATTAGCGTAACTCATTACCCTGTCTAAATACCACTCGGGCGGGGAGACTCATCTCTCACCCGTACGAGTGACTCGCTTCCGGAAAGCGATGCGGCGGCCGTCGCCGTCCCGCGACTCTGACCGGATGGGATCGACAGTACTCAGCCTGCGGATAGACGGTGAGCTGCTCGACCGGGTCCGGGAGCGCGCCGCCAAACGCGGCATGAGCGTCCAGGACTACGTGGTCCGGACGCTCATGCGGGACGACTTCGACGAACGGTTCAAGGCCTCCGTCGACGAGACGGAGAAGTTCTGGGGGCTGGCCTGACCCCCGCCCGACGGGACGGGGCGGCCGGCGAGCGGGGCGGCCACCCGCCGTCCGCCGTGCCCTTACGTGAGGCCCAGCGCGGGCATCGCGTAGAAGAAGACGAAGACCGCCGAGACGACGTACATCGCCACCGGCACCTCGCGGCCGCGCCCGGCCGCCAGCCGCAGCACGCTGAAGGCGATGAAGCCCAGCCCGATGCCGTTGGTGATCGAATAGGTGAACGGCATCATCACCATCGCCAGGAACGCGGGCACCGCGATGGTGAAGTCGCTCCAGTCGATGTCCTTCACCGAACCCGCCAGGATCAGGAAGCCCACCGCCAACAGAGCGGGAGTGGCCGCCTGGGACGGCACCATCGTGGCCAGCGGGGAGAAGAACAGCGCCACGGCGAACAGCGCTCCGGTGACGACGGACGCCAGACCGGTGCGGGCGCCCTCGCCGACGCCCGCCGTGGACTCCACGAAGCAGGTGTTCGCGGAGGACGAGGACGCGCCGCCCGCCGCCACCGCGAGTCCGTCGACGATCAGCACCCTGTTGATCCCGGGGAGGTTGCCGTTCCCGTCCATCAGCTTCGCCTCGTCGCCGACACCGAGGATCGTGCCCATCGCATCGAAGAAGCAGGACAGCAGGACGGTGAAGACGAAGAGCGAGCCCGTCAGCAGGCCGACCTTCTCGAACCCGCCGAACAGGCTCACCTGACCGAGCAGACCGAAGTCGGGGGACGCCACCGGGTTGCCGGGCCATTCCGGGACCGTGAGCCCCCACGCCTCGCCCGGCAGCTTCGCCACCAGCTGGATGGCGACCGCCACGACCGTCATCACGACGATCGAGATCAGGATGGCCCCCGGCACCTTGCGAATGATCAGCGCGAGCGTCAGCAGCACGCCCAGAATGAAGACCAGGACCGGCCAGCCCGAGAGGTGGCCGGTCAGACCGAGCTGCAGCGGCACGGTGGTGTGCGCGGCGTCCGGGATGCGGGAAACGAAACCGGAGTCGACGAGGCCGATGAGCATGATGAAGAGGCCGATGCCGATCGCGATGCCCTTGCGCAGGCCGAGGGGCACGGCGTTCATCACGCGCTCGCGCAAGCCCGTCGCGACGAGGAGCATCACCACCAAGCCGGCCAGGACGACCATGCCCATCGCATCGGGCCAGCTCATCCGGGGGGCGAGCTGGAGGGCGACCACGGTGTTCACGCCGAGCCCGGCGGCCAATGCGATCGGGACGTTGCCGATGACGCCCATGAGCAGCGTGGAGAACGCGGCGGTGACGACGGTCGCGGTGACGAGCTGACCGCCGTCGAGCTGGTGCCCGTACATGTCCTTCGCGCTGCCGAGGATGATCGGGTTCAGCACGATGATGTAGGCCATCGCGAAGAAGGTGGCGAACCCTCCACGGATCTCCCGGGGGATGCTGGAGCCGCGCCCTGAGATCCTGAAGAAGCGGTCGAGGGGGCCGGGTGCTCCGGGGCCGGCACCCGGCCGCTGCGGCTGCCGGACGTCCTCGGGAGCGGTGGCCGTGGGGGGCATGCGAGACCTCGTGGGTGATGGTTTCTTGGCCGGTTCCTTGGATGTTCGTATGAACGAAACCGATCGGACACAAACCGCTTCAGTATGAACATATGAGTTCGTGATCGGTATCTCCGCGCGTAGACCCCAGAGCCCCCGACCGTCCCGCCGTTCCGGGACGCCCCCATACACTGACCCCATGGCGAAGTGGACCCCCAAGCACGAGGCACCCGAGCCCCTGGAGGGGCCGGTCGTCGCCACCATCACCGGCGGGACGATCGTCTGGTTCGTCCTCTTCCTGGTCCAGGTCCCCTTCTACGGATGGTTCGCCGACCACGACCTGGCCTGGTGGGTGTGGACCTGTCTGGCCGGTGGCGGCCTCGGACTCATCGGCATCTGGTACGTCCGCAAGCGGGACGCGGCGATCAAGCGCGCGGCCGCCGCCGGGGACGCGACCCGTTCCGACGCCTAGGGCGCCCGGCCCGGGAGGCAGGCCCTGCGGAGTCCGCCGGCCGACCCGGCCGGCCCCACCCCACCGGACCGCGCCCCGCACGCCTCCGCGGCGGCTCCCGTCGATCCGCCCCGGGAATCCCCGCCGTTCGGCAGGTGAACCCGGCTCCGCCGCCGTACCGTCGACAACATGACGCAGCGGTCGGAGTTCGGCAGCGACGGCACCGGACCGGGCGACCGGCCGACCGGCGGACCGGACGGAGCCACCCTCGACGCGGGCGCGGAACCCGACCCCGGACACCCCGCACCGCTGCCGGTGCGCCACCGACCCGGCGGTCTCACCGCCGCCGAAGTGGCCGAACGGATCGCGCGCGGCGAGGTCAACGACGTGCCCGTGCGCAGCAGCCGCTCCACGGCCGACATCGTCCGCGGCAACGTCTTCACACGCTTCAACGCCATCATCGGCGTGCTCTGGGTGATCATGTTCGTGGTCGCGCCGTTCCAGGACACGCTGTTCGGTTTCGTCATCCTGGCCAACACCGGGATCGGCATCATCCAGGAACTCCGCGCCAAGAGAACCCTCGACGGGCTCGCCGTGATCGGCGAGGCGAAACCGACGGTCCGGCGCGACGGGATCGCGGCAGAGGTGTCCACGTCCGAGATCGTGCTCGGTGACCTCATCGAGCTCGGCCCCGGGGACAAGGTCGTCGTCGACGGTCTGGTCGCCGAGGCCGACGGGATGGAGGTCGACGAGTCGCTGCTGACCGGCGAGGCCGACCCGGTCCTGAAGAAGCGCGACGACCGGATGATGTCCGGCAGCTTCGTCGTTGCCGGCGGCGGCGCGTTCACCGCCACCAAGGTCGGCCGCGAGGCGTACGCGGCACAGCTCGCCGAAGAGGCCTCCCGCTTCACGCTCGTCAGCTCCGAGCTGCGCACGGGCATCTCCACGATCCTCAAGTACGTGACCTGGATGATGATCCCGACCGCACTCGGCCTGATCATCAGCCAGCTGGTCGTGAAGCACACGGACCTCAAGGGCTCGGTGGCCCGCACGGTCGGCGGCATCGTCCCGATGATCCCCGAAGGACTGGTGCTGCTGACCTCCGTGGCCTTCGCGATCGGCGTCATCCGCCTCGGCCGCAAGCAGTGCCTGGTGCAGGAACTGCCGGCGATCGAGGGCCTCGCCCGTGTGGACGTCGTCTGCCTCGACAAGACCGGCACCCTCACCGAAGGCGGTATGGACGTCACCGAGCTGCGGCCGCTCGCCGGGGCGGACGAGCCGTACGTACGCACGGTCCTCGGCGCACTCGGCGAGTCGGACCCGCGGCCCAACGCCTCGCTCCAGGCGATCATCGAAGCCTTCCCGGACAGCGTGGAATGGCGCTGCACCGAATCCCTGCCCTTCTCGTCCGCGCGCAAGTACAGCGGCGCCACGTTCAGCGAGGGCGACGGCCAGAGCTCCACGTGGCTGCTCGGTGCACCCGACGTGCTGCTGCCTCCGGGTGACCCCGCACTCGGCGAGGTCGACCGGCTCAACGAGCGCGGACTGCGGGTGCTGCTGCTGGTCCGCGCCGTGGGCGAGCTCGACTCCCCCGACGTCGCCGCGGGCGCACGGCCCACCGCGCTGGTGGTCCTGGAACAGCGGCTGCGGCCCGACGCCGCGGACACCCTGCGGTACTTCGCCGAACAGGACGTCCACGCCAAGGTCATCTCGGGCGACAACGCCGTGTCCGTCGGTGCGGTGGCCGGCAAACTCGGCCTCCCCGGGGCCGCCGACACGGTGGACGCCCGCCGGCTGCCGGCCGAGCGGGACGCGATGGCGACCCAGCTCGACGCCCATGCGGTGTTCGGCCGCGTCACCCCGCAGCAGAAGCGGGACATGGTCGGGGCGCTGCAGCACCGTGGGCACACGGTCGCCATGACCGGCGACGGCGTCAACGACGTCCTCGCGCTCAAGGACGCCGACATCGGCGTCTCCATGGGCTCCGGCTCGGAGGCGACCCGGGCGGTGGCCCAGATCGTCCTGCTGAACAACAGCTTCGCGACCCTCCCGTCGGTGGTCGCCGAGGGCCGCAGGGTCATCGGCAACATCACCCGGGTGGCGACCCTCTTCCTCACGAAGACGGTCTACTCGGTGCTCCTCGCCATCCTGGTGGTGTGCTGGCAGGTCGAGTACCCGTTCCTGCCCCGCCACCTGACCCTGCTGTCGACCCTGACCATCGGCGTGCCCGCGTTCTTCCTCGCCCTGGCCCCCAACCGGGAACGCGCACGGCCGCACTTCGTACGCCGCGTCATGCGGTACGCGATCCCCGGCGGGATCATCGCGGCGGCCACCACGTTCGTGACATACCTGCTGGCCCGCTCCTACTACAGCGGTTCCGGCTCCCTGGAGGCCGAGACCAGCGCCGCGACCCTGACCCTGTTCCTGGTCGCCATGTGGGTCCTGGCGATCATCGCCCGGCCGTACACCTGGTGGCGGATCGCCCTGGTCGCCGCGATGGGACTGGCCTTCCTGATCGTGCTGGTGGTGCCGTGGCTGCAGGACTTCTTCGCACTACAGCTGGTCGGTACGACGATGCCGTGGACGGCGGTGGCCATTGCCGCGGTCGGCGGGGGGCTGCTGGAGTTCGCGTGGCGCTGGGTGGACCGCAGGTTCCCCGCGTGAGCGGGGCGCCGCCCCGTCGTGGCGTGACGCCGCCCCGTCGTGGCGTGACGCCAGCGCGCCACACCGATGCCTCCCGGGATCCCGTACCCACCCCGCGCTCCCACCGGCGGCCGCCGTCGGCGCGGGACGCCCGGACCGGACCCCCAAGTACCGTCCGCCGGGCCGGCCTTGCGGCCGTGCCCACGGATCCTTCAGTCGAACCAGCGGTCCCTGGCCAGCTCCTCGGTACGCGAGGGGTCTTCCAGCAGCGCCGCCACCTCGAAGCGGCGCGGCCACTGGCCCGATGCCCAGGCCAGTCCCGCCGCGACGCCCTCGACGGTCGCCGCATGGATCACGCCGTCGGGCGTGCGGCGCCAGTCCAACTCGACGTCGCCCACGAGCAGTTCCTCGTGCTCGACGTACGACCGGGGTGTCGTCGGGCCGAGCAGTGCGTGCACCGACGACGGCACCTCGTGCTCCTCGCCCACCGTCGTCACCTCCGCCTCGACCGCCTCGCTGAGCCGCCCCACCTGGAACAGCTCGGCCAGATCCACAGCCCGGTCCGGTGCGACCGGCAGCAGCGGCCGCCCCCCGGCCAGCGGCAGCAGGTCGGGCGTGTCGGCGACCAGTGCCCCCGACGCGTCCACGACCCGCACCTCACCGTCGACGACCGCGCGCAGTTCGTCCGGGAGCGTCACCTGCTCCGGCTCCAGGTCCGCGAGCGCCGTGTAGAGCGCGTGCAACTGGGCGGCGCTGACCGGGCGGTCCGGGTCGGCGAGGCGGCCCAGCAACTCGGCCGCTCCGCCCGGCTCGTCGAGGAGCGCCGCGACGGACGTCCGGACCCCCAGGGCGTGCAGCACCTGCTCGTCCTCGAATCCGGTCGCGTCCGCCGAGTCGTACAGACCGACCAGCAGCGGGTCCCCGCCGGACGCCCGCAGACCGGCGGGGCGGCGTCCGTCCAGCACCGGGTGGTCACGCAGCCACCAAGCGGTGTACGGGCGGACGGTCTCGGTCGTGCCGTCCGGCAGCAGCACCCGCACCGTCTGGGTGAGCGCGTCCCGCAGCGGCGGCTGCGCCAGCAGCGCGAGCGCCTGCGGCCAGCGGTCGTCGTCGACGAGGTCCAGGTCGCGTACGGCGACGATCTCGGTCGCCACCGGCGGCACCGGCGCCTCGGGCAACCGGTCCAGCACGTCCTCGCACCACACGTCGACGGCGTCGAGCAGTCCGGCGTCATCGGGCTCGGCGAAGTCGCCTTCCCTGGGCTCCAGTTCATCCGGGTCCAGGACGACATCGGTCGCGCGGACCAGGGCGAAGTTCGCCAACACGCCGCAGGCGGCGAGCGGCTGTTCGCCCCATCGCCCGGCCCACTCCCCGTCGACGAGGGCGAGTTCGTCCTCGCGCATCACCGAGGCGAACGGGCTTCCGGGCATCACGAGTTCGCCGGCGGGCGCCAACTCGCCGTCCTCGTCCGGCAGGGCGAGCGCCCCCAGCCACGGTTCGTCGCCCGGCTCCAGGCCCGCGTCCCGGACCAGCGCCAGAACGATCTCCGCAAGTTCCTCGCTGTCCGGCGCGTCCTCGTCCCACAAGCCGTCGCCGTCCTCCAGCGACGCGGCGACCGCCGCACGGACCTGCGGAGTCGTCAGTACCGCACGGGGGGTCGCAGGCAGCGCACCGAGCTTCTCCAGCAACGGGTGGGCCGCGTCCGGGTGGGCGACCTTCAGCCCGAACCGGGCGAGCCCGGCGGGGGTTTCGGACGTCGGGAGCAGGATCTGACGAGGGCCGACGGTGGTGCGGGGGGAGCGGCGGCCACGGCGGCCGTCCTCGCGCTCCTCGGGCTGCTCCTCCCGGTAGTCCTCGGCGTCCGCCCGGGCATCAGACTGCGTACCCGCCAGGGGAACGGGCAGACCGGACAGCCAGTCCGGATCCACCCCCGCCAGGCTGTCGTACAGGCGCCACCACCACGACGGGTCGCGCTCGATCCCGGCGAGCCGGTCGATGGCCTCCGTCAGCGGGACGCGCGCGACGCCCAGCGTCCGCAGCTCCACCCGCCGCTCCAGCCCGGCCGGCAGGAGCGTCGGCAACACGTCGGCCAGCACCCGCACGGTGTCGGCGCCGGCGCCCTCCACGACCTCGGCCTCCAGCGGCCGCAGCGCGACGACGTCGTCAGACGACAGCGCGGCGGGGGCGGCCGGGGCCAGGAACGCCGTGCGGGGAAGCAACTCCAGGATCGCCGCCCGCAGCGCACCGTCCAGCTCGCCCTTGCCCAGCGGACCGGGAACGAGGTCGAGGGTGCCGGTGCTGACCGGCTGCCATGCGCCGAGGAGCTCCGCGTACGCCTCCGCCGCCTGCCGCACCAGGAAGTCGGTCAGCGGACCGGGTGCGGGGTGACGGCGGGCGGTGTCCAGCGGAAGCGTCGCGATCAGCAGCGCCGGCACGCCCAGTGGTTCGTCCGTCGGGGTCGGCGCATGGACGACGGGCGCGGTCGCCGGATACTCCGGCGCGCCCTCGGCGTCGACGGGCACGGCCCAGGTGACCGCCCAGTGGGGGCGCAGCCGCTCCTCGACCGGACGCCCGGCGAGCAGGTCGGGTCCGATCGCCCCGTGCCTGCTCACGACACGCCACCGGTTGACGCCGCGCACACCGTCCTCGATGTGCACCTCATCGCCGTGCTCCGAACGGCGCAGCGCCCGCACCCCTTCGGAGGTCTCGACGACGACCTCGCTGATGCCGGGGAGCGTGAGCAGCAGTGCATCGTCGACCGCGGCGAGCAGCCTGCCGACGAGGTCCTCCGCCGTCCCGTCGCGCAGCGGGAGGATCACCACGGTGTCGTAGCCGTCGGGAGCCGTGCCCTCAGCGGGCAGCGGCAGCCGCAGCAACGGCACGTGGCCGTCCCTGCGGCGCAGCTCGTCGCCCAGTCCGGGGCTGCCGTGCGCCGCTTGCTGGGCCAGCTCACGGGCCTCGGCGAGCGACCACCTGACTCCCCCGTGCCGACCGACCACGGCCGGCTCGTCGCTCACGGCGAGCACGGCGGCGAATCCGACACCGAACCGGCCCACCGCACCCTGCTCCTGGTCCCGCTTGGCGGACGCGCGCAGCGTGGACAGCGACTCGACCCCCGCGGCGTCCAGCGGAGCACCGGTGTTCGCGGCGACCAGCACCGCGGGCTCGCCGCCCCGACCGGGCCGCAGGGTCAGCCGCAGCCGCCCCGGGACTCCGGCGCGGGCCGCGGCGTCCGCCGCGTTCTGCGCGAGCTCGACGACGACGCGGTCGCGGTAGCCCCCGAGCGCGAGGTCTTCTTCGGCGTTGGCGTCCTCCCGGAACCGGGCCGGACTCGCACCCCAGGCGTCGAGCACCCCACGCCGCAGCCGCGCCGTCCCGAACGGGTCGGCCCCCTCGGTCGTCCTGACGCTCACGCCTGTCTCCGCTCTCTGACGTATCCGGTGTACCTCACATCGGGGCCCGAAGGTACCGCGTCAGCGAGCCGGGGCGCTTCCGGAGGGGTGGGGGTCGCGTTGCGCTCCGCGCGGGGCGGGACCACGGGTACGCGTCCCGGTACCCGCCCCCAGCCTGGCGGGGGGATGCTCCCGGGGCCCGGCACGCCCGGATACGCCGTACGACTCCACGCGGATGCCCACCCCGCAGGCCGGACGGGCGTACCCGGACCCGACGGGCCGTGGGCGCGCGCGGCCCGTGCACGTACGCACCCAGCGTGTCGCGGCTGCCGTCCTCGAACGACACCGTCGAGGACAACCCCGGCGGGGCCCACGGGACGCCGGACGGGCCACGGGGCGGTCGGGACGCCGGACGGGCCACGGGGCGGTCGGGACGCCGGGCAGCGTCCCTGTCCGGCCGGCAGCGGGCACGCCCCGTACCCGCGAAGCGCCGGGGCTAGCTGTGGCCCAGGTCGTCCGGCGAGCCCGCCTCCACGTGGTCAGGGACCGAGCCGCTGTCCGGTGCCGGCCGCAGCGGGAACTCGTCGGCCTTCATGGAGTCGAGCACCGGCGGCGCCGGCCTCGGCGGCTTCGGCATGACCGCGGCCTCCGAGTGGCCCCCGCACCCGTACGCCAGGGAGACGACCCGCCCGTCGGCCGGCGCGAACTCGTTCGCACACACACCGAACGCCTGCTTGAGCGACCCGGCGAGCGGTACCAGGAAGGCACACGTCGAACACGTCGCGGGCGCGGCCTGGGCCATCGGCGTCTTCGCTCCGAATGCTTCCTCCCAACGGTCGGCGGCGACGTGCAGCCCGTACCGGGAGAGGACCCGCGCCCGCCCCATCCCGAGCTCGTCGGCGACCGCGGCGATGGCCCCGCGGGACGGCACGCGGGGGACGATCTCCGCGTCCTCGGCGTCCACGCGGTCGGCCATCTCGTCGGAGACCGGGGAGTTCGGCGGGGGCGCATCTTCCCCGGAGAAACCGGGCTCCAACCTCAGGTCCTCGGCCTCGGTGGGAAGCAGGTCCCCCGGCCCGAGGTCGCCCGGACGCAGTCGCTCGCTCCACGGCACCCACTCCGGAGCCAGCATGGCGTCGGGACCGGGGAGCAGGACCGTCTCATCGAGGGTGACCGCCTTCGCGCGGGACGCCCGAGCGACGGTGACGGCCCAGCGCCAGCCCCGGTACCCCGGCTCCTGGCACTCGAAGAAGTGGGTGACGACCCTGTCGCCCTCGGACACGAGCGAGACATGCTCGCCCACCGCCCCCGGTGCGGCAGCCTCTTCGGCAGCCGCCCGCGCGAGGTCTACCGCCTCGGCGCACAGGCGGTCGGGGGTACGGCTTCGCGTCGTCGCAGCACTCACAGGTCTCGCTTCTCTCCTACGCCGTCTCACAGGTGCGCCGGCCGATTCGCGATGTACGGGCGGCGGACGGAGCGGCGGGGCTACCTCCCAGACCCCCGGGGCACTGGGGGAGAGCCGCATCGACGTCCGCGCCCGAGCAATCCGTCTCGGGCACACCTACCGTCACCCATTCTGCGGGATGGCGAAAAGGCGCGCGGCCGAGAACTACCGCCGGTGGCGCGCTACGCACGCTACCCCCTCCGTGGCGCGCCGCCCACCTGCCCGTCCGAATCCCGGTTCCTCCCCGAGGCGCATGGGGCACTATGACGACGTGACAGCCGCCAGGTCGTCCGCCTCCCCCGGGCCGCTGAACAGGGCGGGCCGGGCGTTCGGCCGCGCCCTGCACCTGCCGTTCACCGGCGCGGCGAAGGGCATTCGGCGCGCGACCCACGCGCACGGGGCGGGTGAGTCGGGCCTGGGCAAACTCATCGAGCTGCACGCGGTGAACGGGGCCGGCGACGTCATGGTCACGGTCGCGCTCGCGTCCACCGTCTTCTTCTCGGTTCCCACCGACGAGGCCCGCGGCCGGGTGGCGCTCTACCTGGCCATCACGCTGACCCCGTTCGCCCTCCTCGCTCCCGTGATCGGCCCGCTGCTCGACCGTCTCCCCCACGGCCGCCGTGCCGCGATGGCCGGGGCGATGGCGACCCGCGCCGCGCTGGCACTCACCATGTCGGGCGCGGTCGCGACGGGGGGGCTCGAGCTGTACCCCGCGGCACTCGGGGTACTGGTCGCCTCGAAGGCGTACGGGGTGGTCAGGAGCGCGGTCGTGCCGCGGCTGCTACCACCGCGCTTCGCGCTGGTGAAGGCCAACTCGCGGGTCACCCTGGCCGGTCTCGTCGCCACCGGGGTGGCCGCGCCGATCGGTGTGGCTCTGCAGCGGATCGGTCCCGCGTGGCCGCTCTACGGAGCCTGCGCGGTCTTCGTCGCCGGAACGTTCCTGGCGTTCAGCCTGCCCCACAAGGTCGACTCGGCGAAGGGCGAGCGCAAGGCCCACATGCTGACGCACGGCGAACGGAAGCCGAGTCTGCGCACGGTGGGGCCGTCCGTCCTGCACGGGCTCCAGGCGAACGCGGCGCACCGCGCGCTCTCCGGTTTCCTGATCTTCTTCCTGGCCTTCCTGCTGCGGGTGCACCCGCTGGCCGGGCAGAGCCCGGTCGTGTCGCTCGGCATCGTGGGCGTCGCGGCCGGCCTCGGCAACGCGTGCGGCACGGCGATCGGGGCGTGGGTGCGCAACCGCCCCCCGGAAGTGATCATCGCTGCGGGGCTGACGCTGGCCCTCGCGACGGCGATCCTCACGGCGGTGTTCTTCAGCCCGCTGATGGTGGCGGTGCTGGGTGCGGTGGCCGGGCTGTCGCAGGCACTGTCCAAACTGTCCCTGGACGCGATGATCCAGCGGGACGTTCCGGAGTCGGTGCGGACCTCGGCGTTCGCCCGGTCGGAGACGCTGCTCCAGATGGCGTGGGTGGTGGGCGGTGCGATCGGCATCGCGCTGCCGCTCAACAGCGAGGTGGGCATGTCGGTGGCGGCGGCGATCCTGGCGACGGGTGCGGCGGTGTCGCTTCGCGGACTGTTGGTGGCCTCCCGGCGCAGCATGCAGCCACCGCGCCCGGTGACCCCGGTGCCCCGGGTGCGCTGAGGGCCGTCGGCTCCCCGCGGCGCGGGGAGCGCCGCAGGGGCCATGAGCCCGGTGCGGCCGCTCAGGGACGATGGGGGGATGTGGGCCGCCGAGCGAGTCGATACGGGCTCCGGGCGATCGGGGGGCGACCTGCGAGAGCCGGTGCGGGCGGCACGCGGCCGTACCGGCCTCGGACGGGAGGTCCGTGACCGGACCGTGCCGGGTGCGGCAGGGGGCTCCCCACCGGGACCGTGGCGGGCACTCCCTCCGGTGCGGCGACGGGACGGACGGCGGAGTGAGGCCCGCACGGCAACGTGCCGGCCCCGTCGCAGGACGCTCTGCAGGAATAGGCCGGACCGGGCAGGACCGCATCCGGCAGGGCTCGGCGTCGGCGCCACGCCGTACCCCCGCGCCGCCTTGCAGCGGGCGCCCGATAGCCTTCGGAGCATGACCGTTGCGTTCTTCACCGGCAAGCACCGCCGGGCCGCCGCCGCCCTCGGTGCCGTGTCCGCCGGCCTCCTCGTACTCTCCGCCTGCGACAAGCCGACGCCGCTCGCGACCGTGACGGTCGGGACGAACTCGGTCCACACCGAGGCCGCCTGCTACAACGACGGCGAGGCCATCAAGGAATCGCAGATCCAAGGCTGCCTGAACAAGAAGGCCGAGAAGTCCATCACGGTCTCGGCCGACGACAAGATCCGCTTCGGCGTGGACCCCGAGATCGCCGACAACGGATGGACGATCTTCATCGGCGGGGAGCGGGCCGAGCAGGAGCCCTACCACAAGACGTACCGGACCATCCCGGCGAGTGCGTTCTTCAGCAGCCCGACGGGCGAGGCCACCAGCAGCTCGCAGGTGTCCATCGTGGAGACCACGGGCAAGAAGCTCACCGGCATCTGGCACTTCAAGCTGCAGAAGGACTGATCCGGGCCGTAACCCCACTCTCCCCATGCGCGCACTCGTCGTGACCGCGGTGCCGGCGGAGGCCGACTCCGTGACAGCCGGCCTCGCCGCCCACGGGCCCTCCACCGTCGTCCGCCTGCCGGGCGGCTCCACCCTGCGCCGGTGCGCGGGTCCTGCGGTCACCGTGGACGTCCTCCCGGCTGGAGTGGGCCCGGCGGCGGCTGCGGCGGCGACGGCCGCGGCACTGACCTCTGCGGTGTACGCGTACGGCGCGCAGCCGCATGGGACGGGAGCGGCGGAAGGCGGGGCCGGAGTCGAACGGGGCAGCGCTCCGACCGGAGCAGCCACGTCGGACCGCGTGCCGGCTCCCGGCTCCGGATACGACCTCGTCGTGTCCGCCGGAATCGGCGGCGGCTTCCTCGGTGTCGCACCGGTCGGCTCGCTCGTCGTCGCCGACGCGATCGTCGCCGCCGACCTGGGAGCCGAGACCCCCGACGGCTACCTCGCCGTGGAGGAACTCGGCTTCGGACGTTCGGTGCACCTCCCGGCGCCGCTGTCCGCACGGCTCGCCACCACTCTGGGCGCGGTGCACGGGCCGGTCCTCACCGTCTCCACCGTCACCGGCACCGCCACCCGCGCGACCGAGCTGAGCTCGCGTCACCCCCGTGCCGCCGCCGAGGCGATGGAGGGGTTCGGAGTGGCCGAGGCGGCCGTGGCGCACGGCGTGCCGGTCGTCGAGATCCGGGCGATCTCCAACGCGGTCGGCCCGCGCGACCGCGCCGCATGGCGCATCGGCGAGGCCCTGGACGCGCTGCGGACGGCGTTCCGGCAGCTCGTCCCCGTCCTCGAGGAGGAGGCCGCATGACGTACCCGGCGTCCCGGCGCATCGAGATCGCCTACTCGCCGTGCCCCAACGACACCTTCGTCTTCGACGCCTGGGCGCACGGTCGGATCCCCGGCGCCCCGCGCCTCGACGTGACGTTCGCGGACATCGACGTCACCAACGGCATGGCGGAGCGCGGCGAGTTCGACGTCCTGAAGGTGTCGTACGCGGTGCTGCCCTACGTCCTCGACGAGTACGCGCTGCTCCCGTGCGGCGGGGCACTGGGACGCGGCTGCGGACCCCTCGTACTGACCCGCGAGCCCGATGCCGGCGATCCCACCCGTGCGGGTGGGATCGCCCCCACGGCATCCGGAGGCGCGACGGGGCTGGTGGGGAAGACCGTCGCCGTGCCGAGCGAGAAGTCGACGGCGTACCTGCTGTTCCGGCTGTGGGCCGCGGACGCGGTGCCCGGGGGCGTGGGCAGGATCGTCGTGCTGCCGTTCCACGAGATCATGCCCGCGGTGCGGGACGGCAAGGTGGACGCCGGACTGGTGATCCACGAAGCACGGTTCACCTACCAGAACTACGGGCTGCACTGCCTCGCCGACATGGGCGAGCACTGGGAGTCCACGACCGGTCTGCCCATCCCCCTGGGTGCCATCATCGCCAAGCGCTCCCTGGGCACGGACGTGCTGCTGCAACTCGCCGAGGCGGCCCGGGCGTCCGTGCTCATGGCGTGGGACGACCCGACGGCGTCCCGCCCCTACGTACTGGAACACGCGCAGGAGATGGACCCGGCCGTGGCGGACCAGCACATCGGCCTGTACGTCAACGAGTTCACGTCGTCCCTGGGCGAGAACGGCTATGCCGCCGTGCGCGGACTCCTCACCCGCGCCGCGGCCGAGGGCCTCGTCCCGCCCCTCGGCCCCCAGGCGCTCGCGTTCCCCTGAAGCACCGCGCCCAGGGCGCACGCCGTGCCCGCCCGTGACGGGCGGCGGGGGAGGATGCGACCACAGCCCCACGACAGCGCAGGGCAACCCCACGCGCCGCGGCCGGGGGCGTCGGTCGCCCTCGGCCGCGGCGCGCTCGGCGAGGTCGTGCTGTGTCCCGCGCGGTGTCCTCGCGGTCTTCTCGATCCCCGCGTACGGGGCGGGTGCGTCCGGGCGTCCCTCGGACGCGATCCGGCGCGCGGTTACACGTCGAGCTGGTCGGCGACCGCGCGCAGCAGGCCGGCGATCTTCTTGCCGTGGGCCTTGTCGGGGTAGCGGCCGCGCTCCAGCGCCGGCGTGATGTGCTCCAGGAGCGTCGTCAGGTCCTGGACGATCGAAGCCAACTCGTCCGGCTTGCGGCGCTGTGCTGCGGCGACCGACGGGGTCGGGTCCAAGACCGTCACCGAAAGCGCCTGGTCACCGCGCTGGCCTGCAACGACCCCGAATTCGACCCGCTGGCCGGGCTTCAGGCTGTCGACTCCGTCCGGAAGCACCGACGAGTGGACGAAGACGTCGCCGCCGTCGTCGCGGGAGAGAAAGCCGAAGCCCTTCTCGCTGTTGAACCATTTGACCTTGCCGGTAGGCACGTCTGTCCTCGTCCTCGTACTCGTCGGGATTGCGAAACCGCTCGGAAAACCGGCCGCAAAACTGCTCTGGATAGCACTGCAGCGGGTCGCTCGACCCGCCACCACACAAGGCTAATGGTCCAGGGGCCACTGACAAGACGCCCCGGGCCCTTCCCACGCGCTGGGAACTACCCTGGTCGGGTGACTGATGAAACCCAAGCGAATTCCTCGGGACCGGGTGACGGGCTCGTCCGCGTCGGCGCGATCGTTTTCATCGTGGGCGCAGTGGCCACTCTGGTCACCGTGGCCCCGCTGTTCCTCGGTACGGATCCGTTCCCGACGGTGGCGTACTTGGTGAGCATGCTGATGGGCGTCGGCTTCCTGATCGCGGGAGCGGGAGTGCTGCGGTCGATCGCCGCGCAGCGCCGTCAGGCGCGTTCCTCGGCGTAGTCCGGCAACCGGCCGGATCCCTCTTCGCCCCGGCCGGGCGGAACACCACGACCCGACCTGTCGTACGTGCTGAGCCAGCCCGGGAAGGCCCCCAGGTCCGACAGCACCACGTCCGCACCCGCTTCGCGCAGTTCCCGCTCCGCGCACGGACCGGTGGCCACGGCCACCGAGAGCGCCCCGGCGGCACGGGCGCCGCGCACATCTCCCACGTGGTCGCCGACGTACATCCGTGCGTCGTGCGCGCGCAGCGTCTCTGCCTTCGCCTCGGCCCACAGCGAGCCGACGAGTTCGTCGGGCTCGATGCCCAGGTGGGCGAGGTGCAGTGCGGCGTTCGGCTCGTGCTTGGCGGTCACCACGATCACGCGGCCGCCGAACGCCCGGACCGCGGCGACGGCCTCGCGGGCACCACGCATCGCGCGGCTGGGGGCGATGGCGTACTCGGGGTAGAGCGCGCGGTAGCGATCGCCCAGCTCCTGGACGCGGTCCGCGGGGAACCAGTGCGCAAGCTCCTGCTCCAGCGGGGGTCCGAGCCGAGTGACCACGAGGTCGGCGTCTATCCGGACGCCCGTCTCCGCGGACAGCGCCCGGAAGACGGCGTGGATGCCGGGACGGGAGTCGACCAGGGTCATGTCGAGGTCGAAGCCGACGGTGAGCAGGGCGGGGCGCGGCGACGTGCGCGGAGTCGAAGGCATGCGGTCCATTGTGCCCACCGGGTCGGGCAGTGGGCCGGACAGCGGGGTCCGGTCCGGAGCCGAACGGCACCACCGCGCCCCGGGCCGGCACGCGGCCGGGGCCGTCCTCGGCTCCCCCGACCTCAGCGGGCCGGTGCGCGGACCGTACCGGCCCCGCATCCGGCGGATCCGTCCTCGGTGTCCCCGGTGTCCTCGATGTCCCCGCCGGTCTCACCGGTCCCTCCGTCCGGTGAGGGCGGGGAAGGTCGCCGCCCATTTCGCACCGGCGGCAGGCGCCCCCCAGCCGTGCTCCGTGACCGGACTCACTTCCTGCGCGCACGCCAGACGAGGAAGAGGGCCGAGGCCAGGGCAGCGCCCCTGACCACCCACGGCCAGGTGGTGGCGAGGGCCTCGCGCATCGCCTGGCCGCCCGGCGCGATGGGGTCGCCCCAGCGGCCCTCGACACGGCCCCACAGCCAGACCGCCGCGCCCGCGGCGACGCCGCCCGGCAGGCCGAGGACCGCCCATTTCGCCTCCGCCCGGGAGAGGGTCCGGGACGCGTACGCGAGCAGCCATCCCCCGGCCAGGGCGATCCAGGACCCGAGGAGCAGACCGAGGGCCAGGAGAGCGGCGGCGAAGAGGAGCATCGGCTGGCCGGGCGCCCGATCCGGGCGGACGCCGGTCCGCCGCGACGGACGCAGCAGGGCGCCCGGACGCCACCGGCGCGGTGCGGCGGCCGGGGCCCCGCCGTCGACGGCGCCGTCGGCGTGGTCGCCGGGCGCCGCCCCGCCGGCACCCCCGTTGTCCTGCCGTTCGCCCGCACGCTCCGTCGCCGGCGGCACCAGCAGGTCGGGGATCTCCACTCCGCCGACGAAACCACCGATGTCGCCCGTGGAGCCGTGCGGTCCCGGTTCGACACGCCACCAGTCCGGTGCACCCTGTGCGGAGGAGGCGTCGACGGGGGAGGCGTCCGCGGAAGAGGCGTCGACGGGGGACGCACCGCGGCCGGAGTCGGCCACCGGCCCGGACCCGCCCGGGCCGGTGGCTCCGTCCCGGCGGTCCGACGCGCGCGGTCGCGGGATGAACCGCCGGGCCGACCGGGAGCGTTGCTCCGGTACGGAAGGGCCCGCCGGTTCCGGATCCGGTGGTGTCGCGGGTGCCGTGCGCGGCGAGGACCAGGCCGCGTCCTCCGTCGTGCCCGCGGACGTCGCGGGGCCCGCGGGCTTGCCCCCGTCGTGACGCGCCGCTGCGTCGACCACCTCGTCGGGTGTGCCCAGCCGCCCCAGGATCCTCCGCACCGCCGACGGGCTGTCGGTCCCGAACTTCGCGCGCTGCTTGTCGATCTCGTTCCGGAGCGACGACACGAGCCGCATCCTGGTGGCGGAGGGCAGCTGTCGCTGCTGGGCTACGTCCCCCACCCTGCTCAGGTAGTCGAAGACCAGTTGGTCGCTCTCGATGCCCACGGTGCCCCTCCACAGCGTCCCCAGCGTCCACGTCCCCGGAGCCGGTCCTGACGTTAGCGCCTGGGCACGGGCTAACGTGGGGCGGATGGGGACCGGTGAGCTCGATCGGGAGGCGCACGTGCCCGCAGGAACGCCGGTGGAGCCGGCCACAGAGGGGTCGCCGACCGCGGACACGACGCCGCGCACGGCAGCCGCCGCACCGCGCACCCTGGCCGACGCGCTGCGCGCCAGGGGCGACGAGGGGTTGGCCACGCTGCTGCGCGCCCGCCCTGACCTGCTGAACCCGGTTCCGAACGACCTGACCCAACTGGCCACCCGCGCCGGCACGCGGGCGTCGGTGGTCCGGGCGCTGGAGCGACTGGACCGGTTCGCCGTACAGACCGCGCAGGTCCTGGCCGTGGCCGCCGAGCCCACGTCGTACGGCACGGTCCTCGCGCTGCTGGGCGGCGACGACGGTGATCCCGCAGTCGAGGCGGCGCTGCCCCGCGCGCTCGGGGACCTGCGCGACCAGGCGCTGGTGTGGGGCGACGACGACCGGATGCGGCTCGTGCGCACCGCGCGCGAGTTGCTCGCACCGTCACCGGGGCACCCGTCGCCCACCGGACTCGGGCCGACGGTGGCGGAGGCCACGGCGGGCATGTCACCGGGGCGGATCCAGGAGATCGTCACGGCCGCGGGCCTGCCGACGACCCACGACCCGGTGTCCGCAGTCGCCGCGCTGACCGCGCTCTTCACGGACCGGAAGCGGATGGCGGCGCTCCTCGACACGGCTCCCCCGGACGCCCTGGCGGTGCTGGACCGGCTGGTCTGGGGCCCGCCGTACGGGGAGGTGACCTCCGCCCCCGCGCCTCCGGTGCGTTGGCTGCGCGACCGCGGGCTGCTGCTGCCCACTTCGCCGCGCACGGTGGTGCTGCCGCGCGAGGCGGCCCTGCACCTGCGGGCCGGCCGGGCGCACCGCGAGCCGGAGCCGGTCCCGCCCGAGGTACGGATCGCCGCGGAACACCGTCCGACGGTGGTGGACGGCACGGCGGCGGGGCAGGCCCACACGGCCCTCGCCACCGTGGAGGAACTGCTGAAGGAGTGGCAGACCGCCGGTCCTCCCGTGCTGAAGGCCGGGGGGCTGAGCGTGCGGGACCTCAAGCGCACGGCGGCGTCGATGGACGTGTCGGAGCCGGTCGCCGCCTTCTGGCTCGAACTGGCCTACACGGCGGGGTTGCTGGCTTCGGACGGCGAGGCGGACGAGCGGTTCGCCCCGACCCCCGCGTACGACGAGTGGCTCGACCTCCCCGCGCCTGCGCGCTGGACCGCGCTCGCAACCGCCTGGCTCACCGCGACCCGGACCGCGGGCCTGGTCGGCGGCCAGGACGCCAAGGGCCGCACCCTCGCCGCGCTGGGCCCCGACCTGGACCGCGGTGCCGCGCCCGAGGTCCGCCACCGCGTCCTGGTACTGCTGGCGGAGCTGCCCGTCGGCGCCGCCCCGGTCCCGGACACCGTCCTGGCCCGACTCCGCTGGGAACGTCCCGCCCGTACCCCTGCCGCCCCGGCCTCCGACGGACCGGACCTCCGCTCGCGCATCGCCACCTGGACCCTCACCGAAGCGGAGCTGCTCGGCATCACCGGACGCGGCTCCCTGTCGTCGGCGTGCCGCACGCTCCTGGGCGGTGCCGGCACGGACGCGACGGACCGGCTCCGCGATCCGGCCTCCGCACCGGGCGCGACCGCGGCAGCGGGACCCGGACTCGCCGCCCGCGCCGCGCTCGCCGCGGCCGCCCTCGCCCCGCTGCTGCCCGAGCCGCTCGACCACGTCCTCCTCCAGGCCGACCTCACCGCCGTGGCGCCGGGCCCGCTCGAGCGCCCCCTCGCCGAAGCGTTGGGAGTCATTGCGGACGTGGAGTCGAAGGGTGGTGCGACGGTCTACAGGTTTACGCCCGCGTCCGTCCGGCGCGCTCTGGACGCCGGGCAGGCAGCCGCGGACCTGCACGCGTTCCTGGCCCGGCACAGCCGCACCCCCGTGCCGCAGCCGCTCAGCTACCTCGTCGACGACGTGGCCCGCAAGCACGGCCACCTCCGCATCGGCGCCGCGTCCGCCTACGTGCGCTGCGACGACGACGCGACCCTTGACGAGATCCTCGCGGACCGGCGCTCGCACGGACTGCGGATGCGGCGGCTCGCGCCGACGGTGCTCGCCAGTCAGGCCGACCCGTCCACGCTGCTCGAAGGCCTCCGGGCCATGGGCTACGCACCGGCCGCGGAGTCCGCGGAGGGCGACGTGCTGATCACCCGGGCCGATGCCCGCCGCACCCCGCACCGCACCCCGCCCGTCCCGGTGCCCGACGGGCCGCCCGTACCCGACGACACACTGCTCGGTGCCGCGGTGAAGGCGATCCGGGCCGGCGACATGGCCGTCACCGCGGTGCGCAAGCCCGCACCGCACACCGCCGACGGCGAACTGCCCCGCACCACGCCGGCCGAGACGCTCGCCACCGTGCAGGCGGCGGTGCTCACCGGCGCGGCGATCTGGATCGGTTACGTCAACGCGGACGGCGCCGCCAGCCAGCGCGTCATCGCACCCGTCCGCGTCGAGGGCGGCTTCGTCACGGCCTACGACCACACCGCCGACGAGGTCCGGACCTACCCCCTGCACCGCATCACCGGTGTCGCGGAACTCGCCGACGACTCCGTCTGACGCCCGACGGCCGCACCGCCGCTCCGGGTCCGCACGGGTGGGGGCGGGCAGCCGCCCGACCGGGGTGCCCGATGAGGCAGACTGGAGATTTGGCCGCACGGGATGCGCGAGGAAAGGGCACACGCGTGAATGGACCGCTCATCGTCCAAAGCGACAAAACCCTCCTGCTGGAGGTCGACCACGAGCAGGCCGACGCGTGCCGTCGCGCCATCGCTCCGTTCGCGGAACTGGAACGCGCCCCCGAACACATCCACACCTACCGCATCACTCCGCTCGGCCTGTGGAACGCCCGGGCCGCGGGGCACGACGCGGAGCAGGTCGTCGACGCCCTCGTCGAGTTCTCCCGCTACCCCGTGCCGCACGCCCTGCTGGTCGACGTCGCCGAGACCATGGCCCGGTACGGCCGCCTCAGCCTCGTCAAGCACCCTGCCCACGGACTGGTGCTGACCACCACCGACCGGCCGGTCCTGGAGGAGATCCTCCGTTCCAAGAAGGTCCAGCCCTTGGTCGGTGCCCGGCTCGACCCGGACACCGTCGTCGTGCACCCGTCGGAGCGCGGCCAGATCAAGCAGACCCTGCTGAAGCTCGGCTGGCCGGCCGAGGACCACGCCGGTTACGTCGACGGCGAGGCCCACCGCATCGACCTGGACGAGTCGGGCTGGGCGCTGCGCCCGTACCAGAAGCAGGCCGTCGAGGGTTTCTGGCACGGCGGCTCCGGTGTCGTCGTGCTGCCCTGTGGGGCGGGAAAGACCCTCGTCGGGGCGGGTGCCATGGCCCAGGCGAAGGCGACGACCCTGATCCTGGTGACGAACACGGTCTCCGCCCGCCAGTGGAAGCACGAGCTGGTCAAGCGCACATCGCTCACCGAGGACGAAATCGGCGAGTACAGCGGCGCGAAGAAGGAGATCCGCCCGGTCACGATCGCCACCTACCAGGTGCTGACGACCAAGCGGAAGGGGATCTACCCCCATCTGGAACTGTTCGACTCCCGTGACTGGGGCCTGATCGTCTACGACGAGGTGCACCTGCTGCCGGCTCCGGTCTTCAAGTTCACCGCCGACCTGCAGGCCCGTCGCCGTCTGGGTCTGACCGCGACGCTGGTGCGCGAGGACGGCCGCGAGTCGGACGTCTTCTCCCTCATCGGCCCCAAGCGCTTCGACGCGCCGTGGAAGGAAATCGAGGCCCAGGGCTACATCGCGCCCGCCGACTGCATCGAGGTCCGGGTCAACCTCACCGAGTCCGAGCGGCTCACGTACGCGATGGCGGAGACCGAGGAGAAGTACCGGTACTGCGCGACGACCGCGACCAAACAGAGGGTCACCGAGGAGCTGGTCCGCAAGCACCGGGGCCAGCAGACCCTGGTCATCGGCCAGTACATCGACCAGCTCGACGAGCTGGGCGAGCACCTGGACGCCCCCGTCATCAAGGGGGAGACGCCCAACTCGCAGCGCGAGAGGCTCTTCGACGCGTTCCGGGACGGCGAGATCTCGGTCCTCGTGGTCTCCAAGGTCGCGAACTTCTCCATCGACCTGCCGGAGGCGACGATCGCCATCCAGGTCTCCGGCACCTTCGGCTCCCGCCAGGAGGAGGCTCAGCGGCTCGGCCGGGTCCTCCGTCCGAAGGCGGACGGCCACAAGGCGCACTTCTACTCGGTGGTCGCGAGGGACACCATCGACCAGGACTTCGCAGCGCACCGCCAGCGGTTCCTGGCCGAGCAGGGGTACGCGTACCGGATCATGGACGCGGACGACCTGCTGACGGACGACTGACCGCCGGTACGGACGCGGGCCGGGCGGAGCGGGCGAGCGCGGGTCGGCCGGGGCGCACCCTCAAGGCCGGGGCGCACCCTCAAGGCCGGGGCGGCAGCAGCGCGTCGGCCTCGGCGGTGTCGGAGAGCCCCCTCGGGAGGTCCGACGGCTCCGGGCACCGGGAGGGTCAGGGGCGGCGGGTGCGTCCGGTGCCCGACTCGTGACGTTCCGTACGGGCGCCTCGCAGCCGCGACCGGCCGCCCCGGTGGGACCGGCGGGTCCCCGCGGTCAGAGGTGCCGACGGACTCCGGCTTCCTCGGTGTACTCGCCGAGGACCACGACGCCGAAGGCCGTGGTCACGAAGACCTTGACGGCGCGCAGCGCATCGCCGATGCGGTGGGCGTGATGGGTGGCGGTACCGATGGCAGTGGCTCCGGGTACCCTCCCGCCGGCTGGGTGGAGTGTCGCTGTGGTCATACCTCCATGGTGGACTTGACGCGGCGGTAACACATCGCCCTGCGGGCTGAGCCGGTTCCGGCCCGCATACGACCTCGGATCTACGGGCGTCCCCCTACGGGTGCGACGGGCCCGCCACGGGCACCGGCGTTCGGCGCGGTGCCCGTCCGCGGCCCAGGGGCCCCTTCCGCCACGATCCCTGCAGTTCCCCTCCGTCGGGACCGTCGGCTCGGGCCCACCGGACCCGCGGTGACGTCTCCCCGCCCACCGCCGCCCCGCCGGCGTGTCCCGGACCCCGGCCCGCTCCTGCGGCGGCCGCAGCCGCCGGTGAAAACCGTTCGCCGGTGACCGTGCCGCTGACTACAATCTCCCCCTTGCCCGCCTCCCTCCGTGGAGTGCCGCCGTCCGGACGGAAACCGGACGCGCAGCCATGACCCGCACGTGCGTACGCCGTGCACCCGTGCGTCACGAGCCGTACGGCACCCGCCCCGTACGCCGCGCACCGTCCGTCCGTCACCTCCCGGAGGCAGCCCCGTGCCCGCGCACGACCCCCTGGCCCTCGAACGTGCCCATCTGACCGCCTCGCGCGCCGCCCTGCGCACCATGCGCGAGGACGTCCAGGCCCTGGACATCCGCGACGTCACGGCGAACTGGGTCAACCGCGTGGTCCTGGAAGCCCAGATCGAGGAGCGGATCAAGGCCCTCGCCGACCTCTCGCACACCCCGCTGTTCTTCGGCCGGCTCGACTACCTGCACACCACGCAGGAGGGGCAGCGCTTCTACATCGGGCGGCGCCACGTGCATGACGCCGAGGGTGACCCGATGGTGATCGACTGGCGCGCCCCGGTGTCGCAGCCGTTCTACCGGGCCTCCAGGAATGACCCGATGGACATCCGGCTGCGTCGCCGATTCGGCTACACCGCCGGCGACCTCACGGCCTATGAGGACGAGCACCTCACCGATCCCACCGAGGCCGACCGGACCAGCAAGCTGCTCCAGGCGGAGATCGAGCGGCCCCGCGTGGGCCCCATGCGGGACATCGTGGCGACGATCCAGCCCGAGCAGGACGAGATCGTGCGGTCGGGGCTGTCCGGCACGGTGTGCGTCCAGGGTGGCCCGGGCACCGGGAAGACGGCCGTGGGGCTGCACCGGGTGGCGTACCTGCTGTACGCGCACCGGGAACGGCTGGCCCGCACCGGCACGCTGGTGATCGGCCCGAACCGTTCCTTCCTCCACTACATCGAGCAAGTCCTCCCGGCACTGGGTGAGTTGGAGGTCCGGCAGGCGACGGTGGACGACCTCGTCGGACACGTCGAGGTCCGCGGCACCGACGAGGCCGCATCGGCGGTCGTCAAGGGCGACGCCCGGATGGCCGAGGTGCTGCGGCGTGCGGTGCGCTCGCACGTGACCATGCCGACCGAGGCCCTGATGGTGGTGCGCGGCTCGCGGCGCTGGCGCGTGCCCGCCCACGAACTGGAGGAGATCGTCCGGGAGCTGCTCGACCGGGACATCCGCTACGGCGCCGCCCGCGACGCCCTTCCGCAGCGCATCGCGCACGCGGTGCTCGTCCGCATGGAACGGTCGGGCGAGGCGCCGGACGACCGGGTCCAGGACGCGGTGGCACGCAACGCGGCGGTGAAGGCCGCGGTGAAGGCGGTCTGGCCGGTGGTGGATCCGGCGAAGCTCGTGCTGAGGCTGCTCTCCGAACCGGACTTCCTCGCGGAGCACGCGGACGGCGTGCTGACCGCCGACGAGCAGAAGGCCGTCCTGTGGACCCGGCCGCCGCGCTCGGTGCGCTCCGCGCGCTGGTCCCCGGCCGACGCGGTGCTCATCGACGAGGCGTACGACCTGGTCGAGCGCACGCACTCGTTGGGACACGTCGTCCTGGACGAGGCGCAGGACCTGTCACCGATGCAGTACCGCGCGGTGGGCCGCCGCTGCACGACGGGCTCCGCCACGGTGCTGGGCGACCTGGCGCAGGGCACCACTCCGTGGGCGACGCGCAGTTGGGCAGAGGCACTGGCCCACCTCGGGAAGCCCGATGCGGCGGTGGAGGAGCTGACGGCGGGATTCCGCGTGCCACGCGAGGTCATCGCATACGCGTCACGGCTGCTTCCCCACATGTCGCCGGGGCTGGCGGCGGTCCGCTCGGTGCGCGAGTCCCCCGGGTCCCTGGAGGTCCGTGCGACGGTCGGGGACGGGGACGCGGCGGTGGTGGACGCCTGCCGTGAGTCGCTCCGCCGCGAGGGCTCCATCGGTCTGATCGCGGCGGACGCCCGTGTCCCCGCGCTGGCGGAGGCGCTGGCCGCAGCCGGTTTGACCTACCTGTCCCCCGGCGAGGAGACGACCAGCGAGTCCCGGCTGACGTTGGTCCCGGCGTCGCTGGCGAAGGGTCTGGAGTACGACTACGTCGTCCTCGACGAGCCGGCGGCCGTCGTCGACGGCGAACCCGACGAACGCACGGGCCTGCGCCGCCTCTACGTGGCCCTCACCCGCGCGGTCTCGGGCCTGACGGTGCTCCACGCCTCGCCGCTGCCGCCCCAGCTGGCCTGAACGGTCGCGGAGGAACGGCCCGGGTGGGGCGCCCCGGGTCACCCGTCGAGCGCCTCCCGCCAGGTGCGCACCGCCTGCGCGTCCACCGGGGCCTCCCAGCCCTGCGGCCGAGCCGCGCCGCCGATGTGGAAGGCGTCGAGGCCCGCGGCGCGCAGGGCGGGGAGGTGGTCGAGGCGGAGGCCGCCGCCGACGAGCAGTTGCTTGTCGTAGCCCGGCTCACCGCGTCGCGCCGCCTCGGCGAGGAGCACGGGGAGTCCGTCGTCGACACCGGCCGCCGAACCCGCGGTGAGGTACGTGTCGAGGCCGGGAACGTCCGCGAGTTGCTTGCGCAGTGCGTCGCGGTCCGCCGCGCCGTCGATCGCCCGGTGGAAGGTCCACCGGCACCCCTTGAGCTCGGCCACGAGCCGTTCGACCGTCACGAGGTCGGGGTTGCCGTGTGCGTCGAGGAAGCCCAGGACGAACTCCTCCGCGCCCTCCTCCCGCAGCTCCCGTGCCGCGTGTACGAGTGCGTCGACGTCACCCGGGGCGAAGCCGTCCGCGAGCCGCAGCATCACCCGCAGGGGGAGGTCGACGGCTGCGCGGATCCGGGCGAAGGTCTCCCGCGAGGGCGTGAGGCCGTCCGCCGCCATGTCCCTGACGAGCTCCAGCCTGTCCGCCCCGCCGGACCGGGCGGCCACGGCGTCCTGCGCGTCGAGGGCGATCACTTCCAGGACCGCACGGTTGTTCATGACCGTCCTCCGCCACCATACAGGTCTAGTCCAATATCGGATCCAGCCTAGCCCCCGGATCCGCCACCCCGCCCAGTCGCCCCTCTTGCACTACATACGGGTGGGGGGTATACAAGATGAGCAAGTGATACCCTCTGGGGGTATACCGAAGAGGGTTGTACCGGAGCGATACGCGGAGATCGGGAGCGGAGCGGCACGCAATGAGCACCACGACGACGACCACCGAACTCACCATCGGCGGCATGACCTGCGCCTCGTGCGCGGCCCGCATCGAGAAGAAGTTCAACCGCATGGACGGGGTCGAGGCCACCGTCAACTACGCCACCGAGAAAGCCAAGATCACCTTCGCCGACGGCATCAGCGTTTCCGATCTGATCGCCACCGTCGAACGCACGGGCTACTCGGCGGAACCTCCCGCCCCACCAGCCATCCCGGAGAGCCCTCCCGGCGACGCGGGCACCGAATCCGCGGCACAACCCCGCACCGAGCCCGAGCTCGACGCGCTGCGGCAGCGCGTCCTCGTCTCGGCACTGCTCTCAGCGCCCGTCGTCATCCTGGCCATGGTCCCGTCCCTGCAGTTCACCTACTGGCAGTGGCTGTCCCTCACCCTTGCCGCGCCCGTCGTGGTCTGGGGCGCCGCCCCCTTCCACCGCGCCGCGTGGACCAACGCCCGGCACGGCGCCGCCACCATGGACACCCTGATCTCGCTGGGCACCACGGCCGCCTTCCTGTGGTCCCTGTGGGCGCTCTTCTTCGGGCACGCCGGGGCACCGGGCATGACCCACCCGTTCGAGCTGACCATCGCCCGCACCGACGGTGCAGGCAACATCTACCTGGAGGCCGCGGCCGGCGTCACCACCTTCATCCTGGCGGGCCGCTATTTCGAGGCCCGTTCCAAGCGCACCGCGGGGGCGGCCCTGCGCGCCCTGCTCGAACTCGGCGCGAAGGAGGTCACCGTCCTGCGCGACGGCCGCGAGGACACCGTCCCCATCAACCGGCTCGCGGTCGGCGACCGTTTCCTCGTACGGCCCGGTGAGAAGATCGCCACCGACGGCACCGTGGTCGAGGGCGCCTCCGCCGTCGACGCCTCCATGCTCACGGGCGAATCCGTACCCGTCGAGGTCACGGTCGGCGCACCCGTCGCGGGAGCCACCCTGAACGCCGGCGGTCGGCTCGTCGTCGAAGCCACCCGGGTCGGCGCCGACACCCAGCTGGCCCGCATGGCGAAGCTGGTCGAGGACGCGCAGAACGGCAAGGCGGCCGCCCAGCGACTCGCCGACCGCATCTCCGCCGTCTTCGTTCCGATCGTGATCGCCCTCGCCCTGGGAACCCTCGGCGTCTGGTGGGCCCTCGGCGAGGGGTGGACCGCCGCGTTCACCGCCGCGGTAGCCGTACTGATCATCGCCTGCCCCTGTGCGCTGGGCCTGGCCACACCCACCGCCCTCATGGTCGGCACCGGCCGGGGCGCCCAGCTCGGCATACTGATCAAGGGCCCGGAGGTCCTGGAGAACACGCACAAGGCCGACACCGTCGTCCTGGACAAGACCGGCACCGTCACCACCGGCCGCATGACCCTGCTCGCCACCCACACCGCCGAAGGAACCACCGTCTTCGAGGCCCTGCGGGTGGCGGGCGCCGTGGAGCACGCCTCCGAGCACCCCGTCGCACGTGCGGTCGCCGGCGGGGCGACCGAGCAGGCCGGCCCGCTCCCCGTCGTCACGGACTTCGTGAACGTGCCCGGACTCGGCGTCCGGGGCACGGTCGACGGCCGCGACGTCCTGGTCGGCCGCGCGAAGCTGCTCGCCGACCGGGCGATCGACCTGCCGCCCCTGCTCCGCAAGGCACAAGCGGAAGCCGAGGCCGCGGGCCGTACCGTCGTCACCGTCGCGTGGGACGGCGAGGCCCGCGCGGTACTCGAGGTCGCAGACGCGGTGAAGGACACCAGCGCCGAGGCGGTCGGTCGACTGCGCGCCCTCGGTCTGACCCCGATCCTCCTCACCGGCGACAACCGGGCCGTTGCGACCGCCGTCGCCGAAGAAGTCGGCATACCGGCCGAGAACGTGATCGCCGAGGTCCTGCCGGAGGACAAGGTCGCTGAGGTGAAGCGGCTCCAGGCGGAGGGCCGCACCGTCGCCATGGTCGGCGACGGCGTCAACGACGCCGCCGCGCTCGCCCAGGCCGACCTGGGCCTGGCGATGGGCACCGGCACGGACGCGGCCATCGAAGCGGGCGACCTCACCCTCGTCCGGGGCGACCTGCGCGCCGCGGCGGACGCCATCCGACTGGCGCGCCGCACGCTCGGCACGATCCGCTCGAACCTGTTCTGGGCGTTCGCCTACAACGTGGCCGCACTGCCCCTCGCCGCGGCCGGCCTCCTGAACCCGATGATCGCTGGCGCGGCGATGGCCTTCTCCTCCGTGTTCGTGGTGGGCAACAGCCTGCGGCTGCGGGGCTTCCAGGCGAAACGTCCGTAAGACCACCGTGGCAGTCCCGCGCCCGACCGTCACGGATCGGCCCCGGCAGTCCCGGCCGGGGCCGATCCGTACCCGCGGGACGGCATCGGCGGGAGGGCAGCAGGGCAGGGCGCGCCCGGCCGGGGCCCTCGTGGCACGGTCCGCGTCCTCGCTAGCCCCCCAGGCTCCCGCTTCCGAACGCACCGCCACTGCGGTCGCCGTGCTGCTTGCGCGCCTCCGGCCCCTTGCCGGTGCTGTGCGATGTGTGACTCTTCAGGTTGTACGGGAGGAGACGGCCCCCGTCGTCGGGGAACGCGCCCTCGTCCGACTCCCTCATCTCCTCGATGTGCTCGCGGTGGTCGGGCGCCTTCGGCTGCTCTTCGGGGCTCGGCGCACGCAGCTTCGCGCGCCGCCTGCCGTCCCACCACATGGCACCACCCAGGATGGCGACCAGGATGACTCCGAAGGTGAGCGGCCCGATGGCGGCCAGCGGGGTGGCAGCCAGCTCGCTGACCGGGCCGTTCTGGGCAATGAACAAGAGTGTCATGGTGTCTGCCTCCGCACACGGGGACGGCATACAAGCCCGCACGGTCATTATCGCCCGTTACGCCCGCTCCGCCACCGTCTCCGGCCCGGCGTTCGCCCGCCCGGGGAGCGAGCCGGGACGCGGGACCGCGGGCTCGCTGCGACGGACCCACAGGAGCGTTCCGAGGAAGAGGACTGCGCAGGCCAGCATCCAGGGCAACGGGCCCGGGCGAAGAAGGCCGACGGCCATGCCGACGAGGGCACCCGCCGCTTGCTGAGCGAGGGACTGGACGGACAAGGCGGAGGCTCGCCCCGAACTCATGACGTTCCGATGCATGAGTTCGTTCCCGCTCGGCCCCGCCACGCCCAGACCGAAATAGACCAGCCCGTACCCGAGGGCCGCGAGCGTCGTGGCGATGACGCCCCCGGAGGCCGCGGTGACGCCCAGCAGCAGCATGCCGCTCACCCCGGTGCCGAGGCCGATCAGGACCGTGCGTTCGCCGCTGCCCGAGGCCGAGACCGCCCAGGGTGCGATATGGCTGCCGATCCCGGAGCAAACGAAGCCCGCGCAGGCGAGCAGCGCGAAGGTGACGGCGCCCGACTCCGAACCGCCGGCCAGCGTCGCCGCTCGTCCGGGTGACAGGAGTTCGATGGCGGCCACTGCACTCCCCGCGGCCGCTGCACTGAGCATCACCCGTCGCACCAGGACATGGCGTCCGCCCATGCGCAACGCGCCCACGATGGCGACCGGAATGCCGCGCAGCACGTCGTGGAGCGCAGCTTTGGAGCGAGGCGGCTCATCCAGGGCGGACAGCACGTGGAGCACGAAGGCGATTTCGACCGCAACACCTAACAGCAGGGGGACGGAGAGCGGAAGCACCCGCCCCGAGGTGACTTCCTCGAGCCGACCACCGATTCCGGGTCCCGGTCCAAGAAGCCAGGGAAGTGCGCCGCCGAGTAGTGTGCCGGTCGCGAGCGCAGCCGATGTCGCGGAGGACCCGCGCGCAAGGCCGGTGCGCAGTTCGGCATCGGAACCGCCGTGCGCACGAACGGTGTCGACGTACCACGCCTCGGCAGGCCCGCTGGACAGGGCGCGGCCTGCTCCCAGGAGCACCATGCCGAGGGTGAGCACCAACGGGGTCCCACCCACGGCCTGGAGCGTGAGGGCGACCGAGTTGAGCAATCCGGCCGCGGCCAGCACGCCACGACGTCCGAGGACGTCGGACAACCCTCCGGTGGGCAGTTCCAGCACGGCTACCGTCAACGAGAACGCGGCAAAAGCACCTGCGATGGCCGCTAGCGTCATGCCGCGCTCGGTGAGCAGGAGGACCAGGGGAGCGATCGCCAGGCCGGACGGGAGCCAGAAGAGCACACAGACAGTGACGTATCGGCGGCGGGCGTTGCGTATGGTCGGCGACTCGTTCACGATTCGCCGCCGCCAGGCTCCGTTGGCTCCCCGGCGCCCGTAGCGGCGCGGCCCGGGGGGTGCGGCTCGTCGTCGCGGCCGCGCGGCGCGATGGGCAGACCGGCGGTGAAGAGCACGACCTGCATCGCGCGCGGGTCCTCGGCGTCGCGGGAGGTGAGCTCCTGCAGCTTGCCGTCGAGCGTCCCCCAGAGTTCGGCGAGGGACTCGGCGGTGAGCCGCGGCAGCATGTCACTGATCCCGGCCGGCTCCAGCCATTCCTGGCCCAGTCGTCCGGCGGCGAGGTCCGCCTCATGCCGGGCGACCGAGGCCTCCAGGTGCTCGATCTGCACCCTGCGCGTCTGACTGCGGTAGGCGCGGCCCTCCGGAGTGGACTCCATGGCGGCACTGCTCCACGCCGTCATCGAGTGCACGGCCCTCCAGCGACGCTCCCGCCCGTCCCGGTGCTCGGCCTCCGCAATGAATGCGTACTTCGCCAGGACGCGCAGGTGGTAGCTGGTGGAGGCGGACGACTCGCCGGTCCTGTGGGCGAGCTCGCTCGCCGTGGCCGGGCCGTCCTGCCTGAGCAACCCGAGCAGTTGGATGCGGAGGGGGTGGGTGAGCGCCTTCAAGGCCGCCGCGTCGTGCTCCGGGTCGAGTACCCGCTTGTCCTCGTCACTGGGCATGTCGGAACCGTAGGTCAGTCGAAGAATTCTGCACAACTATTTTTGCAAAAACTTCTTTGTATAAGGGCGTACTGACCTCGGCCGAGCCGCTCCCCGGAATCCCGGACGCCCCGGTCACGAGCCTCGGACGTCGCCCGTCAGCCGTCCCCCACCCGCATGGACAATGGCCTCATGGCCGACCTGAAGGATCTTCGCGCCCGCTGGAACGCCGCTCTCCGCGCCGCCCGTTCGGACCCCGGCGCCCCCGGCCCGTCCCCCGACCCGTCCCAATACGCGGACAACCTGCTGGCCCGCTGGGCCGAACCCCAACGGCGCTACCACACCACGGACCACCTGGCCGCGGTGCTCGACCACATCGACACGCTGGAGGGGTACGCCGACGACCCGAACCTGGTCCGGCTCGCCGCATGGTTCCACGACGCGATCTACCGCCCGGAGCTCTCCACCAACGAGGACCGCTCCGCCCGCCTCGCCGAGCGCGCCCTACCCGAGGCCGGGCTGAGCGGGACGGCGACGAAGGAGGTGGCCCGTCTCGTCCGGCTCACCCGGACCCACGACCCCGAGGGCGGGGACCGCAACGGGACGGTCCTGTGCGACGCCGACCTGGCGGTCCTCGCCTCCCCACCGGACGCGTACGCCGCCTACGCCGCCGCCGTCCGCGAGGAGTACGCCTTCGTGCCGGACGACCTCTTCCGCACGGGCCGCGCCGACGTCCTACGCCACCTCCTCGGCCTGCCCCGGCTCTTTCACACCCCGCACGGCGAGCACGCCTGGGAGTCCGCGGCCCGCCGCAACGTATCGGCAGAACTGGAGCAGTTGCTCGGATCGTGATCGGGGTGGGGCACGGCGCACGCCAGGCGGTCGGCCCCGGCCGACCGTCCCGGCCTGCGCCCCGGGCGCAGCCGCGCAGGCGTTCCGCCACCCGGAACCACCCGCAGTCGGCGCGCTCCTCCGCCCACGCCCCGCACCCGCGGCCGACGCCCGCCCGGTCGCCTCCACCGCCCCCTACCGCGCGGCACTCCACGCCCGGCGCCACCCGGCCCCTCGTACGCACCCGGCAGGCCCGCCGACGGGCGCGCCCGGCACGGCCCCCACCCGTTGGGGGACCCCGGCACACACCGGGACGTCACGCCCGGCGGTGCTTCGGGCGCCGCAGCCCCGCATCCGAGAGGCGGCGGACGAGCTCCTTGGAGCCGAGCTCCACCGCGCCCGCGCGCACGGCGTCCTCGTAGCGGTGAGACGGGACGTCATAGTGGTCGCGTTCGAAGGCACGCTGCGGGCATCCGATCGAGGCGGCGAACACGTGCAGCTCCTCGAAGGACACGTCGCTGACCAGGTGCGACCACAGGCGACCGTGCCCCGGCCAGGTCGGCGGGTCGATGTAGATCGTCACGACAGTCCGCCGACCGGGGCGACGACCACGCCCGCCTTCCCACAGACCCAGTGCGGATCGGGCCCCAACTCGGGCTCCACGTCCAGCGCGTGGGGCTCGCCACCGGTGCAGACCGGGCACAGCGGCCAGCGCCCGTACCGCTCCAGGAGGGCGTCCTGCACATCCTGGGCGACCAGCCCCGCCAGGTAGACGGCCCCCTCAGGCCACTGCTCGACCCACCAACGGCGTTGTGCGACCGACTCCTCCACCAGCGAGACGACCTCGGCGTGGGCCACGTCGCGGGCGACGAGGTCCGCGAGCACCAGGGCCCGGGCGGCATGGAGCGCCTGCTCCTGCGGGTTGACGTCCATGGAGACATTGTCACCCCGGTGGCCACCGCCCCACCCACAGGCCGGTCGCCCCCACCCGGAACGCGCCCCCGGCGCGTGCGACGCGCTCGTGCCGCCGCACCCCCCCGCGCAGGGGGTTGACCACCCCACCTGAGCGAAAATATCTTTCAGCAATGATCCGTGAACTGAAGGAATCTTTCACCGACGAGATCGGTGCGGGCCCCACGGGCCCACCTCCACCCGCCCCGCCCCCACCCACGCCACCTGCTCCCGCGGCCCTCGCGGCGAAAGTGCGCACGCTCGCGCCGTCCATGACCCGCTCCATGCAGCGGGTCGCCGAAGCCGTCGCCCGCGACCCGGCAGGCTGCGCCGCGCTCACGGTCACCGGACTCGCCGAGCTCACCGGCACCAGCGAGGCCACCGTGGTCCGCACGGCCCGCCTCCTCGGCTACCCCGGCTACCGCGACCTGCGCCTCGCACTCGCGGGGCTCGCCGCCCAGCAGCAGTCCGGGCGCGGCCCGGCGGTCACCGCAGACATCTCGGTCGACGACCCCATAGCCGACGTGGTCGCCAAGCTCGCCCACGACGAGCAGCAGACCCTCGCCGACACGGCGTCCGGCCTGGACACGGGACAGCTCGGCGCCGCCGTCAGCGCACTCGCCGCAGCCCGCCGGGTCGACGTCTACGGTGTCGGCGCGTCGGGACTGGTCGCCCAGGACCTCGCCCAGAAGCTGCTGCGCATCGGTCTGGTCGCCCACGCCCACAGCGACCCGCACCTCGCCGTCACCAACGCCGTCCAGCTCCGCTCCGGCGACGTGGCGATCGCGATCAGCCACTCGGGCTCGACCGGCGACATCATCGAACCCCTCCGCGTCGCCTTCGACCACGGCGCCACGACGGTCGCGATCACCGGGCGCCCGGACGGCCCGGTCTCCCAGTACGCGGACCACGTCCTGACCACGTCCACCGCCCGTGAGAGCGAGCTGCGCCCGGCGGCCATGTCCTCCCGCACGAGCCAGCTCCTCGTCGTCGACTGCTTGTTCATCGGCGTCGCGCAGCGTACGTACGACACGGCCGCACCCGCTCTCGCCGCGTCCTACGAGGCCCTCGCCCACCGCCACAGCTCCCGGACCCGCTGAACCACCGAAAGACCGCTTCCATGACCTCCACGCCCCGCCCGGACGGACTGCGCGCGCAACTGGCGGCCCTCACCACCGAGTCCATCCGCCCCGAACTCGCCGACATCGACCGGCTGCCCACCGCGGAGATCGCCCGCATCATGAACGGCGAGGACCGGACCGTCCCCACCGCCGTCGCCGCACAACTGCCCGCCATCGCCGCCGCGATCGACGCGACCGCCGAGCGGATGGGCCGCGGCGGACGCCTCGTGTACGCGGGCGCAGGAACGGCGGGGCGGCTCGGGGTGCTGGACGCCAGCGAGTGCCCACCGACCTTCAACACCGCACCGGGCGAGGTCGTCGGACTGATCGCCGGCGGCCCCACGGCGATGGTGGACGCGGTCGAAGGCGCTGAGGACTCCAAGCAGCTCGCAGCCGGCGACCTCGACGGCCTCGGCATCTCCGCACCCGACACCGTGGTCGGCGTCTCGGCCTCCGGCCGCACCCCGTACGCGATCGGAGCCGTCGAACACGCCCGTGCACACGGAGCACTGACGATCGGTCTCGCCTGCAACGCGGACAGCGCACTCGCGGCGGCCGCGGAGCACGGCATCGAGATCGTCACCGGACCCGAACTGCTGGCCGGGTCCACCCGGTTGAAGGCGGGCACCGCCCAGAAGCTCGTCCTCAACATGATCTCGACGATCACGATGATCCGCCTCGGGAAGACCTACGGGAACCTCATGGTCGACGTGCGCGCTTCGAACGACAAGCTGCGGGCGCGCTCCCGCCACATCGTGGCCCTCGCGACCGGAGCCCGGGACGACGCGATCGACGCGGCGCTGGAGGCGGCCGACGGCGAGGTCAAGACGGCGATCCTCATGCTCCTCGCCGATCTGGACGCCCCAGCGGCCGCCGACCGCCTCAAAGGGACGAACGGCCGCCTCCGCGAGGCGCTGCTCGACTGAGCGGCTGGGACGGCACGTCCGGGACAGCAGGTCCGGGGCAGCGGGTCCGGGACGGCACGTCCGACGCAGCGCCGGTGAGCAGCTCGACGTGACCCGGTGCCTTTCAGCCGGCGCCGTTCACCCCGGCCCCGCTCCCCGGCTCAGCGGGTCGTACGGAGTCCGCGGCCGGGGACCGCGCCGGAGACCCGAACCGGCGTTCCCCGGCCGGGACCGACCGGCCCACCGCACCGCCGGCCCCATCGCGTACGACGCCCCCACGAACAGCCCGCCCAGCACCAGCCACCCCGGCACGCCCCAGGTGACCAGCAGTGCAGTGAGCAACAGGGGCCCCGCAGTACGGGCAACGGTCACCCCCGTGCCGTAGAACCCCTGGTACTCGCCGATCCGCCCGTCCGGAGCGAGGCCGAAGCCGATCTGCCACGACCCCGCCGAGTGCAGCATCTCCCCCGCCACCTGCACCACAGCACCGACGACCAGCACCACGACCGCCGCCCACACCGGGACCCCGGCCGCCGACAGGGCGAAGACCGCGCACGAGGCGAGCAGGGTCCACCCGGACCGCCGTACGGCGCCCACTGCCGTTCCCAGCGACGTGACTCCCCGTGCGGTCCGCACTTGGAACGCCGCCACAGCAACGGTGTTGAGGACGAACAGCGCGGACACGACCCATTCCGGCGCCTCCGTGCGCTCACCGACCCACAGCGGTATCCCGAGGCTGAGCAACGGCATCCGCAACAGCAGCACGGCGTTGAGCAGGGTGATCAGTGCGTACGGACGGTCCCCCAGCACCGCGAGGGCCGACCCCCTCTCCACCACCACCGGCTGCACGCCGGGCAGCCGCGCCAGCACCAGCGCGCACACCAGGAAGCTCACCGCGTCCAGCGCGAAGACCGCGAGGTAGCCCGACCGCGTGCCGGAGTACAGCGCGAGTCCACCGATCCCGGCGCCCACGGCGAGCCCCGCGTTGAGGGTCGACTGCAGATGGGCCAGGACAGCGGTCCGCCCTCCCGGCTCGACGAGCCCCGCGAGCAGCGCCTGCCGGGCGGCCGCCAGCCCCGACTGGGCGGTGGCGTAGACGCACACAGCCAGGAGGAACGGCCAGAAGGACCTGATGACCAGGAACGACGCCACGGCCCCACTTGTCGCCAGCGCGAACAGCACCGCCGCTCCGCGCGGTCCCCGCCGGTCGGCGAGCCGCCCGAGCGGCACGCCCAGGCCCGAGCCGACCGCCCAGGCAAGGGTGAGCCCGAGTCCGACCCGCTCCGGGGCGAGTCCGACGACGGAGGTGAAGTAGAGCGCGGAGGTGACGTAATAGGCGCCGTCACCCAGGGAGTTGACCAGCTGGGCGCTGGCGAGGACGCGGGCGGGCCCGGCTGGCGGCAGGATGCGGTGTGTCGTCACCCCCCGAAGCTACGGCCCAAATGACCCACCCCCCAGGGCCATTCACGAGGCGGTCTGGTGGGCAACTCGGCCGTGGTTCCCGGCACCGGGGCGGCCCCGCACCCGAGGCTCCCGGGCGCCGGGCCGGGTCGGGTCGGGTCGGGTCGGCAGCAGCCGGGCGGTCGGACCTGGCCGTCAAGAAGCCGGACCGTCGAACGAGTCCGGTAGGCGTCCGTCAGACGGGTGGCCGGGTGCCGCTCACGACGGTGGCGTACAACTCCTCGGACGTCGCCACGTGCGGCACCAGGCCGGAGCGCTCGACCGCCTCCACTGCGGCCGCAGCCTGCCGCTCGCCGGTCTCGAACAGCAGACACCCGCCCGGCGCGAGCCACTGCCGCGCCCCTGCCGTCACCCTCCGCAGCACGTCCAGCCCGTCCGCACCGCCGTCGAGCGCCACCAGCGGCTCGTGGACGCGTGCCTCGGCGGGGAGCAGTCCGACCTCTCCGGTCGGCACATAAGGGACGTTGGCGGCCAGGAGGTCGACCCGTCCGCGCAGCGCACCGGGCAGCGCGGCGAAGAGATCACCCTCGTGGACGAGGCCGCCCGTTCCCGTCACGTTGCGCCGGGCGCAGCGCACCGCCGCCGGTTCCACGTCCGCGGCGTGCAGTTCTGCACCACCCAGCGCCGCGACGAGCGCGGCACCCACCGCACCCGAACCACAGCACAGGTCGACGACCACGGCCGCGTCCGGGCGCGCGGCGAGGGCCTCTCGGACGAGGAACTCCGTGCGGCGGCGCGGCACGAACACCCCCGGGTCCACGGTGAGGCGCAGACCGCAGAACTCGGCCCAGCCGAGAACGTGCTCGAGGGGATGGCCCTCGACGCGACGGTCCAGCATCGCGGCGAGTTCCGTGTCGGTCCGCGCCGCGGCGAGGAGCAGCTCCGCCTCGTCCTCGGCGAAGACGCAGCCCGCGGCGCGCAGCCGCCCGACGAGGACGGGAAGATCAATGGAAAAACGGGAAGAGGAGAACACGGGAGCCTTTCGACACACCTGAACACCCGGCACCCGGAAGCTGGCTCCGGAGTGCCGAGCGGGGCTCCCTCGTCGACCTACAGCGGCGCGGAGGCGAGCACCCGGCTTGCAACAGCGGTAATGGGTCTCACCTCCTACGTCGTGGCACTGCTAGAGGAAGCCACCCTACCCCGGCAGCCGCCGCTGCCGGTTGCGCTCCTGCACCCGCGCCCTCAGCACCTCGCCCGGCGGCGCCGGGCGCAACGCATCGGGCGGACAGTCCCACTCGCACCCGCCGCCCGGGGGCCGCAGCTGCACGTACGGACCCACGTTCCCCATGACCCGACCGATGCGCCCGTCCCGGGCGTCGATCACGTACTCGTCCGTGTTCACTTGCGGACCTCGTGCAGAACGGCGGCGAGCCGCAACGCGGTGTCCAGGTTGCAGCGCCCCAGATCGACCAGGGGGTACGCGCTCGACTCGCCGGCGAGCGACACGGGGTCCACCCGCAGGGAGGGCAGGACCACCCCGGTTCCGTCGAGCTCGGTCCGCAACTGGGACACGACTTCCTCCGCCACCCGCAGCCGCTCTGCTGATCGCACCATTCGACGCCCACCTCCACGCTGAGTATTCGCCTTCTCTACACAGAGTGGTCGTCGCGGGGTAGCCTGACCAGTAGGGGCGCCCCAACAACCCCACGTGCGTGACACGGAGTTGACATGCCAGGACCGAAGGATTTAGACCCCTCCACGTCTCCGCGGGCCCTACTGGGCGCCGAGCTGCGGCATGCCCGCGAGAAGGCCGGACTGAGCCAACGGGAGCTGGGTGAGCCGCTCTTCGTGAGCGCCTCGTTCATCGGCCAGCTGGAGGCGGGCACCCGCAGGATGCAGCACGACATCGCGCGCAGGATCGACGAGACCCTGGGAACGAACGGCTTCTTCGAGCGGAATTGTCGGGCGGCCAACAAGTCGAGGTACCCGGACCACTTCGCGGAGGCGGCCGAAGCGGAAGCGTTCGCGACGACCATCAGGGAGTACGCACCGCTGCTGATTCCGGGGCTTCTTCAGACGGAGGCGTACGCACGGGCGGTGTTCCGCGCCTACCAGCCGACGGCCCCGGAAGCGGTCATCGACGACCTGGTCGAGGCCCGGCTCGAGCGGGCGCGACTGCTCGACGATCCAACACGGCCGATGTTGTGGACGGTCCTGGACGAGGCGGTGCTGCGCCGCGAGGTCGGCGGCGAGGGGGTGATGGCGGAAGCACTGGGGCACATCGGGGCGCTGGCGCGTCGACACCGGGTGATCGTGCAGGTGCTGCCGTTCGCGGCGGGGGCGCACATGGCGCTGGAGGGCGCGCTGAAGCTCATGGCTTTCACCGATGCACCCCCACTCGCCTACCTCCAGGGCTTGGGAACAGGACAGTTGGAGGACGACCCGGCCACTGTCGCACGCCATGAACTGACCTTCGATCTGGTCGCGGCCAGTGCGCTGTCGCCTGCGGAGTCGCTGGCCCTGATCGAGTCCGTGGCGGAGGATTACGCCCATGAAGATCAGCAGTCCTGAGTACGACCTGAGCACCGCAATCTGGCACAAGTCCAGCTACAGCGGCGGCAGCGGCGGCGACTGCCTCGAAGTCGCCGACGACCACCCCGGTGTCGTCCCCGTCCGCGACTCCAAGAACCCCGACGGCCCCAGGCTCGTGTTCCGGGCCGCCGCATGGTCCGCGTTCGTGGCGGACCTCAAGAACGGCTAGGGCGGAAGCGCCTGGAGCTGTTCCCGGCCGGAAGCAGCTCCTCTCCCGCCGTCAACACCTCCTCCGCCGCCTCCGGCGTCAGCGTCTCCTCGATCGAGACGACGGCCCGGCGCAGCGCCGCCCCGGTCTGGTACGGGAAGTCCGTGCCCAGCACCAAGCGGTCCACGCCGTAGGAGTCGGCCGCCGCGCGCAGGGCCGGGGCGTGCCCGTGGGCGACGGTGTCGTAGTACATGAAGCGCGCCGCGTGCGTCGGCATCATGTCGACGTCCGGGGCCTCCCACCGGACGTGCTCATCCGCGCGGGGCAGCAGCATGGGCAGCGCCCCGCCGAGGTGCGAGTGGACGATCCGCACCCGTGGGAAGCGGTTCGGGACGCCCTCCAGGATCAGGTGCATCGCGCAGATGGTGTCCTCCATGGGGGCGCCGACCATCCACCGCATCCGGTTCCGGGCGATCAGGGGTGATCCGGCGTCCCGCCCCGCGGGGTGGATGCTCAGGCATGCGGCCCGGAGGTTCAACTCCTCGAACAGGGGCCAGAAGAACGGGTCACCGAGACTCCGCCCGAGGACGGACGTGGTGACGCCGACGCCGGCCATCCGCAGGTCGTCGAGGGCCCGCGCCATCTCGCCGAGCGAGGCGTCGAGATGCGGCAGCGGAAGGGTGGCGAACGCGGAGAACCGCTCGGGATGGTCGCGGACGACTCCGGCGTAGTGGTCGTTCGCGAGCCGGGCCGCCGCCAGCGCTTCCTGCTCGGCCGGGAAGTACGGGCTCTGCGGCGAGACGGACAGGACCTGGTGGTCGATCCCGGCTGCGTCGTTCATCGCGAACCGGGCGTCGAGCTCCGCCGGGCTGTCGCCCGCTCCCAGGCCCCGCTGCGTGGCGGTGTCCTCGCGCCCATAGGACTCCAGGAGGCGGAGATAGTCCTCGCTCCACAGGTGGGCGTGCACATCGATCCGCATCATCTCCAGCTTCACGCCGGCGCCGTGCGGTGTCCACCGGAGTCCGGCGACCCACCGCCGGGGGAGCGCGGCTCCTGCACGGGCCCGCCGGACGGGCCGGTGCGGGCGATGCAGGAGTCCGCCGGCTCGAGAGGGCTCGGCAGCCGGGCCCGGCTGCGCGGGATCTGTGGTCCGGTCGTGCCTGCCGCGCGGACCGGGGTTCCGCCCGGGCACTCCGGATGCGATCCGGGGCCCTCGCGGAACCGGGCGGTGGGCCCCGGTCTGTTCCCGGTCGTACGGCGGCGCCGCTCGGTGCGGCCCCGTCGGCGACCGGCGTTCAGGAGCCCGCGCCACCGCCACCGTGCAGGTCTGTGCGGGCGCTCCGGCGATCGTCGCGGGTGCTCGTCCACGACCCGGCCCCGCCGGTGAGCCGGGCCCAGCACACGGGCTCGCCGCTCGGCAAGCCCCATGCTCCGGATCTCGCCAACCTCCTTGTCGGGATGACGAGTTGTCCGCAACGAACGACCCGTCCCGAGCTCGTGGCCCGACCTCCGCTCCGGGCAGCTTGCCGGTCGCCCGAGCACCCGTTCGCCTCCGCCGGAACACGCCGGCGAGCCGGCCGCCCCTCGGCCGCCGCCGGCTCCGCTCCCCTGGCCACGGCCCAACGGCTCGTGCCGCGGATACGCGCTGCGGGTTCCCCCTTCTCCGCCCGCTCGGGACTCCACCCGCGGAGACAGCTCAAGGACGGTGCGCACTAAGGCATTTCGAGCCAGTGCCGATCAGAATCGGACACTCCGGGATGCAACCGGGCGGGATGCGCTGGGATGTCCGGATACCGCAGTCGCGGACACCGCAGTCGGCACAATCCGTCTGGGAGGCAGGCATGGAAGGCATCACCACGGCAGTCCCATCGGAGCCCGACCTAGGGATGCCCGACCCCGCACCGTGCCACTGCCGGAAACGCCGGGACAGCGCGCGGCCCGGACCTGCCGAAGAGCGGTTCCGGGGGTTGCTGGAGGCGGCGCCGGACGCCATGGTGATCGTCGACGACGCAGGAACCATCCGCCTCGTCAACGCCCAGAC
>NZ_JBHZCF010000011.1:79000-125628 GCF_042755225.1 Streptomyces sp. NPDC059169 | reverse complement strand
TTCCCCGTCGAAATAAGCCTCAGCCCCCTCGAAACCACCGACGGACTCCTCGTCTCCGCCGCCGTACGCGACGTCAGCGAACGCAAAGCCGCCGAGGCACAGCTCACCGCACTCTACGAGCAGCAGCGGCACGTCGCCCTCACGCTGCAGCGCAGTCTGATGGGCACGCCGCCGGCGGTCCCCGGGCTGACCACGGCCAGCCGCTACCTGCCCGCGACCCAGGGCGCGGGGGTCGGAGGGGACTGGTTCGACCTCATCCCGCTGGGCGCCGGTCGAGTCGGCATCCTCATCGGGGACGTCATGGGGCGGGGCCTGGAAGCCGCCGCGATCATGGGGCAACTGCGGTCGGCCGCCCACGCCCTCGCCAAGACGGGCATGCAGCCGCGCCACCTGATGCAGTCGCTCGACGCGATCGTGGCGGAGCTCGACGGCCCCGATCAACTGGTCACCTGTTGCTACCTGATCGTCGCCCCGGACGCGGGGGAGGTGACCGTGTGCTCCGCCGGGCACCTGCCCGCCCTGGTCGCCGCACCCGGCCAACCGGTCCGGCCGCTGAACGCGCCCGTCAGCGTCCCGCTCGGCGTCGGGGACCACCTCCACCAGCAGACGGCCCTCGCCGTCGCGCCCGGATCCAGTCTGATCCTCTTCACCGACGGACTCATAGAAACGCCGCAAGGCGACATCGAGGAACAACTCGCCGCGCTCATCGACGCGCTCGACGAGTCCCTCCGGGACGAGGCCGGGCTCGAAGCCGTCGTGGACGGGGTGCTGTCGCGCGTGCTCCCGGCCACCGAGGACCATCACGACGACGTGACGCTCCTGCTCGCCCAGCTTCCCGACGCCCCGCTGGCCACCATCGTCACGGACCTGGCATCCCGCCCGGAGTCGGTCTCCGAAGCCCGTGCCTTCCTGGCCAAGGCGCTCTTCTCGTGGGGCTGCTACGAGGTCGCCGACGAAGCACAACTACTCGTGTCCGAGGTGGTCACGAACGCGATCCAGCATGGGCGGGGGCCGGTGCGGCTGCACATGCGGCGGAACAGCAGCGAACTCACCGTCGAAGTGAGCGACCAGGGTCACCATCTCCCCCAGCCGCGCATGGCCGCCGACGACGAGGAGTCGGGTCGGGGACTCATCCTCGTCGACACCCTGGCCAGCAGCTGGGGCGTGCGTCCCTCGGACGAGGGAAAGACGACCTGGTTCACCATGCACTTGGAGCACGACTAGCCTGCGGATCAACAGCCGCAGGCCACGGCCCCGCTCGCACGTGGACGCCGGTCGCCGCACCCGCCGGACCGGCCGCTTCCACTCCACCGGCCTCGCCCCGAACCGCCGAACCACCGGACCGGTCCCACGGACCCGGTGCTTCTTCCGTGTGGTTCCGTCGGGCGGTCACGACACCTCGGTCGGCACGTTCGACCATGGCACCGGCGCAATCGGCCACGGAGCGCCACGTTCGACGACGGCGGTTGCCGAATCCCGCACGCGAAGGGGCTGTCCTTCCGATCGCGCACGCGTGCGCGCCGCCGGCGGAGGCCGTACGGGGAGAACGCCCGAGGGCGGCACCCCCTGGGAGTGGGGTGCCGCCCTCGGCTTCAGGACGGTCGATCAACCAACGTGGGTCGATCAGAAGTCCATGTCACCGCCCGGCATGCCGCCCGGAGCAGCCGCAGCGGCCTTCTCCGGCTTGTCGGCGATGACGGCCTCGGTGGTGAGGAACAGCGCAGCGATGGAGGCCGCGTTCTGCAGAGCGGAACGGGTCACCTTCGCCGGGTCGATGATGCCCTCGGCGACCAGGTCGACGTACTCACCGGTCGCGGCGTTCAGGCCGTGGCCCGGGGTCAGGTTGCGCACCTTCTCCACCACGACACCGCCCTCGAGGCCGGCGTTGACGGCGATCTGCTTGAGCGGGGCCTCCAGGGCCAGCTTCACGGCCTGGGCACCGGTGGCCTCGTCGCCCTCGAGCTCCAGCTTCTCGAAGACCTGGGAGGCCTGCAGCAGGGCCACGCCACCACCGGCGACGATGCCCTCCTCGACGGCCGCCTTCGCGTTGCGGACGGCGTCCTCGATGCGGTGCTTGCGCTCCTTGAGCTCGACCTCGGTCGCGGCACCGGCCTTGATGACGGCCACGCCGCCGGCCAGCTTCGCGAGGCGCTCCTGGAGCTTCTCGCGGTCGTAGTCCGAGTCGGAGTTCTCGATCTCGGCGCGGATCTGGTTCACGCGACCGGCAACCTGGTCGCTGTCACCGGCACCGTCGACGATCGTGGTCTCGTCCTTGGTGATGACGACCTTGCGGGCGCGGCCCAGCAGGTCCAGGCCCGCGTTCTCCAGCTTGAGGCCGACCTCCTCGGAGATGACCGTGCCACCGGTGAGGATGGCGATGTCCTGCAGCATGGCCTTGCGGCGGTCGCCGAAGCCCGGGGCCTTGACGGCGACGGACTTGAAGGTGCCGCGGATCTTGTTGACCACCAGGGTCGACAGGGCCTCGCCCTCGACGTCCTCGGCGATGATCAGCAGCGGCTTGCCGGACTGCATGACCTTCTCCAGGAGCGGCAGCAGGTCCTTGACCGAGCCGATCTTGGAGTTGACGATCAGGATGTACGGGTCGTCGAGGGACGCCTCCATACGCTCCATGTCGGTGGCGAAGTACGCCGAGATGTAGCCCTTGTCGAAGCGCATGCCCTCGGTGAGCTCCAGCTCCAGACCGAAGGTCTGGGACTCCTCGACGGTGATGACGCCTTCCTTGCCGACCTTGTCCATCGCCTCGGCGATGAGCTCGCCGATCTGGGTGTCGGCGGCAGAGATGGAGGCGGTGGAAGCGATCTGCTCCTTCGTCTCCACGTCCTTGGCCTGCTCGAGCAGGGCGCCGGAGACGGCCTCGACGGCCTTCTCGATGCCGCGCTTCAGAGCCATCGGGTTGGCGCCGGCCGCCACGTTGCGCAGACCCTCGCGGACGAGCGCCTGGGCGAGGACGGTCGCGGTGGTCGTACCGTCACCGGCGACGTCGTCCGTCTTCTTGGCGACTTCCTTGACCAGCTCGGCGCCGATCTTCTCGTACGGGTCCTCGAGCTCGATCTCCTTGGCGATGGAGACACCGTCGTTGGTGATCGTGGGGGCGCCCCACTTCTTCTCGAGGACGACGTTCCGGCCCTTGGGGCCAAGGGTGACCTTGACGGCGTCGGCGAGCTGGTTCATCCCGCGCTCGAGACCGCGCCGTGCCTCCTCGTCGAACGCGATGATCTTGGCCATGTGAAGTGGTCCTCCCGGACTTGGGGTCTCCCCCCGCGCCGCAGGCCACGGGGGAGGATTGCTCCGGACCGCGCTGGCGCCCGCGACGGACGGCCTGCCTGCCTTGTGGATCCCTGCCCCACCCGGCGTGCGGGCCTCACCGACCCGGTCCTTCGTTGTCACTCTCACTCGTAGAGTGCTAACGCCAATGATTAGCACTCGGACCCGGAGAGTGCAAGCGGCTTCGCCCGACCCCGCGCCGCAGCGGGACGTCCGCCCGGCCGCCCACCCACGGGCCCTGGGCGCTTCCGGGGACCGGGAAGCACCGCGCACGGCTGCGGCGCCCACGCCGCAGCAGGACGTCCGCCCGGCCGCCTGACCGCCTGACCGCGGACCCCGCCCCGTCCCGTCCCGGACACGCCGGAGGGCCCGCACCCACGCATGGGTGCGGGCCCTCCGCACGTTGCTGCAGTCAGTCGGCGCTCAGCCGGCTACGCGGACCATGTCCGCCTGCGGCCCCTTCTGACCCTGCGAGATCTCGAACTCGACTCGCTGGCCCTCCTCCAGGGTGCGGTAGCCGTCCATCTGGATCGCGCTGTAGTGGACGAATACATCCGCACCACCGTCGACCGCGATGAAGCCATACCCCTTCTCCGCGTTGAACCACTTGACGGTGCCCTGAGCCATGCCTAACTCCCCTATTACTGGCCCTTGCACAGGACCGCACTTCGCGGACCCGGGTCAGACCTCGCCCACTGACAGGTGTGAGCGTGCGCCGGAACGCGTCGACCGCGGCTGAATGTATCTGTCCAACCGCGGTCTGCAACAGGTCAATCGGACGAGAATTCTGGGCAGGGCCGAAAGAAGAAACAGGCCAAATTGCGAGCATTCCCGGGCAAGTCGGGCCGGGCAAACCGCACTTAACGCGCATCAGGCTCGAACACTTTGGCTGCTTCTCGCCGTGTCGGGACGCATTCTCATATGCGGCTGGCACACGCGGTGAAGGGGACTTCCCAACTCTACCGCGGCCGACACCACGGAATTACCCCCTCCGCTTCTCTTGCGGAGGGGGCAATTCGCATAACGCTGCGCAGTCAGCAGCCGCCGGCCACGGCGGGGATGATCGACACTCCCGCGCCGTCCGGGGTCGCCGTCTCCAGGCCCTGCTCGAAGCGCACGTCATCATCGTTGACGTACACGTTGACGAAGCGACGCAGCTTGCCCTGGTCGTCCAGGACACGGGCCGCGATGCCCGTGTGGTTCTTCTCCAGGTCGGCGATGACCTCACCGAGAGTGGAGCCCTCGGCGGGCACCTCGGCCCGACCGTCGGTGTAGGTGCGGAGGATGGTCGGGATGCGGACGTTGACGCTCATGCGAGGCCAGCCTCTCGGAAGGAGTCCAGGTTGGGGCGGATGACTGCGGACATACCCGTGGTGGGGGCCACCGCGTCGAGGGTCTTCAGGCCGTCACCCGTGTTGACGACGACGGTGGTGAGCGACGGGTCGATCACACCGGCCTCGATGAGCTTCTTCGCCACGCCGAGGGTCGTGCCGCCCGCGGTCTCCGTGAAGATGCCCTCGGTGCGGGCCAGCTGCTTGATCGCGTCCACGATCTGCTCGTCGGTGACGTCCTCGACGGCACCGCCGGTGCGGCGGCAGATGTCCAGGACGTACGGTCCGTCAGCCGGGTTGCCGATCGCGAGCGACTTGGCGATGGTGTCGGGCTTCTGCGGCTTGACCACGTCGTGCCCGGCCTTGAAGGCCACCGACACCGGGGAGCAGCCCTCGGCCTGGGCGCCGAAGATCTTGTAGGGCCTGTCCTCGACGAGCCCCAGCTTGATCAGCTCCTGTAGCCCCTTGTCGATCTTGGTGAGCTGGGATCCGGAGGCGATGGGGATGACGATCTGGTCGGGCAGGCGCCAGCCGAGCTGCTCGCAGATCTCGTACGCCAGCGTCTTGGACCCCTCGGCGTAGTACGGCCGCAGGTTGACGTTGACGAAACCCCATCCCTCGCCGACCGGGTCGCCGATGAGTTCGGAGCAGAAGCGGTTGACGTCGTCGTAGTTGCCCTCGATGCCGACGAGCTGGCCGCCGTACACCGCGGCCATCACGACCTTGCCCTGCTCCAGGTCGTGCGGGATGAACACGCAGGAGCGGAAGCCCGCACGCGCCGCGGCCGCACCGACCGCGCCCGCCAGGTTGCCCGTGGAGGAACAGGAGAGCGTGGTGAAGCCGAAGGCGCGGGCCGCCTCCAGCGCCTGGGCGACGACGCGGTCCTTGAAGGAGTGCGTCGGGTTGCCCGAGTCGTCCTTCACGTACAGGCCGCCGGTGACGCCCAGCTCACGAGCGAGGTTGTCGGCCTTGACCAGCTTGGTCCAGCCCGGGTTCAGGTTCGGCTTGTCCGCCACGTCGGCGGGCACGGGGAGCAGCGGCGCGTAGCGCCAGATGTTCTCCGGGCCGTTCTCGATCCGCTTGCGCAGCGCTTCGGCCTCTTCGGGGCTGCCGCTCGGCAGGTCGTACGCGACTTCGAGCGGCCCGAAACAGAGCTCACAGGCGAAGATCGGGCCGAGGTCGAACCGCTCGCCGCACTCGCGACAGGAGAGCCCGGAGGCGGGGCCGAGATCGATGGAATCGGTGGTGGCAACGGTCTGCACAGCCATGGAGGCGAGGCCCTTTCTCCTCATCTTCCTCGTGGCGCACCTCGCCACGAGACGGAATTGGCACCTTCCCTAGCCGTGGCCCCGCGCGCAGAACGTGTACGTGCGACGAGAACCGGCTGGAGGGTTGCCGGGGCTTCAACGGGCCGTGTCCCTCTGCCCCTCTGGATGAGCGGTATTCGATTGTGTCCGCGTGAGGACCCCCGGCATGCGACGGTCGTCCGCGTTGTTCAAGACTGTAACCGAACCCCCGGACGCTTGAGATGGCCGTCCGATCCGCGAGATGGAGATCACGTGCTGGATGAGGTGGAGCGCTGGCTGGCCCGGCGGTCCTGGTCGGTGGCGGACCGTCCACTGGACCGGCTGCTCGCCGCCAAGCAGGGCACCACGGTCAGCGTGGTGCTCCCCGCCCTGAACGAGGAGGAGACGGTCGGGGAGATCGTCGCCGTGATCCGCCGCGAGCTGATGTCCCGGGCGGTGCCGCTCGTCGACGAGCTGGTGGTCGTCGACTCGGGGTCCACGGACGGTACCGCGAAGGTGGCCGCGGACGCCGGCGCGCGCGTGGTGCACCGCGACGCCGTCCTGCCGCGCGTCCCGGCCGTGCCGGGCAAGGGAGAGGTGCTGTGGCGGTCACTGCTGGTGACCGGTGGCGACGTCGTGTGCTTCGTGGACGCGGACCTGAAGGAGTTCTCCGCGGAGTTCGTCTCAGGGATCGTCGGCCCGCTGCTGACCGAACCGGACGTGCAGTTCGTCAAGGGCATGTACGACCGGCCGCTGGGCGTTGTGCCGGGTCAGGGCGGCAGGGTGACCGAACTGGTGGCCCGGCCGTTGCTCAACCTGCACTGGCCGCAGTTGGCGGGCTTCGTACAGCCGCTCGGCGGTGAGTACGCGGCGCGCCGCTCACTGCTGGAACGGCTGCCGTTCCCGGTCGGGTACGGGGTGGAGCTCGGCCTGCTGGTGGACTCCCTGCACACCGTGGGCCTGGATGCGCTGGCGCAGGTCGACATCGGGGTGCGCCAGCACCGCCACCAGGACGGGCAGGCGCTGGGGCGGATGGCTGCGGCCATCTACCGAACGGCTCAGCTGCGACTGTCCCGAGGGCATTTGGTGCGTCCGGCGCTGACCCAGTTCGAGCGGCGGGAGGGCGGCTTCATCCCTCGCACCCACCCGGTGGACACCGAGGAGCGGCCCCCGATGCTGGAGATCGCGGAGTACGCGACGCGCCGTGCGGCATAGCACCGGATAATCCCACTGAATTGTCTAAGTTTCGCATTTATGAGGAATGCGAAATCTGTTGCTTCTCTTCGCCCATCGAGGAGATTGTCCCGCTCTCTCGGGGCGCTGGGGATCGCCGCGGCAGCCACGGCGAGCCCGTCGGCCCTGGCCGTGGCGGCGGCTCCGGGTCAGGCGCACACCGCGGCCGACGTCGTCACGGCGGCAGTGGTCCTCGGGCCCCCGGGGGGCAGGGCCTCCGCTGCCTCCCCGGGTGACCACGCGGGGGTGGCCCCGGCCGACCACGACGGTTCCGCGGAACAGTCCGCCCGCGGGAACGCCGGCCCCCCGGCGAACCCCGGCAACCCCGCGGGGCCAGGGAACCCGATCGCCCACGACGTCCGTCCGGATGCGGGGAGCCGCCCGACGCCGGACGCAAGTCCGGCCCCCGGGAACCTGGCGGGCACCGGCCCGGTGGCCGCGGGTGCCAGCACCCGGCCCGACGACCGCGGAACACCCTCCACCGCTGTGCATCCCGACGCTCCCACCGCCGACGGGACGAACCGCGGCACGCTCGCCGGGTCCGGTCGCCGCGAGGAACGCCTCTGGCTGCTCGGCGGCGTCGCCGTGGCCCTCACCGCAGCCGGGATCATCGCGGTCGTCGCGACCCGGGACCGACGCAACCACCACTGATCGAGTGAGCGTGTGGCCGGACTCCGCCGACGGAGCCCGGCCGCACGTTTGAGTGGTTCGGGGACGGGCTAGGTTTCGCGACATGGTCTCCGAGCCCTCAGCCTCCGAGCACGCAGCCCGGGTTCTCGTCGCGTCCAACCGCGGACCCGTCTCGTACGCCTTCCGTGAGGACGGCACGCTGGACGCCCGACGCGGCGGCGGCGGCCTGGTCTCCGGGCTGTCCGCGATCGGTCCCGAGGCGGACGCCCTCTGGGTGTGCTCGGCCCTCGGCGACGGCGACCGGGAGGCGGTACGGCGCGGCATCGGCGAACCGGGCGTCAAGATGCTGGACATCGACGCCGCCGTGCACGCCGACGCCTACAACGGCATCGCCAACTCGGTGCTGTGGTTCGTCCACCACATGCTGTACCAGACGCCGCTCGAACCGGTCTTCGACGCGGAATTCCGACGCCAGTGGATCGCCTACGAGGCGTACAACCTCGCCTTCGCACAGGCCCTGGCGGAGTCGGCCGCCCCGGACGCGGTCGTCCTCGTGCAGGACTACCACCTGGCGCTGACCCCGGGGATGCTGCGCGGCCTCCGCCCGGACCTGCGGATCGGCCATTTCTCGCACACCCCGTGGGCCCCGCCGGAGTACTTCCGGATGCTTCCCGACGACATCGCGGAGCAGTTGCTGCTCGGCATGCTCGGCGCGAACCGCCTGGGCTTCCTGACCCACCGCTGGTTGAACGCCTTCCAACAGTGCTGCCAGTCGGTGCTCACCGGCCACGACATCGCCGCGTACTGGCCGAAGGACGACGATCCGAGCCTCGAGTACAGGGTGGCCGGCCACCCGCGCCGGCGGACCCTGCTCGGCGTGCACGGGCTCGGCGCGGACGCGGACTTCCTGCGGGAGCGCTCGCGCCGGGCCGACGTCGACGAACGCATCGCCGCCCTGGGCGAACAGATCGGTGGGGACGGCAGCCGCAAGACGATCGTCCGGGTGGACCGGACCGAGCTGTCCAAGAACATCGTGCGGGGACTGCTGGCCTACCGGGCCCTGCTCGACGAGCACCCCGAATGGCGCGGCCGGGTCGTGCACCTCGCCTTCGCCTACCCCTCGCGCCAGGACCTCGCCGTCTACCGCGACTACACCGCCGAGGTCGCCCGGGTCGCCGAGGAGATCAACGCCCGGTACGGCACGGCCGACTGGACACCGGTCGTCCTGCACGTCCAGGACGACTTCGCGCGCTCGCTGGCCGCCTACCGGATGGCGGACGTCGCCCTGGTCAACCCCATCCGGGACGGGATGAACCTCGTCGCCAAGGAAGTGCCGGTCGTCTCGGACACAGGGTGCGCGCTCGTGCTGTCACGGGAGGCCGGGGCGCACGAGGAGCTGGGCGAGGAAGCGCTGTCGGTGAACCCGTACGACGTCGTGGGCACCGCCGACGCCCTGCACAAGGCACTGACGATGCCGGACGGGCAACGGGCCGAGCGCAGCAAGCGACTGGCCGCCGCGGCGACCGCACTCCCACCGCAGCAGTGGTTCCTGGACCAGCTACACGCGCTTGATGCGCTCGGCGAGCGCAGCTAGGAAGCCGACGACCTCGCCCGGTCCGTGCAGCACGAGGTCGGCGCGTTCGGCCAGCTCGGGCACTTCGGTACTGCCGCTGCACACCAGCAGGCCGGGAACGCCGTCCGAACGGAGCTTCTCGACCGCGGCGAACGCGGCGAGGTCACCGAGGTCGTCCCCCGCGTAGACGACGGCACCCGCGCCGATCTCCCGGGCGTACTCCTCCAGCGCGATGCCCTTGTCGACACCGGGCGGGCGCACTTCCAGGACCAGCCGGCCCGGCTCCACGATCAGCCCGTGGCGCGCGGCGAGGTCGGCGATCGGGCCCCGCAGCGCCTCGAACGCGCCCTGCGGGTCGACCGCGCGCCGGGTGTGCACGGCGACCGCGCGCCCCTTCTCCTCGATCCAGGTGCCCTCCCAGACCCCCAGCTCGTCGAGGAGTCCCGGCAGCTCGGCCCGCACGGCCGCCACTCCCGGGTGCTCGGCGGACGCCTGCACGGTTCCGGAAACAGCGTCCCAGCGCTCGGCTCCGTAGTGCCCGAGCACCACCAGGTGTTCGAGGCCGTCGACCCCGGCGAATCCGCCGTACCGCACGGCGACGCCGGCGGGCCTGCCCGTCACGACGGCGACGGACCTCACGCTCGGCGCGAGCGCACCCAGCGCGGGGACTGCCCCCGAGTGCGCCCTGGCCTGCTCCGGATCCGGCACGATCTCGGCGAGGGTCCCGTCGAAGTCCAGGCCGACCAGGGTGTCCTGCGGCCGTTCGAGGACTGCTGCGAGCCCTTCCCTCCCGGCGGCGGTGGTCGGCTCCGGCAGTGAATCGGAGTAGCTGCCCATACCCCGACCCTAGCGACGCCGACCCCCCACAGCTACGGCGCAGACCCGGAGCACGCGCCCGGCCGCCCCTCCCGCAGCGCGGAGCCGGGGGCGTGGGCGGCCCGGGCCCCGGCGGCACGGGCCCCGGGGGCCGCGGGCTCGTGCCGCAGCCGGGGTGCCGGCGCCCCGCACGTCCTCGCGGTGACCGGCCGGGGCCTCAGCGGCGCCCCCGCCGGGCCTCGCGCACCCGGCGGAGACGGTTCACCGTAACGGGGTCGTGGGCCAGCGCCCGCGGGTCGTCCAGGAGGGCGTTCAGCAGCTGGTAGTAGCGGGTCGGGGAGACGCCCAGGTCCTCCCGTATCGCCCGCTCCTTCGCGCCGGGCCCCGGCCAGGAGGCACGCTCGACGGCGAGCACGGCGCGGTCCCGGTCGGAGAGCTCGTCGCCGGTCAGGTCGGTCATATGAGCAACATAATGGTCCGCCCGGACAGCGACGCCCCCCGGGCGGACCGGTGCGGGGCGCCTCGACGGGGCACGCCTAGTGCCTGGCGTCCGCTTCCGACTCTGCCTTGGTCGCGTCGTCGGCGATCCGGCCGAGCACGGCCTCCGGGTCACCGCCCGGCTCGACGGCCTTGCCGATGTTCCGCTTCACGCTGGAGCTGACGTTCGCCCAGGACGTCTCGCCCGAGGGGTACAGCTCCGAGGCGGGCAGTGCTTCCAGGAACTGGCGCAGGTTCTTGTGTTTGTCGTCGGCCGCCATCGCCTCGCTGGCGCTGACCGTGACGGGGAGGATGTCGTAGCGGTCGCAGAAGGCCAGCACGTTCTTGTCGCTGTACGCGAAGTCGAGGAAGCGACCGATCTCCTTGCGGTGACCGTGTTGCTTGAAGGCCATCATCCAGTCGGCCACCCCCATCGAGGCCCTGGCCTTGCCGTCCTTGCCGGGCATCGGCACCATGCCGACCTTCACGCCCTTCGCCTCCGCCTGTTGCATCAGCGTCGGATGGCCGCTGAGCATGCCGACCTCCCCCCGCGTGAACGCCTCGAAGGCTTGCGCGCGGTCCAGCTTCCCGGGCGGCACGGGGCCGGTCAGCCCCGCGCCGACGAGGTCGTCCCTCAGCCAGGTGAAGGTCCTGACGTTCTCCCGGGAGTCGATGGCGTAGGAACCGCCGATGCGGTCGCGGTAGCCGCCGCCCCCGCTGAGCATCCAGATCATCGTCTCGGCCTGGGACTCCTCGGAACCGAGCGGCAGCGCGTACGGGTACGTCACCCCGCGGGCCTTCAACTTCCGGGCCGCGTCGCGGATCTCGTCCCAGTTGCCCGGCGGCTTGACGCCCGCGTCCGTGAAGAGCTCCTCGTTGAAGAACAGCAGGCGGGTGCTCGCCGCGAACGGCAACCCGTACTGGACCCTGTGGGCCTGACCGGCCTCGCTGAGCATCGGCAGGAAGTTCGCCTGCGTGGGGATGAGGACCAGTTCGTCCACGCGGTAGAGCTTGTCCTGGTCGGCATAGTCGGCGTACGCGCCGATCTGGGCGATGTCCGGCGCGTCGCCGGACGCCACCATCTCGGAGACCTTCCGGTCGACGTCCTTCCACGAGTAGACCTCGACGTCGACCTTGATCCCCTGGTTCTTCGACTCGAACTCGCGCGCGACGTCGTCCCAGTACTCCCGGGACGAGTCGGCGGGACCGTGGCCGTAGTCGGCGGCGACGAGCTTGAGGGTGACGTCCCCGGACCCTCCGGAGGTCCCGCAGCCCCCCAGGACCACCGTCACCGCACAGGCGGCCACCGCTGCCACCAGACCGAAGAAGCGCCGCTGCACGCCCTCGTCTCCCCCACCCTCGAGCCGCCGATCACTAGGAGTAGAGGTCTACACCACATGGTGGTGAAATGCGAAACGAGACCGGTCACATGCTTTGTATGCACGCACAACAATCCGGAGTAGTGGACTAGACCTCTTCGGGTCCAGGCGCGAGACTGTACGCGTGAGACACGTCATCGCCCTCGATGTGGGCGGCACCGGGATGAAAGCCGCTCTGATCGGAGCGGACGGCGCACTGCTGCACGAAGCCCGCCGCGCGACCGGGCGGGAGCGCGGCCCGCGGGCCGTCGTCGACACCATCGTCGGTTTCGCCGCCGAGCTCCGCGCGTACGGCGAACAGCGGTACGGCGAGAGTGCCGCGGCCGCCGGCGTGGCCGTTCCGGGCATCGTCGACGAGAAGACCGGAACCGCGGTGTACGCGGCCAACCTCGGCTGGCGCGACGTCCCACTGCGCGCACTGCTCGGGGCACCCCTGGGCGACGTACCCGTCGCCCTCGGCCACGACGTCCGCACCGGCGGCCTCGCCGAGGGCCGCCTCGGCGCGGGCCGCGGTGCCGACCGGTTCCTGTTCGTGCCGCTCGGCACCGGGATCGCGGGAGCCATCGGCATCGACGGCACCATCGAAGCCGGTGCGCACGGCTGCGCCGGCGAGATCGGCCACATCGTGGTGCGTCCCGCCGGCCCCGCGTGCGGCTGCGGACAGCGCGGCTGTCTGGAGACCCTCGCCTCCGCGTCCGCCGTCTCCCGAGCCTGGGCACGGGCGAGCGGAAACGCGGACGCGGACGCCGCGGACTGCGCCGAAGCCGTCGCCTCCGGCGACGCAGCCGCCGCACGGGTCTGGCAGGACGCCGTTGACGCGCTCGCCGACGGGCTCGTCACCGCGCTCACCCTGCTGGACCCGCGCACGCTGATCATCGGTGGCGGTCTCGCCGAGGCGGGGGAAACCTTGTTCACACCGCTGAGGGCCGCGGTGGAAGCACGCGTGACCTTCCAGAGACCGCCCGCCATCGTCCCGGCGGCCCTCGGCGACACCGCGGGTTGCCTGGGCGCCGGGCTACTGGCCTGGGACCTGCTCGACGGAGACCGGTCAGGACCATCCGCAACCCACCCGCTCAACGCATCAGCACCGACCGACTCGCCCGCACCAGCCGACACGGAGGTAACCGCCTGATGGCCGACCGCATGGTTCTCACGGGCGCAAGGGTGGTGCTGCCCACCGGGATCGCCGAGAACGGACGGGTGATCGTCGAAGGGACCCGGATCGCCGGGCACGCCCCGGCCGACGCCCCCGCAGTCGACCTGACCGGCCACTGGATCGTCCCCGGCTTCGTGGACATGCACAACCACGGCGGCGGCGGGGCCTCCTTCACCTCGGGGACCGCCGAGGAGGTGCTCACGGGCGTACGCACCCACCACGAGCACGGCACGACCACGCTCGTGGCCTCCACGGTCACCGGCGACATGGACTTCCTCACCCACCGCGCCGGCTTCCTCTCCGAACTGGTCGAACAGGGCGACCTTGCCGGGATCCACTTCGAAGGCCCGTTCATCTCCCCCTGCCGCAAGGGCGCCCACAGCGAGGGGCTGCTGCTCCACCCCGACCCCTCGGAGGTGCGCAAGCTGGTCGACGCCGCCCGCGGCACGGCGAAGATGGTCACCCTCGCCACCGAACTGCCCGGCGGCATCGACTCCGTACGACTCCTCACCGAGCGCGGCGTGATCGCCGCCATCGGTCACACCGACGCCACCTACGAGCAGACCGTCGAGGCCATCGACGCCGGTGCCACCGTCGCCACCCACCTCTTCAACGCCATGCCCGCCCTCGGCCACCGGGCCCCCGGCCCGATCGCCGCGCTGCTGGAGGACGAACGGGTCACCGTCGAGCTGATCAACGACGGCACCCATCTGCACCCGGCAGCGCTGGAGCTGGCCTTCCACCGTGCCGGGGCGGACCGGGTCGCCTTCATCACCGACGCCATGGACGCGGCGGGCTTCGGCGACGGGATCTACCACCTCGGGCCGCTGGAGGTCGAGGTCAAGGACGGGGTCGCCCGGTTGGCGCAGGGCGGTTCCATCGCCGGTTCCACCCTCACCCTGGACACCGCGTTCCGGCGGGCGGCCGCAGTGGACCGGCTGCCCGTCGAGGACGTCGTCCGGGCCATCTCCGCCAATCCGGCACGGCTGCTCGGCGTGTACGACAGGGTCGGCTCGCTGGAGGAGGGCAAGGACGCCGATCTGGTAGTGCTCGACGGAGAGTTCGGGCTGAGAGGCGTGATGCGCAAGGGCGCCTGGGTGGTCGAACCGTAGGGCACCCAGGTGGTTCGCGGCGGTTGGCCGACGGGGGTCTGGGCCAACCGCCTTCTTTTTGGCATGATCAGGACCCGTCCGAACGATGGCAAGCGCAGTTCCGGGGGTGCCAGGAGTGATCCTGACGGTCACGCTGAACACCGCCCTCGACCTGACCTACCGGGTCCCCGCACTCGTCCCGCACACCTCCCACCGCGTGACCGAGGTCATCGAACGCCCCGGCGGCAAGGGCCTGAACGTGGCGAGGGTGCTCTCCACACTGGGGCACGAAGCCGTCGTGACCGGTTTCGCGGGCGGGACCACGGGCGAGGTCGTGCGCTCGATGCTGGCCGGGCTGCCCGTGCGGGACGCGCTCGTCCCCGTCTCCGCGAACACCCGCCGCACCATCGCCGTGGTCGACGCGGCGACCGGAGACACCACCCAGTTCAACGAGCCGGGCCCGCACGTCGCTCCGGACGAATGGGCCGCCTTCCTCGGCACGTACGAGGCCCTGCTGCACGAGGCGGACGCCGTCGCCCTCTGCGGCAGCCTCCCGCCCGGGATCCACGTCGGCGCCTACGCGGAGCTGATCAGACGCGCCAGGGCCGCGGGCGTCCCCGCCCTGCTGGACACCAGCGGCGAACCCCTCCGTCGCGGCATCGCCGCCCGCCCCGACCTGGTCAAGCCCAACGCGACCGAGCTCGCCCAGCTCACCGGCTCCCGCGAACCGCTGCGCGCCACCCGCGACGCCCGCCGGCGCGGCGCCCGAACCGTGGTCTCCTCGCTCGGTGCCGACGGCATCCTCGCCGCCACCCCCGACGGCACCTGGCGGGCCACTCCCCCGGACAAGGTCCGCGGCAATCCGACGGGCGCCGGCGACTCGGCCGTCGCGGGCGTCCTGTCCGGCCTGGTCGAAGCCCTTCCCTGGCCGGAACGCCTGTCCCGCGCGGTCGCCCTGGCGACGGCGACGGTCCTCGCCCCGGCCGCCGGCGACATCGATCGGGCGTCGTACGAGCAGTTGCTCCCCCGCGTCACCGTGACGGAGGACACGCCTGCGGCGTGAGCCCCGCGTTCCGCTCGGCGCGGCGGCCGGCCCCTTGACCGCCCCGGGAGCCGGCGTCCGTCTCCGCATGCAAGACGACCCGCGCCCTGGGGTCCCCCGGGGGCGCGGGTCGTGCGGTCGTGCCGTCAGGCGCGCTTGACCTCGAGGTAGTCGAGGATGGCGTCGCACTGGTTGCCCTCCTCGCAGGAGAGCTTGATCTCGTTCTCGCCCTCCTGCAGGCTGACCGGCGCCCAGGTGGTCTGCCAGTTCTTCTCCATGTCCGGGTCCGACGAGTGGATGAAGTTCTTCAGCCCGATGGGATTGCTGTTCGCCTTGCCGTTGACCGTGAGCGTCGCGTTGGCGTCCTTGGCCGGGATGGCGTACCGGACGTACAACCGGTAGTCGCCCGCCTGCTCGACCTTGGCCTTCCAGGTCACGGAAGCGCCGACGGAGTTGAAGCCGGTCACGTAGGCGCCGTCCGCACCCTTCGCGCCCTTGATGTCCCGTGCCAGCTGGGCCGGCGGGCCGAGCTTGAGCGTCGCGGCGTCCTGCTGGGGCAGCTCGGCCGCGGGCTTGTCGCCGGCGTCCTTGGACGCCTCGTCGCTGGGCTTCGCCTGGTCCGCGGGGGCGCTGCTCCGCTGGCCCGCCTGCGGGCTGTCCTTCTCGTCGTCGCCGCTGGTCACCAAGGCCGCACCGATGCCGACGACGACGACCGCGACCACGGCGATCGCCCCGATGAGGAGGCCCTTGGTGTTGGGGCCGTGACCGCGGCCGCCGCCCTGGCCCGTCGGCACCTGGCTGGTGGGAGCACCACCGGGGTAGGTTTCCGGTGCCGCGTACTGCGGGTTCGGCTGGCCGTACTGCTGCTGGTGCGGGACCTGTCCGTACTGCTGCTGCGCGGCCTGGGGCTGCCCGTACGTGCGCTGTCCGACCGTCCTGACCTGGTTGTAAGAGGTTCTGGGCACACCGGGCTGGGCGGCCGGACCCGGGTAGCCGTAGCCGCCCTGCCCGGGAGGTGTGGCGCCCGACTGCTGTCCGTCCGCGTACAGGTAGCCGAACGGATCGTCGTCCTCGGGCGTGCTCGCGCCGTTGTTCCCGGCCGTCATCCCTGGGTCACTCCTATCCATGCTCGCCAGCCGTCGCCGACCGGCCGAGCCTACCCCGTCTGAACAATCCCAAGGACGGTGATCACCCCGGCTCCGGTTCCCGGGTACATGTCAGCCAGCCCGCCGGTGGACCTTCGCCCGGGACCGCTTCTCGACGTACATCCGCTGGTCGGCGGATTGCAGCACCTCTTCCACGGACATTCCGCAGACGGCCCAGCCGATGCCGAAGCTCGCCCCGACGCGGACCGTCCTGCCGTCCACCCGGATCGGCGGAATGATCGCGTTCCGCAGGCGTACGGCCAGGTCGGCGGCGTCCGCCGCACCGAGGCCGTCCGCGAGGACGACGAATTCGTCACCTCCGAGCCGCGCGACGGTGTCCCCGTCCCGTACGCCGGTGGTGAGCCTGCGGGCGACCTCGATGAGTACGGCGTCGCCCGTGTTGTGACCGAAACGGTCGTTGATCGACTTGAAGCCGTCGAGGTCGCAGAAGAGCACGGCGAGGCCCTTGGTGCCGTCGTCGACGTCTCCGTCCGTGGCCGGGGCGACGGCGTGCACGTGATGGTCGTACGCGCCGGCGGCGGCCGGGGCGTCGAAGTCGAAGCCGTCGGTGCGGAAACCGGGCTCGTCGGTACCAGTGCCTTCGTACCCGGGCGGGTAGCCGTTCCCCTCCTCGTACGTGCGCTGGTACTCCAGCGTCCCGGGCGCGCTCTGGCGCGACCCCTGGGGGCGCTCGCAGAGCCGGGCGCTCAACCGCGCCCTCAGCTCCGCGCTGTTGGGCAGGCCGGTCAGCGAGTCGTGGCTGGCCCGGTGGGCGAGCTGCAACTCGTGGCGCTTGCGCTCCTCTATGTCCTCGACGTGGGTGAGCAGGAACCGGGGCCCGTCGGCAGTGTCCGCGACGACGGAGTTCCGCAGCGAGACCCACACGTACGTGCCGTCCCTTCGGCCCAGCCGCAGCTCCGCCCGGCCGCCCTCGGCGGACGTGCGGAGCAGGGTGCCGATGTCCTCGGGGTGGACGAGGTCGGCGAAGGAGTAGCGGCGCATCGCGGCGGCGGGCCGACCGAGCAGCCGGCACAGGGCGTCATTGGTGCGCAACAGCCGGCCGTGCTGGTCGCCGCCCATCTCGGCGATGGCCATGCCGCTCGGAGCGTACTCGAAGGCCTGCCGGAACGACTCTTCACTGGCCCGCAGCGCCTGCTGCTCGCGCTCCAGGCGGACGAGGGCACGTTGCATGTTTGCTCGGAGCCGGGCGTTGCTTATCGCAATCGCGGACTGGGAGGCGTACATCTGCAGCGCTTCCTGGCCCCAGGCGCCGGGGCGACGGCCGTTGCGCGGCTTGTCGACCGATATGACACCGAGGAGTTCCCGCCCGCCGCCCGAGGTGTACATGGGGGCGTAGAGGCGGTCCTGGGGGTGCCATTCGTCCTCGAACCGGGGCTCGGGCCCCTCCGTGTACCACTGCGGGACATCGTCCTCCAGGAGCACCCAGCCCTCGGTGTGGGGTATGAAGCGCAGCTCACCCCAGGCCTCGCCCATGGTGAGGCGTCGTTCCCACGAGGGGCGGGAGCCGACCCGGCCCGTGATCAGGGCTTCCGCCGCACTGTTACCGGCGAAGGCGGCGACGACGAGGTCCCCGTCGGGGCGTACGAGGTTGACGCACGCCAGCTCGTAGCCGAGCCCGGCGACGATGCCGTTGGCGACGGTCTGCAGCGTGTCCGCCAGGCTGCGGGCCGTGTTGAGGTCGGCTACGACCTGATGCAGCTGCCGCAGGGTCGCAAGACGGACGTACGGCTCCGACTCGGTCTCCATTGCTCGCTCTCCCCGAGACCTCGAACAGCTGACTCCAGGTTCCTCATCGGCTCTGTGGGAGCACCTCTCGGTGCAGTGTCCCCGCCACTGAATCACAGCGAGCTGTCCACCCGGTACACAGGGTCAACAAATAGTGCGCTCTGTGACTCAAGTCACAACAGATGAGGAACGGGGCTCCGCGGGCCGTAGACGCCTTCCGGTGCTTCTTGAACGCGAATCGCGCGAATTTATATCAGGCGGGGGGGCGGGGGACGGGGGACGGACGGGCAACGGGGCTACCGGGTCCCGGGTCCTAGGACCGAGCTGGTCCCCTGGCCCGATGCGGGCGGAGCGGGCACGAGATTAGCGTTCCCGTCGTGCTGTCGACGACCCCCACCCCGCCCACCGAGACCATCCCCCATGCTGAGGGGGTGAGCAACGACGACTTCCGCGCCGCGATGTCCCGGCTCGCTGCGGGCGTGGTGCTGGTGACCGCGCACGAGCCGCCCTTGAGCGAGGACGGGCCGCGCGGCGAGGACGTCGGCATGACCGCCACCGCATTCCTCTCGGTCTCCCTGGACCCGCCGCTCGTCCTGGTGAGCCTGCGCAACGGCTCGCGGATGGACGACCTGCTGGCCGAGCAGCCGGTGTGGGGCGCCTCCCTGCTCTCCGAGAGCCAGCGGCACGTCGCCGGCCGCTTCGCGATGAAGGGCCGCATCAGCGACCGGCTCCTGTTCGAGGACGTCCCGTACACCCGCGGAGAGATCTGCGGCGCGCCGCTGATCGGAGGGGCACTCGCGGTCATGGAGTGCCGTACCGAACAGCGCGTCGAGGCGGGCGACCACACTCTGGTCGTCGGCCGCGTCCTGAAGGTGGGCCTGCCGGGCGGGGACGCCGGCCCGCTGACCTACTTCCGGGGCCGCTACCGCCACTTGGGCTGACACCACGGGAAGCCCGGTTGCGGGAGCGGGCGTCCCGGCCGGCGGGACGGCTCCGGGGCAGGGGCCCCGGCCCGTGCCCCCCGTCCGCGCCCGCCGCGGGTCACCAGTCGCGGCCGCTGCGACCGCGCTTGCGCTCCGCGCGCATCTTCTTCTCGCGCAGACGGCGCTCGTTGATACCGCGCGGAATCTTCGTGGGGCGGCGCGGACGCGGCGGCGGGGCCGTGGCCTCGGCGAGCAACGCCGCCAAACGGACCGCCGCGGCCTCGCGGTTGCGCCACTGGGACCGGTGCTCGGAGGCCCGCACGGTGATGACGCCGTCGGTCAACCGGGACGCGAGGCGATCCAGGGCGCGCTGCTTCCACACCGGAGGCAACGCCTGTGTCGCCGCGAGGTCGAAGCGGAGGTCCACCTGCGAGTCACTGGTGTTGACGTGCTGGCCGCCCGGTCCCGACGACCGCGAGAAACGCCACATGAGCTCGGCCTCCGGGAGGGAGACGGAGCCGCGGATGACGTAGGGCCCGGACATGCCTCCCATGGTCCCGCCCGTGACCGGGCCGCGTCATCTCCTTTTCCCCACCGTCCCACCCCCGCGTGAGGGGCGAGCGGTTCGGTAAAGAGAGTAAAGACGCGTGGAACCCGTCGCCCCCCGCCCGCGTTATGGAGGGTGACGGTAGCTTCGGGGACGCACGAAGCCAGACCGCACTGCACTCGACGAGGAAAGGGACCTCCCCATGGCTGTAAGCCTGTCCAAGGGCGGCAACGTCTCGCTCACCAAGGAGGCACCGGGCCTGACCGCCGTCACGGTGGGCCTCGGCTGGGACGTCCGTACCACCACCGGCACCGACTTCGACCTCGACGCCTCCGCGATCGCGGTCAACGCCGGCGGCACGGTCGTCTCCGACGGCCACTTCGTCTTCTTCAACAACAAGTCCACGCCGGACCAGACCATCGTCCACACGGGCGACAACCGCACGGGCGAAGGCGGCGGCGACGACGAGCAGATCAACGTCAACCTGCAGGGCCTGCCCGGTGACGTCGAGAAGATCGTCTTCCCGGTCTCCATCTACGACGCGCAGTCCCGTGGCCAGAACTTCGGCCAGGTGCGCAACGCCTACATCCGCATCGTCAACCAGGCTGGCGGATCCGAGATCGCCCGCTACGACCTGAGCGAGGACGCCGCCACCGAGACCGCCATGGTCTTCGGTGAGCTGTACCGCAACGGCGCGGAGTGGAAGTTCCGTGCGGTCGGCCAGGGTTACGCCTCGGGCCTGGTGGGCATCGCGCAGGACTTCGGCGTGAACGTCTGACGGCGTACGCCTCCGCATCGTCCGAGGGCCCCGGCCACCGTCCTGGCCGGGGCCCTCGGCACGCACGCCGGATTGCGTCGAGAAACGTTCCGTGCGGCGAGGAGAGGTCAGACCCCCTCCGGCCGGCCGTCGCCGTACAACCAGGCGTCCCACAGCTCCGTGAGGTCCTTGCCCGACCTCTCCTCGACGAACGCGGTGAAGTCCTCGGTGGACGCGTTGCCGTGGCGGTGGCTCTGGGGCCACTCCTTCAGGAGTGCGAAGAAGGTCTCGTCGCCCACCGCTCGGCGCACCTCGTGGAGGACCATCGCCCCCCGCAGGTACACGGGGGCGCCCGACAGGTCCTCGACCGGGGGCTCGGCGGGCGGGAAGGCCCAGGCGCCCTCGTCCTCGAAGGCGTCGTCGAAGCTCTGCTGCACCGGCTTCCCTTCGAACTCCGCGTCGTAGAGCCACTCCGCGTAGGTCGCGAAACCCTCGTTGAGCCACATGTCCCCCCAGGTCTTCGGCGAGACGGAGTTGCCGTACCACTGGTGGGCGAGCTCGTGGACCAGGGTCGTCTCCTCGAAATCGCCCTCCGGGAAGAACGGGCGGGTCTGCGTCTCCAGCGCGTAGGCCCCTTCTGCCGACGCGAACGGGTCGCGGGTGACGACCGCCCCGGTGGAGGAGAACGGGTACGGGCCGAACGTCCGCTGGGCCCACGCCTGCACCTCGGGAATGCGTGCCCGGAGTTCTTCGCTCGCGTCGACGAGGCTCTTGTCCACGGCGGTGATGACGGGCACCCCGGCCCGTGCGGGACGGGAGGTCCTGATGTCGAACGGGCCGACGGCGAGGGTCGCCAGGTAGCTCGCCATCGGCTCGCCGGAGTGCCAGGCGTAGATGGTGCCGCCGTCGGCCGCGGGCCGCTGCGACCGCAGCTCGCCGTTGGAGACGGCCGCGACTCCCTCGGGGACGGTCACGGTGATGTCGTAGGTCGCCTTGTCGCTGGGGTGGTGGTTGCCGGGGAACCACGCCATGGACCCCGCGGGCTCTCCGAGGGCGACCGCACCGTCCGCGGTCCTCAGCCAGCCCTCCCGGGAGCCGTCCGGGTCCGTGATGGCTTGCGGGGTACCGGCGTAGCGGACGACGGTCCGGAACGTGCTGCCCTCGTCGAGGTCCCGGCGCGGCCGGATCGTCAGCTCGTTGCCCGCCCGGTTGGCGGCCGCAGGGGTGCCGTCGACGGTCACGCCCTCGACGGTCAGCCCGTGGAGGTCGAGGTTGAAGGCGCTGAGGTCCTGGGTGGCCCGGGCGGTGATGGTGGCGGCCCCGGCGAGGGTGCCCGCCTTCGGGTCGTAGCGGAGCACGAGGTCGTAGTGCGTGACGTCGTACCCACCGTTGCCGAGCTTGGGGAAGTAGGGGTCACGCAGCCCCGCAGCCCCTGGGGTGCCGTGGACGCCGGGACCGTCGCCATCCGTGCAGGCCGAGCCGGTGAGGACGATCAGGACGACGGCGGGCGCCAGAGTGCGCAACAGGGATCGCGGGTCCACGCAACGATCCTAGGCACGGAACGCCCGCTACCGCCGTGCGCCGGGCGCAAGCGACGGGCCCGGGGCACGAGGCGCGAGGCCTCACCCCTCCGCCGCAACCTCCTGCCGGATGCGCTCGAACTGGGCCCCCATGGCTTGCGAGAGCGCCTGGGCGGCCGACAGCGGACGGACCATGACCGTGAAGTCGTCGATCAGTCCGTTCTCGTCGGTGTGCAGGAAGTCGCAGCCGTTGACCTCCAGATCACCGACCCGTGCGCTGAAGACCAGCGCGTGGTCGCGTCCGTCGGTACCGGTGATCTCGCGTACGTAGCGGAAGTCCTCGAACACCCGGGAGGCAGCGCGCAGGATGGCGGCGGTGAGCGCCTTGCCGTGGTACGGCCGGAAGACGACGGGGCTGGTGAACACGACGTCCTCGGCGAGCAGCGCGGGGACGGCGTCGAAGTCGCCGGCCTCGACGGCCTTGCGGAAGGGGTGCACGGCAACCTCCATAGTCACTTTGTTGAATAAGTGTGAGTGAGAGTAATCACTTTGGTGTTAACGTGTCCAGGTGTCCCTCAAGTACGCCGCCCTCGCCGCCCTCCTGGAGGGCGAGGCCTCGGGTTACGACCTCGCCAAGCACTTCGACGTGGCCGTGGCCGACTTCTGGGCCGCGACGCCACAACAGCTGTACCGCGAGCTCGAGCGGCTGGCGCAGGACGGCCTGATCAGCGCCCGCGTGGTGCAGCAGGAACGCCGTCCCAACAAGCGGATGTTCACCCTCACCGAGGCGGGGCGCGAGGAGCTCCGCGCCTTCACCGCCGCCCCGCCGCGGCCCACGGCCATCCGGGACGAACTCCTGATCAAGATCCAGGCCAGCGACGATGGTGACCCCGACGAGGTGTACGCGCTCGTCGAAGAGCGACGTGAGTGGGCGCGCGCCAAGCTCGCCCGGTACGAGCGGGTGCGCGACCGGCTCCTCGCGGGCCGGAGCGAAGAGGAGTTCCTGCGCGCGTCGGATCGCCTCGGGCCCTATCTGACCCTCATGCGCGGCCGGGCGTTCGAAGAGGAGAACGTCCGTTGGTGCGAGCAGGTCCTGGTGGTCCTGGCACGGCGCAGGACGGCCGCCGGGCAGACCTGATCCGCTCCCGTCCGCGGCGACTCGCGCCACCCGCGCCCGGACCCCGTTCGACGTCCTGGAACCGGGGAAGCCCGCCGGAGCGGACGACCGCAGGGCCCATCCGCGCCACCACCGCCTTCCCACGGGCGCCCGTGGGAAGGCGCGTGCAGCGGGGCCGGAGGCTCCCCTCCGCCGCGCGACGGAAGACGTCGACAGCCCGGGGCGAAGCGACTCGGCCACCGCCGCGGGGAGGCCGGCCACCCTGACGGCGCCGGCCGCGCGACCGCACACCCGCACGGGCTCCGGTGCCGGCACCGGCACCGAACACGACGACCGCGCATGACACCATCGACCCGTGCTCGACATCGGCTACTCCCTCTCCCGCCGTTTCCCCGACCCTCCGCAGACCGACTACCGGCGCGCGGACGTGCGGGCCCTGCGCCACGACCTGTTCTGCGGTGACGTGTACCTCGCGGACGCCAAGGCGGACCGCGAGTTGTCCACAGCCTGGGGATGGGTGCCGGTGCTCGACTTCGCGTGGGCGCTCTGCGACATCGTCGAGCAGCTCGATCGCGACCCACGCGGCAGCCGGGCCGCCGAGCCCCAGTACGCCGAGATCGACTTCACCGAGTCCACCGACCGCATGCTCTTCGCGCGGCGTTTCGGCTGGGTCGACGTCGAGGCGGACTGGATGCCGGGGGACGAGCCCCCGCTCACCTTCAACCATGCCGAACTGCGCCGTGAGGCACGCGACTTCCTGCACGACGTGATCGCCGACCTCACCGACATGCACGACGGGCTCGCCGACAACCCCGCCGTCTGGGACCTGCAGTCCCGCTTCCCGCGCATCCCCTGATCCACCGGCCCGCCCGGGCTGCTTCAGCCCTCCACGCGCACACCGAACTGCGCCGCGAAGGCCGGTGCCAGATCCAGTAGTTGCGCGGTGGTGATCACCGCACCCGACAGCCGCTCCACCCCCCGCACGATCTCCAGCTCGGTCACCCGCCGCAGATCGACGTCCTGCATCCGCGCACCGGTGAAGTCCGCACCGCGCAGCACGCAGTCCCGGAACTCCACCCGCACCAACTCGGCGCCCCCGAAGTCCGGCTCGGACAGCACGCACCCCTCGAAAACCACGTCGGTCAGTCGGGCCGTGCGCAGATTCAGATAGTCGATCTTCCCGCCACTGACCAGGACCCGCTCCAGCACCGCCCCGTGCAATTGGACACCGCCCATGCGCGCGTCCACCACTTCCACGTCCCGCAGCGACGCCCCCGCCAGATCCGTGCCCACGCCCCGCACCCCGGACAGGACGGAGTCGATGAACCGCGCATTCACCAGTGACGCCTCGTCCAGCAGGCAGTCCCGCAGCGCACAGTCCATGAACCGTGCCCCCGGACCGTCCCCGCCCTTCAGATCCAGCCCGGCCAGCTCCAGCCCGTCGTAATCCCCGTCGGGCTCCAGCCCGCCCCCGTACGGGCTCAGGTCCGGCAGCCGCACCTCCGGGCGCCTCGCCGCCTGCGGCCCCGCCTTCTTCCCCGCTTTCCCTGCTTTCCCTGCTCTGTGCACCATGGCCCCATCGTGACGCACACCACTGACAGCGCACCCGGCGTGCCTGTCACAAACGCCCGGTCCGCCGCGTCTCGTTCCTGGCGGCGCACGCAGCGCCCGGAACCACCGAGCCGAACCGGAGTACGCAGTGTCGATCCAGCCCCGCATCAGCGTCATCGGCGCCGGCATCGCCGGTCTCACCGCGGCCATCACCGCCGCCGAGTGCGGCAGCCGGGTGACCGTCTTCGAGTCCCGCCTCACCCCCGGCGGCAACGCCCGCACCGCGAACGGCCCGTACCGCACCAACCAGGGCCCGCACGCGCTCTACAGCAGCGGTCCCCACTGGACGTGGCTGACCCAGCGCGACCTCATCGGTCCGCTCGCCCCGTTCCCGCCCCACGAAGCGGCCCGGCTGCGCTTCCACCGCGGCGGCGTCCTGCGCCGCACCCCGCCGCTGGCACTGCTCCGGCTGTTGTCCCGCAAGCCCGCCGACGCACCGGTCGACACCGACTTCCTCACCTGGGCTGCCGGCCACGTGGGCGAGACCGGCGCACGCGCCGCTGCCCACTACTCAGCCGTCGCGCTCTTCCACCACGATCCCGGCTCGCTCTCGGCCGCCTTCGTCCACCAGCGGCTGCGCCGCGCCGCCGCGTTCCCTCCCGAGGTCCACCACGTACGCGGCGGCTGGGGCGCCATGATCGAGCGGATGGTCGCACGCGCCTGGGACCTCGGCGTACGCATCGAGACCGGCGCACGCGTCGACACCCTTCCCGAGGACGGCCCGGTCATCGTCGCCACCTCGCTGAGCAGCGCCCGCCGCCTGCTCGACGACCTCACCCTGCACGCGGAGTGCGGGCGCACCGCCCTGTTCGACCTGGCCCTGCGCACCCGCAGGGGAGACGCCTTCGCCGTATCCGACCTCGACGCGCCCGGCCGGATCGAACGCTTCACGGCGCAGGATCCGACGCTCGCCCCCGCTGGAGAACAGCTCCTCCAGGGCCACTTCCCCCTGTCCCCGGCGCAGTCCAGGGCCGAGGGAACCGCCCGGGCGGAACACCTTCTCGACCTGGGCTTCCCGGGGTGGCGCGAGCGGACCACCTGGCGGCGCGACTCCCTCTCCAACGGGCGCACGGGAGCGGTGGACCGACCCGGCACCACCTGGCGCGACCGGCCCCGCATCGACCGCGGCAACGGCGTCTACCTGGCGGGCGACCAGGTCGCGGCGCCGGGCGTGCTGTCGGAGGTGTCCTTCACGAGCGCCCTCGAGGCGGCGACGCTCGCCGTCCGGGCCCTCAAGCTTGACCCCAAGTGCGCTTGAGGTTGAAGAGTGGGGGCGACCCCGACGCGAAGGAGCCCACCATGCACGCCATCCGCCTGCACCGCTTCGGTCCCGCGGAGAACCTCAGCTACGAAAGGGTCGACGACCCCGTGCCCGGCCCCGGCCAGGTGCGGATCGCCGTCGCCGCGGCAGGCGTGCACCTCCTCGACACCGCCCTGCGCGAAGGCCTGCCCGGGCCGTTCCCCGCCCCCGCCCAGCTCCCCACCGTCCCCGGCCGCGAAGTCGCCGGCACCGTCGACCGGCTCGGCGAAGGCACCGCCGGACGGTGGCTCGGCAAACGCGTCGTCGTCCACCTCGGAACGGCCCCCGGCGGCTACGCCGAACTCGCCGTCGCCGACGCCGACGGACTCCACGAGATCGACGGGGCGCTCGACGAGGCCGAGGCCGTCGCCATGATCGGAACCGGCCGCACCACCATGGGGATCCTGCAGTTCACCGACCTCGGGCCCGAGTCGGTGGCCCTGGTGCCCGCCGCTGCCGGCGGCATCGGCACCTTGCTCGTCCAGTACGCCAAGGACAAGGGCGCCACCGTCATCGGCCTCGCAGGCGGCCCCGCGAAGGTCGCCCGCGTCCGGGAGAACGGCGCCGACCTGGCGGTCGACTACACCCTTCCCGACTGGCCGGACCGCATCCGCGCCCACCTCGGCGACCGCCGGGCCACCGTCCTGTTCGACTCGGTCGGCGGAGAGTTCGCCCGCTCCGCCCTCGCCCTCCTCGGCAAGGGCGGCCAGCACCTCGTCTTCGGCTCGTCTGGCGAGGGTATGGGCGGCGACTCCGCACCCGCCTTCACCGAGGAGGAACTCGCCTCCCGCGGCATCACGTCCGTGCGGGTCCTCGGTCCCGTCATGCTCGCGAAGGCCGGCGGTATGCGCACCCTGGAGGTCCGGGCCCTCGCGGAAGCCGCCGCCGGTCGCCTCCGACCTGCCGTCCAGCGCTTCTCCCTCGCCGAGGCCGAGGCCGCCCACCGCGCCCTGGAGACCCGGGCGACGATGGGCAAGGTCGTCCTGGTTCCCTGACGGGCGTACGGGGGACGGCGGCACGGTGGCCACCGGTGTTCCGGGCGTCCGCCGACCACGGTCGTGCGCACGGTCCCCCGTTCCGGCCCGCACCGCGGGCGGATCGTCCGTAATGCCGATGCTGCACCGGGCCCACCGCCCCCGTTGCGCCAACGCCCTGGACAGGCCGATGACCACAGGTGTACGAACAGCCTCATGAGCAGCACGATCAACGGCGGCATCTCCTTCTGGTACGCGGACGACGGCATCCCGGCGCCCCGGGAACCCCTGCCCGGCGACGCAGCCGCCGACGTCTGCATCGTCGGCGGCGGATACACCGGGCTGTGGACGGCGTACTACCTGAAGAAGGCCGTCCCCTTCCTCAACATCACCGTCCTCGAAGCCAAGTTCTGCGGGTACGGCGCCTCGGGACGCAACGGAGGCTGGCTCTACAACGGGATCGCCGGCCGGGACCGCTACGCACGGCTTCACGGCCATGACGCCGCGGTACGCCTCCAGCAGGCCATGAACGACACCGTCGACGAGGTCGTCCGCATCGCCGCGGAGGAGGACATCGACGCCGACATCCACCGGGGCGGCGTCCTCCAGGTCGCCTACACCCCGGCGCAGCTCGCCCGTCTGAAGAACCTCCACGCCGCCGAGATCGCCTTCGGCGAGAAGGACCGCGAGCTGTACGGCGCGCGCGAAACCGCGGACCGCATACGCGTCGCCGGGGCCGTCGGTTCGAGCTGGACCCCGCACGGCGCACGGCTCCACCCCGTCAAGCTGCTCAAGGGGCTCGCAGCGACCGTCGAGGCACTGGGCGTCACCATCCACGAGTCCACCCCGGTGTCGGAGATCCGGCCCAAGCACGCCGTCACCCCCTACGGAACCGTCCGCGCCCCGTACGTCCTGCGCTGCACCGAGGGTTTCACCGCCACGCTCAAGGGCCAGAAGCGCACCTGGCTCCCGATGAACTCCTCCATGATCGTCACGGAACGCCTCCCCGAGGACATCTGGACCGAGATCGGCTGGGAAGGCCGCGAGACCCTCGGCGACATGGCCCACGCGTACATGTACGCCCAGCGCACCGCCGACGACCGCATCGCCATCGGCGGCCGCGGCATCCCCTACCGCTACGGCTCGCGCACCGACAACGACGGGCACACCCAGCAGGCCACCGTCGAGGCCCTCCGGGAGCTCCTCGTCCGCTTCTTCCCGCAGCTCGCCGGGGCCGGGATCGACCACGCCTGGTCCGGCGTCCTCGGCGTGCCCCGCGACTGGTGCGCCACCGTCACCCTCGACCGCTCCACCGGCCTCGGCTGGGCCGGCGGCTACGTCGGCTCCGGGGTCGCCACCACCAACCTCGCCGCCCGCACCCTGCGCGACCTCGTCCAGCAGGACTCCGGCCAGTCGGGACCCACCGACCTCACCTCCCTGCCGTGGGTCAACCACAAGGTCCGCAAGTGGGAGCCCGAACCGCTGCGCTGGTTCGGCGTGCACACCCTCTATGCCGCCTACCGGTCCGCGGACCACCGCGAACTCGCCGCCACCACGACGGACACCGACCGCATCGCCGCACTCGCGGACCGGATCTCCGGACGGCACTGAGGGAAGCACCACGGGCCGGAACCGGTGTGCCGCACGGTGTCCGGCCGGGCTGGCGCCGGGTCACGCCGTCAGAGGGGGCGCGCCGGATGGTAGACGGGCGCCATCCGGTCCGGGTGCAGATCGCGGTGGACGACCTTCGCCACCTCTTCGATCGTGTCCATGCCGTAGTCCCACCCGACGTCGGGCGACGCCCCTTCAGGCACCCGGTTGTTCTCCGTGAGGACCACGAGGCCGTAGTCGTAGGAGCGGCCGGTGAACGCCCCCATGCTGTTGACCTTCCAATCCCCGCGGTCCCAAGGGTTCATGAGCTCGGTCGAGGAGCGTTGGAGCCAGCCGTTCTTGACCTGGACGGCGGCGTCCAGCGGAGCCCCGGCCGGCGTGCCCCACCGCTGGTCCGACCGCACGTCGTGCATGAGGCCCAGGACGTAGGAGCGCTCCTCGGCGTCCAGGACCGAGTCGTCGTCACCGGTGAGCAGCTCGAGGAGCCGTGCCTGGTCCCTCGCCGTCACCTGCGTGAGGCCCATGAGACCCGACTCGTCCAGGGTGGTGTCCTTCATCCCCGCGCGGTCCAGGAACCGCCGGATCGACGTGGGCCCCACCGTGTCCCACAGGTCGTACGTCGCCTCGTTGTCCGAACTCACGATCATCTTCCTGGCCAGGTCACGCTCCCTCTGTGCCAGATGGGCGCCCCTCGTCATGAGCAGCGCCCCCAGGACTATCGGCTTGACCGTGCTCGCCGCGTCGTAGTGCCGGTCCGCGCCGTAGGTGCAGTAGGTGTGCGTGACCCTGTCGTACAGCACCACCGAAGCCCGACTGGCACGCTCCTCCAGCGAATTCGCAATGCCCCGGGTGAGCGAATAGGCGAGTTCGGGCCTCTCGGACGTGCACTCGACCGGCCCGCCTTCAAGCCGCTGCGACATGAGCTTCGTGCTCCCGCCGTCACCAGCACCGGTCTTCGTGGGAACGGGCACCACCGGCCAGAGGCAGACCGCAGCGAGAACCAATCCCCAAGCCGCCTTCGATGCCACGTTGGTGAGTGCCAATGCTCTCCCCTCTCTACGTCTCCCGGTCCGTGCTGTCGGGCGCCGCGGCATTTCCGTCCCGACGCGAGCGCGCCGCACGATTCGACGACGAGCGGCCCCGGTGAATTCAGGTGTGGCGAGCGCTCGCGGTTCGACGCTACAAGCCGGGTGTGGACCCGGCCCGCCGGTGCATCCGATAGGCGTATCGGCACGGATGCCCTGACGGCCGATGAGGTGAGGAGGACACCACACCGGACATCACACCGGACGTCACGCGGCGGTCCGGACGACGGTCGGGGCAGGGACGTCGTCCGCAGCTGCCGGCGCACCGTGCACGGTCCGTTCCAGCCACGCGAGCCCGGTCCGACGACCGGCTACTGCCGCACGGGGAGGACGGTTTGGATGGTGGGGCCCGTCACAACGCAACGACGACCTGGAGACGCCGTGGCCCGCGCCCGGTCCACCGGGCGATGCGCGCCCGGGACGCGGGCCCCACGACGAACGGGGGTCACCGCGCGTCCGTGGCACACTCCCAGGGCCACTCGGCCGTTCGGCCCGATTCCAGGAGCGGGATCAGCCGGAACGCCGCGTCGCTGAGGCCGCCGAACGTGTGACGGTGCGGACCCGTACTCGCGTGGCCCGTGGCGTAGCCGGCCAGGTTCCACGTGTAGACGGGGACTTTTCGGGGGACGGCGGCGAACGTGTCGACGTAGGGGGCCAGGTACGCCTGCTCGTCGGTGACGACGACCACCCTGTCGTGTGCGCAGTAGTGCCGGCTCACGGCCGCGGCGGTGTTGGTGCCCCCGAGGTCGTGGAACCGGCCCAGCGCCTCGAGGACGGTCCCGCCCGGCTCCAGCTCGACGGTCCGGCTGCCGGTGCCGAACTCGACGAGGTCGGCCCGCTCCGCGCGCATCGCCAGCGCGGTACCGAAGACGGCCGCGGAGTCCGCCCGGTTGAGCTCGGTGTGCCCACCGGCCGCGTCGAACATCGAGGCCGACCGGTCGACCAGGACCAGGGTCCGTCCGGGCAGTGCCGGAACGTGCGCGAGCGAGTGCCCGAGGGCCGCTTCCAGTGGCTGCTCCCACCGCGATGACGACACGTTGCGGTGGGCGGCCAGGAAGCGGAACGGAAACTGCCGCGAGCGCTGCACCCCGGCCGGATCGGATATCCGGCGCGCCACGTCGGCAGCCGTCCGGTCGCCGACCCCCGCGCGGTCGAAGTTGCGCAGGTTGCGGACGAGCGCCATCACTCCCATCGACGGGATCACGGCCTCCCACACCGCGGCGTCCAGCGGGCCCTGCAGCCAGCCCGCCAACACCTCCCAGGTCATCCCCGCCGCCGCCAGCCGCTCGGCGCCGCCCGGTTCGGTGACCCGTGCGTACCGCTCCCCGACGGGAACCGACATCAGCGTGCGGTGGGCGGTGAGCAGCGGCTCGCCCGCAGGCGGTACGGCCCTGTCCCGGCGGTGGCAGCGGTCCACCGCGTACCGGAACAGCGCGCCCTGCCACGGCCTGTCGGGAGCCGGAGCCGGGTGGGTCAGCTCCAGGACGTCCCCGAAGCGGAACCCCCGCGCCCCGGTGTCGTACTTCACCAACGCACGGCCGGTGTAGAGCCGGCGCACCGCGTCCGCGATCCCGCGCTTGACCGGCTGCGGCAGGCGCCGCCCGTACCGGGAGGTCCAGTACGCCAGCAACTGGCCCGGCTCGTCGGCACGTTGCAGCACAGCGTCCACGGCCTGCCGCGAGAACCCGGCGGCCCGGGCGTCCAACCGGGCACGGACGAACTCGGCCGCTCCCACCAGCGACGCCGTCCGCATGTTGGCTTCGGTGCGGAGCCAGCGCAACAGCCCCAGGGTCCACTCGGGGTCGCCGACCGCGAGCATGCGGATCAACTGGGCGTAGCGGTCGTCGCGGTCACGCGCGCCCTCGTAGAAGGTGGACTGTCCGACCATGTTGGCGGCGGCGAGCAGGAAGAGCTCGGACTTCGGGCTCCGCCGGTATCCGGCGGTCCCCCGGTGTACGCCGCCGTGGGACGGGACAACCACCCTCGGCCGTACCGCTCGTGACGGTGTGACGATCCAACGCCCGTGGGTGGAAAGGGGGGACGTTGCTCCGCCTGCGGTAAGGCCCGGTATTTCGGCCTGGATCTCGTTCCTGGCTTCGGCCTTGACCCGCTGGCGGTTGAACTGGGTCATGCAGAGGTCCCCCTGGCGGGTAGCGGTGGGAGGGTCACGCGGTCGTCGACACGCGGTCGAGGCGCCACTCGGCGCACACGGAAGCAGACGCCTCCCGAGATCAGAAATGGGCACCGGTGGGATGTCGTCAGGAAGTAACCGGGGCTCGCGCGCATCGGAAGACGTCCGTACGGACGCTACCGGGCCGGCTCCGGACACGCATCCGCATTGTTCGGACGCGTCTGACGAGGGCCCCGGAACGGCGTCGTCGCCCGGCGCACACCGCTCCTCCCGACGTCAGAAGGGACCCGCGGCAGCGGCACGGACGCGGTCGTACTCGGCCCGGTCCCGGATCTCCCAGACGGCCTGGCCGACGGCGAGGACGCCTCGGGCGGGCAACGGGACGTCTCCGATGCGCGGGTTCTCCCGCAACCGCACCGGGCGGCCGAGGTCGGCCCCGTCGAGCACGGCCCTTGACGCGTCGACGTAGTACATCCGCCGGGGCATGAGCGTGCCGGTGTGCCCGCTCGGCATCACCCCGGTCATCTGCAGGCGGCCCATCCCCAGCGCGCGGGCGGCCAGCTCCCGCGCCCGCACCAGCGAACGGCAACGCCATGTCCCGAGCGGCAGCGCCGCACCGATGCCGTTGAGGAACCCGAGGAGAGGGGTCGAGGAGGCAGTGAGGGTCCAGTCCAGCGGGGGAGCATCCATCGTGACGCGCAGCGACGCGGGGCCCGTCCACGTGACCTCGATACGCGCGGGACCCGTGCGGGCACACGCGGCGCCGTAGTACCGGGGACAGGCCGTGTCGAGTCGCGCCCCGTCGACGTGGATGGTCCAGTTGCCCAGCGGGTCGCGGTGCCACACGGTGCGGTAGGGCCCGAAGGAGTTCTCCGGGAAGACGCGCAGGGCGAGCACATGGCCGGAGTCGAACGGGAGCCCGAAGACGCCCCACCCCTTGACGTACTCGTGGTCGGCCCAGGGTGCCCGCCCCCGGAGCGGGGGGACGTCCGACAGCTCGGAGGACAGGTCGAGCATCTCGATCACCTCGCGAGGCGCCGCCCGGTACCTCCGTCCAGGATATGGCCCGCCCCCGCAGGATGTCGCTCCACCGTCGCCGCAGACCCGGCAGAACACCGACGCGTCGCCGCCTCTCCAACCGAGGACCGGGGCACGCTCCTGAGCGCGGAGGACCGGAAGTGGACCGCGACGAGGGTCGCCACACTGATCGTCGGTCCCCGGTGGGTCGTGTCGCGGCCAAGTAATGCGGACGGCTACTCCAGAAAGGTGGAAGTAATTTTCGATTCGCCCCTTCGGGTCTGCGCATTTGTCTCGAACAGTTACGGAGGTTCGGAAAGTTGCCAATCCGGGATGCCGCGGGCGTCGAATCACGATTGCGGGCCCGGACCGGGCCCGCAGAGGCAGAACGAGGATTGGAGAATTTCCTATGCGCATGTTTCTGCGCGGTGCGGCCGTTGCTGCGGTAGTTGCTCCGGTAGTGCTGCTCACGGCCGGTGGGGCCAGTGCCGACTCGTACGACCAGCGCATGACGAGTGTGGGCCCGGGTGGCGCTTCTACCGGCTACGTTTCCACCGGAACGACGGTCGGCGGCGGGAGCTACTACTCCGCCGGCGAGTCCATGGCGGGCCCTGGCGGGGCCATGAGCTCCCGGACACAGAGCAGTGCGGGTGGCGTCTGGGGAGCTTCTGGCCACCACGGTGGACTGCTCGGACTGGGCTGGCTCCTGGGCTGACAGCCCGGGAGCGCTCGGCGCGGGCCCGCTCGGGACCCGGCCGGATCACATGAGCGTCGATTCCGGTTACTCGTTTGCACGCGTGGTTTTCCTTGACGGCGCGTCACCGGAGTTCGGCAACGGGTACGGGCATCAGATTCAGGTGAACTACCTGACCTGAATTCCCATCGGGGCCATACCGGAATCCGTTGCCTATGGTTGGCGGGCGATCAGCCCGTACTGCTTCACCTCGCTGCACCGTCGATCCTGACCGGCGGTGCAGCGAGGCTCGATGAGGCTCAGCACGAACCGCATGCGCCCGCAATAGCCCGATCCGGGACCCGATCTTCGAGACGTACCCCACGGCGAGGGCTGGCGATACGTCCGCACCACGACGGGCGAAGATCAAGGAGCTGGAGCAGCAACGCGGCGAGGAGCGCTCCGTTGCCCGCGCCAAGCCGACGGTGAAAGCGTGGACGACGGTGCCTCACCACGATCGCCAGCCTGAAGCTCAAGCCGCGCTCGCTGGACGACTACTGGTCCAAGGCTCGCAACGGCATCGTTCCCGGGCTCGGGGAACACCGCCTCGGCGGGCTCGCGCCCGAACTCCTGGAGCGGCTGTACGCCGACCGACGCGCTCCCGGAGGGCACGGCCCGTCCCACGTCCTCAAGCTGCACCGGATCCCGTCCCGCGAAGGTGCACCGGGTGCTGTCCCTCGCTCTGAAGATCGCCCACCGGCTCCGGATGACCGTGGAGAACGTCGCCACGCTGGTGGACCCGCCGACCATGGACGGGACCGAGGCGAAGTTCACGACGGAGGAGGCCAAGGCGTTCTCGCTCGCCGCGGCGAAGCACCCCGTCCTCATGCGGTGCTGATCGGTGTCGGCATGGGATTCCGGCAGGATGAGGCACTCGGGGCTGCGGTGGAAGACGTGGACCTGGACGCAGAGCTTCCATCCGCACTGGAAGCTCCAGCGCCTCGCCTGGCGGCACACTGCACCGACCCACATGCCTGCGGAGCACGCCTGCACCGCTTCGAGCCCTGTACGCCGGAGCGCCGGACGCACATGACCTCCACGCGCGGCGGCCCGGCGCCCTGCCCACAGGACGGCCCCGCCACGCGGCCGCCCGGCGTCGCCGTCGTATCCGTTGAACGAAAAGGCCCAGCTCAGGGATGCGGAGCTGGGCCTTTCCACAGAGCCCCCTGTCGGATTCGAACCGACGACCTACGCATTACAAGTGCGTTGCTCTGGCCAGCTGAGCTAAGGAGGCGCCGCGCACGTGATCGCGGTGCGCGAAGGCCTCACCACTCTACACAGCCGCACTTTGCCCCGACCATGAGATGCGACCGAGTCCGCGCAGCCCCCACTGCTGACAGAACGGACATCCCGGGGTACCGTCACCCGAAGCCCATTTCCATGGGCCGGACCCATGTCTTCCTTCCACTCGGATCGTCCGGCACGTTCCTGCCGGTAGAAGGGACCCCTTACCCATGGCCACTGTCACTTTCGACAAGGCGACCCGGATCTACCCGGGCTCCACCAAGCCCGCGGTCGACGGGCTCGACATCGAGATCGCGGACGGCGAATTCCTCGTTCTGGTCGGCCCCTCCGGCTGCGGCAAGTCCACCTCCCTGCGCATGCTCGCGGGCCTCGAGGACGTCAACGGCGGAGCCATCCGCATCGGTGACCGCGACGTCACCCATCTCCCGCCGAAGGACCGGGACATCGCCATGGTGTTCCAGAACTACGCGCTCTACCCCCACATGACCGTCGCCGCGAACATGGGCTTCGCGCTCAAGATCGCCGGCGTCGACAAGGCCACCATCCGGCAGAAGGTCGAGGAGGCCGCGAAGATCCTCGACCTCACCGAGTACCTGGACCGCAAGCCGAAGGCGCTCTCCGGCGGTCAGCGGCAGCGCGTGGCCATGGGGCGCGCCATCGTGCGCGAGCCGCAGGTCTTCCTGATGGACGAGCCGCTGTCGAACCTCGACGCCAAGCTCCGCGTGTCGACCCGCACTCAGATCGCGAGCCTCCAGCGCCGCCTCGGCATCACCACGGTGTACGTGACCCACGACCAGGTCGAGGCCATGACGATGGGCGACCGGGTCGCCGTGCTGAAGGACGGCCTGCTGCAGCAGGTCGACTCCCCGCGCAACATGTACGACCGCCCGGCGAACCTCTTCGTGGCCGGCTTCATCGGCTCCCCGGCCATGAACCTGGTCGAGGTGCCGATCACCGACGGCGGCGTGAAGTTCGGGAACAGCGTCGTGCCGGTGTCGCGCGAGGCGTTGTCCGCCGCCGCCGACCGGGGCGACAGGACCGTGACCGTCGGCGTCCGTCCCGAGCACTTCGACGTGGTGGAGTTGGACGGGTCTTCGGCGCGTTCGCTCTCGAAGGACGCGACGGACGCACCCGCCGGCCTGGCCGTGACGGTCAACGTCGTCGAGGAGCTGGGTGCGGACGGCTACGTCTACGGCAGTGCCCACGTCGGTGGCGAGCTCAAGGACCTGGTGGTCCGGGTCAACGGGCGCAACGTCCCCCAGAAGGGCGCCGAGGTGCACGTGGTGCCGCGTCCGGGCGAGACGCACGTCTTCTCGACCTCGACGGGCGAGCGGCTCAGCGACTGAGTCCCGCCGCGACCCTGAAGGCCTGACGCCCGAGAACGGCCCCCTCGCATCTGAGGTTTGCGCGGGGGCCTCCGGACACGCGGGATAAATACCCCGGCAGATCGGGCAATTCACCCATGGCTGTCAACGGTCGATTCGAAAAGTTCACTCGAACCATCCCCCGCGAGAGTGACCAAATGTCGCCGTATAACTACTGAACGCTACGCTCGCCTGCGTGACCCACTCAGCCCGCCGAATCGGCCGATCCCTCGCTCTCGTCCTGCCCGTCGTCCTGGTGCTGTCCGGAACGCTCGCGGTCACCAGTGTCCCGTGGGCAGGGCGCACCTCCGAGTCCCAGATCCTCACCGCGTCCTCGCAGAACGTTTCGGTTCGTGCGAAGTCCCGTGCACCGCACGAGGTTCTGCGCGAGAAGCTGCTCACCGAGCTGCAGCAGAAGGACCCCGGCGTCGCGCTCACCCGTCTCCAGCGCGAGGTCGAGGCCCGCCCCTCGCTCGCCCAGCACTGCATGTCGATCGCGAGGGACCTCGGCCGCGCCGCGGTGGCCAGGTACGGCCCGACGCGCGCCCAGTCGTACTCCCGGCCCGTTTGCGACACCTCCTTCGCCGCTGGCGTCTCCCAGCAGGCTCAGGGCAGCTGATCCAGCCGCACACGGACCCGCAGGACCGTAGGACGACCGGGCAGCGGGGTCCCACGGGGCTGCCCTTATCGTGCCCGTATGCACATGCATCCGACGCAGGCCGTGGTCCTGGCGGGCGGCCAGGGCTCGCGGCTGCGCCCGTACACCGACAACCGCCCCAAGCCGATGGTCGAGATCCCCGGAACCGGGACCCCGATCATCGGCCATCAGCTCGCCTGGCTGGCCGCCGAGGGCGTGACCGATGCCGTGGTTTCCTGTGGCCACCTCGCCGAGGTGCTGCAGGACTGGCTGGCGACCGCCGATCTGCCGCTCCGGGTCACCACCGTCGTCGAGTCGGAGCCGCTGGGGCGGGGCGGTGGCCTCAAGTACGCCGCGGCGAGCCTCCCCGACCCGGAGCTGCCCTGGTACGCCACCAACGGCGACATCTGGACGCGTTTCTCACTGCGCGAGATGGCCGAGTTCCACGCGGAACGCGACGCCGTCGCGACCCTCGCACTGGCTCGACCGCGGATTCCGTGGGGTGCCGTGGAGACCGACGAGTTCGGCCACGTCCTCGACTTCATCGAGTCGCCGCCGTCCCCCTACCTCATCAACGCGGGCGTGTACGTCTTCTCCGCGGCGTTCCGGGGCCTACTGCCCGACCGCGGCGACCACGAGCGCACCACGTTCCCGAAGCTTGCCCGTGAGCGGGCCTTGGCCGGATTCCCGTTGCCCCAGGGGGCGTACTGGCGGGCGATCGACACGGCGAAGGACCTCACCGAGGCGGCGAGGGAGCTCACCACCCCGGCGCCGTGAGCGATCGCCCCGCACCGTGAGGGACGGTCCCGCGCCGTGAGCGATCGCCCGTGAGGGACGGGCCCGGATCCGTCGCGAGTTCCGGCGGCGACCGCCCCACCGCCTCCGCCCCTGGTCGAAGCGGCCCCTGGAAGCCGCCCTCGACGAGAAGTCGCCCTCGCCCGGTGCGGGCCTTCCCGCTGCCCTCGCGGACCCCACGCTCGCGGCGAACTCCGTTCCGATGCGTCCGGGCTGCTCGTTGCCCGCCCGATGAAGATCCCGGCGCCGCATCTCCCCGCCAGCCACGACGCATGAGCGCCACCCCAAACCCCTCGATCCCCGCGCAACGCGCCCCGAAGGCCAGGCGTCACCTCGTCCCGATGCGGCGCGCCGTAGCCCGGCTTGGAACGCACCGCGCTGCCGCACATGTCCACGCCCCCGCTGTCCGCGGGGGCGTGGGACCGGAGTGGGACGGCGTCAGCCCAGCAGGCCCCCGATCGGGTTGCGGTTGCCACCGCCCGAGCTCCCGGAGCCGCCCCCGCTGCTGTTGGAGCCGCCGTCACCGGCGCCACCCGTGCGGCCGCCGCCGCTCGTACCGCCGCCCCAGGCACCGCCGTCGGAACCGCCGTTGGAGGACGGGCCGGAGCTGTCGGTCGGCGGGTTCGCCGGCTCCTGCCTGCGCGGTTGCTGCCCGGTGCCCCGGGACTCACTGGGCGTCCCCGCCCCACCGACGCGCTCGGACCCGCCGGGCTTCTCCGACGGCCCGGTCCGCGTCGCAGAAGGGCTGCTGGAGCCGCTCTCGGACGGGTCGGCCCGCCGCTGGTGCTCCCGGTACGCGCTGCGCCCGCCGGACTCGCTGGGCAGCGGAGCGCCCGGGAGGTTGTTGGTCGGCGCCACGTCCGGTCCCGGTACGGTCACGAGGTCCGTGGAGCGCACGGCGGCACCGAGGACGGAACCGATCAGCAGCGTCAGACCCACCACGACGGCGGCCATGATGCCGCCGCGCCGCAGCACGCGGCGGCGCAGCTCCCACAGCTCCGAGCGCGGGCCGAGCTTCCGCCAAGCCTCGCCCGCGAGCCGCGCGTCCACGGAGTAGACCGGAGCACCGGCGATGATCAACGGGGACCAGGCGGCGAGGTTCATGATGTCGGGTGCGTCGTACACCGGGACGGTCCGCCAGCTGACGGTCATGATCAGGGCGGCGGAGAGCAGGGCCCCTACGACGGCGGCGACCCGCTGCCAGAGCCCGAGGCAGGTGAGCACGCCCACGACCACCTCGAGGAACGCCACGGTGAGGCCGGCACCGACCGGGTGCGACACTGCGAAGTCGCGCAGCGGCTCGGCAATGGCCCACGGATCGAGCTTCGTCAGCCACTTCACCATGGATCCGCGCTCGCCGCCGTCGAAGTAGACGGGATCGCAGAGCTTGCCCATGCCGGCGTACACGGAGATGAGGCCGAGGAAGACCCGGAGCGGGAGGAGGACGACGCCGAGGTTCATGCGGCGGCCCGGGTAGTAGGCGTGCCGCACTCCGGCGGACGGGTTGCCGGACACGGCAGAAGCGCGCGCGGCGCGTGCGCCGGCACGGCCCCCGATGCGGCCCCCGGGCGTGAAGTCCGTCGCCTCCTCGGCCTCCCGCCCGTACGGCTCGTACGCGTCGTACGCGCCCTCCGCCTGGCGCATCTGCGGCAGCAGCGGGGGACGCCGGCGGCTGACGACGGGGGTGGGCAGGGTGTCGGGGGTGTCGGGGGTGAGGTCGATGTGCGGGATGACCTGGGTTGCGCCCGCATCCTGGCGGACTGCGCCCGCCCCGCCGTGGTGTCCGCCGTAGCCGCCGGTGTCGAGACCGCCCCCGGCGTAGCCCACGCCGTCGTAACCACCGGTGTGCCGGACCGACCCGCTGTTGCGCACGGCCTGCAGCAGACCCGTCGCCCCCGGGTCCCCCGGAGCGGACTTCCCGCTCCACACAACGGGTGCACGGCGGCGCGTCGCCACGCGGGCGCCGCTGAAGGCCGGGATCCTGGCGGTGTCCGCCATGGCCCAGGCGGTGTGCGGGCTCGGGGACGGGGCGAGCTTCACCCGGAAGCTGGCGTGGTTCACGATGACCTGCGCGGGATCGCAGTTCACCTTGACCGTGCTCAGGGCAGGGTGCTCGTCGAACCCGGGGCGGGGCGTTCTGGTGTCCACACTCATCTAACCGAGTGACTTGTCGTTAGGACACTGCCTTGACGGCCCCGAAATGTCCGAGACCCGTCAAGATCGTTACGGTGTGCGCGCCGCCTCACCGCCCCCTGCCGAAACCACCGTGCCTCGCTCGCCCGAGTACGGGTGCAGGACCGCCCGGCACCGTGCTGGGGACCCGTGCGACCGGACGCCGGCTCCCGTGCCCGGAGGGGCCCGCGGTGCAGGGGGACACGGGCCCCGGTGAGGAAGCGGGCCGTGCCGGGCATGCGGGCACAGGGCACGGCCCTTGCGGTTCAGCCCCGGCGACGCGCCGCCTCGTAGAGCACGACCCCCGCGGCCACACCCGCGTTCAACGACTCGGCACCGCCGGGCATCGGGATGCGGACCCGGAAGTCACAGGTCTCGCCGACCAGTCGGGACAGGCCCTTGCCCTCGCTGCCGACGACGATGACGACCGGGCCGTCCAGCGCCTCGAGCTCGCCGACCTCGACCTCGCCGTCAGCGGCGAGACCGACGACCGTGATGCCCGCCTTCTGGTACGCCTCGAGGGCACGGGTCAGATTGGTGGCGCGGGCGACCGGGGTGCGGGCCGCAGTGCCCGCCGAGGTCTTCCAGGCGCCGGCGGTCATGCCCGCGGCGCGGCGCTCGGGCACCACGACTCCGTGGCCGCCGAAGGCCGCGACCGAACGCACGACCGCACCGAGGTTGCGCGGGTCGGTGACCCCGTCGAGGGCGACGATCAGCGGGTCCTCACCGTCGTCGAAAGCCGCGGCCGCGAGGTCCTCGGGGTGCGCGTACTCGTACGGCGGCACCTGCAGGACGAGCCCCTGGTGGTTCAGCCCGTTCGTCATCCGGTCGAGTTCGGCTCGCGGGGCCTCCATCAGGTTGATGTTGCCGCGCTGCCCCGCGAGCTGGAGCGCCTCGCGGACCCGCTCGTCGTTGTCGATGAACTGCTGCACGTAGAGCGTCGTCGCGGGCACGCCGTCGCGCAGCGCCTCGAAGACCGGGTTGCGGCCGACGACCATCTCGGACGAGCCCTTGCCGCCCCGGCGGGCGACGGGCCGCCGCTGTGCCTGCTTGGCCTTGGCGTTGGCGATGCGGTTCTTCACATGGCCCTTGCGCGCGGAGGCGGGCGGCGTCGGGCCCTTGCCCTCGAGGCTGCGGCGCCGCTTGCCACCGCTGCCGACCGTCGCGCCCTTCTTGTTGGACGTACGGCGGTTCCTGCGCTGGCTGTTCCCGGCCATGGCTATCGGTTTCCCTGAATCTTCCGAGTCTGCGGTCGCGTGCGTGCGTCACACGCGGGTGTCTGTATCAAAGTGTGCCGCGGCACCGGCGAAAACGTGCCGCCCGGGCGGCCGGGCGGCACGCGTCGCGGGTCAGCTCGGTCCCAGCGTCCAGCGGGGGCCGTCCGGGCCGTCCTCGATGACGAGGCCGGACTGGTTGAGCTGGTCGCGGATGGCGTCCGCCGTGGCCCAGTCCTTGCGGGACCGTGCGGACTCCCGCTGCTGCAGGACCATGCGCACCAGGGTGTCGACGACGCCGTACAGGTCCTCGCCGCGGTCGGCCTCGCCTGCCCAGTGCGGATCGAGCGGGTCCAGGCCGAGGACGCCGAGCATGGCCCGCACCTCGGCGAGGCGGGCGACGGCCTCTTCCTTGTCGTCGGCGGCCAGAGCGGAGTTGCCCTGCCGGACCGTGGTGTGGACGATCGCGAGCGCCTGCGGCACCCCCAGGTCGTCGTCCATGGCTTCGGCGAACCCGGGCGGCACCTCGGCCGCCGGCTCGACGACGCCGCCGGCCTTCTCGACCACCCGCTGCACGAAGCCCTCGATCCGCGCGAACGCCGACTCGGCCTCGCGCAAGGCCTCCTCGCTGTACTCGATCATCGAGCGGTAGTGCGGGGAACCGAGGTAGTAGCGCAGCACGACGGGACGCCACTGCTTGACCATCTCGGAGACGAGCACCGAGTTGCCGAGCGACTTCGACATCTTCTCGCCACTCAAGGTCACCCAGGCGTTGTGCACCCAGTACGACGCGAAGTCGTCACCGAATGCCTTGGCCTGTGCGATCTCGTTCTCGTGGTGCGGGAAGATCAGGTCGATTCCGCCGCCGTGGATGTCGAAGGCGCTGCCCAGGTACTTGTGGGCCATCGCCGAGCACTCCAGATGCCAGCCGGGGCGCCCACGCCCCCACGGGGTCTCCCAGGACGGCTCGCCGGGCTTGGCGGCCTTCCACATGGCGAAGTCCCGCGGATCGCGCTTGCCGGTCTCGCCCTCGCCGGACGGCTGCCGCAGGTCGTCGAGGTCCTGGTTGGACAGCTCCAGGTAGCCGGGGAACGAGCGGACGTCGAAGTAGACGTTGCCGTCGGCCGCGTACGCGTGGCCCCGCTCGATGAGGCCGCGCATCATCTCGACCATCTCCGTGACGTGTCCGGTGGCCCGTGGTTCGACGGTGGGCGGCAGGCAACCGAGCGCGTCATAGCCGGCGTTGAAGGCGCGCTCGTTGTCGAATCCGATGGCCCACCAGGGCCGGTTCTGGCTGGCGGCCTTGGCGATGATCTTGTCGTCGATGTCCGTCACGTTCCGCACGAACGTGACGTCGTAGCCGCGGTAGGCGAACCAGCGGCGCATGATGTCGAAGTTGAGTCCGGACCTGATGTGCCCGATGTGCGGGGCGGACTGCACGGTCGCGCCACACAGGTAGATCGAGACACAGCCCGGCGCAAGCGGGACGAAGTCGCGGATCTGCCGGGCGTTGGTGTCGTACAGCCGAATAGTCACCACTCAAGAGTAGTGGGCCCCGGGCAGTGCCCCGCGCCCGTTCCGGGAACGCGGGGCGGGATCGTGACCAGGGAGCTTGATCCGCTCAGGCGAGCGCGCCGACGACCTTGCGCGGAGTGATCCGGACGACCACGCGCGGTGCGTCCTCACCGGCCGCCGGGTTGAACTCGGCGTACCGCTTGCCGGTGTACTTCACGGACAACTCGTCGATCAACTCCTGCCCCCCCTCGGTGGTGAGGCTGGCGGTGCCGCGGATCTCGCCGTACGTGTACGGCGCGTCGAAGGGCTGCACCAGCACGGTGGCCCGCGGGTCGCGCCGGAGGTTCCGTTCCTTCCGGCGGCCGAGGGTCGTCGAGATCAGGACGTCGTCGCCGTCCCGCATGACCCAGACGGGAGAGACCTGGGGGCTCCCGTCGGGCTGGATGGTGGCGAGGTTCACGAACACGGGCCTGTCGAGCAGTTCCTTGAGCTCGTCGCTGAGCGAGGCGGTCACGGTGCTGTCCTCCTGAACTCGGTGCACGCGGTGCGCAGGGATCATCCCCTTGCGTCACCATGGCGTCTACCCCACGCGGGCGCACCTGTGCGGTCAGGACGCGCGGAATACCAATGCGGTGGCGATCGCTGCCAGCCCTTCGGCCCTGCCGGTGAGCCCGAGGCCGTCCGTGGTGGTGCCGGAGACGGAGACCGGCGCACCGGCCGCCTCACCGAGCACCTTCTGGGCTTCGGCGCGGCGCCGACCGACCTTCGGCCGGACGCCGATGACCTGGATCGCGACGTTGCCGATCTCGAAGCCCTCCTCGCGGACGATCCGCGCGGCCTCCGCGAGCAAGGTGACGCCGGAGGCACCGGACCACTCGGGTCGGTCGGTGCCGAAGTGGGCCCCGAGGTCGCCGAGACCCGCGGCGGAGAACAGTGCGTCGCAGGCCGCGTGCGCGGCCACGTCCCCGTCGGAGTGCCCGGCGAGGCCGTCCTCGCCGGGCCACAGCAGGCCGGCGCACCACAGGTCCCGGCCCTGCTCGAAGGCGTGCACGTCGGTGCCGATGCCCACGCGGGGCATGGCGGTCACGGGGGTGTCAGAAGCCATCGTTGGCCCTCCTGCGGGCGAGTACGGCCTCGGCGAGCACGAGGTCCAGCGGACGGGTGACCTTGAACGCCTCTTCGTGGCCGGGGACGACCACGACGGGTACGCCGAGCTGCTCGACCATTCCGGCGTCGTCGGTGGCGCCGTCCCCTGCGACGGCCACGGTCTCGTGGGCGCGCACGAGCGTGGCGCGGTCGAAGCCCTGCGGGGTCTGGACGGCTCGCAGCCTGGCCCGCTCGGGGGTGGCGACGACGGGCTCGGGCTCGCCCTTCTCCCGCGGCTCGACCTGCTTGACGGTGTCGGCGAGCGGCAGGGCGGGCACGACGGCAGGGGCGCCGTCCCGTACGGCCTCGACGACGGCGTCGACGGTGTCGACGGGGACGAGGGGGCGGGCGGCGTCGTGCACGAGGACGATGTCGATCGTCTCGGGGAGCGCCGCGAGGCCGAGGCGCACGGAATCCTGGCGGGTCTCGCCACCGGGCACCACGAGGTAGTCGGTCCGCCCCCAGCTCCCGCTGGGGGTGCCTCCGGGCAGCCCGTACTCGTCGAGCAGGTTCTTGACCTCGAGGGCGCCGTCGGGCGGGGCGACCACCACGACGAGTGACACGGCTCTGGACGCGGCCATGGCGCGGACGGCGTGGATCAGCATGGGGGTGCCGTTGAGCGTGCGCAGCGCCTTGGGGGCACCCGGGCCGAGCCGTACGCCCCGGCCTGCCGCGGGGATCACCACGGCGGTGCGGCCGGTGCGCGTGTGGTCTGACATCGGTTCCACTCCGGGGGATCGAGTCGGGGAGTCACGGCCCGCCCACCGGGGCGCGACGGGGGTGACTTGGCATGGCCAGGTTTGTTCCCTCGGCCGACATGGGTATGGCCTGGGCGTACCCCAACCGACGGTTGGGGGGTGCCGGGCGCGCCGCCTTGACCGGACCCTTCCGTGACGACTGGTCGAGCCAGCTGCCCGGGCCCGGTATTCAGGGAGAACGCCTGCGGGGAGAACGGGGGTCGTGGGGGACGGGGACCTGCGTGGATCGTGCGCCATCGGTCGTGTGGCGCAGTCGTATGGCGCACGGTCATGTGATGCACGGCCTTTGTCATGCACGGCCTTGTGATGCACGGCCTTGTCATGCACGGCCCCGTGATACGAGGCGCCTTCCGGGTCCGGTGAACATGCCGCAGTGCCCGGCGACACAACTTCTAGCTGGTCAGCGGGCACCGCGGCATTCAGTTCTGCACCGTGGACGCTTGCCTGGCGTCAGGCCATGCACCAGGACCGTGCGTCAGGACGCGAGGACCTCGTCGAGCAGGGCCTCGGCCTTGTCCTCGTTGGTGTTCTCCGCGAGAGCCAGCTCGCTCACCAGGATCTGGCGAGCCTTGGCCAGCATGCGCTTCTCCCCTGCGGAGAGACCGCGCTCGCGCTCGCGACGCCACAGGTCACGCACCACTTCGGCGACCTTGATGACATCGCCGGAGGCGAGCTTCTCGAGATTTGCCTTGTAGCGACGGGACCAGTTCGTCGGCTCCTCGGCGTACGGCGCACGCAGCACGTCGAAGACCCGGTCCAGCCCGTCCTGACCGACCACATCGCGCACGCCAACGAGATCCGCATTGTCCGCCGGCACACGAACCGTCAAGTCGCCCTGGGCGACCTTGAGCACCAAGTAGGTCTTGTCCACGCCTTTGATCTGGCGAGTTTCGATGGCCTCGATCAGCGCGGCCCCGTGATGGGGATAGACCACGGTGTCGCCAACCTTGAACGTCATGTGACAGGTACCCCTTCCGTGGCTATCCAGGGTAACACGAGAACCGCGTCTTCTGAATGGCGTTTTCGCAGGTCAGGGCATATCTCGGGGCTTGACAACAGCAACATGGACGTGCTGCGGGCGCCTTCCGGAGGGGGGTATTCGCAGGTGGGAGCGGCTAAGCGTACGCACAGAAACGCGCACGTTACACGCACCACAGCCCCTGCTCAAGCGCACGAAAGTCCCGATTTGCCCGATTCCAGGCAGTGTACTTCCCGTACTCCGTTCGAGGCTCGCTCACCCATCCGGAGGTACGTCCGGAAAATTTCTGGAATTGATCTTCGATGGCGCGCGTCGGATTTCCTGGGCGAATGCGCGATGGTCTGCGGAATTGATCATCCGGGTTATGTGAACGGCAGACGAAATCCATACGGCGGGGAGTGCCCCGGTCCGGCACCGGCCGAGTCGGGGAGCCCCGGGGGCGGGTCGGGTGCGGGCCCCCGACGGGCGGTCGGTAACCTAAGCCCGCTGACAGACCCTTAGCCCCTCCGTACGTCTTAGGAGATGCCGCCGCCGTGAGCAGCAGCCTTCGACGCGGCACCCTCGCCGCCTCTGCCCTTGTGATCTCGATCGCCTCGCTCTCCGCATGCGCTGCGGGCAACGATGCGCAGACGCTCCAGGTCAAGCCGGACAACGCCGCCACGTCCGTGGGCGACGTCAAGATCCAGAACGCGTCGGTGATCACTCAGCCCGAGCCGACCGCAGAGGGTCCGGCCGTCGTCACGGCGACGCTGTTCAACAACGGCACCGAGCAGCAGACCATCGAGTCGATCACGCTGGCGGGCTCCAGCGCGCCCGTGAAGCTCAGCCCGGCCACCGGCTCGGGACCGTTGACGGTTCCGGCGGGCGGCTCCCTCGTCCTCGGCGGCAAGGGCAATGCGTCCGCCGTCATCGACAAGGGCCGCGAAGCCGCGAAGAACGGCGACTCTCAGAAGGTCGTCTTCCGGTTCAGCCAGACCGGCGAGGTCGCCATCAACGCCTTCGTGGTCCCGGCCGCCAGCTACTTCAAGGACTACGGCCCGTCGGAGGCGCCCCAGGCTTCCGCCACGCCGTCGGCCGCCGCTCCGTCGGGCACCCCCAGCGGCAGCCCGTCGGCGCCCGCGGAGGGCGTGCAGGGCGGCGACAACGCCTCGTCGAGCCCCTCGGACGCCGCTTCGGCCTCCGAGAACGCGGGCCACTGACCCGAGCACGCGGTACCGGCCGGGGACGGGACACCGACCCGGCCGATCGGCGGACCGTGCGTACGGCGGCGCCCCACCGGAAGTGATC
>NZ_JBHZCF010000011.1:0-78990 GCF_042755225.1 Streptomyces sp. NPDC059169 | reverse complement strand
ACCAGAAAAAGAACGAGCAAGAAGAACGAACGACACCCCCCCTCGCATCCGCCCGGCTCGCGCTCCACCCCCCCCCACCCCGCCCTTCTCTCCCCCCCCCCCCGCCGTGTGCGGACCGGCCGGGGCAGGCCTACGGCTCGAACTTGTAACCGAGTCCACGGACCGTGACCAGGTAGCGCGGAGCGCCCGGGTCCGGCTCGATCTTCGCGCGGAGCCGCTTGACGTGGACGTCGAGGGTCTTGGTGTCCCCCACGTAGTCGGCACCCCACACGCGGTCGATCAACTGCATCCGGGTCAGCACCCGTCCGGCGTTGCGCAGGAGCATCTCCAGCAGGTCGAATTCCTTCAGCGGGAGGTCGACCTTCCCCCCGGCGACCGTGACGACGTGCCGGTCGACGTCCATGCGGACCGGCCCGGCCTCCAGGGCGGCGGGGGTGACCTCTTCCGGCTCCCCGCGACGGCGCAGCACCGCCCGGATGCGGGCGACGAGCTCCCGCGAGGAGAACGGCTTCGTCACGTAGTCGTCCGCTCCTATCTCCAGGCCGACGACCTTGTCGATCTCGCTGTCCTTCGCGGTCACCATGATCACCGGGACGTTGGAGCGGCCGCGCAGCTGGCGGCAGACCTCGGTGCCGGGCAGGCCGGGCAGCATCAGGTCGAGGAGGACGAGGTCGGCTCCGTTGCGCTCGAACTCGTCGAGTCCGTCGGGCCCCGTGGCCGCCACGGCGACCTCGAAGCCCTCCTTGCGGAGCATGTAGGAAAGGGCGTCGCTGAAGGATTCCTCATCCTCGACGACGAGCACTCGGGTCACGGAAGGACCTCCGGGGCAGTCAGTGGTTCGCGTGATCTGGTCCGAGGATCAGGACCGGGAGGGAGATCGGGGTCGGAAGCGGGGTCGAGGGCTTCGGGGTCGGAATCGTACGGGCCGTCGTCGGTGTCGTCGCCCCTGCCGGAGGGACTGCCGGACGGACGTTCCCTGGCCGATCCGGCCTCCGGCAGCCGGAGGGTGAAGGTGGAGCCTTGGCCCTCGGTGCTCCACACCGTGACCTCCCCGCCGTGCGAGGCGGCCACGTGCTTGACGATGGCGAGCCCGAGACCCGTGCCTCCGGTGGCTCGGGAGCGTGCGGGGTCGACGCGGTAGAAGCGCTCGAAGATCCGCTCGCGGTCCTTCTCCGAGATGCCGATGCCCTGGTCGGTGACGGCGATCTCGATCATGCCCCCGGAGCCTCCGGCCTGGGAGGTGCCCGCGACTCCGGAGGGAGTCACCCGGCGTGCGGCGATGCCGACGCGGGTGCGGGCCGGGGAGTAGTTGACGGCGTTCTCGACGAGATTGCCGAGGGCGGCGGCCAGCTGGCCGCGGTTGCCCCAGACGTGCAGGTCGGCGGTGCCGCCGGCGGCCATGGTGATCTGCTTGGTGGAAGCAGTGTGCCGGGAGCGGTCGATGGCCTCGGCGACCAGTTCGTCCACGCGGACCGGCTCGGCGTCCTCCAGGGGGTCGTCGTTCTGCACCCGGGAGAGATCGATGAGCTCCTGCACCAGGTTGGTGAGGCGGGTGGCCTCGACCTGCATACGGCCCGCGAAGCGGGTCACCGCCTCCGGGTCGTCCGAGGCGTCCATGACGGCCTCGGACAGCAGGGAGAGGGCACCGACCGGGGTTTTGAGCTCATGGCTCACGTTGGCGACGAAGTCGCGCCGCACCGCTTCGATGCGGCGGGCCTCGGTCAGGTCGTCGACCAGGAGCAGCACCAGACGGGAGCCGAGCGGGGCGACCCTGGCCGAGACGGCGAGCGCCTCGCCCCGGCCGGTCCCGCGCCGGTCCAGGTCGAGCTCGACCTGGCGTATCTCACCGTCGCGGCGGGTGTCGCGGGCCATGTGCAGCATCTGTTCCACCGACAGCCTCCCGCCCCTGACCAGGCCCAGCGCATAGGCGGCGGAGCTGGCCTTGACCACGGCGTCGCTCTCGTCGAGGACCACCGCGGACGACCGGAGCACGGAGAGCACCGTGTCGACACCGGGCGGGAGGCTGGTGTCCATGTGCAGGGAGGTACGGGTGGGCCGTGCCTGTTCGCGCTCGCTCCAACGGAACGCCAGCATGGCGATCACGCCGGTGCACACCCCGGCGATCGCAGCCAATGCGGCGACCGCCGCGTTCACGTCCATACATCCAGGTTATGCGGGCTCCACGACTGTCTCCCAGCCATCCAGCGACCACCTCGAACACTCGTCGCCCAGAGTTCACCGAGGGGAAAGTGGCGGTTCACTTGAGGGGGAGGATCCGGACGCGTGCGCCACGGAACGTGGGAGCGTGGGGGCCGCAAGCCCCACCCGGACCCCTAAGGCACGAGAGAGGGACACCCCATGCGGGACGCGTACCACGAGGAACTCGACTCCATCGGCGAGGGCCTGGTCGAGATGGCCCGGCTGGTCGGGTCGGCGATCGGGCGCGCCACCACGGCCATGCTCGACGCCGACCTCAAACTCGCGGAGAGCGTGATCGCCGCGGACCAGAAGGTGGACGATCTGCAGCACGACCTGGAGGCCCGGGCGATAGCCCTGCTGGCCCGCCAGCAGCCGGTGGCCACGGACCTGCGGATCGTCGTGACCTCGCTGCGGATGAGCGCGGACCTGGAACGCTCCGGCGACCTGGCCCAGCACGTGGCCAAGCTGGCCCGGCTGCGCTTCCCCGACTCCGCGGTCCCGCGGGACCTGCACGCCACCATGCTGGAGATGGGGCAGCTGGCCCAGCGGCTGATGGCGAAGGCGGCCGAGGTCATCATCACCAAGGACGTCGACCTGGCGCTGCAGCTGGAAACGGACGACGACGAGATGGACCTGCTGCACCGCACGCTGTTCCAGCACCTGATCGACGACCGCTGGAAGCACGGCATCGAGACGGCGGTCGACGTGACGCTGCTCGGCCGCTACTACGAGCGCTTCGCGGACCACGCGGTCTCGGTCGCCAAGCGCGTCGTCTACCTGGTCACCGGCGAGCACGCGGACGAGCTCCAGCCGGAGACGACCGTCGACGGCGCCTGAACACCCGCCGCCCGGACTGTTCCCACGACGCCTCACCTCCGTGCGCCGTTGATGCGCCGGGCGGAGTGGGCATGCAATGGGGAAGGCGACACCGGTTTGCCTTTGAGGAGGATCCCATGGCCGACTCCCCCACGAGCGAACAACGGCGAGAAGCACCCGCCGAAGCAACGGTCCCGCCGCGCCACCTGCCCTTGCTCGGTGCGTGCGGCTGCGGTTCGAGCTGCGGCTGCGGCTGCCAGTCGGGCGGCCCGTGCCAGTGCGGCGGCTGCTGCGGCTGAGGCACGGTCCGCGCACGGCGTCCCGGACGAGGCGCACGAGACGCACGTACGAAGAGCCCCGCCCGATGAACCGAGGCTTGGGCTCTAACGGTCCTCGCAACACCCGCGGTCTGTGGGAGTTGCGAGGACCGTGGTCGTTGGACGCGACGGTCTTTCGGGCTTGAGGGAGCGTTTCCCTGCGCGGCTGGATGCCGTGGGGAACGCGACGGTGGTGGCGCGTGAGCCGGGGGTGAACCGGAACACTGCTTTCGGCTGGGCTCGGAAGGCCGGACGGGGCCGCCGCACACCTGCCCGCCCACGACGCTGCTCGACGTTTCCGCTCCGGGTGGTCATCGACCCTGCGGGATCGAGCACGGCTCCCCGCGCGGGCCCACGGGAGGCGCGTGCCTCAGCCCCTCCGCACGCCGCTCCCGTGCGCGACCGTCACGGACTGCCGGCGGCTCCGCGCCGACGCCGGAGGCAACGGGAGCGGGGGCGGGAGCGGCGGACGGCCCGGGGAACGCCACTCTGTTCAGGTGAAGTTCCCAGCGCCGCGCAGGACGGCACGGGGCCTTTCGATCACGCGATGCATAGCTTTCCCCCGAGCAACCGCGACCCGTCGTGTTGCCCGCTTCCCCTGTAGCCAAGCGAGGTCGTGAAGATGAGAAGAAGCATGGTCATCAGCCCTCTGATCGCCGGTGCGGCAGTGGCGGCACTGTCACTCCCGCAGGCGGCCACCGCGGCGGACACCCCGGTGACGGTCCAGGTCACCTCCGGCACGCTGAACATCGCCGTACCGACCGGCCCGGTGAACCTCGGCACCGTCGCCGTCAGCAGCGACCCGCAGACCGTCAGCAGCCCCCTGGGCACCGTCACGGTGACCGACGGCCGCGGCGGCACGGCCGGTTGGACGGCCACGGCCAACGCCATCGACTTCACCGGCCCCCAGAACATCTCCGTCTCCGCTCCGGGCTCCAGCAGCTACACCACTCCGCAGGCCTCGGTCAGTGGTACGGCGACCGTCACCCCGAGCGACCTGAGCCCGTTGTACCCCCCGGGTGCCGTCCAGACGGCGACCGACGTGTCGGGCATCAACTCGGCCTCCTGGGACCCGACGATCTCCCTCACGGTTCCGGCGAACGCCCTGGCCGGCACGTACAGCTCCACGATCACCCACTCCGTCGCCTGACGGTGCCGGACCGCAGGAACTGAACAGTCGCTGAAACAACGTCAATAGAGGCTCCGTGCGCAGGTTCGCTTTCCTCTCGGTGCTGGTGACCGCGGCGTTCGCCCTGGTCACCGGCCCCGCCTCCCCCGCACCCCGCCCGTTCGACCCGGCGCACCGACCGGGTCCCGCCGATACGGGCAGCGTCGGGGTGCGGCTCGTGGACGTTCCTGTCGACCTGATCGACGACCCCCGGGCACGGCAGTACGTCATCGACGACTTGGAGCCGGGCGTCACCGTTCACCGGCGCATCGAGGTGTCGAACACCTCGGACGCACCGCTGCACGTGTCGGTCTATCCCGGCGCGGCGAACATCATCAAAGGCGGCTTCGTGGGTGCGGCGGGAAGCACCCCGAACGAGCTCACGAGGTGGATCACGCTCAGTGAGACCAGCCTCGACGTCCCTGCCCGTTCCACCGCGCGCAGCAGCATGACCATCGCGGTGCCCCGGGACGCAGCTCCCGGTGAGAGGTACGGCGTCGTGTGGGCCCAGGTCCGCGGCACCGAAGGCGGCGGCATCTCGCTGGTCAACCGCACCGGTATCCGGATCTACCTGTCGGTGGGGGGAAACAACCCGCCGCAGCCGAAGTTCACCGTCGACAGCATGACGGCCGCGCGGGACGACCGCGGACGGGCGGTCATCCGGGCGAAGGTGCACAACACCGGCGGACGCGCGCTGGACTTCTCGGGCTCGATGACGATGAAGCGGGTGTCCGGGAGCCTCAGCGCGGGCCCCTACCCCGTACAGCTCGGCACGAGCCTCGCCCCGGGCCAGTCGGAGTCGGTGCGGGTGATCGTGACCGATCAGGTGGAGGACGGTCCCTGGGACGTCTCGCTGCGCCTGAAGAGCGGGCTGCTGGAGGACGGCTACTCGGCCCGGGTCACCTTCCCGCACGGACCGGGCGCCGCCAGAGCGGTCCCCTCGCGCCACGAAGGGACGAGCACGCTGAACCCGACGGTGATCACGGTGTCCATCGTCGTTGTGCTCCTCGCCGTCGGAGTGCTCGGATTCACTTTCATCCGCCGCCGCGACCGGCGGGCCGCGGCTTCGTAGACTCCGGGGTCAGAGCCCTACGGGGGTGCCAGTGCCATGGCGGACTTTCCCCGCGGAAGCTGAACAAAGTGTGTGTATCCGTCAACATCCGGATGTTTCCGCTAACAAGCGCGCATTTCCGCATTTCAGAGCGGCTCCTGGGTAGGGGCGAGGTGCGGACGCTGCTCCGAGTCGGGGCAGCAGAAGGGGCCACCCTCGCGCGGGCGAGCGTGGCCTGACAAGGCTTCCTGAATTTGGCTCTGACCGCGGTCCGTGAGCGGCCTGACAGCGATCAGGTAAAGGACAGGAAAGCCCAAACCTTTGGTCGACCCGCCGTAGGCACTTCATGTGCTCGCACGTGGGTCAGTCCTGGGCGCTTCGCATCTACCAGGCATTCCAGAGCCCGTCGTGACGGTGGCGGACCGGAGGGATATCTGCGTCGTCAAGGTCGTGGCCGGCGTGGTGCAGTCCGCGGATCCGCTGGGCTTCGAGTCGCCCCTGGAGCCGGGCCCGGCTTTCAGCCGTAGCGATCTCGGCAGAGAACGAGCCCTTTCTGCAACAGAGCACCATCCACTGCCAGGAGGTGATCCGGCGCAGCGTCTTCGCAGGGGCAGGGCGACGGCCTTCGCGGGCGGCCTGGGCCAATTCAGCGTGCGTGTAGCGCAGGTCGTACAGGGACATGGACTCCGAAGCGACTCCCTGGACGCGAAGTTGCCTGGGAGTTGTGCGGACGGTTCGGGACATCGAGAGCCTCCGTAGGGCCCTCCGGGCTTTCCAGAGGGCCCTACGGGGGGTGCGTAGCGGTGAGCACGGATCAGCCCCCTCGTCGGCCGGACGATCTACCAGCAGGACAGTAGTCGCACGGAGGCGTGGAGACCGGGGTTTTCTCCTCCTCCGTGGCCAGGTCATGCCGCTCCGGGATCTTTCCCGAAACCGTGACCAGAGCCGTTCTCAGAGATTCCCCTCAGGCCCTTTCAACGCCTGCCGACGACGCGACGGGGAGCCTTCAAGGCTCTTGCCGAGCACCTCGGCCACTCCGATCCGGGGCTCACGCTGAAGGTGTACGCGCACCTCATGCCGAGCAGCCGGGACCGCGCACGACAAGCACTCGGCAAGGCCCTGAGGCATGACGACTCTCCGCACTGGGCCCAGCGCGGTCCCAGAGCACGAGAACGCCCCCGCCCCGCGCTGTAAACGCAGGTCGGGGGCATGATCACGAACCCTGCTTCTTCTTGCCCTGGGTCCTGTCGGGGATCTTGGTCACCTGGATTTTCGCAGGTTCGACCAATGCTCCTGGGCTCCTGGGCTCCTGGGCTCCTGGGCTCCTGAGCGGTTGTCATTGGTCGTCACTGGCCGCTGCCGAGCAGCCTCGGACGGCCCAGAGACGGCCCAGACGACGGAGCCGCCCGGCGGCGGGATCTTACGGCTCCCTCCTCGGACTGTTCCTCGATGGGCGATCCGCCGGAAACGGGCTTACGGTCGAACGAAGGGCTGCCCCATAAGGGAGTTCATGCGCGTCGGCCCCCGTGGATCCCCCTCACGACACCAACAGGAGACGACTGCCATGGCCACAGCATCTGAAACCCCTGTACTGGACACCATCGCCGCGATGACGGTCGACTCGGTCGAGCGGTGCGGACTGGCTCCGGAAACGCTCCTGCTCACCCGCATCGCGGCCCTCGCGGCTTCGGACGCCTCGCCGATCTCGTACATTGCCCACATCGACCCCGCCATCCAAGCCGGCCTGACCGCCGAGCAGGTGCAGGATGTCCTTGTTGCCATCGCTCCTGTCGTGGGTACAGCCCGCGTCATGACGGCAGCCGGCAACATCGCCAAAGCCCTCGGCATCACGATCGCAGTGGCCGACGCCGAGGCCCAGGGCCGCGTGTAGAGATCTCGCCCGAAGTCTGCAGCTGACGGCCGTGCCCACCATTGACGCCTGGGCGCGGCCGACGGCTGAGCAGTACCGGCAAAATCGCGTGCCGTCGCCCAGATGGACCAACCCCATAAGGGCGCCGAACTCCCGTCGCCGCCCGTCGCGTGGCTCTCAGGACCGTCCGGGCCACCCGTGCAGAACCGTGTCACGGCAGAACCTGCGCCCCTCTCAGGAGTTCACTCCCAGCCCGTGCCAGCCCCGGCCGTCGACTGGCGCGGCGGCCGGACAGAGACGCTGGTTTACGCCCCCGTCCGGCGTTGTTGAAGTCAGCCACGGATGTCTTTCTGATCCGTAGCTCTAGCCAGATCGGTCAACGACGGTCATCCCGGTCGCTTCACGGCCTCGGAGGGACGGCGTCGGACGGGTGCGGTCGCTGAGGTTGCGGTACTGCGCTGCTGTACAGCACCGGCGCTCGGGGCTGTCGGCCTTCCCGCTTAAGCTGCGCCTATGTGGAAGGAAGCTGCTGCTGGAGCCTTGCCCGACGTCGGGTTCCGGGCACCCGTTGACGCGACGAGCGCTTCCAGGCCATGGTCGGCCTGGGCGCCGGGTGTGGGCTGAGGCAGGGCGGGATTCTCGGCGTCGCGGTCGACGCGATCGACTTCGACGCGGGCACGCTGCATGTGGTGCAGCGACTGAAGCTGAGCTGAAGCAAGGCCGTCTTCGCACCCCCGAAGGGTGGCAAGCTCCGGGATGTGCCGCTCCCGGGGCCGGTCTCCGACGCGCTTCGGGCGCACATGAAGCGGTTCCCGCCAGTCGAGATCACGTTGCCGTGGAAGGTGGTGTGGGCCGCCGGTGACCAAGCGGCTGATCTTCACCGGGCCCCGTGGTGGGCACGTCTGGCGCACGTCCCTCAACGAGGCGACGACCCGTCCCACGAGGTGGTGCTCGTCGACTGCGGAGCCCGCGAAATGGATGTGGTTCTGGCAGTGCGCAAGGTGACCGGGCAGAGCTTGTGGCACAGCCGGGAGCTGGCACGCCAAGCGTCCGTCACCCTCCTTCGGGGTCTGTCTGCGTACAGGGCCCAGTCCGCTGTCGCTGTGCTCCAGAGCGCGGGTGCCAGAGCGGAGTGGAGACAGGAGCCGGAGCCCGGAGAGCGCACGGCCCCATCGCCCTGACAGCCCGGAGACGGTCCAGAGGCAGCGAAAAGCCCCCTTCCAGCGGAGAACCCGCAGGTAGGGGGCTTAACAGCGTTGCGTTACTTCTTCTTGCCCTGGTTCTTGACCGCCTCGATCGCCGCGGCGGCCGCCTCCGGGTCGAGATAGGTGCCGCCCGGCTTGAGCGGCGTGAAGTCGGCGTCGAGCTCGTAGACGAGCGGGATGCCGGTCGGAATGTTCAGACCCGCGATGTCGGCGTCGGAGATGCCGTCGAGGTGCTTGACGAGGGCGCGCAGGGAGTTGCCGTGGGCAGCCACCAGTACCGTCCGCCCGGCCAGCAGGTCCGGGACGATGCCGTCGTACCAGTACGGGAGCATCCGGGCGACCACGTCCTTGAGGCACTCCGTGCGCGGGCGCAGCTCCGGCGGGATCGCGGCGTAGCGGGCGTCGTGCGCCTGGGAGAACTCGCTGTCGTCGGCGAGGGCCGGCGGCGGGGTGTCGTACGAGCGGCGCCACAGCATGAACTGCTCCTCGCCGAACTCGGCGAGGGTCTGCGCCTTGTCCTTGCCCTGCAGGGCACCGTAGTGGCGCTCGTTCAGGCGCCAGGAGCGGTGGACGGGGATCCAGTGGCGGTCCGCGGCCTCCAGCGCGAGCTGCGCGGTGCGGATGGCGCGCTTCTGGAGCGAGGTGTGCAGCACGTCGGGGAGCAGGCCGGCGTCTTTGAGCAGCTCACCGCCGCGGACAGCCTCCTTCTCGCCCTTCTCGGTGAGGTTGACGTCCACCCAGCCGGTGAACAGGTTCTTCGCGTTCCAGTCGCTCTCGCCGTGGCGGAGGAGGATCAGCTTGTACGGTGCGTCGGCCATGGCCCGAGCCTAATCGACGTCCGGATCGGTGAGCGATTGACGTCCGGCGTCAATCCGATGGCGCACCGGGACCCCCGACTTGTAACATCCCGAGCCGTACACCACCTCTTACATCTGCGGGTCGGTCCGGGGGGAACGCACACATGTCCATAGCCTCGCTCAGGCGGGCCACGAAGGAGAGCGTCTCAGGTCTCCCCCGCGAGTTCTGGTGGTTGTGGGTCAACACCCTGATCAACCGGCTCGGTGCGTTCGTCGCGACCTTCCTGGCCTTCTACCTCACGCTGGAGCGCGGGTACTCGGCCTCGTACGCGGGACTCGTCGTCGCACTGCACGGTCTCGGCGGCGTCGTCTCCTCGCTCGGTGCGGGCGTGATGACCGACCGGCTGGGGCGGCGTCCCACCCTGCTGCTCGCGCAGGCCGCGACGGCCGTGTCCGTCGCGCTCCTCGGTCTGATGGAACGCCCTGCCGGCATCGCGGCCGTGGCCTTCCTCGTCGGGATGACCAGCAACGCATCCCGGCCGGCGGTGCAGGCCATGATGGCGGACATCGTCCGCCCCGAGGACCGTGTGCGTGCCTTCTCCTTGAACTACTGGGCGATCAACCTGGGCATCGCGATCTCCTCCACGACCGCCGGACTGGTCGCCGAGTACAGCTACCTCGCGTGCTTCATGGGAGAGGCCGTCCTCACCCTCGCCTGCGCCGTGCTGGTCGCCTGGAAGCTGCCGGAATCCCGGCCGGAGCGCGGCGGTAACCGTCCGGACGACCGGCAGCCCGGCATGGGGTCCGTCCTGCGCGACGGGCGGTACATGGGCGTGGTCGGACTGTCGTTCCTCGTCTCGCTGATCTTCATGCAGGGCTGGGTGGGCCTGCCGGTGGCCATGGGCCGGGACGGCTGGTCGTCGGCGGACTACGGTCTCGTCGTCGCGGCCAACGGCATCATGATCGTCGCCCTGCAGATCCCGGTGACCCGGTTCATCCGGCACCGCGATCCCCAGCGCCTGCTGGTGGTCTCCGCCCTGCTCGCCGGCTACGGCTTCGGTGCCACGGCGTTCGCGGGGTCGCTCGGTGTGCACGCTGTGGTCGTCTGCGTGTGGACGATCGCCGAGATGGTCAATTCGCCCACCCAGATGGGTCTCGTCGTCCGGTTGTCCCCGGTGCACGGCCGCGGTCGCTACCAGGGGGTCTACACCCTGTCCTGGTCGATCGCGGCGCTCGTCGCGCCGTTGATGGCCGGCGTGATCATCGACCGGCTCGGTACCGGCTGGCTGTGGGGCTCGTGCGCGGCGCTCGGCACGGTGGCCGGGGCCGGCTACTGGCTGCTGATGCGTGGGCTCCCGGGAGCCGACGCCGAGACGCACGAAACGGGAGGGACGAACGAGCCCGAGGGGACGAGCGGCCACGACGCCGGCACGGGGGCTCGGACCGACGCCGGGTCCCGGACCGGCGAGCAGAACGGAACGCCGGTCGGGGACGGGGCGGGGGCCCCGGGCGGCGGCCCGTGACGGGCGGCGGCTCGGGCACCGCGGACGCGTCACCCCCCGCCCCGACCGTCCCCCTCCCGACCGGGGCACCCGGCACGGCGCACGTCTAGCGCTGCTCCGGTGCGGCGACGGCCGCGGCGCCGCCGTCCGCGCCGTCCGCGCCGTCCGAACCTCCAGGCTCGTCCGTCACCCGGGTCCCCGGGTGCAACAGGGTGCAGAGGAACGCGACGCCCAGCGCGATCGACATCCCGTAGAAGACCCATTGGTTGGCCTGAGCGAAGTCCGTCCGGATCGCGTGGATGGCGCTGCGCGTCATCGTCGCGATCGGGCCGCTGCCGGTGGGTTCCTGTGCGTCGGGGTGGCCGGTGACCCCTTCCGCGATGCTCCTCGCGGCGTCCCGCGACACCCCCTCGGGGACCCCCCTCGCCCTGAGCGTGCCGGCGACCTCGTCCGTGGTGACGTGCGTGAGTACCGTCCCGAAGACGGCGATGCCCACCGCGGCCGCGTAGTTGCGCACGGTCTGCGTGATGCCGGTGACCTCTCCGTACGATGCGCCGAGCGCCCGGTTCACCGCGTCCGTCGACGCCGGGGCCAGCAGGAAGCCGATGCCTGCACCGGCCAGACACGCGTACGGCCACTGGTCGTGGATCGAAAGGTCCGTCAGCTTTCCCGCCCACAGGGCGAAACCGACGCAGCCGAGTGCGGTGCCGAGCTTCATGGCGGGCCGCGCACCACGCTTGTCGAGGATGCGGCCGCCCCACTGGGAGGCGATGGCGAAGCCGACGAAGAAGTACAGGAGGTACAGGGCGGCCTGGTTGGGTGAGGCGCTCAGCGACACCTGGGCGTAGACCGAGGCGAAGAAGAACACCGGGACGAACGCCATCATGGCGAAGAACAGCACCAGGTTGTCGACGGCGAAGGCCTTGTCGCTGAACACCTGCAGTTTGATCAGCGGCTGTTCGACTCGGAGTTCGTAGCGGCAGAAGAAGCCGAGGACGACGAGCCCACCGACGATGCAGAGCCACGTGGCGGCACTCCCCCAACCCCAGGCGGACGCCTGCTGCAAGCCGAGAACGCTGAGCCCCATCCCGGCGGCGGCGAGCACGGCGCCCGTGACGTCGAGCCGTTCGTGCCGCCGCTGGTCCGGGATGTGCGCCATGGCGGTGAGCACGAGCGCGACGACCGCCACGGGCACGTTGACCCAGAAGATGGCCCGCCAGGTCCAGTCCGTCAGCCAGCCTCCGAGCAGCGGGCCGACGGCCGTGAGCGCACCGGAGAGGCCGAAGAACAGGGCCAGCGCCCGTCCCCGTTTGTTCAGTGGGAAGACCGCGATGACGACGGCGAGGGCGGCGGGGAACATCAGTGCCGCGCCGATACCCTGCGTGGCCCGGAAGACGATGAGCCAGCCCTGGGCTGCGTCCCCTGCTGGTGCGCAACCGCAGAGCACGGACGAGACCACGAAGACGAGCGTGCCGACCACCATGACTCTGCGGTGCCCGAAGATGTCGGAGAGCCGGCCGCCGAGCGCGAAAAAGGCGGCGAGCGCCAGCAGGTAGGCGTTGACCACCCACTGCATTCCGGAGGACGACAGCCCGAGTTCCTCGACGATGCTCGGCGCCGCGATGCTGACGATCGTCTGGTCGATGAAGGTCATCGAGACGGCGAAGAGCATCGCCGCCAGAGCCACGGTCTGGTTCGGGGCGCGAGGGGCGCGCGCACCCTTTGTGCCGCTCATGCCCAGATTTTCCCCCGCGGTCCGCCCGACCGCACGCCGGCACCTCGGGGCCGGTCAGGCGCCCGGGCGGCCGTCAGCCGGCCGGTTCGGGGCGCTTCCCGGCTCGCGCGGGGAGCGCCGTTCCCGGGGTCGCGGAGTTGCCGCTCCGCGAGCTGGCAGGATCGTGGGCGTCATGCGACGGGCCGGCGCAGCGCAGTGGCCCCACGCGCCTCTGGAGCCCGTGGAGCACAGCGGACTCACGCAGCGTCAGGCGCGGGCTCGGGGACCGGGCGCCCCGCCGCCCGGTCTCACTTCTCCGGCCGCTGCGTCAGGTGCGCGAACGCGTCCAGGTTGCGCGTCGACTCGCCCCGTGCCACCCGCCAGGCGTACTCCTTGCGGATCGCGCTCGCGAACCCCAGCTCCAGCAGGGAGTTGAAGGCCCCGTCCGCCGCTTCCAGGACGGATCCGAGCAGCCGGTCCAGCTCGTCCGGGCCGACGACCGACAGCGGTAGCCTGCCGACGAGGTAGACGTCACCGAGCGGATCGACCGCGTAACTCACCCCGTACAGCTTGAGGTTGCGCTCCAGCAGCCACTGGTGGACACCGGCCTCGTTCTCGTCGGGGTGGCGGATGACGAAGGCGTTCAGGGAGAGCGAGTGCCGGCCGACGATCAACGAACAGGTCGTCGAGAGCTTGCGGGTGCCCGGGAGCGTGACCACGAACGAACCCGGCGCGGGACACTCCCACTCCAACTCGGCGTCCTTCAGGTACGCCTCGATGATCTGCACTGCGTCAGCCATGGTGGGAGCGTACGCGACGGCGGTGTTCCTGCATCGCGGCCGTGTAGACCTCGGCGGTGACCGAGGCGGACTTGTCCCAGCCGAAGGACCTGGCGTGTGCGGCGGCGGCCGCGCCCATGCGGTGCGTCAGGTGCGGGTCGTCGGCGAAGCGGCGCAGCGCACGGGCGTAGTCGGCGGGGTCGTGACCGGACACCAGGAAGCCGGTCTTCCCGTCCCGCACGGCCACGGGGAGCCCCCCGACGGAGGCGGCGACGACGGGCGTGCCGGCCGCCTGCGCCTCTATGGCGACGAGGCCGAACGACTCGCTGTGCGAGGGCATGACCAGCACCGAAGCCGCGCGGAACCAGTCGGCGAGCCGGTCCTGGGCGACGGGCGGCCGGAACCTCACGACGTCCGCGATGCCGAGCCTCGCCGCCAGCTTCTGCAGACCCTCGGGCCTGGCGAGTCCGCTGCCGCTCGGCCCGCCGACGACCGGCACGACGATGCGGGAGCGCAGGGACGGATCCTGCTCCAGCAGCAGGGCGACCGCCCGCAGCAGCACGTCGGGGGCCTTCAGCGGCTGGATCCGTCCGGCGAAAAGGGGGACCAGTGCGTCCTTGGGGAGGCCGAGACGGGCCCGGGCGGCGGACCGGCCGTCCGCCACGCGGAACCGGTCCAGGTTCACGCCCGGGTGGACGACGGCTACCTTGGCGGGGTCGGCGTCATAGTGGCGCACCAGCTCGGCGGCCTCCTCCACCGTGTTGGCGATCAGCCGGTCCGCGGCGTCGACGATCTGGGTCTCGCCGATCACCCGGGCCGCCGGCTCGGGGGTGTCGCCGTCCGCGAGCGCCGCGTTCTTCACCTTGGCCATGGTGTGCATCGCGTGGACGAGCGGTACGCCCCAGCGTTCGGCGGCCAGCCAGCCCACGTGCCCGGAGAGCCAGTAGTGGGAGTGGACCAGGTCGTAGTGGCCGGGCCGGTGCCCCGCCCATGCCTGCATCACCCCGTGGGTGAAGGCGCACAGCTGGGCCGGGAGCTCCTCCTTGGCCAGGCCCTCGTACGGGCCGGCGTCGACGTGGCGCACGAGGACACCCGGAGCGAGTTCGACGGCGGGGGGAAGCCCTCCGGTCGTGGCCCGGGTGAAGATCTCGACCTCGACGTTGATCGCGGCCAGTCGCTTGGCGAGCTCCACGATGTAGACGTTCATACCGCCCGCGTCACCGGTGCCCGGCTGGTGCAGGGGTGATGTGTGCACGCTGAGCATGGCGGCGCGGCGCGGTCTGCGGTGGTGACCGGGGAGACGCAGTCGGGGCGGCGCCGCCAGGGAGCCGGCGAGCCGGGACACGTACTGGCTCAACGGGACGGTCCTCTCCGCTCGGGTACACAGGCACGGGCTCTGGACGCGGGCACGGGGTGGGCATGCCTACGGGGAGGGCCTGCGCTTCCCTCCGACAGGCGTCAACAGCGGAACGACTCCTTTCATTTCCCGTCGCCCCGCGCTTTGCCGAATCATTGCCAAGGCGCCACGGCGCGTTTCGCGCCCCCTCGGCCGCCGTGCCCCTCCCCTCGCCGCACCGGCGACCCCGCGCGGCCCGGCCCTCTCCGGCAACCGCCTCCCGCGACCCCGGTCGACCTGTACGTCAGCGCCTCCCACCCGGTCCCGTCCCCAGCGATCCCCCCGGCACCTGCCGGCGGGTCCGGGCGCGCACGCCACCTCCCCCCTTCACTTACCCTCGGTTGCATGCCCGCGCGCCGCCCTCCGCCCTCGACCCGCCCCGTGGGCGCGGCGACCCGCGGCACCACCAACCCCAACCGCCTGCGCCGCATGGACCGCTGGATCGCCGCGGTGCACGGCCCGGCGCTGCGCCGCTGCGCCGCCCCGGTCGCCGTCGACCTGGGATACGGAGCCGCCCCCTGGACCGCCGTCGAGCTACTCCACCGCCTGCGGGCCGCCGAGCCCCGCACCCAGGTCGTCGGCATCGAGATCGAACCCACCCGCGTGGAAGCCGCGCGCACGTACGAACGGAGCGGCCTGCGCTTCGTCCACGGGGGCTTCGAGGTCCCGCTGCCCGACCCCTCGGTGCGCCCGTCGGTCATCCGCGCGGCGAACGTGCTGCGGCAGTACGACGAGGAGGCGGTCGCCGCGGTCTGGGAGCGGCTGTGCGCACGCCTCGCGCCCGGCGGGCTGCTGGTCGAGGGCACGTGCGACGAGATCGGTCGGCGGCACGTATGGGTGGCGCTCGGCCCCGAAGGGCCCAGGACCGTGACGTTCGCCGCTCGCCTGGGCTCGCTGGACCGCCCGTCCGACCTGGCTGAGCGGCTGCCCAAGGCCCTGATCCACCGGAACGTCCCCGGCGAACCGGTGCACGCCTTCCTCCGGGACTTCGACCGCGCATGGGCAGCGGCGGCTCCGTACGCCTCGCTCGGTGCACGACAGCGCTGGATCAGGGCCGTACGGGACGTGTGCGGCGACTGGCCGGTGCGGGGCACCGGGGCGGACGGCCTGCGTCGCTGGCGACAGGGCGAGGTCACGGTGGACTGGTCCGCACTGGCCCCCCGCTCCACCTGAATCCCCGCAAATCACCCGGAAATCGCCCGGTGTCCGACGCCGATCGGGCGCCGGACAAGGGAGTGGAACGCGCCAGGGGGCTCTTTCGTCTCAGACGGGTGACGTGATCGTCCAGACCGATCCTCCGACTGGCCCTGTGACTTTGGCGCGGATCATGGCACCATCACGTGGACTGCCGTAAGTTACTGACGGTAAATCACATTCGGATTCTCTTGGCGCTGTCCGGAGGGGGACTAGTGAACCGACGCCGCCGTGCCGCCGCGGCCATCACCGTGGCTTGCGCCGTGACGCTGCTGGCATCGCCGGGGCACGCCATTGCCGCACCGGCACCGCCGGAGCCCCCGAAGAAGAGCCTCGAAGAGGTGCGCAAGGAACTCGACGGCCTCTACGCGGCCGCGGCATCGGCCACCGATGCCTACAACCTCGCCAAGAGCCAGGCCACCCGGCAGTCGGCGCACATCGTGAAGCTGGCCCAGGAGATCGCGAAGGGCCAGGCCAGGATCGACGATCTGAAGGCCCGCGTCGGCGCCACCGCCCGCGCTCAGTACCGGGGCGGCGGCCTGCCGCCCGAGGCCCAGCTCGTCCTCACCAACGACCCCGACCTGTTCCTGGAGGGCGCCGGCCGCTTCAAGGCGGGACAGAAGGCGACCAAGGACCTCATAGGGGAACTCACCCGGACGCAGGCCGACTTGAACGCGTACAACCGCGAGGCCAGCGCGCACTGGGTGCAGCTGGAAGCCAACCGCGTCAAGCAGGAGAAGGCCAAGGCGGAGATCAACAAGAAGATCGACGCGGCCCGGAAGATAGAGGCGCAGCTCCAGAAGGAGGAGCTGGCACGGCTGTTGAAGCTGGAGCAGGACGCTGCGTACCAGGCCCAGGCGACCTGGCTGGGCTCCGGCGTCCTCAAGGAGATCAGCGGCCGCGCGAGCAAGCAGGGCTCGGCGGCGATCGCGTTCGCCACCAAGCAGATCGGCAAGCCGTACGTCTGGGGCGCCGAGGGACCGGGCTCGTACGACTGCTCAGGTCTCACTTCGCAGGCCTGGCTGGCGGCGGGGCGCACCATCCCGCGCACCTCGCAGGAGCAGTGGCGACTCCTGCCGCACGTCGACATCAAGGACATGCGCCCGGGCGACCTGATCATCTACCACGCCGATGCGAGCCACGTCGGAATGTACGTGGGCGACGGGGCGATCGTGCACGCGCCCAGGCCCGGACGGACCGTCACGCTCACGGGCGCCGGTTCGATGCAGATCCTGGGAGTGGTGCGCCCCGACAAGTGAGGCCGGCACGGTACGCGCGGGGACGCCCCCACCTGCCGACCGGCACGCGGGACAGGACGGCACACCGGACAGGACGGTGCACGGGACAGGGTGCACGGGACAGGACTGCGGAGCGCCCGCAGGGCGGTCCCCCAGGGCCGGACGGCGGCACCCGGGCAGGCGGAGGAGCCCAGGGCTGCGGCGCGACCAGCCACCCCCGGACCACACCGCCCGGTGCCCGACCCATCTGAGGCCGAATCGGGACATCACCACCCCGCCCGTGTGAGCGGAAGCACGCGGGCGCCCGACGAGTGAGGCCGGTCACGCGGCGGTTGCGTGAGGCCGGTCACCCAGCGCGCGTGACCTTCGTCATCACCCCGTGGGCAACTACCTCCCGATGCGCGGCATATGCCATCGACCCTTCCCAGAACACCGCTCCCTCGCACGTTCCCCCACACCCCCGACTGCCGCTATGGTCCCCGTCTGGCAGGACGTCGTTCGTCGTCCCGTCGCGCCCTCGGGGGGAGGGAAGGAAACAGATCGATGCCCGTACCCGTTCCGCGCCAGCGGACCGGCTCACCAGTGGCCGTAGGAACAGTCACCGCGGGACCCGCCTCCGCAGGCCCCGTCAAGGACCCCGCCAACGGTGGCGACCTCACCCTGCTCGTGATCGAGGACGACCCTGCGGGCACCTTCACCGTTCCCGAGCTGCTGGATGCGGCCGGCACCACCCGGATCCGCATACGCACCGCACGGAACCTCACCGAGGCCGAGCGGCTCCTCACCGACGACGTGCACTGCATACTCGTCGACCTCGCCCTGCCCGGACCCGCCCGGGAACGCGGCGACGAGCTCGCCGTGCTCCGCCACGTCCTGCGGCTCGCCCCGCGCCACGCCGTGCTGGCACTGACCACGGACGCAGACGCGGACCGTGCCGCGGAAGCCGTGCGGGTCGGTGCCCAGGACTTCCTGCTCCGTGACGAGCTGGACGGTCGGCTGCTGAGCCGCGCCATCCGGTACGCCGTCGAACGCAAACGCGCGGACAGCACCCAGGTGAAACTGGCCGAGTCACGGCTGCGAGCCCAGGAGAACTCCCGACTCGAACGCGGCCTGCTGCCCACCCCCCTGCTCCAGGGGTCCGATCTGCGCTTCGCGGCCCGCTACCGTCCGGGCCGCTCGCGCGCCCTGCTCGGAGGCGACTTCTACGACACCGTCCGCACCTCCGACGGCACGGTCCACGCGATGATCGGCGACGTCTGCGGCCACGGCCCCGACGAGGCGGCGCTCGGCGTCGAGCTGCGGATCGCCTGGCGGGCGCTGACGTTCGCGGGCCTGTGCGGCGACGAACTGCTGTCGACCCTCCAGCAGGTGCTGGAGCACGAGCGGGAGAGCGAGGAGATCTTCGCGACACTCTGCACGGTCGACATCTCCCCCGACGGACGCCGGGCGGGGCTCTGCCTGGCCGGTCACCCCGCCCCGCTGATCGCCCGCAAGGGCAAGCCCGCCCAGCTGTTCCCGTACGAGAGCGGAGGCCCGGCACTGGGCCTCCTGCCGCGCGCCCGGTGGCCGCGGCGCCAAGTCGAGCTGGGCAAGGCGTGGAGCCTCATGATGTACACGGACGGGCTGATCGAGGGCCGCACCTCACCCGGCGGGGAGCGCCTGGGCCAGGAAGGCATGGTCGACATGGTCAACCGCCAGCTCGCGGCAGGGCTGCGCGGCGAGTCGCTCCTGGAGGCGGCGGTGGCCGAGGTGCGCGAGCTGAACGGGGGCGACCTGACGGACGACGTGGCCGTGCTGCTGCTCGACCGGGTGCGCGACTGACCCTGACGCCGCGCTCGGTCGGCCCCCGGTCCGCACAGGTCCCCCGCACGCGTCTCCGCATCCGAAGCGCGGGACGGGTACGGCCCGCGCTTCTCCCGTTTCCGTGCAGGCCCGTCCCGTGCGCGTGCGGCCCGCTCGCCGCCGGGCCGAGAACGCCAAGCCGAGTCCCGGACGCAATCGGCCGGGCACGGCGAAACCGAACCGGACCCGCGTTGCCGGGCCCTCCCCGGGACTCCCTCCGTCCGGGGCTGCGGCGGCTACCGCCCGCCGTTGTAGGGACCGTACGGTCCGTCGCTGCTCGAACCCCCACGCCTGCCCCCACCGGACACCTGCTGGAGCGCGGGCCTGACGTCGACCATGAAGACGATCGTCGCGATCAGCCCGGCGATCTGCAGGAACAGCATCGGCACGAACAGGTTCACCGCGACCGTGACGCCCAGCAAGACCAGCCAGAACGTCTTGGTCTTCTTGTCCGCCGCCCGGTAGGCGTCCTCACGCGCGAAGGCCGCGAGGAACAGGGCGATCACGGCAAGGACGAGCATGGCCAGGTTGAGCAGCCAGAGAAACGTGCCGAATCCTGCGAGCAACATGCTGAGCACCGCCTAGTGAGTGTGAAGAGCGCCTCACGGCCAAGGTACGGCCGATCTCCCCGGAAGCACGACCGGCCACGTGAGCAAACGTACCGGGGCAGCGAGGACGGCGGGGTGACGGGCCGGGCACCACGGATGGCGCCCGGCCCGTCGCCTCAGCCGCTTTCCCGCCGCAGTCGGCTCACTTGCCGGTCTGCGGGGAGGTGGTGGTCCGCTTCGCCACGGGCTTGCGCGCCGCGGGCTTGCGGGCGGCCGGCGGCGCCGGCTTCTTGGCTTCGGGCTTGGGCCCGACCTTGGTCTCGGCCTTGGTCTCCGCCTTGGTCTCCGCCTTCGGCGCGGTGCCGGTCCTGGAACCCGACGCGGCCTTCTCGTCCCGCTTCGGCGCCGGCTTCGGCTCCGCCTTGGGCTCGACCGCGATGGCGATCTCGGTGATCTCCTCGGCGGCGTCGCCGCGCCACGCCTTCACGGCCTGCTCGCCGTGCTCGGCCACCTTCTCGTATGTCTCACGGGCCCGAACGGCGTACTCGGCGGCCACGCCCACACCGCGCAGCGCCAGGTCCTGGGCGCTCTCGCCCAGCTTGCGCAGGTCGGTGTCGAGACCGCCGAGGACCTCGGTGACCTTGGCCTGCACGGTGGCCTGGGCCTCCTTGGCCTGGGCGGTCACCTTCGCCTGCACCGCCTTGGGGTCCGCCTCCTTCACGGCGTCGAACCGTGCGGGCGCCTCGGCCCGCAGCTGCTCGATCAGCGCGGGAACCTTCTTGGCCTGCTGCACGGCGAGGTCTGCCGTACCGGCCGCGAAGTAGAGGGGGGTCGGGTCGGTGAGGGTCTTGCGCAGGTCATCGGTGATGGCCATGACTGTGGTCCTCCCGGATCGCAGATTCTCGTTCAGAGCTCGGATGATGTGGGTTGGTCGGCACCACTTCCTGCGGCCGTGCGGGGGCCGTCCTCGGCGGTGTCCTTATCCGTATCGGCGTCGAAGCCGTTCTCCTTGCGGAACGACTCGTAGATTTGCAGCAGAACCTGCTTCTGCCGCTCGTTGATCGAGGGATCGGCCAGGATGACGGCCCGCGTCTCCAGCTCGTCCCGCTCCCGCTCGTCCAGGATCCCGGCCCGCACGTACAGCGTCTCGGCCGAGATGCGCAGCGCCTTGGCGACCTGCTGGAGCACCTCCGCGCTGGGCTTGCGCAGCCCGCGCTCGATCTGGCTCAGGTACGGATTGGACACCCCGGCGGCATCGGCGAGCTGCCGCAGCGACAGCTGGGCGTTGCGCCGCTGTTCGCGCAGGTACTCACCGAGATTGCCGACGTTGAGGGATGCCATGCACCGAGCATGCAACACCTTCGCTAACTTTTGCAAGCAGACGCTTGCAAAAGTGCACGACATCACCCGTGACCGTGTGCCCGTGGTGTCCAGCTGTCCGTTCTCAGTAGATGTGGCGAGTCCCAGTGATCCTGGCAAACGACCTGGCGGAGTCCCGGCGAAGCTGGCCGGCCCGTACGGTCCACGGCATGGTTGATGAGTTCGACGTGGCGCAAGCTCTGCGCGGCAGGACACCCGCAGCGTGGGAGCCTGAGCCTTCGTTCGTGACTTTGCCGCAGCCTGGGCGGAGCCGCTCGCCGACGGCGCGGATACGCAAGCGGAGGGGTTGGAGCGAGCCGAGGGGACGCTGGGGCTCGCGCTGCCTACCGCGTTGCGCGAGCGTACTCGCTTCTCGGTTCGCGTCACGACCTCACCAGCAACCAGGACCCGCTGCTGCGCCCTTCCGAGCTGTTTGTGCACGACGAGTTCGGTGGAGTACTCGTCTTCCGCAGCGAGAACCAGGGATGCGCGTTCTGGGGAGTACGGCTGCGGGACCTCGATCAGGACGATCCGTCGGTGTTCGTCCAGTCACGGGATGGTTGGGTCCGCTTCCTGGAGCGGGTCTCCCTGGCCTGCGTCGAGCTCGTCCTCAGCGAGACACTGCTTGGCGGCGAAGGACGGCTCTACAACGCGTGCCAGCTTCCCGTCGGCCTGATTCGAGAGCTGCCGATTCGGTTCGCGCGGGTGGAGTTTCCCGAGTACCCGATGTGGACGGGGAAGGACGAGTCACCCGTGTGCTGGTTCTCCGCACCGGGGAGGCTCTTGCGGCTCGACGGACTGAGTGACCACAGCTGGCTACACGTCCGGGGAAGGGCACCGGCCGACCTGGAGTCACTCTGCGCCACCGTCCACGGCCACTGGGTAATGGATACTCAGAGCCGCTGGAAGCAGGCGACCTGCCCTTCTAGGGCACTCGATGATCTACTTGGATGGCTGGGAAGACCTGTGATCCGAGCGCAATGGGGGGCGTGAGAATGGCTGATCCGTACGTCATTCTCAACGAGCTCGCTCAGGAGCTTCGGCCGATGCCGCAGGGCATCGAGTGGTTCGAGAGCCTCTCTGCTGAGGAGCAGTCCACGACCCTGCGGCTCCTGTCACATTTCTGCGTTCAGGCCCGTGCCACCACCGAGGACGGACCGGAAAGTATCCGCCGCTCCGGACTTCGCGCGACCCACACGCCAGCCGTTCTAATCGTACGAGGGCGGATCGACCAACAACTCGGGAAGATCGCCAGTCTCACCCCTCACGACGAGCGCCTCAAGTCATTCCGACTGCTGATCGCGGTGCTGGCAATCGCCGACGGACGTCGACGCGAGCGCTTCTGCTCCGACGGTTGCAGCCACGAATGGCATCGCCTGTCCGTCGACACCCTCGGCGAAACGCCGACCTGATTCCTCACGCTGGTGCCCCTACCCGGCCAGCGGCCGCAGGGGAAACATCGCGCTCAGCCTTGGCAGTTTGCGCGTTGCCTCGTCGTCGCTTCGCACGTCCCACTGCTCGCCGAGCGGCCCGCGGCTGCCCTCTACATCGGCTTGCTCGGCTTCGACGGCTTCATAGAACGCGTCGCGGCAGTCGTCATCAATGCCAACGAGGAGCCCGTACGCCTCCATGGCGACGTAGTCGAGAGACTCCCACTCGGGCCAGTCGTCGTTCCAGAGCTCCCGAGGGCGACCCACCAAGCACCGAACCTCCGGGGTGTCGGCCAGAGCGTCGGGATCGGCTACTGCCCGAGAAAAGGCGTTCCGGCCGAGCGCCACCATCCACAGGCCGAAGTAGCAGAACCCGTCGTCCGAACACCAGCCCCCGAAGATCCGCTCTGCCGCAGCCCATAGATCCCATGTGAAGGCTTCGTGCGTCACTTCATCCAGGCGAACCTGGAACTGCACGATTTCTATCAGCGGCCTCTGCGACAACTCGTCACGCAACCACGTCAGCCGTTCGTCCCGACCACGCGTCTGCCGTCGGCACTCTTCGATGAGCTCCCAGAAGGCATCAATGTCCACGGCGGCACTGTGCCAGGCACGTCTGACACCACCTGATCGGCGAACTATGTTCGAGCAGTGGAGAACGCGGAGATCATCATCAAGCTCACCCCCGATGAGGCGCTGGTCCTGTCCGATTGGCTGGAGAGGGTGCAGATGACGGACCTCAGTCGTCTCGTCGACGATGAGGCGGTCTGGGCACCCATTCATAGGCTGGCCGGCACGCTCGACAAGTCCCTGCCAGGGATCTTCGCAGCGGACTACGGCGAACGCCTGGACGCGGCACGTCGCAGGCTTCGACCTGCCTCAGACGATGTCGGTGATGATCGCGCAACCTCTGGCTGAGCTGGCTCGCAGCATCACCCACTTGAGGGGTTTCTTCCCATAACTCCTGGTGGATTCCCGTTGATTCTGGACAGTGATGTCCATGGGGCTGGGTGGGACGAGCGATACGGCGCCGGTGCACGTGGACGAGTTCGAGGTCGGTTGGCGGGATGCCCGAGGTGAACACCGACGACCGCTGAGTGAGGCGGAAGGTGTCGAGTTCGAGACGGGACTGCCAGTACGTGGCTTCCCGTCATATCGCGGTCAGCGGAACTTCCCAGGTTTGTATTGGTCGGCCACGACGGGCGGGCACGTGGGGTTCGAGTCGTGGCTGGAGCGGGATCACGCGATGCTGCTGGACTTCACGCCCGAGGTGTCAATCCCCTCGAAGTGTGGAGATCTTCTAAGCGGCCAGCTCCAAGGCGGAGTTGGCTCGATGGTCGTGCTCGTAGTCAGTCGGACTCTGATATCCACACACGCTGTGTAGTCGGTGCGTGTTGTTGAAGCCGGTGATCCAGGTCGCGATCCGCAGCCGGGCCTCGGTGCGGGTGGCGAACCTGTGCCGGTGGACGTACTCGACCTTGAGCACGCTGTTGAACGCCTCACTGGCGGCGTTGTCGAAACATGACCCGACGCGGCCCATGGACTGGGTCACGCCCAAGCGGCGGCAGGCCCGGCGAAAGCGCCTGGAGCCGTATTCACTGCCGCGGTCGCTGTGGAAGATCACGCCCTTCACGTCACCGCCTCGGGTGGCCGCGGCCATGTTCAAGGACGCCACAACCAGTTCGGCGTCATGGCGTGTGCCCATCGCGTAACCGAGCAGCCGGCGCGAGAACAGGTCGATGACGGTGGCCAGGTAGACCTTGCCCTCACCGGTGGCGATCTCTGTCATGTCGCCGCACCACACCTGGTCCGGAGCGTCCGCGGTGAAGTCCCGCCGCACGAAGTCCGGGGCTGCGGGACGCTTGCCGGGCCGGGTCAGCCCGCGCCGCCGCCGGACCTTCCGTCCGGCCAGGCCGTGTTCGGCCATCAGACGGGCCACGGTGTTCACCGAAACGCGCCAGCCCGCGCGGACCAGGACGAGCCAGACCTTCGGGGACCCGTAGGTGCCGCCGGAGTCCTCGAAGACCTGCCGGATCGCGTCAGCCAGCTGCCCCCGCCGGACCTGACGGGCAGTGGTGGGCTTGTCACGCCACTTGTAGAACCAGGACTCCGACACCCCCAGAACCCGGCAGGCCAGACGGTGCGGGACGTGGCACTCGGTCCTCTGGTTACCGATGAACGCGGCCACGGCGGCCGGGTCCGTCTCGGTCACTTCACCCAGAGGACCATGCATCGCTTGAGGACATCACGCTCCATCTCCAGCTCGCGTATCCGCTTGTTCTTCTCGCTCATCTCCCGCCGCAGCCGTTCCAGCTCGGCGCGCTCGGCCTCGCGCATCCGTCCTCCCGGCGCGGGCTCGGCCGGCCGGCCGGAAGACGCCGACCCGTTGCGCCGCCACCGCGACACCCAGCTGTGCAGCGTCCCGGAGTGGACACCGAGCTCCTCGGCGACCTCCGGGATCTGCCTGCCCGTCTCGATCACGATGCGTACAGCACCCTCGCGAAACTCAGGCGAGTACGTCCGTTGCTTGGACCCCATGAACCCCAACTTCCCCTGCAATCACGGACTCCACGCTACGAGGGGAAGGACAGCAGGCGTGTCCGCCCGCGCGTGGTCACCGAGGCTGGTAGGAGGTGGCCAGCACGGAGACGGTGACCTGGTCAGGTAGGGGATCGTGATCGCTCAGCCCCGCGGGGGTCAGGTGGCGTGCGCTCGGTGTCATTCCCACCAGGTCGACGGCTTCTTGCCCGGTCAGGGGCGCGGTGTATTCCACGTCCTGGGTACCGGCGGCCTCGAAGTAGGGACCCAAGGCTCGGTGCAGGCGCCGTTCCTTGTCCGGGTCGATCCCGACCATCGCGGGGACCCGGCCCCGTAGCTCGACCAGGTGCCGCTCGGTGGGGCGCACCACGATCAACCGGCCGGTCGAACGGAGCACTCGATGGAATTCGGACGGATTGCGCGGAGCGAACACGTCCAGCATGACGTCGACCGACCGGTCGACCAGGGGGAGGGGACGGAAGACGTCCCAGCTCGCCGCGGCGGCTCGCGGATGGGATCGGGCGGCCGAGCGCAGGGCGCGTACTGACGCGTCCAGCCCCAGACCGCGGGCGGCGGGCAGTTGGCCGAGTACGCCGGCCAAGTAGTAACCGGTACCGCATCCGACGTCCATGACCGTGCCGTGACCAGGAAAGGCGTCGGCTGTCAGACGGGTCAGGGCTTGGCGGATGGGGGCGTACCTGCCGGTGGACAGGAACCGGTGGCGGGCCTGAACCATTGCCGCGTCGTCACCGCTGGTGGAGCGGATTCCCGTGAGGAGGCTGACGTAGCCCTGACGTGCGATGTCGAAGGTGTGGCCCGCCGGGCAGCGCAGCGAGCGACGGTCGGGGCGGAGCCGGGTGCGGCACACCGGGCAGCACAGCAGGTCGAGGAACGGTTCGAGGGCGGGGGGAAGCAACGCGGGCACGAGGCACTCCTGGCAACGGCGAGGGGAAAGGACCGTGCCTGTACGCGTCCTCGGAACCGCCGTCCCCAGAAGAACGAGCGCCGGCGTCCCTTCCGCCTCCGTGCGGGCGGCGCACGGAAGACGGACCACATGGATCACGCAACAGGCACACCGAGGAGGGCGACGCCCTACGGCATCGCCCTCAACGCCTCGTGATCACAGAGCCTGGATGTGCCGGGTCCACATGCGGCCACCCTACGGCCCTTGCCGGAGGCCCTGAGCAGCCGGGGCGCCTCCGTCAGCCGACCCCGAAGCGGGCGGTCGCGAGGGCGGTTCCGTCGGCCGAAGTCAGGCGGACGCCGGAAAGCGTCGCCGGGTCCACGGGAGCGGGGACGGGGGCGCCCCAGTAGCCGTAGCCGTCGTTCAGCGTGAAGGAACCGCCCCGGACGGTCGTGCCGTCCACGCGCTCCAGGACACAGACCGCCTTCCCGCTGTACCGGCTCCCGGCACCGTCCAGATCCACCGACATGTACACCCAGCCCGGCGGCCCGTGGTGGACGTAGACCTCCCCGACCGGCTGCCGCCCCTCGGTCTCCGCGGTCAGGACGGCGTGGAGCAGACCCGCGGCCTCGGCCCGAGGGGCGGGCGCCGCCGCCTGCCGCTCGACGACGGTGCCGACGGCCCAGCCGCCGAATCCGAAGGCGAGCGCCAGGGCGGCTGCCACGGCCACGACCCGCACCCGCAGCCGACCGCGCAACCGCGCACCGGGGAACCCGCGGACACGTCCACGCGCGGGCCCGTCGTGTGCAGCCGCGACCTGGCCCAGTCGGCGCGCCACCTGCGATTCGAACCCGACCGGCGGCTCGCTGTCCGGCAGCAGGCCGAGGAGTCCGTCGCCGACGAGCGTCAGCTGCTCGATGTACTCCCGGCAGTCCGCGCAGCGGTCCAGGTGTGCGACGGCGTCGGCACGTTCACGGCCGGGAAGGACGCCCAGGGACAGCTCGGCACCGATCTCGCGAAGCTGCTCGCAGCTCATGTCCCTAACCATGGTCGCCTCGCACCGGGGACGTGAGGGTGCTGCGCAGCTTGCCCATCGCCGCCCTGATCCGGGTCTTGGCCGTGCCCAGCGGGATGTGCTCCATGTCGGCGATCTGCTGGGCCGTCATCCCGTAGATCCCCGCCATGACCAGGGCCCGGCCCTGTTCACGCGGGAGTCGGGACACGGCGGCGCGCAGCCGGGACGACGCCTCGTCGGCCAGCGCGTACTGCTCCGGAGTGTCGCTCACCACGTCGAGGAGGGCGTCGAGGTCCTCGGGCGCCACCGGTTCGGGCCGGCGCGAACGGACGGTGTCGATGGCGAGGTTGTGCGCGATCGTGGTCAGCCACGTGGTCACCGACCCGCGCCGCGAATCGTAGATCTGGGCGTGCCGCCACGCGCGCTCGAAGGTCTGCTGGGCGACGTCCTCGGCGAGCTGCGGATCCCCGAGGACGGCGATGGCGACCCCGTAGACCGTGTGCTGGAACCGCCGCACGAACGTCACGGCGAGCTCGGGGTCACCCGTGGCCAGCCCGGACAGCAGTGCCTCGTCCGGGAGACGGCCGGCCGGGAACCGGAACCTCTGCATACCCGTGTATACGGCCCGTCCCGGCCAGGAGATTGCCTGGCGGCCGCGGGAGGTCACACAACCATTCTCCTCCCGTGTCCCGGCCCGCTCCACGACGCTGGGGAACCGTGCCCCAGGCGGGTAGCGGAACCCTCGGGAGGGCCGCGCCGGCCGAGGGGACGCGCAGGCGCACGGCGAGGTCGACGCAACCGACGGGTCCGGAGCCACGGACGGGCGCCCCGGGGGACGGCTACGTTGGAGTACCGGCACCCCGGGGACGGGCATCTCAGGCGTGCTCGGGCCCGCCCGCCGGATCCCACCGGTGTACGGGCACGTCGGCGAACAGTTCGTGCTCCACTGCGTAGTTGGCGATCCACCGCGTGACGGACGGGCGGGTCGTTCTCCGGGCGCAGTGGAGCCGAATGCCCGACGCTGGACAATGACCCGCGAACGGAACGAGTTGAGGGACGGCCGGAATGGATCAGCAGGAACTCGAGCGTCGATTCGCAACGTTGACCACCGCCCACGTGGCGGACGCGTGCATCCGCACCCGCACTCCGGTGCGCTGCGGCCCGGCGCCGTTGCGCGCTGTGGTGCCCGGCACCCGTGTGGCCGGGCGGGTGTGCCCGGCACGGCACCACGGCAGCGTCGACGTCTTCCTGGAGGCGTTCGAGTCGGCGGCCACCGGCGACGTGCTGGTGGTGGACAACGGCGGACGGCTGGACGAGGCGTGCGTGGGGGACCTCGTGGTCCTGGAGGCCCGGACCTCGGGGCTGGCAGGAGCGGTGATCTGGGGGCTCCACCGGGACACCGCCGAAATCCGCGAGGTCGGGCTGCCCGTGTTCAGTCTCGGATCGGTCGCCACCGGCCCGCTCCGCCTCGACGGCCGGCCACAGGACGCCGTGGACGCGGCCACCGTCGGCGACTGGACGGTGGATCGGGAGGACCTTGTCCTGGGCGACGACGACGGCGTGCTCTTCCTGCCCGCCGCCCGCGCGGCGGAGATCCTCACCGCGGCCGAGTCCATCCGCGACACCGAACGCCGCCAGGCAGACCGCATCCGATCGGGCGTGTCCCTGCGCAGCCAGGTGCAGTTCGACCACTACCTCGCCGCGCGCCGGGACTCCCCTTCGCTGACCTTCCGCGACCATCTGCGGACCGTGCGCGGTGCCGTTGAGGAATAGACCGGGGAACAGACCGGCGTCACCGGCACGGGACGCGTTGCACCGGACCGACGAGCGTCGCCTACGGGAGGAGGCCCAGCGCCCCGGCTGCACGGGCGGGGCAGGAACCACCGGGGGAGTCGACACCCCGGACGACGGGGAACCGCCGTGCCGAGCACCCGAGCGCCCGGGCCCGGCCGAGCCGCGCGGGAGCCACAGCGAGCCGGCGGGGGCCGGCGGCCGGGAACAGCACACCCCGGTGGCCGACCCCACCCGGCCGACGCCGCGCCCCGCCGGCGGCCGGGATCCATCGGCTCAGCACGTCGACCACGACGTCCCGTTCCCCGCGGGAGGACGACGACTCGTCGCCGTTCCACGGCGTTCCGGAGGCGTACACGTCCTGCACCTGGACGACCGGTGGGAAGGGCCGCACCGGGACGGGACGTGCGGGCGGGACGCGGGCACCGCCCCGGTGGCCCACGAGACCGGTCGCCGGCAGCTCCACGAGGACCTCGGCACGCCCTCCCGTAGCGCTTCGCCTGCCGCGGGGGCCGCCAGGGCAGCGGCTCCGGGCGCCGCCATCGCGGCCGCGGAGACCGCGGACCGAGCCGCCCCTGACCACGTCCCCGGCATCGACAACGGCATCACCACGGATGCCGGCCGGGACGTACGGACCAACCCCCCTGCGCCTACCGAGGACGGGGAACCGTACGGAGGCGGGGAGCGCCCTCCCCGGAACACCAAAAGGGCCTACGACGAGACCCCCGCAGAGCTGGCGCAGCTCCTCCTCGAACTGTCCGTGCACCTCCTCCGCCCGGTGCCACTGGCCGCTCCCCGCGAGGGACCCGCGTGGAACCCCCGCGCTCGCACGGACCACGGCGTCGACGAACCCCCGCTCCACGACCCCGTACCCCGCCCCACCCGCCGATGCGCGGTCGACGGATCGGCAGCGGATCAGAAGATGTCCGGGCACCACGGCTTGCGCGCCGTCCGGAAGACCGCGTCCACGGTCTCCGCGACGCCCGCCGACGCCTCGCTGATCCGGCCCAGCGCCGCCAGGCGCACCGCGGACTCCCCACCGAGGTAGAGGGCGCTCAACTCGGCCACGCCCAGCGTCAGATCCGGCGCGTCGGTCGTCGGCGCACACTCCGCACGGAGCCGGGACGCCTCCAGCCGGTAGCGGCCGCCGGACAGGCCGTCCGGGTCCTCGACCTCCAGCACGAGCGAGGCAGGCACCTCGTACGTACGCGCCCGGAGCGCCCGCGCGACGTCCAGCAGACGCACCCACAGGTGGTCGCAATGCGTCACCACCTGTGCCGCGCGTGCATCGGGCAGCAGGTGCGGGACCAGATCGTCCGGAGCACGCTTGCCCGTACGGACCTTGAGGACCCAGTCGACGGAACAGAGGTAGTGCCACAGCGCACGTTCGGCGGCCGGGGTCACGGCGACCAGGTCGCGCACCCGCGCCGTGTTGAGGGGGATCTGCGCATCCGTCCAGTGGTCGTCGGCGCGGTAGATGAGCAGCCCCTCCGGACGACCGTCCGCCGAGCGGTAGACCGCGTAGTACGGCTCGGTCCACTGGTAGTGGGACATCCGCTGCGTCCCCGTGGCCACGTTCCACCAGCGTGCCGAACGGTCGATCGCACCGTGCACACCGGCCCGCAGCCTTTCGTGGATCACCGGGCCGACGTCCCGCGCCTCCGCCGCGGTCACCAGATCGATCCGGCCGCCGTCCTCGGGGCGGGCCCAGCGCCGGTCCAGCCCCGTGCGCGCGACGTCGATCTCCCATTCGGTGGTCGCGGCCGCCGCCCCGAACCCGAACCTCCCGTAGATCGGGTACTCGGCCGCGATCAGCGTGGCGACCGCATCACCGCGCTCCTTCGCCGCCGCCAGGTCGCCGGACATCATCCGGCTCAGCAGCCCTCGACGGCGGTGGGTGGGCGAGACCGTCACGTTCGAGATCGCATTGGCCACAACCTCGGCACCACCGGGCACGGTCAGCTTCTGCGGGAACGAACGGAACGTGCCGACGCACCGGCCGGTCTCCTTGTCGAAGGCCCCCTGGAGGCGATGTCCCGCGCTGTACTCGGCCAGTTGGGCGACGTCGTCGTCCGTGACGGCCGGGGGCGTCAAGAACCCCACGTGAACGGCGCGCAGCCAGTCGGCGAGTTCGGACTCTTCGATCGGACGTACGTCAGTGGTCATTCACGCCACGCTACGGCCGCCCGGCCGTAGCGTCACAGGAATATCCCGGCGGTGGGACCGGGCGGGAGCACGTCACCCCGCGCACAGCGAACCGTCCACGGAGCCGCCGCACCGGAGGAGCCCACGGTGCGCCTGCCTCAGGTGAGCAGGTCGTCCACCTGTGCCTCCCCCTCTCGGTACCGGCGGGCGATCTCGGCGCTGCAGTCGTCGGCCGTCCGCTGCAGCTGCTGGCGCTGCCGTGAGACCTGCTGCTCGTAGCCTGCGAGCCGGCCCATCGCCGCGTGCAACTCGTCGTCCGTCAGGGCATCCAGATCCGACAACTCCACCTCGGCCAGCATCTCCGCGGCCAGGCCCTGGTACTCCACGCCGCGGGGCGTCGACAGCGTCACGTGGCGCGCCGAGCTGCCGCGCCGCGACGGCGGGTCCGTCAGGATCCGCGACAGGCGGTCGACGACCGCCGCGTCCGCGTACAACGCGCCCGTACCGGCCGCCGCCCCCGTGGTCGCGGGCACCGGCGGTGCGGCACGCCGCGACAGCTCCGCCCGCAGGATGTCGACGCGGCCCTGGAGCAGCCGGCGCACGTAACTGAGGTCCGCCTCGTCCCGCTGCGAATCCCGGCGCAGCGCCCGCAGCTCCGGGAGACGCAACGCCCCGAGGTCGTGGACCCGGGAACCGGGAAGGGCGCCGGGAAGCGCGTCCCCGCTGCGCTGCACGGGCGGGCGTACGGCACCTGCCCCGGGGCTGGAACGGGTGGTCATCGGTGCGGGCCCGGACGGCTGCCCGGCGCCAGATGTGCTCATCGGTGAAATCAGTCCCCTCGACCGGTGCACGAGGTCTCCCCGGGCCCGGAGGGCCGAGGGTGTGCACCGCCTCCGTGCATCGTGCCATCACGGACGGTGCTGACGCAGGCGGTCTGCACCCGTTCAGCCCCCGATAGGTTGGTCCGTATGCGAGCAGTGGTGCAGAGGGTCGACGGCGCGAGCGTCGTGGTGGCCGGTGAGACCGTGGGTGAGATCGTCGGCGAAGGACTGTGTGTGCTGGTGGGAGTCACCCACGGGGACACCCCGGAGAAGGCCGCGCAGCTCGCCCGCAAGCTGTGGTCGGTGCGGATCCTCGACGGAGAGAAGTCCTGTTCGGATGTGAATGCGCCCTTGCTGGTGATTTCGCAGTTCACTCTCTACGGGGACGCCCGCAAGGGCCGCCGACCCACGTGGAACGCCGCGGCACCCGGCGAGGTCGCGGAGCCGCTCGTCGACGCGGTGGTGGCACACCTGAGGACGCTCGGGGCGCGGGTGGAGACGGGCCGGTTCGGGGCGGACATGCGGGTCTCGCTCACGAACCACGGCCCGTTCACGGTACTGCTCGAGGTCTGACCAGGCGCACGGCTCCGAGGCGGCCGGCCCACCGGGGCGAGGCGCCGGCCCACCGGGGCGAGGCCGCGCGGGGACCGCACGCCGGGGCACGCCCGGGCCGCACCGACCCGGCCGCCACCCGTCCAGCCCGTCACGGCGCGCGACCCGGAGGTCCGGTCCGGGTGCCCGACTCCCCGGGTCCAAGGTCCGCGCGACCGGGGCGCGGACCGCGCGAACCCGGGCTGCGGGTCGCGTCCGTACCGGCCCGCCCACGCGGCCGGCCAACGCCCCGCGCCCGCCCGGCTACGGCTCGACGACGACCTCTTGGGCCGCCGCCGTGTCGCCGGCCAGCAGCTCCGCGTCGACCGGAACGTTCCGCTTCACCAGGGCCAACGCGATCGGACCCAGCTCGTGGTGGCGCGCGGAGGTGGTGATGAAGCCCAACTGACGACCGTCCTTGCCGTCCGCGGCGAGCCGGACCGGCGTGCCGTGTCCGGGCAGGTGCACCTCGCTGCCGTCCAGGTGCAGAAACACCAGCCTGCGCGGCGGCTTCCCCAGGTTGTGGACGCGCGCCACCGTCTCCTGACCCCGGTAACAGCCCTTCTGCAGATGCACGGCGCTGCCGATCAGGCCGATCTCGTGCGGGATCGTACGGTGGTCCGTCTCGAAGCCGAGCCGCGGCCGGTGCGCCTCGACGCGCAGCGCCTCATGGGCCAGGACGCCTATCGCGGGGCCGCTCGCCGCCGCGAACGCCTCCAGGTCCGCACGCGGCAGGAACAGGTCCCGGCCCTGCGCGGTCTCCCGGACGACCACGCCGTCCGGCACCTCAGCGATCGAGCCGGCCGGCAGGTGGACCACCGCGAAACCATCCGTACGGTCGGCGATCTCCACCTGGTAGAAGAACTTCATCGACTCCAGATACGCCAGGAGCGCCTCCTGCGTACCGGGCTCCACGTGGGCCCACACCGTCTCGCCGTCGTCCACGAGGTAGAGCGCGTACTCGATGTGGCCGTGCGCGGAGAGGACCAGAGCCTCCGTGGCCTGCCCCGGCGGGAGTTCGCTGACGTGCTGGGTGAGGAGCAGGTGCAGCCAGCTCAGCCGATCGGTTCCGGACACGGTGATGACACCGCGGTGCGAGAGGTCCACGAAACCGGTGCCGTCGGCGAGTGCGCGCTGCTCGCGGAACAGGTCTCCGTAGTGTGCGGCGACACCTTCGTCACGTCCCTCGGCGGGCACGGCACCGGGCAGGGACAGCAGAGGGCTCTTCATACCGACAGCCTACGACTGGTCAGTAGCTGCCTTCAGGGCGCACTTGCGGCACTGGCCGAAGATCGCGAAGTGCTTCATGTCGGTCGTGAAACCGAACTTCTCGTGCAGCTCGGCGGTGAAGCCGGAAGCGACCTCGACGTCCGCCTCGATCACGTCCGCGCAGTCCCGGCAGACCAGGTGGAGGTGGTGGTGACGGTCGGCGAGATGGTACGTCGGCGCGCCGTGCCCGAGGTGCGCGTGGGACACCAGCCCCAGCTCCTCCAGGAGCTCCAAGGTCCGGTACACCGTCGAGATGTTCACGCCGGAAGCCGTTTTGCGCACCTCGACGAGAATGTCGTCGGGAGTCGCGTGCTCCAGGGCATCGACGGCTTCGAGGACAAGCTGGCGCTGCGGTGTCAGGCGGTAACCGCGCTGCCGCAGGTCGCTCTTCCAGTCGGTGCTCACCACGCGTCCAGTGTAGGCAGCCCTCGGCCGACCGGACGGGGATCGTGGACACGCGGGGCAGCATCCGCGCCACGCCAGATCGGCCCCACCCGGGCCGCCACGCCGGGGGGACCCTCGGGACGGCCGTACGGGCACCGGTGGCGACCGCGCCGGGGTCCGCGGCGAACGAGACACCGGGCCAGCGGCGACCGGGCACGGGAACCGAACGCCGCACCGGAACGCGGGACGCCCCCGGGCCCGTCCCGCGAGGCGCCCGCCCGTGGTCGAGCCGCTCCCTACTTGAAGAACGCGATCCCGTCGTCCGGCAGGTCACCGAGGTCCTTGGCCCACGCCTCGACCTGTTCGGGGGTGACGACCTTCTTCAAGTGCGCCGACATGTACGGGCGCAGCGGCACCTCGGGGGTGGCCTTCTCGCCGACCCACATCAGATCGCTCTTGACGTAGCCGTAGAGGCGCTTGCCACCGCTGTAGGGCGCCGCGGCGGACGTGCGGGCGACGGCGTCCGTCACCAGGTCGATCTGGGGCTTCTGATCGGCGAGGTCGCCGTACCAGATCTCCACGACACCCTGATCGCGGACCATGACCACCTCGACCTTGCGGTCCTTGTCGATCCGCCAGTAACCGGACTCGGACTCCAGCGGCTTGACCTTCTTGCCCTCGGCGTCGAGCACCCAGGTGTGCGACACGTACTCGATGAAGTCCCGCCCGTCGTGGCTGAACGTCACGGACTGGCCGAAGTTGCACTTCTCAGCACCGGGAAAGTCGGAGACACCCGCGCCTTCCCAGGTGCCCAGGAGGAAAGCGAGGGGAACGAGGTCGGGATTGAGGTCGGACGGGATCTCGATCATGAGTGGCTCAGGCGATCTGTGTCTGTGGCGGGGGGCTACTGCGGTGTCTGGGGCGCGGTCAGCGCTGACCCTGGTACAGCTTCTTCACGGTCAAGCCCGCGAATGCGAGGACGCCCACGCAGACCAGGACCAGCAGGGCGGAGAAGAAGGCCTCAAGCACGGGGTGCTCCTCGGGTGTGCGGTGGGCGATAGGGCCGTGACCCAGCCTAATGGGTGGCGACTCGGCCCTCGCTGCGAGGTCAACCCCGGCCGCTGCGCGCACTACAGTGCGGCCCATGGCGAAGAAGCTCGTGATCAAGGTGACCGCGGGGGCGGACGCCCCCGAACGCTGCTCGCAGGCCTTCACGGTCGCAGCCGTCGCGGCGGCGAGCGGCGTGGAGGTCTCCATGTGGCTGACCGGTGAAGCATCGTGGTTCGCCCTCCCGGGGCGGGCCGCCGAATTCGAACTGCCGCACGCCGCTCCCCTGCCGGACCTGATCGAATCGATCCAGGGCGCCGGGCAGATCACGCTCTGCACCCAGTGCGCGGCTCGACGGGAGATTACGGAGAAGGACGTACTGCCGGGCGTGCGGATCGCGGGGGCGCAGGTCTTCGTCAGCGAGGCGATGACCGGCGACGCCCAGGCCCTCGTCTACTGACGTTCCGGGCACGGCACGGGGACGAGTGCGGGGACGGGCACGAGTCCCGGAACGGGGAGGAAGCGGGGACAGGGAGGAAGCGGGGACGGACGCACCGCGGCCGACGATCAGGGTCGGACGGTGGGGCGGCGAAGCAGCCATTCATCAGCCGGGTGTCACGGGCAGCTACTGGAAGCCCAACCCGGTGCCGCGAGGGCACCAGGCGGTCCCGGCCGGCCGTCACGACGGGTCGGCAACGGCGGCAGAGCGGCAGGACCGGTGACGCGCGAGCACGGCAAGTGTCCCGCGATCACGACAGGCGAGCAGAGAGCGGGGCGAGCGCGGTGCCGGTGAAGCAGGCAATCGACTGACAGATTTCAGATTTCGTCATCGCCTGATTGCTCGCCGCTGTCTGACATGCGATCTCGGGCGAGTGCCACTCTGCGCTCCGCCGCTCACAGACGACGCAGCTGACGTGTTCAGGACCGATGACCGCCGGCTGACGTGTTCAGGACCGCGGCCCCGACCCCGGACCAGATTCCGGACCTGAACCCGACCCCGGGCCCGACTCCGACCCCGAGCCGGGCTTTCGCTTGCCGTCGAGCTCGTCCCACCACTCGTCGGACTGCGGGTCCCCCGACGGATCGTCCCACCATCGATCATCGGACCCTCGCCGGTTCGCCACCATCGCCGCCACCGGCGGGATGACCATGGCGACGAAGCACATGGCTACCGCAGCCGGCACGGACCACAGCCGCACGAAGGCCCAGGCGGAGACGAAGAGGACGAGACATCCGCCCATGAGCAGGAAGTAGGCGTGACGGCGCCGCGCATACATGTCTCCAGCGTAGGCCCGGGCGCCGCGGACGGCACGGAGGGCCGCACCCTGCTCCAGGCAGCGTCCAACCCCCTGGGGTGCGGCCCTCCGGCCGGTATTCGGTGACGGCGCATCCGATCGGCACGCCCGGCGCCCCGTGCCCGGACCGTCAGAGCGGTTCGTCAGAGCGGTCCGAGCACGCCCGCCGCGCTGGTCCTGCTTCCGCGCCCGCCGTCCCGCGCGCACCACCGCAGGCTCCCCGCACGGGCGGGTCGTCGCGGTCAGATCGTCGCGGTCAGGCCGTCACGGGTCCGGTCGCGGTCGTGCCGTCAGACGCAGCAGTGCCGTTTGACGCAGCCGGCCGTCAGACGCATCAGACGGCGATGGCCACCTCGGCGAGTCCACCGGTCTGGGCGACGACCGTACGGTCCGCCGTGGCACCCGGCACGAGGGCGCGGACGGTCCACGTCCCCTCGGCCGCGTAGAAGCGGAACTGTCCGGTCGCCGAGGTCGGGACCTCGGCGGTGAACTCACCGGTCGAGTCCAGCAGGCGCACGTAACCGGTGACGGGCTCGCCGTCACGGGTGACCTGGCCCTGGATGGTGGTCTCACCGGGCTTGATCGTCGAGGCGTCGGGGCCGCCGGCCTTTGCTCCACACATGTCTTCTTCTTGTCCTAACGCTCGGGGGAGGGCTGTGTGCCTGGGGCTTACTTGTTGGCGCCGAGCTCGATCGGCACGCCGACGAGGGAGCCGTACTCGGTCCAGGAGCCGTCGTAGTTCTTGACGTTCTCGACGCCGAGCAGCTCGTGCAGGACGAACCAGGTCAGCGCGGAGCGCTCACCGATGCGGCAGTACGCGATGGTGTCCTTCGCGAGGTCGACCTTCTCGTCGGCGTAGAGCGCCTTGAGTTCGTCGTCCGACTTGAAGGTGCCGTCGTCGTTGGCGTTCTTGGACCACGGGATGTTGCGCGCGCTCGGCACGTGGCCGGGGCGCTGCGACTGCTCCTGCGGCAGGTGCGCCGGCGCGAGCAGCTTGCCGCTGAACTCGTCGGGCGAACGGACGTCGACGAGGTTCTGCACGCCGATGGCGGCGACGACGTCGTCACGGAAGGCGCGGATGGAGGTGTCCTGGGCGTTGGCCTTGTACTCGGTGGCGGGGCGCTGCGGAACCTCGGCACCGTCCACCAGGTCGCGGGAGTCCAGCTCCCACTTCTTACGGCCGCCGTCGAGGAGCTTCACGTCCTGGTGGCCGTAGAGCTTGAAGTACCAGTAGGCGTAGGACGCGAACCAGTTGTTGTTGCCGCCGTAGAGGACCACGGTGTCGTCGTTGGCGATGCCCTTGTCGGACAGCAGCTTCTCGAAGCCGGCCTGGTCGACGAAGTCGCGGCGGACCGGGTCCTGGAGGTCCTTCTGCCAGTCGATGCGGACGGCGTTCTTGATGTGGTTCTTGTCGTACGCCGACGTGTCCTCGTCGACCTCCACGACGACGACCTTCGGGTCGTCGAGGCGGGCCTCGACCCAGTCGGCGTCTACCAGGACGTCGCTGCGGCTCATGCTGTTTCTCCTCCGGGGCAGTGTGCGGCGGGTGGTGCGCGAGGGTGGTGCGGATACGCCTCAGGGGGCGTGCGGCACGGGGGTGGCCCTGGGCCGGTGTCGGCTCGCAGGAAGGGCCTGGGGAATGCGGAAGTCGCAATTCCGCTCAGAAGGAGCGACAGAGCATGGCGGCGACGCGGCACAGGTCTACTGCCCGCCGCTTCGTGAGGTCCGCCTGTCGCTTCATGCGTCCGATCGTAAGGACGAGTCGGTGGCTCTGTCACCGGCGTGTCGCATTTTGAGACGCGATCGTCCGGAAGGTGAGATGGATTGTGGGTCGAGTGGCCCACCCGTCGGCTCGCGCACAGCGGTACGAGGGAAGGCATCTACAGAACGGACGCACTCGTCTCACTATTCGGCCATGCTGGCCGGACCGCGATGCTTTGCGGCTTTCCCGAGGTGGTCATCCGAGTCCGTGCAGCCTCCGGACGGTCGTGGAACGGCCCGGGAACCAGCATGGACCGCCCGCGCACGGTCCCCGTCCGGCCGCGCGCACGCTCCCCGTCCGGCCGTCAGCCCGCTAGCGGAACGTTCCTGCCCTCCAGCGAGACGGCGATTCCGTCCGGACCCGCTTCGACCTTCTGCAACGTCATGCCGGCCGGCAGACCGCTGATCTCCCGATCGAAGTCCGTCCTCTGACGGATCATGTCCTCGAGACCGGGTATGCCCTCGCCGGGAACCTCGTCGGCCCGCACCCGGATCGTGTCACCGTTCACCAGGCTGACGGTCGACACCACGCTGCGCGACAGCGGGCGGCCGAGGATGCTCACCGTTCCGGTGACCTTGATCTTCCCCTTGTCCCCGTACGTGAGGACGACGTCCTCGCCCGACGCCTTCGTGAGGTCGGGGTACGTGATGTGGACGGTGCCCGTCGCGGTCGCGGCGGTGGCGCGGGAGTAGTTGTCCTCGAGGCGGACGTCGTGCAGCGCCGCGGACATCTCGCTGATGACGAGCTTGTGGCCGTTCGCGCTGGTCGAGATGTCGTGGACGTTGACGTCGACGCGCTCCAGTTCCTTGCCGGCGACCTGGGTGAGGAACGGGAAGCCCTGGATCGACACGTCGGTCGTGCCGGACAGGCCCTGACGCGCCTTGATCTTGTCCGCTACCTCCGACTCGGCGTAGTTGAGCAGCAGCCGGTCGGCGATGGCGAACAGCCCGCCGAGGATGACGACGATGATCAGCAATGTTCGCAGTGCGCGCATGCTCGGTGTTCCCCCACCCCTGGTCCGGCCTTCCGGGGATCGGAACGGCCTGAATGATCGACGTCCGGCACCCATTCGTTGGTTCCCGATGGAGGCCGAGGCCCTCGGCTACGGAGGGCGTCGACAGTCCCGCGGCCGCTCAGACCAGGGCGCGCCCGAGCAGGTAGACGACGGGTGCGGCAGCGGTGAGCGGCAGCGCGATGCCCGCGGTCATGTGGACGAAGCGCGAGGGGTAGTCGTAGCTGGCCACGTGCAGACCGACGAGCGCACAGGCCCCGGCGCCGAGTGCCAGCAACGTGCCGCCACCCGCACCGCTGCCGGTGGCCTGCGCCACCAGGTATCCGGCACCCGCAGCCGCGAGCAGGCCCGCGCCGATGGATGCGGGGGCCGGGAGCGGCAGGGCGCGCACGAGCGCTGCGACGGCCACGGCGGCAGCGCCGATGGCGACCGCGTCCGGTGCGGCGGCGAGGTAGCCGGCGGCGACGATGGTCAGTGCTGCCGAGGCGACCGTGGCCATCAGGCCGTACATCCGCTCGTCCGCGCCCGCGCGGCTGCGCAGTTGGAGGACAAGCGTGAGGAGCACCCAGACGCCGAGCGTGCCGATGAGGGCGGCGGGCGCGTGGTCCCGACCGGCGGCGATGAGCGCGACGTCCGCGGCGACTCCCCCGGCGAAGGCGAGGGCGATGCCCTGGCGGGCGGGCCACATGCCGTTGAGCCGGAACCACCCTGCGGCCGTGAGCGCCTGGAGCAGGACCAGCGGGCCGAGGAGCAGGTAGGGGGAAACGGGGGCCGCGGCTGCGAGCGCCAGGCCGATCACGCTGGTGAGCCCGGCGGGCTGGATGCCCGGCGGGATGATCGGGGAGCGCCCTTCGGCTCGGGCGCGCTGTGCGTCGGCGATGCGTGTGTTGCCCATGGTGGTGGGCGCGTTGTAGGCGGGCTCCGCCGTCGTCAGGGGCTGCCGGGTCGCTTGGGGCTCATGAGTCATGGCGGCGGCGGGCACCTCGGGGGGCAGTGGGTAGGACCCGGAGGGGGTGCTCGTCGGCAGGTGAGCGGTTCCTGCGGCGGACGGCGACGGGTGCGGGGCGGACGGGTGCGACGGACCTGGAGCGGACGGGTGCGGGGCAGACGCGTGTGGACTGGGAGCCCATGTGTCCGGAGCACGTGTGTCCGGAGCCCGTGTGTCCGGAACCGACGCGTCCGGAGCCCGTGTTCCCGTAGCCCACGCGTCGGGGGCGACCGCGGGCGGAGTCGATGCGTAGGGGGCGGATGCGTACGGATCCGGGGGGTGGGCGGCCTGGGATTGGTACGCGTGTGGTGGGTGGTGAGGGTGATGCGGCCGGCTCGGTGCGGGCGGCGGCACCTGTTGCCCCTCCGGAACGTACCCCGGCTGAACGGGACCGGCATGACCGGGCTCCCCGTGGCCGGGACCGACCTGGCCGGGCGCCGGCGGTGCGTACCGCGGCTGGGCGGTTCCGGGCTGTGGACGCTCGTGCGGTGCGGTCCGGGGGGCCACGGGCTGGTAGTGGGTGTCCCACGTCTCGCCCTCCCACGTCTGGGCGGCGCCGGGGTCCTGGTGGCCCTGGTGGCCCTGCCCGTGCGGGTCGTACGGGTCGTACGGGTGCTGCTGGTCGCTGCTCATGACGTGTGGTTCACCCTCCTGCGAACGGCGGGAGCACCTCGACCGTGCCGCCCTCGGCAAGCCGTACCGTCTCATGGGCGCGGCTCCCGACCGGGTCACCGTCCACGAGGAACGAACACCTCTGGAGTACGCGCACGAGCTCACCCGGGTGCCTCCCACGGGCGGCGTCCAGCGCCTCGGCCAGGTTCTCCGCCGCGTACGGCTCCTCTGCCACTCCGGCGGCGGCCTTCGCCGCGGCCCAGTAGCGGATGGTCCCCGCTGCCATGCCCGCACTCCTTTCATCGGCTCGTCGGCTACCCATCATGGGCTATGCGCGGACGAGCCAGTCCGCGAGCCGGTCGAGCAGCTCGTCGTCCGCCGCGTTCTCCGCGTGGCCCATGCCCGGCTCGAGCCAGAGCTCGCAGGGCCCGGCTCCGGCCAACATGCGCGGGTGGTCCAGCGGGAAGTACGGGTCACGGTCGCCGTGCACGATCAGCAACGGGGTCGGGGCGATGAACGGGACCGCCTGGACCGGGGAGAGGGGGACCGGGTCCCAGGCCCTGTGGTGGATGCGGGTGCCGAGGCCGTACCTTCCGACGAGGCGCCCGGCGCGGCGTGTGACCACCCAGTGGAGCCGTCGCATGGAGGGCGTACCCCGGTAGTACCAGCGCGCGGGCGCACTCACGGCGGCTACGGCGTCAGTGTGCACATCCTGTGCACCAATGCGCCCCTCCCGGCTTCCGACGCCCTCCGTCCTCCCCGTGCCCCCCTGGCTTTCCGCATCGCCGGAACTCCCTCCATCGCCCGCAGCGCCCGTCTCACCTGCCGATTTGCCTGCCGAACCATCTGCCGAGCCGGGCGGTGCGGGACTCCCCGCTGCGCTCGCCGCGGTGCGCGCGTCATCCCCGCCGCCGTACAGCGCCGCGTGCCGGAGGACCACCGATCCGCCCATGGAGAAGCCGACGGTCACGACGCGCCGATAGCCCAGGGAGCGGGCCCAGGCGACCGCTGCGGCCAGGTCCAGGACCTCGCGGTCGCCCACGGTGGAGCGTCCCCCGGACCTCCCGTGGCCGCGGAAGGAGAACGTGACGACACCCGCGTGCGCTGCGAAGACCCGGGCCGCCCTCCGGACGGAGGGCTTGTCCACCGCCCCGGTGAAGCCGTGGGCGACGACGATCGCCGTCCTGCCGGGGCCTGCGTCGGTACCGCCCGGTACACCGCCGGCAGCGCCGCGCGTGCAGGGGTCGTGACGCGCTTCGATCGTCACGCCGTCGGAGGTGCGGAGGATTGCGCTCCTGTGTCCGGGAGTGAGCGAGGAAACGTCCACACTGTGAAATCGGCCCTCCGGTGCGGAACTCATGTGGGTTATTCTGCTTGGCAGAGGATCCGGGCAACGCAGCCCCCGGGTCCTTTTGTGTTTCCTGTCCGTTGTTACAGGCAGGTGAACGTGATGATCGCGGGCCCCAGGGCGCGGGGACCGCGGACGGGACGAAGCAGTGCCGCAGACGCCCCCACCGCCCTCGGGCGTGGGTGGTGCCCCTCTCGCAGGGACCGAGGAGGAACCGACGTTATGGGCGAGCGAACCGTGCACGACCGAAGGACGACGACCCTGGCAGGTGGGGTCCGATGAGCTCTCTGCTGCTCCTCACCAACGCCCTCCAGCCGTCGACGGAGGTGCTTCCCGCCCTCGGCCTGTTGCTGCACAACGTGCGGGTGGCCCCGGCGGAAGGCCCGGCACTGGTCGACACCCCGGGTGCCGACGTGATCCTGGTTGACGGCAGGCGCGACCTTCCTCAGGTCCGCAGCCTCTGTCAGCTGCTCCGCTCCACCGGGCCCGGCTGTCCGCTGCTCCTCGTCGTCACGGAGGGCGGTCTGGCGGCCGTCACCGCCGACTGGGGCGTCGACGACGTGCTCCTCGACACGGCGGGTCCCGCCGAGGTGGAGGCCCGACTGCGGCTGGCCATGGGCCGTCAGCAGATCAGCGCCGACGATTCCCCGATGGAGATCCGCAACGGTGACCTGTCGGTCGACGAGGCGACCTACAGCGCGAAGCTGAAGGGCCGGGTCCTCGACCTGACCTTCAAGGAGTTCGAGCTGCTCAAGTATCTGGCGCAGCACCCCGGCCGGGTCTTCACCCGTGCCCAGCTGCTGCAGGAGGTCTGGGGCTACGACTACTTCGGCGGTACCCGCACGGTCGACGTGCACGTTCGGCGGTTGCGCGCCAAGCTCGGCCCGGAGCACGAGTCCCTGATCGGCACGGTACGGAACGTCGGCTACCGCTTCGTCACGCCGGAGAAGGCGGAGCGCGCGGCGGACGAGGCCGCGGCGAAGGCGAGTGCCTCTTCGCGGGACGCCTCCCCTCGGACGGACGGGGCTGCGGCCGAGGACGAAGAGATCGTCGAAGCGGGCGTACGACCTGCCCAGAGGTAGGTCACCACGCGTAGACTGCGCGCGTGGCCAAGGTGACGCGGGACGACGTTGCGCGACTGGCGGGTACATCGACCGCTGTCGTCAGTTACGTCATCAACAACGGACCCCGGCCGGTCGCCCCGGCCACGCGCGAGCGGGTACTCGCCGCGATCAAGGAGCTGGGCTACCGGCCCGATCGCGTCGCGCAGGCGATGGCGTCGCGGCGGACCGATCTCATAGGCATGATCGTCCCGGATGCCCGGCAGCCGTTCTTCGCGGAGATGGCGCACGCGGTGGAACGGGCCGCGGCCGATCGCGGGAAGATGGTCCTCGTCGGCAATTCGGACTACCGCGACGAGCGGGAGGTCCACTACCTGCGCGCCTTCCTCGGTATGCGCGTCGCCGGGCTGATCCTGGTCAGCCAGGGTCCGAGCGAGCGCGCGGCGGCCGAGATCGAGGCGTGGGACGCCCGGGTGGTGCTGCTGCACGAGCGGCCCGAGGCGATCGACGACGTGGCGGTCGTGACGGACGACATCGGCGGCGCGCAGCTCGCCACCCGCCATCTGTTGGAGCACGGACACCCGTACGTCGCCTGTCTCGGCGGTGTGGAGGAGACCCCGGCGGTGGGTGACCCGGTGGCCGATCACGTCGAGGGGTGGCGGCGGGCAATGCTGGAGTCCGGACGTTCGACGGACGGCCGATTGTTCGAGGCCCCGTACAACCGTTACGACGCCTACCGCCTCGCGCTGAAGCTCCTCTCCGGTCCCGATCGGCCGCCGGCCATCTTCTGCGCCACCGACGACCAGGCGATCGGCGTGCTGCGGGCGGCCCGCGAGCTGCGCATAGACGTGCCCGGGGAGTTGGCGGTGGCGGGCTTCGACGACGTGAAGGAAGCGGCCCTGACGGACCCGCCGCTGACCACGGTCGCCTCGGACCGGCCGGCGATGGCGCGCGCGGCGGTGGACCTGGTCCTCGACGACGGGCTGAGGGTCGTGGGTTCCCGGCGGGAGCGGGTGAAGCAGTTCCCCTCGGCACTGATCGTCCGGCGTTCGTGCGGCTGCGGTTCGTAGCCGGTCCGGTGCCCTCCGTCGTGCCGGCTCCTCGACCCCGCGCGGTTCGGGGCGGTACCGGCTGACCGACGCGCCGTGGGCGCGGGCCGGCCCCGGGTGGGGCGTGACCCGACCCCGTGCGGCGCGGCTTCGACGGCTTCCGGGTCCACGGGTCCGACGGCGTCCTGGGCCGCGGGCCGACGACGTGCGGCAGCGGCTCGGTGTCCCGGCTTCCCCCTATCCCCCGCGGCCCCGTGCACGAACGGCTCACCTCGCGCCCCGACCGCTGGCGGGCCTCTTCCTTTCCCCGTCGGACGCCGTACGGGCCGTGCCCCAACGCGTCGGGCACGTGTGTCGCCGCATCCCCCGTCCCCGTGACGCACCGCCCTTATATGGGGCATACACGGTTCTGTCGGGCTTCTCAGCCCGTCCTCAGCCCATTCTCATATGGGTCTCCGAGAGTCAGCACCATGACGGACTACTACCGCGACGGCGGCAATGAGGGCACGCACACCCACCAGTACCCGTACACGGGATTCAACGACGGCGGATACCCCTCGCCGCCCCCGCACGCCCCGTCCGCGACTCCGGCGCACGCGGCGCCGGCCCCCCGCGCCAAGCGCTCCGTCGCGCTGCTCGCGGCGGTCGCGATCGCCGCAGCGGCCGTCGGCGGTGGCGCCGCGACGCTGGTAGAGCGGCTCACCGGGGATGCCGCCGGCCCCTCCGGGACTGCCGTCAACGGGACCACCGTCTCGCAGAGCAGCAAGGGGACGGTGGCCGGTGTCGCCCAGGCCGTCTCCCCGAGCATCGTGGAGATCCAGGCCACCACCACCGCGGGACGCTCCACCGGATCCGGCGTGATCATCACGTCGGACGGGGAGATCGTCACCAACAACCACGTCGTCGCCGGTGCTGACACCATCACCGTGCGGCTCAGTGACGGCAAGACGTACGCGGCCGACGTCGTGGGCACCGATGCCGACAAGGACCTCGCGCTGATCAAGCTGAAGGGCGCGAAGGGGCTGAAGGCCGCCGCGCTCGGCGACTCTGACGGGCTCAAGGTCGGAGACCAGGTCGTGGCGATCGGTTCGCCCGAAGGTCTCACCGGCACGGTCACCAGCGGCATCGTCTCCGCGCTCGACCGGGACGTCACGGTCGCCAAGGACGAGGGCCGGCAGCCCCGGCAGGATCCGCGGCAGGGCTGGCCGTTCGAGTTCGGTGGTCAGCAGTTCAACGGGGACACCGGTGATTCCAAGACAACGTACAAGGCGATCCAGACCGATGCCTCGCTCAATCCGGGCAACTCGGGCGGTGCGCTCATCAACATGAACGGGGAGATCATCGGCATCAACTCAGCCATGTACGCGCCGAGTTCGAACGGCGGGTCGTCCGCGGGCAGCGTGGGCCTCGGTTTCGCGATCCCGGTCAACACCGTGAAGGCCGACCTGGAGTCCCTCCGCTCCGGCTCCTCCGCCTGAACCGTGCAAGGCTGGCCCCATGACGACAGCCCCTGGTGACGACGGCCGCGACCGCATCCTCATCGTCGACGACGAGCCCGCCGTGCGCGAGGCGCTCCAGCGCAGTCTCGCGTTCGAGGGGTACGGCACCGAGGTCGCGGCCGACGGTGTCGAGGCGCTGGCCAAGGTCGCTTCGTACGATCCGCATCTGGTCGTCCTCGACGTCCAGATGCCGCGCATGGACGGACTGACGGCCGCCCGCCGCATCCGTTCGGCCGGCTCCACGCTACCGATCCTGATGCTCACCGCGCGGGACACCGTCGGGGACCGGGTCACCGGCCTCGACGCGGGGGCCGACGACTACCTGGTGAAGCCGTTCGAGCTGGACGAGCTCTTCGCTCGGATCAGGGCGTTGCTGCGGCGCAGCGGGTACGGGGCGGCGACCGACGCCACGGAGGGGCCCGGGGACGTGTTGTCCTTCGCCGACCTGCGGATGGACCAGGCGACCCGCGAGGTGACCCGCGGTGCGCGACGCGTGGAGCTGACCCGTACCGAGTTCACGCTGCTGGAGCTGTTCCTGCAGCATCCCCGGCAGGTGCTGACCCGGGAGCAGATCCTGAAGACCGTGTGGGGGTTCGACTTCGAACCCAGCTCCAACTCGCTGGACGTGTACGTGATGTACCTGCGCCGCAAGACGGAGGCGGGGGGCGAACCCCGGCTGGTCCACACGGTCCGCGGGGTCGGCTACGCGTTGCGGGAGGGGTCGCCGGAGTGATCGGCAGGTTCCAGGCACTCCCGCTGCGGTCGAGACTGGCGTTGCTGACGGCGACCGCGGTGGCCGCCGCGGTGGCTGCGGTGGCCGTCGCGTGCTGGCTGCTGGCCAGGGCGCAGCTGCGTCAGGAGCTGGACACGACGCTGGAGAAGCTGACCGCCCCGGCCAATGAGGTGCTCGCCGCCTGGAGCGCCTGTCAGGGCGGGCGCCCGAAGCCCTCCGGCGTGGGCAAGGCGTTCGCGTACGTCCAGATCGTTTCGGCGGACGGCACGCGCTGTGTGGTGGGGTACTCGGAGCCCGTGAGGGTGCAGCCGGAGGACGTCGCCGTGGCACGGGGCCTGACGCGCCAGGTCCTGCACGGCAGCACGACGGACGTCGGTGACGACGTGCGGGTGAACACCCAGCGCATGCAGGTCCGGGGGGTGGAGTTCACGGTGTCGGTGGCCCGCCCGCTGAACGAGATCGACAGCGCTCTGGACCGGCTCGCCCTGTTGCTGACCGGACTTGCCGGTGCGGGTGTCGTGGCCGCCGGCGCGGCCGGGCTGTGGGTGGCGCGTACCGGGCTGAAGCCGGTGGACCGGCTCACCGAGGCCGTGGAGCACGTGGCCCGCACGGAGGACCTGACCGTGCGGATCCCGGTGGACGGCGAGGACGAGATCGCCCGGCTGTCGCTTTCGTTCAACCAGATGACGGCGGCGCTCGCGTCGTCCCGGGACCGGCAGGCGCAGCTGATCGCCGACGCGGGGCACGAGCTGCGGACCCCCCTGACCTCGCTACGGACGAACATCGAGCTGCTGGCCCGTAGCGAGCAGACGGGCAGGGCGCTGCCGTCGGAGGACCGGGCGGCGTTGCTGGCGTCGGTGAAGGCACAGATGACGGAGCTGGCGGCGCTGATCGGTGACCTTCAGGAGCTGTCGCGGCCGGACAGCGCTGCGCCGGGCCAGGTCCGGGTCGTCGCGCTGCACGACGTGGCGCGGACGGCGCTGGAGCGGGCACGGCTGCGCGGCCCGGAGCTGACGATCAGCGCCGAACTGCGACCCTGGTACGTACGGGCCGAGCCGGCGGCACTGGAGCGGGCACTGGTCAACGTGCTGGACAACGCGGTGAAGTTCTCCCCGCCGCGCGGTTCGGTCGAGGTGCTGCTGGACCGGGGTGTGCTGACGGTCCGCGACCACGGTCCCGGAGTGGCGCCGGAGGAGCTGCCGCACGTCTTCGAGCGGTTCTGGCGGTCCCCGTCGGCACGCGCGCTGCCCGGTTCGGGCCTCGGTCTGTCGATCGTGGCCCGGACCGTGCAGCAGGCGGGCGGGGAGGTCGAGCTGCGGCCCGCGGAGGGCGGTGGCACGGTCGCGGTGGTCAGGCTGCCCGGGGCGCCGACGGCACCGCCGGATCCGTCGTCAGTTGTGCCGGATGAGGGAGTCGACCAGTCCTGAGCGGGTGTTCGGGTAGTCCAGCGGCACGATGCCGAGGCCCTTCCAGTCGCTCGCCTCGCCGTCGAGGAAGGAGTGGACGCGGGGGTTGAGCCGGTCGGAGTTCCAGCGCGGCGGCAGGTAGGCCGAGGTGCTGACGAAGTTGACGTAGAGCTTGCCGGGCTGGGCCACGGCCTTGCGGAAGTGGGCTTCTACCTTGGGGTACTTGGCGCCGGGTTCGGCGTTCCAGTCGTCCTGGACGTCGAAGACGGCGGCGTCGCTCCAGTGGACGCCGGGCAGTCCGCCGTTGTCCGCGATGAGGACGACCGTGCCGCGTGCGCGTCCGAGCGGTGGGAGGGTGCCGTCGATGTGGAAGAGCGGGCGCCAGCCGCGGCGGTCGAGGTAGTCGTCGAAGATGCTCCGGAAGGTGGCGTCGCTCTCGCCGGAGTACTCCTGCTTCACCCGCATGAGGATGGTCTCGCCGGGGTGGCTGGAGAGGAAGTCGCGACAGGCGATGAGGACGTCGCCGAACATCATTCTCTGGTAGAAGGCGCCGTGGTGGATGGCGAAGGAGCCGCCGGTGACCCGGCAGCGCACGTCGAGGAAGCGGATTCCGGAGGTCAACTGGGCGGCGACGGTGGTGTTCTGGCACTCGGTCCAGAGCCCGCCGAAGCGGGCGCCCGAGTCGTGCGTGCCGGGGATGGTCAGTGTCGCGAGTGCTCTGGCGCCGTCGATGCCGCTCATCCAGTCCTGGGGGGCGAGCGGGGTGCGGCGCTGCGCGGCGAGTGCGGGACGGCCGGTGAAGGTGGTGGCGGACGCTGCGACGGCGCCCGCCAGGAATCCTCGTCTGGTCAGGGACATGTGCACGTCTCCTCAGTCGGCCTCCGCGGTGTGGGGACCGCGGTCGGCCACCGGATGATGCCAGACATGCCCATGACATGGCAGTCTCCTGGGCGGAACGCGACGGACACGGAACGCGGCACACGCGGCACACGGCACACGGCAGGCACACACGGAACGCGGCACACACGGCGAAGGGCGGTGGGCCACCGTGGACCCACCGCCCTCCTGCCGGCTCGACTGCCGGCTCGACTGCCGTGCCCGACGCGTTACTTGACGACCGTGATCCGGTCCGCGACCGGCGGCGCAAGCGGAGCGCTCGCGCTGGAGTGCGCGGCCAGGTAGGCGTTCAGGGCTTCCAGGTCGGAGGCACCGACCAGCTTGTTCTTGCTCTCCTTCAGCACGGCGAAACCGTCGCCACCGCCCGCCAGGAACTCGTTCATCGCGACCCGGTAGGTCTTCGCCGGGTCGATCGCCTCACCGTTCAGCTTCACCGAGGAGACCACGATCCGGTCGGCACCGGTCTTGGTCATGTCGAGGGTGTAGGTGAAGCCCTTCGACACCTGGAGGATCTTCGGCGCGGCCTCGTTCGATCCGCTGACCTGCTGCTGGAGGGCAGTGATCAGCTGGGCACCGGTCAGGTCGACGGCCGTCATCATGTTGGTGAACGGCTGCACGGTGAACGCCTCACCGTAGGTGACCACACCGTCGCCCTCGCTGCCGGACGCCTTGTGGACCAGGGGGGCACGGACGCCGCCCGGGTTCATCAGTGCGAGCTGCGCGCCGCCCTTGTCCGCCGGGGCCATGCCCTCCAGCTGCGCGTCCGCGATCAGGTCGCCGAGCGGCTTCTCGGCCGCATCGGCCGGATTGTCGATGTCGGCGGAGATGTAGCCGACGGGACGGTTCGCGACGGGGGCCGCGAGCGTGTTCCAGCGGTCGATCAGCCGGGTCATGTCCTGGGCCTTCGGGACGTCACGGGTGACGACGCGGTTGGCGGAGGCCACGGACGTGCGCACGATGTCCTTGGTGCGGCGGTCGTACGTGAGCGTGGTGTCGGTGTAGAGCCGGCCGAACGAGGCCGCGGACGTGACCATGCGCGGCTTGCCGGACGGGTCCGGGATGCTGCACACGTACGCCTGGTGGGTGTGCCCGGTGACCAGGGCGTCGACCTGCGGGCTCACGTGCTTGGCGATGTCGACGATCGGTCCGGAGATGCCGTCGCCGGGTCCGGGGCTGTCGCAGTTGTAGTTGTACGAGCCCGAGGCGGGCATGCCGCCCTCGTGGAGCAGGGCGACGATGGACTTGACGCCCTTGCGCTCCAGCACCTTCGTGTACTTGTTGATCGTCTCGACCTCGTCGCGGAACGCGAGGCCCTTGATGCCGTTCGCGTTGACGATGCCGGGCGTGCCCTCCAGGGTCACACCGATGAAGCCGATCTTGACGCCGTTCTTCTCCCAGATGAAGTACGGGTCGAGGATCGGACGACCGGTCTTCTCCTTGGTGACGTTGGCGGCGAGGTACGGGAAGTCCGCGCCGCGGAACCGCTTCGGCTTGCCCTTGGCCGTCTTCTCGAAGCAGCCCTCCGTGGGGTGGCAGCCGCCGTACTGCATGCGGGCCAGTTCCTTGGCGCCCTCGTCGAACTCGTGGTTGCCCACGGAAGTGACGTCCAGCTCCAGCTTGTTGAGCGCCTCGATGGTCGGCTCGTCGTGGAAGAGCCCGGAGAGCAGCGGGGAGGCGCCGACCATGTCGCCCGCGGCGGCCGTGATGGAGTACGGGTGCCCCTTGCGCGCGGTGCGCAGGTGGGTCGCCAGGTACTCGGCGCCACCCGCGTCGATGGTGCGGGTGGTGCCGTCCTCGTCGGTGTGCGTGACCCGTCCGGACGAGCCGGCCGGCGGCTGAAGGTTCCCGTGCAGGTCGTTGAAGGACAGCAGCTGCACGTCGACGGTACGACTGTGTCCGTAACCCCCGTGTCCGTGTCCGTGTCCGTGTCCGTTGCCGCGTTCGTGCGCCCCGGCGGGCATGGCGGCGACCAGTGCGCCGACGGTAGTCAATCCCGCGACGGCCGCGAGTGCGCGGCGGCGCTTCTGGTGCGATGTCGCTGACATCTGTCCCCTTGTCAGTTCAGCGTGACAACTGTGCTCAGCCGGGCAGCCTAGAGTCAACGCGCGTAGCGCGACAGGGGGTATCGGGTTACGACCTGGTTTCCGATCGGCTGCGGTCCGGCGCCGTACCCTCGTCATATGACTGACGCAGCCCCCGCCCTCGAGCCCGGCCGGCAGATCCAGACGCTCGACGAGCTCACTCCCGACCAGGCCGAAGACGTCCTCACCCTGCTGTCCGTGGCCGCTCGCGCCGACGGCATGCAGGCCGTGTCCGAGCAGGGGCGGTTGCAGCTGCGCCACGGACAGCGCGAGGGCGTGCGGCACTTCCTGCTCACGGTCGCCGGGGACCTCCGCGGCTACGCCCAGCTGGAGGACACCGACCCGGTGGAGGCACCGGCCGCCGAACTGGTCGTCCACCCGGGCCACCGCGGCCGGGGCCACGGCAGGGCCCTCGGCAACGCCCTGCTCGCCACGTCCGGCAAGCGGCTGCGGATGTGGGCGCACGGCGGCAAGTCCGCCGCCCGGCACCTCGCGCAGGTCCTCGGGCTGACGCTGTTCCGCGAACTTCGCCAGCTGCGCCGCCCCTTGGCTCCCCTCGACATCCCGGAGCCGACGCTTCCGGAAGGGGTCACGATCCGTACGTTCGTCCCCGGCCAGGACGACACCGCCTGGCTCGCGGTCAACGCGGCGGCCTTCGCCCACCACCCCGAGCAGGGGGCACTGACCCAGCGGGACCTCGACGACCGCAAGGGAGAGTCCTGGTTCGATCCCAAAGGCTTCTTCCTGGCCGAGCGGGCGGGCGAGATCATCGGCTTCCACTGGACGAAGGTCCACGCGGAGGACCAGCTCGGCGAGATCTACGTCCTCGGCATCCGCCCGGACGCGCAGGGCATCGGCCTCGGCCACGCCCTCACCGCGGTCGGCATGCGCCACCTGGCCGCCCAGGCCCTGCCGACGGCCATGCTGTACGTGGACGCGGACAACACGGCGGCCCTGCGGGTCTACGAGCGGCTCGGCTTCGTCACCCACGAGGTGGACCTGATGTACCGCACGGAGACGTGAGCTGACCGTCCACGGCACGAACGACAGGGGGCGGTTGACATCGCCCCCTCTCTTCCACCACCCTTTCACTACTTAATTAGTGAAAGGGTGGTGCGCGATCGAGTACCGGATCGACCGGCGCAGCGGGGTCGCCACCTATCTCCAGATCGTCCAGCAGACGAAACACGCCCTACGGCTCGGACTGCTGGAGCCCGGGGACCGATTGCCGACGGCCCGCGAGGTGGTGGAGGCGACCGCGATCAACCCCAACACCGTACTCAAGGCGTACCGGGAACTGGAACGCGAGGGGCTGGTGGAGGCACGTCGCGGCCTGGGGACCTTCGTACGCCGCACCCTGGGCGGGGTCGGCGCGGCCGACCACGCCGCCCTGCGCGCCGAGCTCGGCGCCTGGATGGCCCGCGCGGGGGCCGCCGGCCTGGAGAGAGACGACATCACGGCGCTCTTCGCCTCCGTGTTCGAAGAGCTGGAGCAGCCGGTGGAGCTGCACAAGGGGGACCGCGCATGACGACCACGGCCATAGAGGCCAGAGGACTAGACCACAGGTACGGCATACGCCGCGGACCCGTTCTCCACGACGTCTCCTTCCGACTACCCGCCGGTCGAATCTGCGCGCTGGTCGGGCCCAACGGCGCCGGCAAGTCCACCCTCCTCGCCCTCGCAGCCGGACTGCTGAGGCCGAGTGGGGGTACCGTGCGCGTGCTGGGCGGCGACCCGGCCTCCGTGCGGGAGCGGTTCGCGTACGTCGCCCAGGACAAGCCCCTCCACCCGCAGCTCAGCGTCCGGGACACCCTACGCCTGGGCCGTGAGCTCAACCGCGGCCGCTGGAACGCGGGGCTCGCCGAACGCGCCGTCGCCGACGGCGGCCTGGACCCGGGCGCCCGGATCCGCACCCTCTCCGGAGGACAGCGGACCTGTGTCTCCCTTGCTCTGGCCCTCGGCAAGCGCCCCGAACTGCTGCTGCTGGACGAACCGATGGCCGACATCGACCCGTTGTCCCGGCGCCGGCTGACGGGCCTCCTGATGGCCGACGCAGCCGAGCACGGCACCACCGTGGTGATCGCCTCGCACATCCTGTCCGAACTGGAAGCCACCTGCGACTACGTCCTGCTCGTCGACGGCGGTCGGGTCCGTCTCGGTGGTGAGACAGAGGACCTTCTGCTCGCACACACCCTCCTCACCGGCCCGGTCGCCGCACTGGACCCGCAGACCGTGGTCGAATCCCGTACGACGGGACGTCAGCTGACCGCGCTGATAAGGGGGCCCCACGCGGTGGGCGACGCCTGGCGGGCCGACCGGCCCTCTCTGGAGGAACTCCTCATGGCCCATCTGCGCAACCCCGACGCCCCGGCGTTGCTCACCCCGACCGCGGAGGTCCCGGCATGAACGCCCTCGCTGCCTTCCGGCCCCGCGGCCTCACCTGGGTAGCGCTGAGGGTGCACCGGAGTGCGCTGCTCGTGTGCCTGGGCCTCACACTCGGCGCGGCTGCGGGCCTGATCTGGTTGCACGGACTGGGACGGCAGGCTGCGGTGGAAAACCACTCCTGCGAGTGGCCCCCGCGCGACGGCACCCCCGCGTGCGAACCGCTCGATGCCTTCTCCAGCCCCGGCCACGACTTCACCCACCACATGAGCCTCGCCTCCACGGTGATCGCCTGGCTCCCGCTCGCGGTCGCGCTGTACGCGGGAGGCGTATTGATCGGCCGTGAGCTGGAACGCGGTACGGCCGCGCTGGCCTGGGCGCAGTCCGGCACCCCGGCCCGCTGGCTCGCCTCGAAGCTCCTGCCCGCCGCACTGCTGATCACCACCTGCATGACGCTGCTCTCGCTGCTCTACCGCTGGCCCCGGAGCGCGGGCGCGGACGCACTCGGGTCAGCGTGGTACGCCGACGAGGTCTTCCGGGCCCTCGGTCCCTCCGCGCAGGCCCATGCGCTGCTGGCCCTCGCAGCGGGCGCGTTCGCGGGCCTGGTCCTACGCCGCGCGCTGCCCGCGGCCGGGCTCGCTCTCGGGATCACCGCGAGCGCCGCCTTCCTGGCCGAGCGCTACCGGGAGCTGCTGTGGCCCGCGGCCCGGCGCACGGTCCTCGGCAGCTACCCGGGCATGCCCGGCAGCTGGTGGCAACTGGAGAGCGCGTGGGTGACCGGCACGGGGCAGCTCGTCACCGGCCCCTGCCGGGACGCGACGGGGGCGGTGATCAGGTGCCGCCCGCCCGGGGGCATCGCCGGGAGGTACGAGGTCTACCACCCCGCCTCGCACTTCTGGCCGCTGCAACTCGTCGAGTCCGGCCTCGTGCTCGCCACGGCGGCCCTGCTGACCGTGGCGGCCTTCCGGATGGTACGCCGCCGCCACGGTTGAACCGGCGCGGACGCCCGAATCCGTCCGCTCGACGCCGCGTTGCGCACCGCGGGGACCCCGCGATCACCCCCGGGGTCCCCGCCCCGATCCCCCGTACGTCATGTCGTCGTTACCGGGCATTCAGACATTCTTGCGACTCTCGGTGCATGCAGCCTGCTCTGCCTGCCTCCCCCAACGGCAGAATTCGCCTCGTACCGGCCGCCTCCAGCGCGCCCGAACACCCCTCCGCGCGGAAGAATGGGGTCATGAGTCAGCAGCCCGCCGAGGTCCCGGTCCAGCACGTCCAGCCGTCCGTCGGTTCCATAGCCGCGCACCGCCCGCACGCGGTCTCCGCCGCGGTGTCCGACCTCGAACCCGACCTCGACGCAGATGTCGATGCGTACGAGGACGACACGGAGGGCGCCGAGCTGCCTCCCGGCCGCTTCCTGGACCGTGAGCGCAGTTGGCTCGCGTTCAACGAACGGGTGCTGGAACTCGCCGAGGACCCCGCGACACCGCTCCTCGAACGGGCGAACTTCCTCGCGATCTTCGCCTCGAACCTGGACGAGTTCTTCATGGTCCGGGTGGCCGGACTCAAGCGACGCATCGCGACCGGCGTCGCCACCCGCTCCGCCTCCGGCCTGCAGCCCCGCGAGGTCCTGGAGCTGATCTGGAACCGCTCCCGCGAGCTCATGGCCCGGCACGCCGCCTGCTACCAGCAGGACGTCGCACCCGCCCTGGCCGACGCGGGCATCCACCTCATCCGCTGGCCCGAGCTCACCGAGAAGGAGCAGGCCCGCCTCTTCACCCTCTTCCGCCAGCAGATCTTCCCGGTGCTCACCCCCTTGGCGGTCGACCCCGCGCACCCGTTCCCGTACATCTCCGGGCTGTCGCTCAACCTCGCCGTGGTCGTGCGCAACCCGGTCAGCGGCCACCGCCACTTCGCCCGGGTCAAGGTGCCCCCGCTGCTGTCCCGCTTCCTGGAGGCCTCTCCGCAGCGCTACGTCCCCCTGGAGGACGTCATCGCAGCGCACCTGGAGGAGCTGTTCCCCGGCATGGAGGTGCTGGCGCACCACATGTTCCGGGTGACCAGGAACGAGGACCTGGAGGTCGAGGAGGACGACGCGGAGAACCTGCTCCAGGCCCTGGAGAAGGAGCTCCTGCGGCGCCGCTTCGGTCCTCCGGTGCGTCTGGAGGTCGAGGAGTCCATCGACCCGTACGTGCTGGACCTGCTGGTGCGCGAGCTGAAGATCTCCGAGTCCGAGGTCTACCCGCTGCCCGGGCCGCTCGACCTGACCGGCCTCTTCGGCATCGCGTCGCAGGACAGGCCGGAGCTGAAGTACCCGAAGTTCATCGCCGGCACGCACCGTGACCTCGCCGAGGTCGAGTCGGCGTCGGCGCCCGACATCTTCGCCGCCCTGCGTGAACGGGACGTGCTGCTGCACCACCCCTACGACTCGTTCTCGACCTCCGTCCAGGCCTTCCTGGAACAGGCAGCCGCCGACCCGGACGTCCTCGCGATCAAGCAGACCCTGTACCGGACCTCCGGAAAGTCACCGATCGTCGACGCACTGATCGACGCCGCCGAGTCCGGCAAGCAGGTCCTCGTCCTCGTCGAGATCAAGGCGCGTTTCGACGAGCAGGCCAACATCAAGTGGGCCCGCAAGCTCGAGGAGGCCGGCTGCCACGTGGTCTACGGACTGGTCGGCCTGAAGACCCACTGCAAGCTGTCGCTGGTGGTTCGCCAGGAGGGCGACATCCTGCGCCGCTACTCCCACGTCGGCACAGGCAACTACCACCCGAAGACCGCGCGGCTCTACGAGGACCTCGGTCTGCTCACCGCCGACCCGCAGGTCGGAGCCGACCTCTCCGACCTCTTCAACCGGCTGTCCGGCTATTCCCGGCGGGAGACCTACCGCAGGCTGCTGGTGGCACCCAAGTCGCTGCGCGACGGCCTGGTTTCCCGCATCAACAAGGAGGCGGCACACCACCGGGCGGGCCGCCCCGCGTACGTGCGCATCAAGGCCAACTCGATGGTCGACGAAGCGATCATCGACGCCTGCTACCGGGCGTCGCAGGCCGGTGTGCCGGTGGACGTCTGGGTGCGCGGCATCTGTGCGCTACGCCCCGGAGTACCGGGCCTCTCGGAGAACATCCGGGTCCGCTCCGTCCTGGGCCGCTTCCTGGAGCACTCCAGGGTGTTCGCCTTCGGCAACGGCGGCGAGCCGGAAGTGTGGTTCGGCAGCGCCGACATGATGCACCGCAACCTGGACCGGCGGATAGAGGCCCTCGTGCGGGTCACCGACCCGGCCCACCGCGCCGCGCTCAACCGCCTGCTGGAAACCGGCATGTCGGACTCCACGTCGTCCTGGCACCTCGGCCCGGACGGCGAGTGGACACGGCACGCGACCGATGCCGACGGCCAACCGCTGCGGCACGTACAGGAGATGCTCATCGATGCGCGGAGGCGCCGGCGTGCACAGCCCTGACCTTCCCCCGGTGCCGCGGGGGGCCGGTGCCGACCAGGTCCTGGCCCGGTACCTGCACCTGCAAGCGGGGGCCTTCCTGCGCAGTCTGCGGCTGCACGGGGAGAGCGGTGCGGCCGGCTCGGACGCGGAGGACGCCGTCGGAGCCCTCCGCTGCGCCGCCCGCCGCATCGGCGGCACCCTACACACCTTCCGCACGCTGCTCGACCCGACCTGGGCCGACCAGCTGCGCGCCGAACTCGCCTGGCTCTCCGGTGTCCTCGCCGAGGAGCACGCCTGCACCGCCCGATTGGCGCGGCTGCTCGACGCGCTGGCCCGGCTCTGCGGCGCCCACCCCGTCCCGGCGGCGCGGTCCGCCACCGGACGGCACGAGCCGCCGGGGGCCGGTGGGCCGCAGGACGGCCAGGGGCCGACCGGGCGCGGAGCACTCACCGTCGGGGCAGCGCGGGCGGCCGCCCTGCTGGAACGGCAGCTCACGCTCGGCCGCACCCGGGCCCACTCCACGGCGCTGCAGGTTCTCGGATCGTCCCGGTTCCACGCGGTCGCCGACGCCGTCGCCGTGCTGGCTTCCGAGGTGCCGTTGGCCTCGGCCGCCGCTGCTCCCGGCTGCGCCCTGGCGGGACCCGCCGGGACCGCCGAGGGTCGGCTCCTGGAGGCGGTCACCGCCCTGCCGCTCGCCCGGGCGGCCCACCCCTACAACGCGGAGGCGCTGGTCCACGGACTGGCCAACGCCTCCGCGGGCGAGGCCCAGGACGCGCCCTGGCACCAGGTCCGGCTGCTCCTGCGGCTGCACCGGTACGCACGGGAGGTGCTGGCCGCGGGGGACGGCACGGCTGCCGCCGATCCCCGGCTGAACACCGCGAGCCGCGCCCTGGACCGGCATCGGAACGCCGCCGAGGCCGCGGCTGCCGCCGCATCGGCGGCCCGCACCCCGCGTATCGCCCCGGCGACCGCCTACGCCCTCGGTGTGCTCCACGCCGACCAGCGACTCGAGGTGGAGGCCGCCCGCTTCGACTTCCAGCAGGCCTGGCAGGACGTCCCGCCCCCGTCCGGCGGACCGAAGAGCCGGCAGACGGTGAGCGCGCCGTGAACCCCCCGGGTCCCGTTCTCGCCGCAGGCTGCGTGCTGTGGCGGCGTTCCCCGTCCGGGGACGGCGGCATCGAGGTCTGTCTTGTCCACCGCCCCCGGTACGACGACTGGTCGCATCCCAAGGGCAAGCTGAAACGCGGGGAGGACGCCCTTGCCGGTGCCCTCCGCGAGGTGCTGGAGGAGACGGGCCACCGAGCCACGCCCGGGGCGGCCCTCCCGACCGTCCACTACGTCGTCGCGGGCAGACCCAAGCAGGTCAGCTACTGGGCGGCGGAAGCGGAGGAGCCCGGGGCGTTCGTCCCGGGTGACGAGGTCGACCGGATCGTCTGGCTGGCTCCGCCCGAGGCCCGCGACCGGCTCACCGAGCCACGCGACCGGGATCTGCTGCACGCCCTGGTGAAGACGCTCGCACGGCGCTGAGCGTTTGCCGGCCGTGCCTGGGGCGGGCAGTCCCGGCGGCGCCCGCGGCACTCACGGGCGGCCACCCGCCGATGCTCGGCAGAGCCGACGCGGACGACCGGTCGCCGGCACTCGACAGGGAACATTCCGCCCATGTGTCGTTCAATGGACACCATACGTCGTCCATTCGCTCCTCCCACCCGTGTACCGCCGGGGTGAGGGCCGCCTGCTCCGGACGCGACAGCCGCTCACCGGCGTACGCTCCGGGCGCACGGCGTCAGCCACTGTGCCCCGGCTGCCGACCCAGGTCACGCACTGATAAAGGCGGCACTCCACTGTCCAGCAGGGTTCACCTTCCGTTTACCGTCCCCCGTCGGCGGCTTCACCTGTTCTGCCTAATTTCTGGCTTACACGGTGACCGGCACAGTGCCGCACCGCCCACCGCGACGCACGCCGCCGTAGATGTCGAGGACGACAAGGTTCCTCGCCGACCGGCGGCTCCTGGAAGGAACACCCGAAAGTGAAGCTTCAGCGCAAGAACGGGCTTCGCGCCACCGCGCTCGGTGCCCTCGCCGTCTCCGGTGCCCTGGTCCTCACGGCGTGTGGCTCGGACGACAACGCAGGCGGCACCAGCGGCACCGGCTCGAAGACGAGCGCCGCCTCCAACATCAAGTGCGACGGCGCCAAGGGCCAGCTCCTGGCATCCGGTTCCAGCGCCCAGAAGAACGCCATGGACCTGTGGGTCAAGAACTACATGGCCGCCTGCACCGGCGTGGAGGTCAACTACAAGTCGTCCTCCTCGGGTGAGGGCATCGTGGCCTTCAACCAGGGCACGGTCGGCTTCGCCGGCTCCGACTCGGCACTCAAGCCCGAAGAGGTCGCCGAGTCGAAGAAGGTCTGCAAGGGCGGCCAGGGCATCAACCTGCCCATGGTCGGCGGTCCGATCGCCGTCGGCTACAACCTCCCCGGCGTCGACAAGCTCGTCCTCGACGCGCCGACCGTTGCCAAGATCTTCGACACGAAGATCAAGAAGTGGAACGACCCGGCGATCGCCAAGCTGAACCCGGGGGCCAAGCTCCCGGACAAGGCCATCCAGGCCTTCCACCGCTCCGAGGACTCCGGCACCACCGCGAACCTCGGCAAGTACCTCGGCAAGGCCGCGCCGAACGACTGGAAGTACGAGGCGGAGAAGAAGTGGCCCGCCCCCGGCGGCCAGGCTGCCCAGGGCTCTTCCGGCGTCGCGGCCCAGGTGAAGCAGGTCGAGGGTGCCATCGGCTACTTCGAGCTCTCCTATGCCAAGTCGCAGTCCATCCCCACGGTCAGCGTCGCCACCGGCGCCGCCGCCCCGGTCGACGCCACCTCCGAGAACGCCTCGAAGGCCATCGCCGCCGCCAAGATCAAGGGCACCGGCAAGGACCTGGCTCTCGACCTCGACTACACCACCAAGGCCGACGGCGCCTACCCGCTCGTCCTGGTGACGTACGAGGTCGTCTGCGACACGGGCAACAAGGCCGAGACCCTGGGTACGGTCAAGTCCTTCCTGAACTACGCCGCCTCAGCCGACGGGCAGAAGCTCCTCGGCGACGCGGGCTACGCCCCCATCCCGACCGAGATCAACGCCAAGGTCCGACAGACCGTCGACAGCCTGAGCTGAGACCAGCGTCAGCAAGGGCGGACGGCCGGCCCGGAGCACCCTTCCGGGCCGGCCTCCCCCGCCACCTCCGGTGCACCGCCGCCAGGGGAGCCGCACACCCGCGGGCTTCCCCCACCCAGACCGGAAAGATCATGGCTTCCACCACACCCATAGAGACACCGCCGGCCGGCCCGGCCGCTGCCCGCCGCGGCACGTCCACGGGCCGCGCGGGCGACCGAATCTTCCTCGGCCTCTCCCGGGGCTCAGGCATCCTGCTGCTGGTGATCATGGCGTCGATCGCCGTGTTCCTCAGCTACCGTGCCGCGATCGCCATCTCCCAGGACGAGGGCAACTTCCTCACGACCTTCGACTGGAACCCGGCGGGCAACCCGCCGGTCTTCGGCATCGCCGTCCTGCTCTTCGGCACGATCGTCAGCTCGATCATCGCGATGGCCATCGCCGTGCCGATCGCCGTCGGCATCGCGCTCTTCATCTCCCACTACGCGCCCCGCAAGGTCGCCGCCCCCCTCGCCTACGTCGTCGACCTGCTCGCCGCCGTGCCGTCGATCATCTACGGCATCTGGGGAGCCCTCTTCCTGGTCCCGTATCTGGAGGGGCTGAACCTCTGGCTCGACGAGTACCTGGGCTGGACCTACGTCTTCGAGAAGACCGAGGTCGGCGTCGCCCGCTCGCTCTTCACCGTCGGCATCCTGCTCGCGATCATGATCCTGCCGATCGTGACCAGCGTCAGCCGTGAGGTCTTCCTGCAGGTCCCGCGAATGAACGAGGAAGCCGCGCTCGCACTCGGCGCCACCCGCTGGGAGGTCATCCGCCTCTCGGTGCTCCCCTTCGGCCGCTCCGGCGTCATCTCCGCCTCGATGCTGGGCCTCGGCCGGGCGCTCGGCGAGACGATGGCCGTCGCCACCGTGCTGTCCCCGAGCTTCGTCATCTCCCTGCACATCCTGAACCCGGGCGGCGGGACGTTCGCCCAGAACATCGCCGCCAAGTTCGACGAGGCGAACGAATTCGGGCGGGACGCACTGATCGCCTCGGGTCTCGTCCTCTTCGTCCTCACCCTGCTGGTCAACGGCGCCGCACGACTGATCATCGCGCGCCGCAAGGAGTACTCGGGGGCGAACGCCTGATGAGCCACGCAACCCTCCAGGACGCCCGTCCCGCAGCACCCCGCGGCGCGGCGCTCAGCCGCCGCGGACTCCCCCGCTGGGCCCAGCCCGCCATCGCCGCCCTCTCGGCCGCGCTCGGAGTCGGCATCGGGCTGGTCGCCGGCTGGGAAAGCCGGGTCCAGTGGGGCCTGATCGCGGCCCTGCTCTTCGTGATCATCTCCTACGCCACCACCTCGGTGGTCGAGAACCGTCGCCAGGCCAAGGACCGCCTCGCCACCAGCATCGTCTGGGTGTGCTTCGTCCTCGCCGTCGTCCCGCTGCTCTCGCTGATCTGGGTCACCGTGAGCCGTGGCGTGAAGGCACTCAGCGGCTACTTCCTCACCCACTCGATGGCCGGGGTCCCCGGCTTCGAGCCCGGCGGCGGCGTCTACCACGCCATCCTCGGCACACTGGAACAGGTCGCGCTCGCGACCCTGATGGCAGCACCCATCGGCCTGCTGACGGCCGTCTACCTCGTCGAGTACGGCAAGGGCGCACTGGCCCGGGCCGTCACCTTCTTCGTCGACGTCATGACGGGCATCCCGTCCATCGTCGCCGGCCTGTTCATCCTCTCGATCATGCTGATGGCCGGCCTCTCCCCGTCCGGTCTCATGGGCTCGCTGGCCCTGGCGATCCTGATGATCCCGGTCGTCGTCCGCTCCACCGAGGAGATGCTCAAGCTCGTGCCGAACGAGCTGCGCGAGGCGTCCCTCGCCCTCGGCGTCCCCAAGTGGCGCACGATCACCAAGGTGGTCATCCCGACCGCGGTCGGTGGAATCACCACCGGTGTGATGCTGGCCATCGCCCGCATCGCCGGAGAAACCGCCCCGATCATGCTGCTCGTCTTCGGCAGCCAGCTGATCAACGCCAACCCGTTCGAAGGCGCCCAGTCCTCGCTCCCCTTCTACATCTGGGAGCAGTACAAGGTCGGCAGTGAGGCGTCGTACGACCGCGCCTGGTCCGCCGCCCTCGTGCTCATCGCCTTCGTCATGATCCTCAACCTGGTGGCCCGCGGCATCGCCCGCTGGAAGGCCCCGAAGACCGGCCGCTGACCGCGGCGATGTGGAAGTGATTTCAATGGCCAAGCGAATCGACGTCAGCGGCCTCACCGCCTACTACGGCTCCCACAAGGCGATCGAGGACATCTCGATGACCGTGGAGCCCCGCTCCGTGACCGCCTTCATCGGCCCCTCCGGCTGCGGCAAGTCCACCTTCCTGCGCACCCTGAACCGGATGCACGAGGTCACCCCCGGCGGCCGCGTGGAGGGCAAGGTGCTCCTCGACGACGAGAACCTCTACGGCAAGGACGTCGACCCGGTCGCCGTGCGCCGCACGGTCGGCATGGTGTTCCAGCGCCCCAACCCGTTCCCGACCATGTCGATCTTCGACAACGTGGCGGCGGGCCTGCGGCTGAACGGCAAGGTCAGGAAGCGCGACCTCGAGGACGTCGTCGAACGCTCCCTCAAGGGCGCGAACCTCTGGAACGAGGTCAAGGACCGGCTGAACAAGCCCGGCTCCGGCCTCTCCGGCGGCCAGCAGCAGCGCCTGTGCATCGCCCGCGCGATCGCGGTCGAACCGGACGTCCTGCTGATGGACGAGCCGTGCTCGGCGCTGGACCCCATCTCGACGCTCGCGATCGAGGACCTGATCGGTGAGCTGAAGGAACGCTTCACGATCGTCATCGTGACGCACAACATGCAGCAGGCGGCACGGGTCTCGGACCGCACAGCCTTCTTCAACCTCGCGGCGGTCGGCCAGCCCGGCCGGCTCATCGAGATCGACGAGACCGAGCGGATCTTCTCCAACCCGTCCGTCCAGGCCACGGAGGACTACATCTCGGGCCGCTTCGGCTGAGCCCACCTCGTGAGCTGCCCTGCGGTGCTGCATGGCGGTGCCACCGCAAGGCGAAGGGTCGGCCCCCTCTCGGACGAGAGGGGGCCGACGTCTGTGCTTGCGCTGTGCGCAGTGCGGTTCGGGCGGACGAGGCGGAGGCGGCGGCCGGGTGGGTGGGTGGGTGGGTGGAGGGTTCCGAGCAGCGCGGGCGGCGTCCGGGCCGAGCCACGGTGTGGGAGGTACGTCGCAGGCCCGCCGAAGGTCCCCCGTGCGGTCCGGGAACCCCGCCCCGGGGCGTCGACGGTCCCTAGCCGAAGGCCAGGTTCACGATCCAGAAGCTCAGCGCGGCGACCAGCGCCGCCGCCGGCATCGTGATGAACCACCCCAGGATGATGTTCTTCGCGACGCCCCACCGCACCGCGTTCACCCGCTTCGTCGCCCCCACGCCCATGATCGCCGACGTGATCACGTGCGTCGTCGAGATCGGCGCGTGGAACAGGAAGGCCGAGCCGAACATGATCGACGCCCCCGTGGTCTCCGCAGCGAAACCCTGCGGCGGATCGAGCTCGATGATCTTCCGGCCGAGCGTCCGCATGATCCGCCAGCCCCCCGCGTACGTACCGAGCGACAACATCACCGCGCAGATGAGCTTCACCCACACCGGGATCGGGTCGCCGTAGTCCTCCACGTCCGCGATGACCAGGGCCATCACCACGATGCCCATCGTCTTCTGCGCGTCCTGGAGGCCGTGGCCCAGTGCCATGCCGGCCGCCGACACGGTCTGCGCTATCCGGAAGCCGCGCTTCGCCTTGGCTGGGTTCGCCTTGCGGAAGCCCCACATGATCGCGCACATCACCAGGTAGCCCACGAAGAGACCCACGACCGGCGACACGAACATCGGGATGATGACCTTGTCGAGGACTCCGCCCCAGATCACCTCGGTCCCGCCCGCGAGCGCCGCGCCCACCATGCCCCCGAACAGCGCGTGCGAGGACGACGACGGCAGACCGAAGTACCAGGTGATCAGGTTCCAGATGATCGCACCGACCAGCGCCGCGAAGAGGATGCCCATGCCGCGGTCGCCCTTGGGCGTCTCGATCAGGCCCTCGCTCACCGTCTTGGCGACCCCGCTGCCCAGGAAGGCACCGGCGAGGTTCATCACCGCGGCCATGGCCAGCGCCGCCCTCGGCGTCAGGGCCCGGGTGGAGACGGACGTCGCGATCGCGTTGGCGGAGTCGTGGAAGCCGTTGGTGTACGTGAAGAAGAGCGCGACCCCGATGGTCACGACCAGCGCAAAGGTGTCCACGACGCCTCAGGACTCCTTGACCGCGATGGTCTCCACCGTGTTGGCCACGTGCTCGAACGCGTCCGCGGCCTCCTCCAGTACGTCCACGACCTGCTTGAGCTTGAGCACCTCGATGGCGTCGTACTTGCCGTTGAAAAGGTGCGCGAGCAGCTTGCGGTGGATCTGGTCGGCCTGGTTCTCGAGCCGGTTGACCTCGATCCAGTACTCGGTGAGGTTGTCCATGGTCCGCAGGTGCGGCATGGCCTCCGCGGTCAGCTCGGCCGCCCGCGCCAACACCTCGATCTGCTGCTCGACGCCCTTGGGAAGCTCCTCGATGTTGTAGAGGACGACCAGGTCGACGGCCTCCTCCATGAAGTCCATGATGTCGTCGAGCGACGACGCGAGGGAGTAGATGTCCTCACGGTCGAACGGCGTGATGAAGGAGGAGTTCAGCTGGTGGAAGATCGCGTGGGTGGCATCGTCCCCGGCGTGCTCCGCCGCCCGCATCCGCTCCGCGATCTCGGCGCGCGCGGAGGAATCGGCCCCGAGCAGTTCCATCAGGAGCTTCGAGCCCGTGACGATGTTGTCCGCAGAGGCGGCGAACATGTCGTAGAAGCTCGTCTCCCTGGGGGTCAGACGAAATCGCACGTGGGGTCCTCGGGGGCTTGGGTTTCGGTCAGGCTGATGCTAGGTGCATCATCCGGCCACGGCTAACCGGCGTCTCTCAGTGTCGCCCATGAGGGACAGTGATCAGCACGGGGCCCTGCCCGAACCGCCAGGGATCGGTACCATATACCCACGAGGGGTATACCGGACAGGACAACGGGAGGACGCGATGACGACCACGGAGACGGCCGGCGGACTTCCGGCCGCCGACGCTGGTGCCCTCGGCCACGACCAGGGCGTCCACGGCTACCACAAGCAGAAGGACGAGCACCTCAAGCGGCTGCGCCGGATCGAGGGGCAGATCCGCGGGCTGCAGCGCATGGTCGACGAGGACACGTACTGCATCGACATACTCACCCAGGTCTCGGCCTCCACCAAGGCACTGCAGTCCTTCGCACTGCAACTGCTGGAGGAGCATTTGCGCCACTGCGTCGCCGACGCCGCCGTCAAGGGCGGCGACGAGATCGACGCGAAGGTCGAGGAGGCGACGAAGGCGATCGCCCGCATGCTCCGCACCTGAGCGTCGCGGGGTGGCGGTGCCCGGCACCGCCCCCGACCGATCCGGTTCATGGATCGACGCGGTTCACGGCGCGGTCGACGCGGTCCACAGACCAGCCCGTCCACGGGTCGGGGTGCCGCCCCAGCGGCGACCGGTCAGCCGCTCCCCGCGCCCTCACGGCCGGGTCCCCCCACGTGCACGTTCAGCACCTCGTCGATACGGTCCGCGCTGAGCATCTCCCCATCCGCGGCCGACGCAGCGATCATCAGCTCACCACACAGCTCGATCTCGGCGAGGGCCAGGTGGTCCTGGACTGTCGGCGCACTGGGCGGGGCCACGTGCTTTCACCTCTTCCGGCCGGTGTTGACTTCCTAGCGTAGGGAGCGGGACACACACCGCGCATGGCACGTCCGGACCATTTACCGACAGCGTGTTGCCTAGACGCGGATCCGCCCGGCGTAGATGTCCGACCGGTCCGGCAGTCGCACGACGACGGACGAGCCGAAGTCGTACAGCAGTGTCGTGGACGACACGGCCACGGTACGTCCCTGGTTCACGAAGTTGAACACGTGGCGCACCTTCCGCAGTCGTCCCGCCTCGTCGAAGTACGCGTCGAAGGCCACGCTGTCCTTGGCGAACCCTTTCGCCGCCGCGGCGAGCGCCCCGCGCACCCGCGGGGTCGCCGCCTTCGCGGCGTGTGCGATGTCCGCGGTGCCGCGGTAGTGCGCGACCCTCACCCCGGCGAACTCCTCGTGCCCGACGAAGGTCGCGCTCAGCGTGCCGCGCAGCAACTCCGCCGCGGCCGCGGGATCCGTCGCCCCGCCGGTGACGAGGTTGCCGTCCTCCAGGGTCGTCGTGTCGACCCTCACCCACTTGTCGGGAGGAACGCCGGCACCACGGTCCTTCATGTAGAGCGCGCCGGGGGCGAGCAGTTCGGTGATCGGCAGGTGCTCGCTCGCGCCGGCGGGGTCTTTCGGGAGGACCACCCGGAGGCGGCCGGTGGCCCGGCGGAAGTCGTATCCGCCCTCGCCCCGGATGGTCACGCGGGTCCCTCCGGTCGCCGTTTCCATGGCGGTGCGCGTCTTCGCCGTACCGGCGGCGGCCAGGATGTCCGCGGCCCCGCGCACGGTGACGACCGCGTCGCGGGCGGGCCGGGCGTCGGCCAGCGTGGCCCCGCCGGCCGAACAGCCGGCCGTCGCGGCCACCCCCACCGCGACGGCTGCGGCACACGCGCCGCCCTTGAGCCTGTGCTGTTGCACCACCATCGCCAGCCAACCCCCAACACGCTTGCCGCTGCACCGCATAACGACCGGTACCGTGGAAGGGTGCGCACGTCCGCCCACCACACGAGCACCATCGAACGCGGTTCCTTCGCCCTCGCACGCTGCAGCTGTGGCTGGACGGGTCCGGCCAGGCGTTCCCGGGAGCGTGCGCGCGAGGACGCCGCATCGCACGCGTCGACGAGCCCGGCCCCCTGAACGTGTCGGCCCGCGTGCCTCCGCGGGCGGCAGCGACCGGGGGAGGCGACGGGCGCCGCAGGACGGGGCGGCCGTCATACGCGCGATGAGCAACGGACCGCCGGGCCCGGGACCTCGCCGGAGTCCGGTGCGTACGGGTTGATCACCCAACGAACGCCGAGCTGACGCCCGTTCGGCCCGCACCCCGGACTTCCGCCCCCGGACTCGCGGGGGCCACCTGCCGCGGACCCTTCCCGCGGACCGCCTCCCGGCGAACGGCGGACGTTGCTCGGCAGCAGCCCCGGCCACGGTCGCGACGCCCTCGGAATTGCCCCCGGCGCCATCGCCGGACGCGCCCGTCGCGCGGACGCCGTCACCCCGTGCCGTCCGCGCCCTCCGGCGGTCCTCCGGGGGCGCCTACGCCGCCAGGTCGTTCGGCCCGGGGTTCGCACCGGGCCGCGGCTCGGGGATGCCCAGCGTTTCGGGCTGCCGCTCCCGGGTCGGCACCCGCCGCGACCGTACGAGCCACCCGGCGGCCCCCGACCGGGAGACCGCCGACACGACCGGGGTGAGCAACGCGAGGGCGAGCGGGGCGAGGAGCAGCGTCACGGCCGTGCCGAGCGCGAACCCGCCGACCACGTCGGTCGGGTAGTGGACCCCCATGTAGACGCGGCAGAACCCTTCCGCCAGTGCCAGGCCAATGGCGGCGAGGCCGAAGCGCCGGTCGGCGACGAAGAGTCCCACGCCGAGGGCCATGGCGATCGTCGAGTGGTCGCTCACGAAGGAGAAGTCGGTCTTCCCCGCTACCAGGACCTCGAGCCCCTGGTGGTCCACGAAGGGGCGCGGTCGCTCCACGAACCCGCGGATCGGGATGTTGACCAGCAGCGCGATACCGGCGGCCAGCGGCGCCCAGACCAGCGCGGTGACCGCCCCGACGGAGTCCTCGGCCGTGCCGCGCCGACGCACGCTCCACCAGCACCACAGCACCACGAGGACCATCGCGATCATGATCCCGTACTCGCCGACGAACTCCATGACCCGGTCGAACCACGTCGGCGCGGACCGGGCCAGCCCGTTGATGTCGTAGAGCAGACCCACATCGGGATTCGCCCCGTCCAGTGCGAGTCCAGCCATCTGCTGCGGCCCCTTGCCTTGTTGCCTGCCGCGGCGCACGCCCGTGTGCGCCGCCTTGCCGAACCCCCGTGGTCGGTGCGGTCTGTGCGTACTGCTCCGATCCAGGGAACGACCCGCTCAGCCGGTCCGTTCCTTCCTCCACAGAACGATCACCATGACGTTATCGAAGAGTGATGCATCGTCGCAGCTCAGGGCCGTTGCTTTACGGAGAGTTCCAGCCACGGCCGACGCCTCGTCAGCTCGTGGTCAAGCACCCTGCGCGGGTTTCGGTAGCGCGGCGGCCCCGTCCTTGGTGACCCGTGTGGCACCGAAGTAGTCGGGGGTATCGATCTTGTCGAAGCGGATGACGGCCCCGGTGTACGGCGCATTGATCATGTACCCGCCCCCGACGTACAGACCCACGTGCCGGATCGCCCGCGAGTTGGTCAGGTCGTCGGAGAAGAAGACCAGGTCGCCGGGGAGCAGTTCGTCGCGCGAGGGATGGGGCCCCGCGTTGTACTGGTCGTTCGCCACCCGCGGCAGCTCGATCCCCACCGTCCGGTAGGCGGCCTGGGTCAAACCCGAGCAGTCGAACCGCCCGCCCTGCTCGGGCGTTCCGTTGCCGCCCCACAAGTACTTCGTGCCGAGCTTCTGCTGCGCGAAGTAGATGGCGCCGGCCGCCTGCCGCGACGGCGCCACCCGCCCCACCGGGCGGGCGAAGCTCTGCTCCAGCGTCCGGATGACCTTCACGTAGTTCTGCGTCTCCCGGTACGGGGGCACCCCGCCGTACTTGATGACCGCGTACGCCCCGGCGTTGTACGCCGCGAGCATGTTGTCCGTGCGGTCACCGGACGCCTTCTTGACGTACCGGGCCAGCTCGCAGTCGTACGACGCCGCCGAAGGGATCGCGTCGGCCGGATCCCACACGTCCCGGTCCCCGTCCCCGTCCCCGTCGACGCCGTGCGTGGCCCAGGTACCGGGGATGAACTGCGCGATCCCCTGCGCTGCGGCGGCGCTCTGCGCCCGCGGGTTCCAGCCGCTCTCCTGGTAGAGCTGCGCGGCGAGCAGCGCCGGGTTGAGCGCCGGGCAGAGGTTCCCCCACTTCTCGACCAGCGGCCGGTACAGGGCGGGAACGGCACCCTTGGCCAGCCCCACGGCCCCGTTGGCCCCGCGGGCGGCGAGCCCTGCGGCGGCGGAGTACGTTCCCACGACGAGCAGTGCGACGAATCCCAGACACAGACCGATCGACGCACCCGCGACCAGCCATGCCTTACGCACCGTCAACCACCCTTCTTCGTACGGCAGTCCATCGTTGGTCAGTCTAGGTCGGGAGTGCCCGCCTGAGGGGGCGCACACGAGGAGACATGCAGCGCGTCGAGACGAGCGCGCGCCCCACTGGAGTGGACGCGCCACCGACCGCAGGTCGCACATGTCCGAGCGCGCGCCATCGGCACCGCCGCGCCGGGGTGCCCTCCACGGGGCGGCATCGCGGAGCGGGACGCGGGCGCGGGGCCGGACCGCTCGGGCCCGGGACGCGCCCACGCTTGCAGGAAGGCCGCGGACCGGGAATGCGGCAGCGGAGGCCAGGGAGTCGACGGGACGGAGCACGGCCGGGTGACGAGGAGGCGAAGGGCAGGGAGGCAGCCCGGGAGGACGGGCGTCCCGACGGGATCGAAGCCACCACGCCCCCGACGGGGGACGGCCTCGGCGACCACACCACCCTTCCTCTCTTGGTTACTCACGGGTAGCGTGGATGGTGCACCCTTGTGAGGCACCAGAAGCGGAGGCAGCCGTCATGGCGGAACCCCAGGCGTTCTTCGAGCGGCACTCCGAGCACCGCTTCTCACCCACCGAACACACACGCGGCCCGTGGGACGCGGACTCCCAGCACGCCGGACCGCCCGCCGCACTCCTGGGCAGGGCCATCGAGGAACGCCCCGGCGCCCGCACGGACATGCGGGTCAGCCGCATCACGTTCGAGATCATGCGCCCCGTCCCGATCAGCCCCCTGGAGGTGCGGACCACGGTGCTGCGCGGCGGTCGGAGCGTGGAAATCGTCGAGGCGTCGCTCGCCCCCGAGGGAGAGGCACCCGTGATGCTGGCCAGGGCCCTGCGCATCCGAACGACCGAGGATCCCGGCCCCGCGATCGCACCCGGCCCCCTCCTGCCGTCCCCGGGCGAAACCGCCGCCACCCCGTTCTTCCCCGTCCCCTGGGAGACGGGGTACCACACCGCGATGGAAACCCGGTTCGCCGAGGGGGCGTTCCGCGAGACGGGACCGGGGACCTGCTGGATGCGGATGCGACTGCCCCTCGTCGCCGGCGAGGAAACCCGCCCGCTCGATCGCGTCCTGGTCGCCGCGGACTCGGGGAACGGCATCAGCAACGTCCTCGACTTCGAACAGCACCTGTTCATCAATCCCGACCTGACGGTCCATCTGCACCGCCACCCGGTGGGCGAATGGGTGTGCGTCGAGGCGCGCACGAGCGTCGACCCGGCCGGCATCGGCCTGGCGGACGCACAGTTGCACGACGAGAAGGGCCCGATCGGGCGCAGCGCACAGAGCCTCTTCGTCGCCCCGCGCTGACACCCCGCACTCCGCGCGCGACCGCCCCCACCCCCGGATAACTGGTCTGGACCAGATACCGCTACTCTGTGTCACACAGCCAGGAAGGCTGGAGTCACCCCCGTCGATGACCACGACGGGGCGAGCAACACAGGAGCAACAAGTGGAGAACGTGCAGAACGCGGGGAACACGACGTCACGCCGCAGTGGCGACGCCGGGGGAACCTTCGCCGCCGTGACGGTCATTGCGCTCATCGCCGTGGCCGTGGCATTGCTCGGATACATGGTCACCAACCGCTGACCATCCGGCATTCGGGCAGGGGCGGCACCGGACTCCGGTGCCGCCCCTGCGCCTTCCCCGCTCCGACTCGGCCCCGACCGGGGCCCCCTGCGGGCACCCCTGCTCCCCCGTGCCCCCGATGCGCCTTTTCAGCCCTTGGGTGCCACAACGATAGTCATTGCCCGGAGTCACGCAGCGTGATACACAGAGCGACACTACGCGTCCTCACATGAGATCCGGCCCGCGCCGCGGCAGACGAGAGACACCCGATCGGTCATACGTGCGGGGATCGGGTAAAGAGAGCCGCCAAGTCGGCGCACCAGGGCGGCTTCATCAGCGAAGATAGAGCGATGGCCTGTGCCGTGGGGCGGAGGCGGACAACTACCCAACAGGGGCGGTGAGTTATATGTACCTGGCGGCTGAGAAGGGTGACATCACCACCATCATCGGTGGAATCGCCCCGAACTGGGGGCCCTTCGGGAGCCTCGGGAACGAGGCCCGCGTGATGATCGAGGTCGTGATGGCCGTTGCCATCCTGCTCTGCCTGGGCATCGCGATCTGGGGCGCGGCCAAACAGCGCATCGGCGCAACGGCCCTCCGGGACACCTTCAGCGCGGAGCAGGGCAAGGGCCTGATCGTCGCCGGACTGACCGGCGTCTTCATCATCGGGTCTCTCGGAACACTCTTCACCATCGTCTACGGGATGGCCGTCTGACCTCGCCGTCAGACACCCGACACCGTCATCCATCTCACCCGTCCGCCTCCGACACCACCCGTCCGTCGCGCCCACCGGCAGAGGTTGCGTCTCTCTGATGTCGAGTCACCACACCCCGCCCGCACGGAGACCAGTACGGCTACCGTCGTACGACGGAGCGGCATCGCACACGGCAGAGGGGGCGCACGCGGCATGAGCTACGACGACGAGAGCGGCGGCAGCGTCGGCGGCACCGGCCAGACCCGCACCCGCCTCCCCGAAGGCGGCACCGGCGACGTCTACGGAGGTGCTCGCCGCCCCACGCGCAACTCGAGATCCCTCACCATGGTGGTGGGCGTGGTGGTCCTCCTCATCGCGGCGATCGCCTTCGCCAACCGCGGCGGCGGCTCCAGCACCGCCTCCGGTGCAGCGGCGGGAGCGAAGGACGCCGCGCCGACGGCACCCTCCGGGGTACGGCCCGTGAAGGGGCGGACCGGGGCGATCCCGACGGGATACGCGCACGACGAGCAAGGCGCGCAGAGCGCGGCGGCGAACTACGCGATTCCGCTGGGCTCCGCCGACATGTACCAGGCTGCACGCCGCCACGAAATCGTGAGCACCGTGTATGCCCCCTCGGTCGCAACAACGCGCCAGAGTGACCTCGACAGGGTCTATTCCGACAAAGGATTCCTGACCCGTATCGGCCTTCGCGAAGACGGTACCGCGCCTGACGGGCAGGCATTCATCTCACGGGTGATCCCAGCTGGCACGAAAGTGGAGAAGTTCAGCGGTGACACGGCCACCGTGGCCGTCTGGTACTCGTCCCTCTTCGGGCTTGCGGGAGAGAGCTCCGAGAATCCTGTCTCCGAGAGCTGGTACACGACGACGTACGAGCTGAAGTGGACCAATGGGGACTGGAAGGTCACAGACCACGTGCAGAAGGACGGCCCCGTTCCTGTCGGGCGGGACCAAAGAGCCTCCGGTGCCAAGGAAATGGCCGATGCGGTGGAACAGTTCGGGGGGTTCAGCTATGCCCGGTAAACGACGTCACCACACGCTCGCCCTGTCCGTCTTGCTGATCGCCATCCAGGCACTGACCACGCAAGCCGTTGCAGCACCGACGCCCAGTCCCACCGGTAGTAACAACCCCTGCGACCTTGTCAGGGGCCCCGCCAGGGACTACTGCGAGAGCGGTGACGCCGGCGGCGCCGCGCGCCGGGCGCCAACACTCGACGACCCCGCCACCGCCCTCGACCCCCTGACCGCCCTCGCCCGCGGCTGCGCCGACGCCGCCGCCTGGGTCGTCGACACCCTCTCCAAGGCCGTGAAGTCCACCGCCCAGGTCGACTTCACCAACGACCACTTCCTCAGCCAGTACGCCATCGTCTTCGCCGCAGCCACCTTCCTCACCCTGCTCCTCTGGTTGCTCGCCGTCGCCAAGCGCGCCATCCGCGGCGTCCCGCTGTCCACCGCGATCTCCGAGGCGATCGGGTTCCTCTGGCTCACGGTCCTGGCTTCGGCCTTCACCCCACTGATCCTCTACACCCTCGTCTCCGCGACCGACTCGATCACCGACGTGATCGCTTCCGGTACCGGCAGCCAGACGGACGTCTTCTTCGGCAGCTTCAAGGAGGCGCTCAAGAAGGGGGACGCCATCGGTGGCGGGCCGATCATGCTGATCGTCGTGTCGCTGGTGACGATCGTCGCCGCGGGGATGCTCTACCTGGAGCTGTTCATCAGGGCCGTCCTGCTCTACGTCGGCGCCCTGCTCGGCGTCGTCGTCTACTCGGGGCTCGTCGACAAGAACATGTGGGGACACGTGCGCCGCTGGGCCGGAATCATGATCGCCGTGATCCTGGTCAAGCCGGTCATCGTCATCGTTCTCGGGCTCGCGGGCGCCCTGTCGACCGACGACGGACCCGACGCGTTCTCCGCGGTCGTCACCGGACTCGCCATCATCCTGCTCGCGATCTTCGCCTCCGCCATGATCTACCGTTTCGTTCCCGGCTTCGGCGACGAGATCGCCGCGTCCCGCAACAACCGCATCCAGAACAGCGCAGAGAACAAGGCTGCCGCCGTCATCAGCTCCCCAGCCGCCCTCGTCTCCCAGGGCATCAAGACCCACAGCAGCCGCAGCCACCAGCAGGGCGGGGCCGGCACACCACCCGCTCCCGCCAGCCCGGTCAGCGGCGGCGTCGCCGCCCACAGCTCGCGCGGCGCTGCAGGCGGAGGGGCCGGCGGCCAAGGCGGCGGCCCCGCCTCCTCCGCGCCTCCGCCCCGCAGCGGCGGCGGCACCCCGCACACGAACCGTAAGAGCACCGGCAACAACGCCGGCACAGGAAGCACAGGAGGTCGAGGGCATTGACGACGCAGTCCCAGCCCATCGCGCCCCGGCGTACGTATCTGATCGGCCGGGCCCGGCCGAACGCGATCGTCGGCAAGAACCGCGAGACCGGCGAGATCGCCCTGATCATCGCCGGCGCGTTCCTCGGCATGATGAGCGGGCTGCTGGTCCCCACCCTCTCCCTGCGGATCGTGCTGCTCATGGGCTTCCCGGTGCTCGCGCTGGCCGCCGTGTACGTGCCGTACCGGCAGCGCACCTTCTACCGCTGGTTCGAGATCAACCGCAGCTACAAGCGCGCCCTGCGGCAGGGCACCGTGTACCGTTCCCCGGCCATGGAGTCCGGCACCCGCCTCGACGGCCGGGAGGTCGAGGTCGGGCCGCCGCCCGGCATCGGGCGGATCAGCTGGCTGGCGGCGCCCTTCGGGCCGGACGAGATCGCCGTCCTGCTGCACGCGGACCGCCGTACGGTGACCGCTGCCATCGAGATCGAGGGCCCGGGCGTGGGTCTGCGCGACAGCGAGGACCAGGAAGCCCTGGTGGACCGTTTCGGCACTCTCCTCAAGCACGTGGCCAACGGCGACGGCTTCGTGACCCGCCTCCAGATGCTCGCCCGCACCCTCCCCGCGGACCCCGACGCCCACGCCAAGGACGTCGCCCAGCGCGGCGACAAGAAGGCGCCCACCTGGCTCCGGGACTCCTACGACCAGCTCCAGTCGATGGTGTCCACTTCCAGCGAGCAGCACCGCGCCTACCTCGTCGCCTGCATGCACTACTCCCGCGAACTGGCCGCCGAGGCCCACGCCATGGCACGCGCCGCCCGGCAGGCATCGGGGGCGAAGAAGCTCGACAAGGACGCCGGACTCGCCGTCGTCATGGCGCGTGAGCTCACGGACATCTGCGCCCGCCTCACTGAGGCCGACATCCGCGTCCGCCAGCCACTCGGGCAGAGCCGTCTCGCTTCCCTCGTGCACTCGATGTACGACCCGGACCACCCCATCGACCACATCCAGGCGATGACGAAGCGGAACGCCTGGCCCGCGGAGCTGGACGCGATGGAACCCACCTACCTCCAGGCGAAGACCCGGGAGTCGTCCACCCGCGCCCCCTGGTGTCACGCCACCGCGTGGGTGAAGGAGTGGCCGATGACCCCCGTCGGGGTCAACTTCCTCGCACCGCTGCTCGTCCACACCCCGGACGTGATCCGCACCGTCGCGGTCTGCATGGACCTCGAACCGACCGAAATCGCCATCGAGCGGATGCTGACCGAGAAGACGAACGACGAGGCGGAAGCGAGCCGCGCGGCCAAGATGAACCGCACGGTCGACCCGCGTGACATCGCCGCCCACGGCCGGCTCGACCAGCGGGGTGAAGATCTGGCGAGCGGCGCGGCAGGCGTCAACCTCGTCGGGTACATCACTGTGTCGTCGCGTACGCCCGAAGCCCTGGCCAGGGACAAGCGCACGATCAGGGCCTCAGCGGGCAAGTCGTACCTGAAGCTGGAGTGGTGCGACCGCGAGCACCACCGGGCCTTTGTGAACACGCTGCCGTTCGCGACCGGCATCCGCCGATAGGGGCCTGTGTGATGCGAGATCCGCTGTCCGTCCTCACCGACGCCTTCACGTCCTTCCTCTTCGGCAAGGTCGAGACGACACGGCTGCCCGTCCGCACCTCGACGGGTCAGGCCCAGGCCGTCTACTTGCCCACCGCGGCACCGGGCCTCGGCGACTCCGGCGTGATCATCGGCCGTGAGGTCTACAGCGGCAAGGGCTACATCTACGACCCCTTCCAGCTGTACGGACAGCAGCTCCCGGCACCGCACTGGCTGGTGCTCGGCGAATCCGGCAACGGCAAGTCGGCGCTGGAGAAGACCTACGTCCTGCGCCAGCTACGCTTCCGCGACCGCCAGGTCGTCGTCCTGGACGCCCAGGGCGAGGACGGGGTCGGCGAGTGGAACCTGATCGCCGAGCAGCTGGGCATCACCCCCATCCGGCTCGACCCGATGGCGGCCCTCGACGGCGGCATCCGTCTCAATCCGCTCGATCCGTCGATCACCACCACCGGTCAGCTCGCGCTCCTGCGGACCATCATCGAGGTCGCGATGGGCCACGGTCTCGACGAGCGCTCCGGCTTCGCGCTCAAGGTCGCCCACGCGTACGTCAACGAAACGATCACCGAGCGGCAGCCCGTCCTGACGGACATCGTGGAGCAACTCCGCCATCCGGAACCCGGTTCGGCGGAAGCGATGAACGTCGACATAGACGACGTCAGGGCCTGGGGTCTGGACGTCGCCCTCGTCCTGGACCGGCTGGTCGACGGTGACTTGCGGGGCATGTTCGACGGCCCCACCTCCGTCGGGATCGACCTCGACGCCCCGTTGATCGTCTTCGACCTGTCCCACATCGACCGCAACTCGATCGCCATGCCGATCCTGATGGCCATCGTCGGCGTCTGGTTGGAACACACCTGGATCCGTCCGGACCGCAAGAAGCGCATCTTCCTGGTCGAGGAAGCCTGGCACATCATCAACAGCCCCTTCGTGGCACAGCTCTTCCAGCGGCTGCTGAAGTTCGGGCGGCGTCTCGGCCTGTCCTTCGTCGCGGTCGTCCACCACCTGTCGGACGTCGTGGACGGAGCGGCCGCCCGGGAGGCGGCGGCGATCCTCAAGATGGCGTCCACGCGGACCATTTACGCCCAGAAGGCGGACGAAGCCCGGGCGACCGGGCGGGTCCTGGGGCTCCCGCGGTGGGCCGTCGAGATCATTCCGACGCTGACCCCCGGCATCGCGGTGTGGGACGTGAACGGCAACGTCCAGGTCGTCAAACACCTCGTGACGGAAGCCGAGCGGCCCCTCGTCTACACGGACCGGGCGATGACGGAGTCCTCGCTGCCCGACGACGTACGAGCCGCGGAACGGGAGGCGGAGCAGCGCGCGGCCCTCATCGAACAACAGCAGATGGACGCGTCCTCCGAGCCGACGGTGGCCTGAGATGTCCGGCGAACAGCCCCGTCACCACGGGCAGCACAGAGATCCCCGCCCGTCCCCCCACAGCCACCAGCAGGGGCAGCGAGGCATTCCGGACGGCCTCCTCGTGGGTGTCCTGGCCTTCCTCCTCGGCCTGACCCTGTTGGTCTGGACGGCCACCGGCCTGGCTGGCCTCTTCACCCACGGGTCCTGGCCGGACGGGGTGACCTTCACGAACACCCCGCTCGCCATGCGCAGTCTCGTCTCCCAGCCGCACGACATTCCGGCGGCGTGGCCCACCGCGCCGCCGGAGCAGTTGTCGGGTTACGGACTCTTCTGGGGGCTGCTGATCGGCCAGTTCATGGTCCTGGTCGTCCTCTCGGTCTTCGCGCTCGGTACCCTCGCACGCTGGCGAGCGGTCAGGGCGTCGCGGCGCGTCCGGGGACGATCCGCCGACGTGCGGCCGGTCCGGAAGCACACGTCCAGGCCAGGGCCCCCGCCCGCGGAGTCGGAGACCGGGAGCGGTGCCGGCATCGAGTACGGTGACGCAACGGCCCTGCCCGCGCCCGACGCTTCGCGGAACGGGCGCCCCGCACCGGACGACGCCCCCCGTCCCGCCCGCCCCCAGGCACTGAGCCCGTCAGCCGGCGGGCCGGATCCGTCCCTTGCCTGCGACGCAACCGGCCCCGGCGATCCGGCGGCCGTCGACCGCTCCGCGTCCGGTGCCTCGTACGTGGCAACGGGCGTCCCGGTCTCTGCGTCCCCACTGGTCACCACGCATCGGGACCGTGCTGCGGACGCCCCGGCAGCCCGTACCGCTGCAGACGTCGAGCGGGGGCGCGTGCCCGCGCCCTCCGCCGTGCCCGTCGCGCCCCGCGTCCTGTACGGCGATCGGGCGACCCGTCATCCCTCGGCCGTCCGGGCCGTCCACGAGGCGGCAGGCCCGACCGTCGTGGTCACCTCGGACCCCGCCGTATGGACGGACACCAAGGACGCCCGGTCGAAGCTGGGGCCGGTCCTGGTCTACGACCCCGGACACCTCTGTGACACCCCGGCCCGCCTCCACTGGTCGCCCACGACCGGCTGCACGGACCCGGACACGGCCACCGCCCGTGCCGCAGCCCTGTTCGCGCCGGTCCGCCCACACTCACGTCTCGACGAAGCCGTGGCCGACACCGCCGAGACCCTGCTGCGTTGCTGGCTCCACGCCGCCGCGGTCGACGGACGTCCCTTCAAGCAGATCCACCGGTGGGCACAGGGGAACGGTGCTCACGAGCCGGTGCGCATCCTCCGCACCCACCCCGAGGCCGCCGCCGGCACGGCTGGTCTCCTGGAGTCCGCCCTCACCGCACACGCCGAACGCCGAGAGATCGCACAGGAACTGACGGCTCGTACCCTCTCATGCCTCTCCTCGATCCACATCCGTGACGCCTGCAATCCAAATCGAGCAGACTCACTCATCTTGGAATCATTTGCGAACGAAGGGGGCACCCTTTATGTGGTGGGTGAATCCATCGAGGACCCGCGTACCCGCCCGGGCGCGATGCCGTTGCTGACCGCCCTCACCTCAAGCGTGGTCGAGCGCGGCCGCCGCGTGGCCGAACGGTCATCCGCCGGTCGGCTCGACCCACCACTCAGTCTCGTGCTCGACGACGTCGCGGCCGTCGCTCCGATTCCCCGCCTCCCGGAGTTGCTGAGGAGCGGTCAGGAACGGGGAATGCCGACCCTGGCACTGTTGCGCTCCCGGGAACAGGGCAGGGCACGCTGGCCGGGCGCCTCTCTCAGCGGCTGAGCCCGCGGCGCAGTTCGTACTCGACGTCACGTGCAGTCGGGTCGGCGGGCACCGGGGTGCTGGCACCGGTCGGCAGGAACCCGATCCTGCGGTAGAACGCCTCAGCCCGCGGGTTCTTCTCGTGGACGTAGAGCCGCACCCGCTCGATCGGGGGGGCCTCCAGCGACCACGACCAGTCGACTGCTACTCGGAACAGTTCTTCGGCCAGACCCGTTCCCCTGACCTCCGGGCGTACGTAGACACCCACGAGATGGGCTTGGTTCACGGCCGCCGCCTCACCGTAGGCAACATCATTGGCCGGACCTTCGACCAACACCGTCACCGTGCCCAGCCAGCGCCCTGCGGCGTCTTCGGCGATGAACTGGCACACCGTGGCGGCCTCGGCCGCGGTGTCCGTACGGTCGCGCCAGAACTCCACGGGCTTCGCCACGGCGTTCTCGTACGTCTCCAGGAACGCGACCGGTGCCGCCGGATCCTGGAGGGAAGCCAACCGGATCTCCCGGACCTTCTCCCACTCGTCGTGCCGCACGGGCCGGATGACGTAATTCATGAACATCAACTCTAGAACGCAGAGCCCCTTACGCAGAGCCCCCTACGCAGGGCTCTTGAACGCGGGGTAGTCCCGGACTGGTCGGTCGACGGGGGTATACAACGCAAAAATGCCTCAACCCCCGAACAAAGTCCGGGGGTTGAGGCCAACAAT
>NZ_JBHZCF010000010.1:186930-311867 GCF_042755225.1 Streptomyces sp. NPDC059169 | reverse complement strand
TCGGTGCCGGCGCCGAGCCGGGTGAGCAACGCGGCCAGACCGGCCTGGAAGGTCATGAACAGGGTGACCCGGTGCTCGCGCGACAACTCGACCAAGGCCCGGTGGAGCCCGGCGTCGACCGGCAGGACGACCCGGTCCCCCCGGTGGTCGGCGCGGGCGCCGCGGGGTCGGTCGACGGGGAGCGAGAGCTCCTCCGGGAGGCCGGCCAGGGCCTCCCGCCAGTAGGCGAGCTGACGGGAGACCAGGCTGTCCGGGTCGCCCTCGTCGCCGAGCAACTCACGCTGCCAGAGCGCGTAGTCCGCGTACTGCACCGGCAGCGCGTCCCACTCGGGCAGCGAGCCGCCCCGACGGGCCGCGTAGGCATCCGCCAGGTCACTCAGCAGCGGGCCCATCGACCAGCCGTCGCCGACGATGTGGTGCAGCGCTACGACCAACACGTGCTCGTCGGCAGCGACCCGGAGCAGGGTGACCCGGACGGGCGGTTCGGCGGCCAGGTCGAAGGGACGGCGGGCTGCCCGCTCGACCTCTGCCTCCACCGATTCCGCAGTGCAGTCGCGCAGTTCGACCGGGAGCGGGGCGTCGGTGGCGGCGAGGACCAGCTGGTGCGGTTCGCCGTCCTGCTCGGTGATCAGCGTCCGCAGGGTCTCGTGCCGGGCGACCAGGTCCCCCAGGGCACGCTCCAGGGCGACCGGATCGAGCGGACCGCGGACACGCAACGCGAGCGGCATGTTGTAGAGCGCACTGGGACCCTCCATCCGGTCGATCAACCACAGCCGCTGCTGCGCGAAGGAGAGCGGAAGCCGCTCTGGACGCCCACCGGCCGTCAGCACCAGCCGCGCCCCGCCACCATCCAACCGCTGAGCCAGACCGACCACCGTCGGCGCCTCGAACACGTCCCGGATACCGACTTCGGCACCGAACACCGAACGAACCCGACTGACCAGCCTCATCGCGAGCAACGAGTGCCCACCAAGAGCAAAGAAGTCATCATCGACCGAAACCGGCCCCGCCACCCCGAGCACCTCACCGAACAACCCACAGAGCAACTCCTCACGCGCCGTCCGAGCCACCCGGCCACCGGTGGCCACCGCGAACTCCGGGGCGGGCAGCGCTGCCCTGTCGAGCTTGCCGTTCACGGTGAGCGGCAGCGCGTCGAGCGTCACGAAGGCCGCCGGCACCATGTAGTCGGGCAGGGTGGCGGCCGCGTGCGCACGCAGCACGGCAGGGTCGAGCGGGGTCTGGGCCACGACGTACGCGGCCAGCCGGTTGCCCGCCGTGCGGTCCTGGTGTGGCAGCACGGCGGCTTGGAGGACGTCGGGGTGAGCCGTCAGGGCGTGCTCGATCTCGCCGAGTTCGATCCGGAAGCCGCGGATCTTGACCTGGTGGTCGGTGCGGCCCAGGTAGTCGATCCGGCCGTCCGTGCGGCGCCGGGCGAGGTCACCGGTGCGGTACATCCTCTCCCCCGGTGCGAACGGGTCGGCGACAAAACGCTCCGCGGTCAGCGCCGGGCGACCCAGGTAGCCGCGGGCCAGGCCGGCGCCCGCCACGTACAACTCACCGGGCACACCGGGCGGGACCGGGTTCAGGTGCTCGTCCAGGACGTGTGCGCGGAGATTGGGCAGCGGACTGCCGATGAGCGGGCGCGGGTCGTCGGAGAGCCGGTGGTACAGCGCGTCCACGGTGCACTCGGTGGGACCGTACATATTGAGCACGACGGTGTCCGGGGCGGCGGCGAGGGCGGACCAGAGCGTCTGGCCGATTGCCTCGCCGCCGACCATCAGGAGCGCCGGCGGGCAGCGGTCGAGCAAGCCTTCCTCGACCAGTCGTTCGGCTTGGCCGGGGGTGACGTCGAGGACGTCGGCGCCGGTCTGCTCCGCGTAGCGGACGAGGGCGGCGGCGTCGCGGCGCAGGTCGTCGTCGAGCAGATGGAGTTCGTGGCCGGCGACCATCCACAGCAGGGTCTCGAGGGCCGTGTCGAAGGAGAGCGAGGCGGTGTGGGCGAGCCTGAACCTTCGTCCCGGGTGCATCTGCCGGGCCGCGGCGATGGTCTCGCCGCGGTGGAAGGCGAGCAGGTTGGCCAGGCCACCGTGACGGACCACCACTCCCTTGGGGCGGCCGGTGGATCCGGAGGTGTAGATCACGTAGGCGGCGTTCGACGGGCCGACCCGGACGGGCGGGGCGTCGGCGGACCGCCCGGCCCAGACCCGCTCTGCGGCGTCCAGGACGACGAACCCGTCCAACGTCTCGGGGAGCGGCCAGCCGGCACCACGCAGGACGGCCGCCGGGCGGGCGTCGGCCAACATGTGGGCGATCCGGTCCCGGGGGTACTCGGCGTCCAGCGGCAGGAACGCCGCACCGGCCTTCAGCACGGCGAGGACGGAGACCACCGTGTCCACCGAACGGGGCAGGGCCAACGCGACCACGTCCTCCGGGCCGATACCGGAAGCGATCAAACCGTGGGCGAGCCGGTTGGCGCGCGCGTCCAACTCGGCGTAGGTCAGCCGGGTCTCCCCGAAGACCACAGCCGTGAGACCGGGCGTAGCCGCCACCCGAGCCGCGAACACCGCCGGAACGAGCTCGTCCGCGCCGGAGCGGGCGGTGTCGTGCCACTCGGCCAGCGCGGCACGGCCGACCTCGCCCAGTACGTCCAGCTCCGCGACGGGGATGTGCGGGTCGTCGGCGACCTGGGCGAGCAGGCGCAGCAGCGCCTCGGCGAGTCGTTCGACGGTGGTCCGGTCGAAGAGGTCGGTGGCGAACTCCAGGCCGCCCTCGAGGCCGGACGGGCTGCCATCCCGGTGGTGGCGCTCGGCGAGGTTGAGAGCCAGATCGAACGCGGTGGTGGGCAGGCCGAGCGGCTCGTGGGCGGTGCGGGTGCCGGGGAACTCGGGCCCGCCGCCGCCGGTGTTGTCGAAGGCGATCATCACCTGGAAGAGCGGGTGCAGCGCCAGTGAGCGCGCGGGGTTGAGCTCCTCGACCAGCCGCTCGAACGGCACGTCCTGGTGCCCGTACGCACCGAGGTCGGCCTCCCGGACGCGGGCCAGCAGCTCGGCGAAGGTGGGCCGGCCGGTGAGGTCCGTGCGCAGCACCAGGGTGTGGGCGAAGAAGCCGACCAGGTCGTCGAGTGCCGGGTCGAGACGGCCCGCCAGCGGTGTGCCGATCGGCACGTCGTCACCCGCGCCGAAGCGGTGCAGCAGGGTGGCGTACGCGGCTTGGAGCACCATGAAGAGGGTGACGCCGTGAGCGGCGGCCAGGCCGGAGAGCCGTGTGTGCAGCTCCGCGTCCAGCTCCAGCGGGACGACGTCGCCGCGGTGGCTCGCGACCGGCGGGCGGGGCCGGTCCAACGGAAGCGGCAGCTCGTCCGGCAGTCCGGCCAACGTGGTTTTCCAATAGTCGAGTTGGCGGGCGAGCGGGGACTGCGGATCGGTGTCCGCGCCGAGCGTCCGGTGCTGCCAGAGGGCGTAGTCGGCGTACTGCACCGGCAGCGGCTCCCATACCGGCGGCCCACCGCCGAGCCGCGCGGTGTAGGCCTCGGCGAGGTCGCGGAAGAGCGGCCGCAACGACCAACCGTCGCTGGCGATGTGGTGCATCACCAGGAGCAGCACGTGCTCGTCGGGCGACTCGGGCGACAGGTAGGCGTGCAGTGGGACGTCACGAGCAAGATCGAACGTGTGACCGACGAGCTCCTGCGCCGGACGATCGGTGACGGTGAGCAGCGGGGCCGGTGGGGCGAGCAGGATCCGCTGGTACGGGACGCCGTCGTGCTCGTCGAAGACGGTGCGCAGGCTCTCGTGGCGGGCGACGACGTCGCCGAGCGCGTGCTCCAGGGCGACTGCGTCCACCGGGCCGGTGAGCCGGAGGGCGAGGGTGACGTTGTAGGTGGCGGCTGGGCCCTCGGCCTGGCCGAGGAACCACAGCCGGCGCTGGGCGAAGGAGACCGGCAGCCGATCGGGCCGGGGTTCGGGGCGGAGCGCGGGGCGGATCGGGTCGACGGCGAGTCGGTCGGCGAGGGCGGCGACCGTCGGGGCTTGGAAGAGGTCGCCGATGGCGAGCTCGGCGCCGAGCTCGGCACGGGCACGGCCGACGAGGCGGGTGGCCAGCAGGGAGTGGCCGCCGAGCTCGAAGAAATCGTCGTCGATGGTGATGTCGTCGATGCCGAGGAGCTCGCCGAACAGCGTGCACAGGGCGCGCTCGCGTGCGTTCCGCGGGGCACGGCCCGAGGTGTCGGCACCCAGCTCGGGGGCGGGCAGCGCACGCCGGTCGACCTTGCCATTGGCGTTGAGCGGCAGGGCGGGCAGTACGACGACGGCCGAGGGGACCATGTAGCCGGGGAGGCGATCGGCGGCGAACTGCTTCACCTCGGAGGCGAGTTCGGAGCCGAGTGCGGGATTCCCGTCCAGGGCGGAACCGTGCACGGCGCAGTAGCCGACCAGCCGCGTGTCGCCGGGGCGGTCTTCGCGGGTGACCACGATGACCTGTCGGACGGCCGGGTGGCGGGAGAGCACGGCCTCGATCTCACCCAGCTCGATCCGGAAGCCCCGCAGCTTGACCTGACCGTCGGCCCTGCCGACGAACTCGATCGCGCCGTCGGCCAGGCGGCGGACCAGGTCGCCGGTGCGGTACATCCTCTCCCCCGGTGCGAACGGGTCGGCGACAAAACGCTCCGCGGTCAGCGCCGGGCGACCCAGGTAGCCGCGAGCCAGGCCGGCGCCCGCCACGTACAACTCACCGGGGACACCGGGCGGGACCGGGTTCAGGTGCTCGTCCAGGACGTACGCGCGCATGTTGTCGAGCGGGGCGCCTATCGGTGGCCGGGGGCCGGTCAGGTCGGCGGGGGCGAGGTGGTGGTGGGTCGCGAAGGTGGTGGCCTCGGTGGGCCCGTAGACGTGGGCGAGCAACAGGTCGGGGCAGTGGTCGAGGACGCGCTGCATCAAGGTGCCCGAGGCGGCCTCGCCGCCGGTACAGACGGCCCGGACCGTGCGGAAGGTCTCCGGGGCCTGCTCGGCGATCAGGTCGAAGAGCGCCTTGGTGAGGAAGACGGCCGTGACGTCGTGCCGGGTGGCGACGGCCTGCAGGGCGGCGGCGTCCAGGCTGCCGCGCGGGGCGATGACCACCGTGCCGCCGGACAGCAGCGGCGTCCACAGCTCGTACGTGGCGGCGTCGAAGGCGTGGGGGGAGTGCAGCAGGATGCGCCGGTGCCGACCGTCTTGCCAGCGGCGGTCCGCAGCGAGGCCGACCACGTCGCGGTGGCGGACCGCGACGCCCTTGGGGGTGCCTGTGGAGCCGGAGGTGAACATCACGTAGGCGAGCCGGTCGGGGTGGACCGGGACGTCGGGGTTCTCCGCCGGCGCAGCCGCCTCGTCACCGGGGCGGACCACCACGGCGGTGTGCGCGAAGCCCGGATCGGCGCGGTCGGTGAGCAGGACGGGCGCGGCGGTGTCCGCGAGCAGCGCGGCCATCCGCTCCGGCGGCAGGCTCGCGTGCATCGGGACGTAGGCGCCGCCGGCCTTGAGCACGGCCAGGGTGGCGACGACCAGGTCGACGGAGCGCTCCATCAGCAGGGCGACCGGGGACTCCGGCTCGACGCCGGAGGCGATCAGATGGTTCGCCAGCCGGTTGGCGCGCGCGTTGAGCTCGGCGTAACGAACGGCGCCGCCGTCGTCGGCGAGCGCTATCGCGTCCGGGGTGCGGGCTGCCTGAGCCTCGAACAACTCCGGCAACGAGCCGGACGGGACGGGCGCGTCGGTGGCGTTCCACTCGTCTCGCAGGCGGGCGTGCTCCTCGGGGGCGAGGATGTCGAGGGTGCCGATCGGCGCCTCGGGGTCGGCGGCAGCGGCGGCCAGCAGCCGGCCTAGGCGCTCGAACAGGGAGGTGACGGTGGCGCGGTCGTAGAGGTCGGCGGCGTACTCGGCCGATCCGGTGAGGCCCGCCGGGGCTCCGTCGCGGGTGCGCCGCTCGGTGATGCCGATGTTGAGGTCGAACTTGGCGACCCGCAGGCCGAGCGGCTCGGGCGCCGACTCGAGACCCGGAAGGCCGAGTGCGCCCTCCTCGTGGTTCTGCAGGACGAGCAGGGTCTGGAACAGCGGGTGACGGCCGCGGGTACGCGCCGGGTTGACCTCTTCGACCAGCCGCTCGAACGGCACGTCCTGGTGGGCGAACGCGTCGAGCTGGGACTCCCTCACCCGACGGAGGAGTTCGGCGAAGGACGGGTCTCCCGAGGTGTCGGTGCGCAGGACCAGGGTGTTGACGAAGAAGCCGACCAGGTCGTGCAGCGCCTCGTCGGACCGGCCGGCCACGCCGGTGCCGAGCGGGATGTCCGTGCCGGCGCCGAGCCGGGTGAACAGCGCGGCCAGGCCGGCCTGGAGGACGGAGAACAGGGTGGCGCGGTGCCGCCGGGCCAGGTCGGTCAGGTCGGCGTGCAGTTCGGGGCCGTAGCCGAACGACAGGGCTTCGGCGGCGCCCGTCGGGACGGGCGGCCGCGGGCGGTCGACCGGCAGGTCCAGTTCCTCCGGCAGTCCCGACAGCACATCTCGCCAGTAGTCGAGTTGACGGCTCAGCAGGCTGTCGGGGTCGCTCTCGTCGCCGAGCAGTTCGCGATGCCAGAGCGTGTAGTCGGCGTACTGGACCGGCAGTGGCTGCCAGTCGGGGGCGGAGCCTTCGAGGCGGGCGGCGTAGGCCGCGGCGAGGTCGCGCAGCAGCGGACCCAGGGACCAGCCGTCGCCGGCGATGTGGTGGAGCACGACGAGCACCACGTGCTCGGTGGCGGGCCGGGCGGTCGTGAGCGAGAAGACCGTGATCCTGATGGGGAGTTCGGCACTCAGGTCGAAGACGTGCGCAGCGGCCCGGTCCCTGAGGACGGGGTAGTCGCCCGGTGCGCAGTCCACCGTCTCGAAGGCGATGTCCGCCTCCGCGGACGGCAGGATCCGCTGCACCGGGACTCCCCCCGTCACCGGGAACACCGTGCGCAGGGCCTCGTGCCGGGCGACCACGTCCGCCGTCGCGGCCCGCAGCGCGGCGGTGTCGAGCGCGCCGCGCAGGCGGACCGCGAACGGCAGGTTGTAGAGCGCGGTCGGCCCTTCGATCTGGTCGATCAGCCAGAGACGCTGTTGTGCGTACGAAACCGGGATCACGGTGCTTCCTCTGCTCACATCACGGCACGGATGGTGTTCGGGTCGCCTCAGGCGGGGACTGGGGTGGTGGACTGCACCGTGGGCCGACAGTCCAGGAGGTCCACGGGACGGCCCATGGCGACGGCGATCCTGCGGTCACCGCGGTACGGGTCGCGGCCGTGCGCGCAGAGCACGTTGTCGACCAGCATCACGTCGCCGACCTGCCAGGTCTCGCGGACGGTGGCGGCGTCGTAGGCCGCGTTGAGGTCGTCCACGTCCTTGCGGGAGAGCGGCTCGCCGTCGCCGAATCCGGTGTTGAACGGCAGGCCGTCCGGGCCGAACTCGTCGACCATGGCCTCCCGGATGTCGGGGTCGAGCGACCACTCGTTCCAGAAGGCCAGGTGGTTGAACCAGACCTCCTCGTCGGTCTGCGGGTGGTGGACCGTGGCCGAACGGAGCTGGCTGGTGCGCAGGTTGCCGTCCGGCTGCCACTGCCAGGCGATGCCGTTCTCCCGGCAGTACCGCTCGACGTCGGCACGGTCCTCGGTACCGAAGGCAGTGCGCCAGCCGAGCGAGACGTAGTCCGAGTAGTTCCGCGTGAGCGTCCAGCCCGAGGTCCGGCCCCGTTCCACCAGGTCGTCGGGGAGCTCGGCGAGGACCTTGCGGACATCGGCGGTCGGGGTGGCGCCACCCGCTTCGGGGGCGGTCAGGCAGGCGAAGAGCAGCCGCCCGGGGAAGGTCAGGGTGTAGCTGTTCTCGTTGTGCATCCGGATCGACTGGGCGGGCGGCAGGTCGGTGGACGAGAAGACGCCGTTGCCGAAGTCACTGCGAGGGGTGGCCTTCTCCCGGTACGGGGTGGGCTCGGGGATCAGCACGTCGCGGACGGCGGCGACGTCCGCGCTCTGCGTCACCGGCAGCCCACGCAGGAAGAGGGTGCCGTGCTCGTACAGGGCGGCGGTCAGTTCGGCCTCGTGCTCCCGCAGCCACTCGCAGGCCTCGTCGAGGTCGGCGGTGCCCGGCGCGTGGGCGAGCGCCGGACGACCGGGTGCCAGTTCCCAGATCGGCATGGTGGCGCTCACCGCTGGTCGAGGGTGGCGAGCAGACTCGCCGGGCGGATGTCGGTCCAGTTGGCCTCGATCCAGTCGAGGCACTCCTGGCGGCCGGCCTCCCCGTGGACGGTGGTCCAGCCGGCCGGCACGTCGATCCAGACCGGCCAGAGCGAGTGCTGGTTCTCGTCGTTGACCAGGACCAAGTAGCCGGCGTTGTCGTCCTCGAACGGGTTGCTCATGGTGGTCTCCGTAGGGTGGGAGGAGCTCTGGGTGTGCTTCGAAGGTAGGGGCGCCGGACTGGCCTGAGCGGCACAAGTTCCGGCAGGTGGGCGGCAGTTACGGCAGGCGGCGGGGGCAGCCTGCTGCCCTCGGGCCGCACCGCGCGGCCGGCTGCCGGGTCATCGGGGGGTGAGGCGGACCGGGAAGTGGTCCAGGCCGAAGTTGATGATCGAACGGTTGTGGCGGACCGGTCCGGTCGGCTCGATGCGGGCCGCCTTCTCCAGCGCTGCCGCGTACAGCGCGCTCAACTCTGCCTTGGCCAGCGGGGCACCGATGCAGTAGTGGGCGCCCAAGCCCAGCGCGAGGTGCTTGTTGGGCGAGCGGTCGAGCCGGATCTCCTCGGGGCGCTCGAAGACCTCCGGGTCCCGGTTGGCGGACCACACCCAGACCGCGACCCGGTCGCCGCGGCGGATCTGCCGCCCGCCCAGCTCGACGTCCCGGGTGGCGGTGCGCAGCGTGTGCAGGCCCACCGACGTCCAACGCAGCAGTTCGTCCACGGCGGAGTCCATGGACACCTCGCCCTGCTGCAGCTTCCGCCACAGGTCCGGTCGTTGGACCAGGGTGTGCAGCCCCATGGCGGCTGTGTGGCGGACCGTCTGGACGCCGCCCACGACGATGTTGTCCAGGTTCAGCACCACGTCTTCGACCGGTAACAGTCGCCCACCGACCTCGTAGGTGGCCATCATGGAGATCAGGTCGTCCCGCGGGGCGGAGCGGCGCAGCATCACCTGGTGCAGCAGGTACGGGATCAACTGCTGGTGACCGGCCCGGCGTTCCTCCGGCGTGCGGCCGAGGAACCCCACGTCGCAGACCCGGACGACCATGTCGCGGTCCTCCTCGGGGACGTCCAGGAGGTCGCACATGACCGCGAGCGGCAGCGCGGAGACCACGTCCACGAGGTCCGCCTCGCCCTGCTCGACGGCCCGGTCGAAGAGTTCACCGGCCCGTTCGGCGATCGAGCGGGCGGCACCGCGTACCCCGCCCTTGGAGAAGAACGGGTTGGCGGGGGCGCGCAGTTCGCGGTGGCGGGGCGGGTCGGTCAGGGCCATCATCCGGCCCGAGCCGACCGGTACGGTGCCCTGCCCCGAACCGAGCAGCGAGCCGGACTCCGAGCTGAAAACGGCCGCGTTGCGCAGCACGTCCGCCGACTCCCGGTAGGTGAGCACCGACCAGACGGGGCCGTCGTCGAGGGTGTCCGTGCGGTGGACGGGTGCCTCACGGCGTAGTTCGGCGACCAGGTCCGGGGTATCCGGCAGGGCCCACAGCCCCGGGTCGGTGAGGTCGATGGTGGTGGTCAGCATCTCTGCTCCCTGGGGGCGGTGCGGAACGGAGGGGAGGTCTGGCCTCTCGTCAGAAGGGAGGCCAGGAGGCCGACCGGGCCGGGCCGGTCGACCGTGGCGAGCAGGTGCCCGCCGGGGACGACCCGGTGGCGGAATTCACCGCGGGTGTGGGCCGCCCAGCCGGTGAGGCCGGCGGTGGCGAGCATCGGGTCGTCGGCCCCGGCCAGGGCGTGGAGCGCGGAACCGATCGGCGCACGGGGACGGTGGCGGTAGGTGGCGCTGACGGCGAGGTCCGCGCGGATGGCTCCGAGGGCGAGCTCGACCAGCTCGGGATCGGCCCGGACCATCTCCTCCAAACCGGTGAGCCTGAGGAGTTCGGACGCGTCCAGGTCCCTGGTCCGGCGCTCGGCCCACTCGGCGGGGCAGGGGGCACCGACCGCGACCAGAAGCTCTGGACGGCGGTCGGCGGGCAGTGCCCGGGCGACCTCGTAGGCGAGCAGGGCTCCGAAGCTCTGCCCGTAGAAGGCGAACCGGCCCCCGTCGCCCCCGGTCAGGTGTGGGGTCAGCGCCTCGACGACGGCAGTCACCAGCGCGTCGAAGTCGGTCGGCATCGGGTGCCTGCTGCGGCCGCCCCGGGCCGGCGGGCGCAGCGCCCAGACCTCGGCCACGGGGGCGAGGGATCGGGCCAGCGGGGTGTAGGCGGTGGCATCCCCACCGGCGTGCGGGAAGCAGAACAGCCGCACGGGTCTGTGGGGTTGCGGCGCGGGGACGAGCAGCCAGTCGCCCTCGACCCGGGGACGGACGGTCCGCGCCGCCGGGGTGCCCGGTGTGGTGGTCGCTCCGGTCATCGGACGGCCGCCCGGCGGGCGGTGAGGGCGGGGCGGGCAGTGGCCGGACCTGCCTCGGCGGCACGGCGGACGGCTGCGGTGAAGCCGGCCAGGTCGGCGGCGTCCAACAGGTGACGGAGCTGCAGCTCGACGTTGAGCTTGCGGCGGAGCAGGTGGACGACGCGCAGGGCGGTGAGGGAGTGGCCGCCGAGGGAGAGGAAGTCGTCCGTCGGCGCGACGCTGGGCACACCGAGCACGGTGCGCCAGACTTCGGCGACCTGCTCGTCCACTCCCCCGGCCGCAGGCGGCTCGGCGGCGGCCTCGGGTGCGACGTCGTCCGCCGCCGGGGCGGGCAGGGAACGGTGGTCGACCTTGCCGTTGGGGGTGAGCGGCAGGGCGTCCAGCACGGTCACGGTGGACGGCACCAGATGGGCGGGCAGGGTGCGGCGCAGCTCGGCCAGGAGGTCGGCGGGTCGGGCGGCTGCGCCGGTGACGTATCCGGCCAGCCGGTGGTCCCCGGGCGCGGCCTCGTGCACGGTGACCGCGGCGGCGGTCACCCCGACCAGCGCGCCCAGCGCGTGCTCCACCTCGCCCGGCTCGATGCGGAAGCCGCGCAACTTCACCTGGCGGTCCACGCGTCCGACGTACTCCAGCAGACCCTCGGCGGTGCGGCGGGCGAGGTCGCCGGTGCGGTACATCCGGGCACCCGGCTCCGGCGCGAACGGGTCCGCGACGAACCGGCCCGCGGTCAGGCCCGGGTGGCCCGGGTAGCCGTGGGCCAGGCCGGGCCCGGCCAGGTACAGCTCGCCGACCGCGCCGACGACCGTCACGGGGGCGAGCCGGTCGTCCAGCAGATGGGCGCGGACGCCGGGCAGCGGCTCGCCCAGGTGCGGGGCGGGGCCGGTGATCGAGGTGGTGGACGCGTCGACGGTGCACTCGGTGGGGCCGTACAGGTTGAGCGCGTCGATGCCGCCTTCGGCCAGCTCGCGCCAGGTCCGGGCGGGCACCGGCTCACCGCCCATGAACAGCCGCGGGACGCGGGCGCCGGCCAGCGGCTCGCGGAGCAGCTGCCAGTGCGAGGGGGTCAAGTCGAGGTCGGTGACGTTCCGTTCGGCGAGCAGTCGGGCCAGACGGGCCGGTTCGGCGCGATGGGCGTCGTCGATCACCACCAGGGTGTCGCCCCGACAGACCCGGATCCACTGCTGGACGGACGCGTCGAAGGAAACGCTGGCGTTCCAGGCGACGACGCCCGGCTCGGGTCGGTACGCGCCGGTGGCTTCCAGGGCGGCGGCGAGATCGGCAACGGCTCCGTGTGGGACCTCCACGCCCTTGGGGCGACCGGTCGAGCCCGAGGTGTAGATGACGTAGGCGGAATCGAGCGGGTGCGGGGTGCATGCGGTCACCGGTCCGTCGGTGCCCCGGTCGGCCGGCGCGGTATCCGGGCGGAGCACCGGGACGCCGTCCGGGACGGGCGGCGCGGCGTCGGTGCTGACCACGGCGGCGAGGCGGGCGTCCGCGGCCATGAAGGCGATCCGCTCGGCCGGGTAGGCAGGGTCGAGCGGGACGTACGCGGCGCCGGCCCGCCAGGCTGCGAGCAGCGCGACCGGCAGGTCGGCGGTGCGGGTGAGGTGGATGCCGACCCGGTCGCCGCGCCGCACGCCGTGCTCCTGCAGGGCACGGGCCAGGGCCGTGGTCCGTCGGTCCAGGGCGGCGAAGTCGAGGCTGCCGTCGACGGCGTGCACGGCGGGCCGCGCGGGGTGGGCCCGGACGGCGGCGCGCAGGCGGGACAGCAGGTCGGCGGCGGGACGCGGAGCGGAGTCGGGGGTGCTGCTGGACGGTTCGGCGTAGCTGGTCATGCGAGGGCACTCCTCGGTGGTCGGTGGGGCGGGGGGAATCACTCGGGCGTGGGTGTCGCGTCGGCGCAGCAGGGCGGAGTCGGCGGGCGGTGCCGTCCCGACGGCCCGAACACGGCGTGCGCGCGCCCGGTCCGACAGACCCGTCGGGCGAGCGGCACTGACCGGCGTCCGCGGCCGACGGCGGGTCAGACGTCGGCGGCCAGGCGGGCCAGCGCCGTCGCGTAGGCGTCGACGAACTCCCCCGCCGTGGCGTCGTCCACCACCGCACGCTGGTGGTCCACGGCGAGCAGCACGCGTTGCGAAACGGGGTCCTGGATCAGGGAGGCGCCGAAGGCGAAGCTGTTGGGCTCGTGCCGCAGGGTCGGCTCGCAGCCGATCCGGCCGTCCTCGATCCGGGCCCCGCTGAGCCGTCCCAGCGCGTGGAACCGCAGGTAGCCGAACTGGCTGTCCAGCGCCGTGTCGGCCATCATCCGGGCCAGCCGGGCGAACGGCACCCGGCGGTGCGGCATCATGTCCAGCTCCTCGCGGTGCACGTGCCGCACCAGGGCGGCCAGGTCCTCGTCCGGCTCGGCAACCAGCGGGACGGTGTTGAGGAACAGTCCGTACACTTCGGTCCCGCCGTGCCGTTCCAGCCGGCCGTTCGTCGCCAGCCCCGTGGTGACCCGATGGCGCCCGGTGATCCGGGCGAGGGCGTGCAGGTGGGCGGCGAGCGCGACCGACTTGACCGGGACGGCGAGCGCGTCGGCGACCGCGCGCAGTTGCCCGGGGGCCTCGGGCAGCACCCGCTCGAGGGTGCGCGGCAACTCGTGGACGTCCTCGCTGCCGGGCCACAGCTGCCCGGTGGCACCGTCGAGTCGCCGGTGCCAGTACGCCAGGGAGTCCTGCTCGTCGGCTGCCGCGCGCTCCACCGCGACGAAGTCGCGGAAGGCGGTGCGCGGCGGCGGGGTGGGCGCGGAGGCCGGGTCGGCGGCGAGCGCGGTGTGCCGCTCGAGGATCTCCGTGAGCAGCGAGGTGAAGCTCCAGCCGTCGAGGATGGCGTGGTGCTCGGAGATGGTGAGCTGGTAGGCGCCGTCGGCCAGCCGCTGGACGGTGATCCGGAAGAGCGGCGGTTCGGTCAGGTCGAAGGGCCGGTCCCGGTGGTGCTCGAACGCGGTACGCACCTGGACGTCCTGCTCCTCAGCCGCCGCCCTGCGCAGGTCGACGAACTGCACCGGCGCCGGCAGCGCGCCGTGCACCAGCTGGAGCGGTTCGCCGTAGCCGGAGAGGTCGAGGCCGGTGCGCAGGACGGCGTGCCGGGCCATCGCCTCGTCGACCGAGCGGCGGAAGGCGGACTCGTCGAGGTCGCCGGTGATCCGGTAGGAGTTGACGTTGTGGTAGCTGTCGGTGCCGCCGGCGACTTCCATATGGAAGACCATGGAGAGCTGCATCGAGACCATCGGGTAGGCGTCGACGATCCCGGGTGGCAGTTCGGCCCGGTCCGCTGCGGCGATCAGCGCGAACGGCCGGTGCGCAGCCGGGTCGACGGCCACCGGGCGGGCCCGTGGCAGCAGTTCGGCCACGGTGGGTGCGTCGAAGACGTCCCGCAGGGTGACCTGCCAGCCCCGCTCGTGCAGGGCTCCGGCCAGTTGGACGGCGCGGATGGAGTCCCCGCCGAGGTGGAAGAAGTCGTCGTGGACGCCGACCCCCCCGATTCCGAGCACGTCCGTCCAGACACCGGCGAAGAGTTCCTCCTCCGGCGTGCGCGGCTCGACGTGCCGGCCGGTGGCGGCGGGTGCGGCCCGGTCGGGCGCGGGCAGCGCGGACCGGTCGACCTTGCCGTTGACGGTGAGCGGCAGCGCGTCCAGCACGGTGACGGTCGCCGGGATCATGTAGTCGGGCAGCGAACGGCCGAGGAAGGCCCGCAGGTCCCGGGGCTCGGCCGGGGCGCGCCCGATGACGTACGCCGCGAGCCGGTCCTCGTGCACGGTGACCACGCAGGCGTCCACCTCGGGGTGGGCGGTGACGGCGTTCTCGATCTCGCCGAGCTCGATCCGGAAGCCGCGCAGCTTCACCTGGAAGTCCGCCCGGCCGACGTACTCGAGACCGCCGTCGGGCAGTCGCCTGGCGACGTCGCCGGTCCGGTAGAGCCTGGCACCGGGCGGCCCGTACGGGTCGGCGACGAACCGGCCTGCGGTGAGGTCCGGCCGGCCCCAGTAGCCGTGCGCGAGGCTGCCGCCGCCTACGTACAGCTCACCGGGGACGCCGGGTGGGCAGGGGCGCAGCCAGTCGTCCAGGACGAGCGCGGTGAGGTGCGGCAGGGGTTCGCCGACCACGCTGCGCTCGAACCCCGCGCCGTCCTCGGCGACGTCGTGGGCGGTGACGTGGACGGTGGTCTCGGTGATGCCGTAGAGGTTGCAGAGCCGGGCCGGTGGCAGTGGGTCCAGGTCGTACCAGCGCCGGACCGCTCCAGGGTCGAGCGCTTCGCCTCCGAGCATGATCCACCGCAGCTCCGGCAGGGTGCGCGGGTGGCGGCGGAGCGCCGGTTCGAGCTGGCGCAGTGCCGAGGGCGTGAGGCAGAGGTGGGTGACACGTTCCTCGTCGAGCAGGCCGGCGAAGTCGTCGGGCGAGCGGCTGGTGAGGTAGGGCACGACGACCAGGCGCGCGCCGTGCAACAGGGCGCCCCAGAGCTCCCAGACCGTCCAGTCGAAGGCGTAGCTGTGGAACAGCGTCCAGACCGTCTCGGGGCCGAATCCGAAGTGGTCCCGACCGGAGTCGAGGAGGCGGCTGACGTGCTCGTGGGCTACGGCGACCCCCTTGGGGCGGCCGGTCGAGCCGGAAGTGAAGATGAGATAGGCCAGGTCGGCGGGACGGCCGGCGGCGCGGGGACGGTCGGCCGGGCGGGCGGCGATCTCCTCCGCGCGGGCGGCGAGGTCGAGGGTCTGCCAGGGGCCGTCCGGTGCGCGGTCGGGCCGGTCGGTGACGACCAGGGTGACGGCGGTGTCGCCGAAGACCAAGGCCGCCCGGTCGGCCGGGGCGGCGAGGTCGACCGGGACGTAGGCGGCGCCCGTCTTCAGTACGGCCAGGATCGCGACCGGCACGGCGGCGCTGCGCTCGAGCAGCAGGCCGACCCGGTCGCCGGGACGCACCCCGCGAGCCAGCAGGGTGTGGGCCAACCGATTGGCCCGGCGGTCGAGTTCGGCGTAGCTGACGGTGCCGTGCGGGTCGCTCACGGCGGGCCGGTCGCCGTGGGCGTCGGCGGCCCGCTCGAAGAGGTGGTGCAGGCAGTGGCCCGGGGCGAGCCGTGCCGGGCGCTGCTGTTGGGGGTCGGAGGTGAGCCGGAGCACGGTGGCGTTCGGGTCTGCCAGGGCCGTGTCCAGCAGGCCGGCATAGTCGGCCGCGAGTCGGCGCACGGTGGCGGCTTCGAAGAGGTCGCTGCTGTACTCGGCCTCGCCGCGCAGCTCGCCGCCGTCGGCGCCCTCGAAGACGGACCAGGTGAGGTCGAACTTGCTGGTGCCGTTGGCGCGGACGGTTCGCTCGGCGGTCGCGGCGCCGAGCACGAGTGGCGCGCGCTCCTCGGAGTGGGCGCCGAACACCACCTGGACCAGCGGTGGGTGTTGCGGGCTGCGTGCGGTGCCGAGTTGGTCGACCACCTGGTCGAAGGGCACGTCGAGGTAGCCCAAGGCGTCGAAGACCCGGTCCTGGAGGTCGGCGAGCAGTTCGCGGAAGGTGGCGTCGGGGGCGAGCCGGACGCGAAGGGGGAGCAGGTTGACGAAGTAGCCGATCAGATCGGTGAGTTCGGGACGGCTGCGGGTTGTTGCCGGGGTGCCGACGAGCAGGTCGTCCGCTCCCGTCCAGCGTCCCATCAACAGGGCGAAGGCGGCGAGTTGGACGGTGAACGGGGTGACGCCCTCCTGCTCGGCGAGTTCCCGGACCCGGGCCGCCGTGCCGGGTGCGAGGTCGAACGGCTCGGTGGCTCCGCGCTGGCTGCGCTCGGCGGGCCGCGGCCGGTCGCCGGGCAGCTCCAGGAGGATGGGGGCGCCGTCGAGGCGCTCCTTCCAGTGGGCGAGGTGTTCCTCGTAGGAGACGTACTGCTCCTCCTCCGCCCAGTCGGCGTACTGGGTGGTGAGCGCCGGGAGGACGGGGGCCCGGTGCTCGCTCGACGCACTGTACGCCTCGACGAGTTCACGTTCGAACACCTCCGCCGACCAACCGTCCCAGACGATGTGGTGGACCACGAACAGGACGGTGGTGCGGTGCTCGGCGATCCGGAACGCCTCCGCGCGCAGCAGCGGACCCGCGGTCAGGTCGAACGGCTCGGCGGCCCGCGCCGCGATCAACTGCTCCGTCCGGTGTACCCGCTCCGGTTCGGGCAGTTCCCGGAGGTCGGTGACGGCGAGCGGTACGTCGAGGGTGCGGTGGACGTACTGGCGGGGGCCGTCCGGGTGCAGGGCGAAGGTGGTGCGCAGCGCCTCGTGCCGGGCGACCACGTCGTCCAACGCCCGTTGGAACAGCACGAGATCGAGCGGGCCGGCGACGTCGTACGTCCAGGGGGTGGTGTACGTGACGGACTGTGGGTTCCACCGGTCCAGGAACCAGAGGCCGCGCTGGAGGCCCGAGACGGGCACGGTACGGACCAGGCCGGCAGGCAGGTCGGTCGCCGGGGCGGCCGGCGGCGGCGCGGTGGGCAGGTCGGCGGACGGGCTCACGGCTCGTTCCCTTCGGTCGGGCGGGTGGTGGGGCGGTCGAGGTGCCGTGTCGTCACGAGGCCAGCCGTTCGGCGATGACCCCGACCGTCCGGCCGCGGAAGACGACCTGCGGCGGAACCCGGGTGCCGGTCTGCTGGGAGAGCCGCATGGCGACCCGGACCGCAGCCAGCGAATTGCCGCCGATCCGGAAGAAGTCGGCGTCCGGTCCGAGGTCATCGGCGAGCCTCAGGACGGCACGGACGGCGTCGGCGACCAGCCGCTGGTCCGGGGTCAGTGGGTCGACCGGGGTGACCGCGGGGCGTTGGGCCGGGGCGGGCAGGTCCCGGCGGTCGACCTTGCCGTTGGGGTTGAGCGGCAGTGCGTCCAGCACGTCGATCGTGGCGGGCACCAGGTGCTCGGGCAGCAGCCCGGCCAGGTGGTGGAGCAGCTCCTCCGGGTCGGGTGCCGGCACTCCGGAGGCGGCGGTGACGTACGCAGCGAGCCGGCGGTCCCCCTGGGCGGGCTCATGGACGGCGACCGCCGCCTCCCCCACGGACGAGTGGCGGGTGAGAGCGTCCTCGATCTCCCCGGGTTCGACACGGAAGCCGCGGATCTTCACCTGGTCGTCGATCCGGCCGGTGATCTCCAGCACTCCCTCCGCCGTCCGGTGGCCGAGGTCACCGGTGCGGTAGAGCCGCTCGCCGGGCGCGCCGAACGGGGAGGCGACGAACCGCTCGGCGGTCAACCCGGGCCGACCGACGTATCCGAGGGCCAGCCCGCCGCCCGCCGCGTAGAACTCGCCGGTGGTGCCGTCCTGGACGGGACGAAGTCGCTCGTCGAGGACGTGGACCGCCTTGCCGTGCAGCGGGCTGCCGATCGGGATCGAGGGACCGGCGGCGTCGTCCCGGGTGGCACGGTGGCAGGTGGTGAGTCCGAGACTCTCGACCGGACCGTAGCCGTTGGCGACGACCAGGTCCGGGTACTGTGCGAGCGCTTTGCCGACATGGGTGACGGAAGCGCGCTCACCGGCGGTGAAAGCCACCCTGAGGTCGCGGTAGGTCTCCGGGAACTCCTCCAGGAGGAAGTTGAACAGGCTGGCCGAGAGCTGGAGTTGGGTGACCCCGTGGCGGGGGGTGAGTTCGGCGACGGCCTGCGGGTCGGGCCGTTGCCCGGGCTGGAGCACGCACGTCCCGCCGAAGGCCAGCGCGCCGTACAGCTCCAGGGCGAAGGCGTCCCAGGAGACCGGGGAGCACTGGAGCCAGACCTCGTCGGGCCCGAAGCGGGCGTAGTCCTGGCCGAGGTAGGTGGTGGTGAGGGCACGGTGCGGGACGGCCACTCCCTTCGGGCGGCCGGTGGAACCAGAGGTGAACATCACGCAGGCGAGATCGGCCCCGGTGACCGGAAGGCCCGGGTCGTGGCCGTCCCGTGCGGCGACGGCGACAGCCGCGGCATCCAGGTCGAGGTGGCGGGCGACCGGGAACGCCGGGGTCGCGTTGCGGTGGGTGACCAGCAGGGCGGCTCCGCTGTCGGCCACCGCGCCGGCCATCCGCTCGGCAGGGAAGTCCGGGTCGAGCAGGGTGTAGGCGGCGCCGGCTTTCAGGGCGGCGAGCAGGGCGACCACCAGATCCGGTCCGCGCTCGACCAGGACCGCAACGGTGTCGCCACGGCCGATGCCCAGGCCGCCGAGGTGGTGGGCGAGGCGGTTGGCACGCTCGTTCAGGGTGCCGTAGTCGAGTCGGTCCTCGGCGCAGACCAGGGCGAGGGCGTGGGGGTCCCGGGCCGCCCGGTCCTCGAACAGCGCGTGCACGGGCGCCTCGACGGCCGCGGCGAGAGTGCCGAGCCACGCCTCGCACAGCTCGGCCATGGTGGCGGGATCGAACAGCTCGGAGTCGTACTCGAAGCGACCGGTGAAGTCGGTCCCCCGGTCGTCCACGGAGATCGACAGGTCGAAGCGGGAGACCGGGTTGGAGTGCAGCTCTCGGGTGACCTCGATGCCACCGACGGTCAACGGGCGGGTGTCCAGCGGATGCAGTTCCAGCAGTACCTGGCAGAGCGGATTGCGGTCCTCGGTGCGGTCCTCGGGACGCTCTTCCATGACGGCGCCCGCGATGGCGTCGAACGGCGCCTCCTGATGACGGTAGCCTTCGATCGCCACCTCACGAACCTGCCGCACCAACTCGCGGAAGCCCATCCCCTCGTCGAGCCGGACGCGCAGCGGCAGCAGGTTGACGAAGTAGCCGATCAGCGCGTCGAGTTCGGCCCGCCCACGGACGCTCACCGGGGAGCCGAGTACCAGATCGCGCTGGCCGGTGCGCCGGTGCAGGGTGAGTGCGAGCCCGGCCAGCAACACCATGAACGGCGTCGCGTCCTCGCTGCGGGCGAGGGCCCGCACGGCCTCGGCGACCGGGCGGGGCATCGCGAACCGGTGGAACGCTCCCCGGAAGGACTGGAGTTCGGGACGTGGTCGGTCGGTGGGGAGAACGGGATCGGTGGGCGCCTCGCGCAGGTGCTCGCGCCAGTAGCCGAGTTGCCGATCGGCCGTGCCGTCCCGGTGCTGCCAGCTGCTGTAGTCGGCGTACTGGACGGGGAGCGCGGGAAGGTCTGCGGGACGTCCCGTGGCCAGGGACTCGTACAAGGCCGCCAGTTCGGCTTCCAGGACGGGGAGCGAGCCCTCGTCCCAGACGATGTGGTGGCAGAGCAGCAGCAAGGTGGACGTCCCGCCGGTGCGGTAGAGGTGGGCGCGGACGAGCGGGCCGGTCTCCAGGTCGAAGGGCACCAGCGCCGCCTCGGCGATCAATTCGTCCAGGGCGGCGGGCGTGGTCTCCTTCACGGTGAACGGCAGCTCCACGGTGGAGTGGACCACCTGTCGGGGGCCGTCCTCGCCCAGCTCGAAGGTGGTGCGCAGTGCCTCGTGCCGGTCGACGACGCCGGTCAGGGCCCGGCGGAGCAACTCCGGGTCGACCGGCCCGGCGAAGCGGAACACCCAGGGCACGATGTAGGTCGGCGCTCCCGGATTCCACTGGTCCAAGAACCAGAGCCCGCGTTGGAAGGCGGCGAGCGGCGCTTCGGTGGCACCTGTCCGGGTCAGCTCCGGGCGCTCGCCGCCGTCCGAGGCGGCGGTGACCGCGGCGGCGAACTCGGCGAGGGAGGGCGCGTCGAAGATGGTGTAGGGCGAGATCATGCCGAACACGTCGAAGACCCGGCCGACCACGCGCACGGCGGTGAGCGAATCCCCGCCCAGGTGGAAGAAGTTGTCGTCGGCTCCGACGTCGGGCACCCCGAGTACGTCCGCCCAGACGGCGGCGATCAGCTGCTCGGCGGGCGTGCGCGGCGGACGGCGGACGGCGGACGGTGCCGCGGGCGCGGATCGGGGCTCGGGCAGCGCCGCCCGGTCCACCTTGCCGCCGGTGGTCAACGGGAAGGCTGCCAGCGGGGTGACGGTCGCCGGGACCATGTGCTCGGGGAGCCGCTCGGCCAGGTGGGCGCGCAGCTCGGCGATGTCGGGGGCGGATCCCGTCAGGTAGGCGGCGAGCCTGCCCTCACGTGCCACCACGACCGCTCCGGTGACGCCCGGGTGGCTGACCAGCATCTGCTCGATCTCACCGGGCTCGACCCGGTAGCCGCGGATCTTCACCTGGTGGTCCGCACGGCCGACGAACTCCAGCGCGTCATGCCCCCGAGGTCGTCGGACCAGGTCACCCGTGCGGTACATCCGGGCACCTGGCTCAGCCGCGAAGGGGTCCGCGACGAACCGGCCGGCCGTGAGGCCCGGGCTGCCGTGGTAGCCGGAGGCCAGCAGCGGGCCGCCGAGGTACAGCTCGCCCGTTGTTCCGGGCTCCACCGGACGCAGCCGGTCGTCCAGCACGTACGCGTGGCGGTCGCCGAGCGGGCGGCCGATCGGGACCGTGTCTCCCGCTCCGGCCACCGGTCCCGCCAACTCGTGGACGGTGGCGGTCACGACGGTTTCGGTCGGCCCGTAGGCGTTGAGCAGCGGCACGCCGGTGGCGGCCCACCATCCGGTGGCGGCGTCCGGGTAGAGCCGGTCGCTGCCGGAGATCATCAGACGGAGGGTGCTCGGGGGGCGGCAGCCCTCGCGCAGCGCCGCCACCACCTCCTGGAAGTAGCCGGCGGCAAGGTTGGCCACGGTGACGGCCTCGACGTCCAGCAGCTCCAGCAGCGCCGCGGGGGCGAGCAGTTGGCGCTCGGGAACGACGATGCAGGCGCCGACCGAGAGTGCGGTGAGTACCTGTTCGACAGCCACATCCACGGTCGGGCGGGCGAAGTGCAGCACCACGTCGTCCTCGGTGAGACCGAAGCGTTCGACGGCGGCTGCCAGGTGGTCACTCAGCGCGGGGAAGGGGACGTGCACACCCTTGGGGTGACCGGTGGTGCCGGAGGTGTAGATGAGGTAGCCCGCGGTGGACGCACGGCTCTGCCGGTCCGGCACGATCGCGGGTCCGTCGAGGTCCTGCCCGTTGGCCGCCTCGACGAGTTCGCCGTCCGTGTAGGCGAGCACGGCGCCGGCGTCCGCACGGATCCACCGGTTGCGCTCCTCGGGTGCCTCCCGGTCCAGCGCCAGGTAGGTGGCGCCGGCTCGGATGGCGGCGAGCAGGCCGACCACGTGATCGAGCCGGTCCCGGCCGGTGACGGCCACCGTCCGCCCGGGTGCGATACGGGCGGCCAGGGCGCCGCTCAGCTCGTCCAGCTCCCGGTAGGAGACGGTCCGGGAACCGAGCCGTAGGGCCGGGCGATCCGGGAACCGGCGTGCGACTGATACGAACGGGAAACCGCGAGATTCCATCATCCAACCCCGATGAATTAACAATGCTGCGGGTAGTGGCCTCGACGATAGAACGGCCCTTCCGGGACGATCGGCAGAATTATCGGAAGACCATCGGCAGTTTCAACTGCCGCTTGAGGAATGCACATCACCACAAACGAAACAGCCCGTCGAGACACGCACAGGCGCCTCGCCGGGCTGCTAAAAGAACGCTTCGACTATCTGGCGACAGGAATTCTGGTGAATTCCGGTGACCATACATCGTCCCGGTCCAGGTCGCGCGGAGTGTATTTTCCGAGCGCACTGATCAGCAGTCGGAGTTCGAGCGCGAGGCACTCCGAGAACCGGACCAGCCCGGCCTGCGGGTCTTCGGCGACGGCGAGCAGGGCCGCCCTGCCCAGACCCACCGCGCGGGCGCCGAGCGCCAGGCTCTTCACCGTTCGGCCGCCCTCCCAGATCCGTCCGGACACGAGCAGGCAGGGCGGCGGCCCGGAGGCCGCCAGCCGGCGCAGGCACTCCGCCAGCGGCAATCCGACCTGGGCCGGGAAGGCGCCCGGCGTCCAGCCGGTGCCGCCCTCAGCGCCGTCCACCGTGACGGCGTCCGCCCCCGCCTCGACCGCCACCCGGGCGGCCTCGGCCACGTCCCGGCCCGGGTGCAGCTTCACCCAGACCCGGGCCCGGGGGAAGTTGTTGCGCATCAGCCGGACCTGCTGGCGCAGGATCTCCGCCGTGAACGTGCCGGGAGTGCTGGAGCGGAGCACCCGACCGTCGCCGAAGACGTCGTCGAGGCCGTAGCGGTCGCCGAGCCGGGCAGCGGCAGCGGCGTCCAGCACGGTCATCCCGCCGAGGCCCGGCTTTGCGCCTTGCCCGAGCTTCAACTCGAAGGCCAGGCGTCCGGATTCGAGCAGCGGCAGCGCCGCGGGGTCGCTGTAGACCAGGTTCCACACCTCAGCATCGGCGTCCTCGGTGGACTGCTGGACGGCGACCCCGCCCCGCCCGTCCGGCAGGTCCTCGACGTAGGCGCGGAGACGACCGAGGAGCGCCCGGTCCGCCGCCTCGCCGAGCCGACCGTAACCGTTCACCGGGACGACGTTCTCGCCGATCACCATCGGGATGCCGAGCCCGCCCGCCTGCCTGCTGAGCGCGAGCCCGAGGTCGCCTCCGGCCGCGCGGGTGGAGCCGAGCGCGGACACGTACACCGGCAGGGAGGAGGTGAAGCCGCCGATACCGGTGGTCAACTCGACGTCCCGGTAATCCGGCTCGCGGCCCAGATCGATCAGCCGGGCGAGTCGCCGCGGCACGAAGACCGGCGGAGTGATCCGCAGCGCGTCGAGCGGGTCCAGCCCACCGTCCGGGTGATCGCCCCGGTGATCCGCACCGAACAGGACCCGCCCGTACTCGCCCGGCGGCGGGAAGGCCGCGGCCACGCCGGCCCGGGCCCGCTGGCGGACCTCCTCCTCCGGGAAACCGGGCGCCGAGAGGTCGCTCACGGCGACACCACCCCCGCCACCTTCGGGAAGGGGCTCGCCTGCCAGACGGCGTCCAGTCCGGCGACGTAGCGGGTGAGCCGCTCGACGCCGATGCCGAAGCCGGCGCTACCGGGCACGCCCTCACGGACCAGGTCCAGGTACCAGCGGTACTTCTGCGGGTTCTCACCCGTCTCCCGCATCCGGGTGACGATCTCCGCGTAGTCGTTGGTGCGCTGGCTGCCGCTGCACAGCTCGCCGCAGCCCTCCGCCGCGATCAGGTCGAAGTTCCGCAGCAGGCCGCTGTGCTCGGAGCTCTCCCGGTCGTAGAAGCCGCGCGAGCCCTTCGGGTAGTCGGTGACGAAGAAGGGGCGGTCCCGCCGCGCCGAGAGCAACGCCTCACCGGTCCAGTCGATTTCGGCGTCAGGACTCTGCGGGTGGCCGACTCCCTGGAGTTCTGCGACCGCTTCGGCGTGCCGCAGCCGGCCGAAGGAGCCCTTCAGCAGCTCGGCGAACACGTCGACGTCCCGGCCGAGTCGGGCGAATTCCTCGGGCAGCTCGCGGATCGCGTCGTCGACCATGTGCACCACCAGTTCCTCGACCAGTCGCACCACGTCGTCCCTGGTGGCACCCGCCACCTCCACGTCGAGCTGGTGGAACTCGGCGAGGTGACGACTGGTGCCGGCGGTCTCCAGGGGCTCCAACCGGACGTTGGGGGCGATGCAGAAGATCTTGTCGAAGGCCAGCAGCGAAGCTTGCTTGTAGAGGATGGCGCTCGTCATGAGCTTGTAGCGGTGGCCGTAGAAGTCGACGTCGACCTGCTTGGACCCGCGCGAGCCGGGATCGGTGACCGGGCCGATGATCGGCGGGAGCAACTCGGTGAAACCCCGGTCACACAGGAACGCGCGGGCCGCCGAGAGGAGCCGGTGCTGGATCCGCAACGCGCTGCGGGTGACCGGCGCGGTCAAGTGCCGGCCGGGGTCCGGGATCGGTGCGCGGGCCGTGAGCCCATCGGTGGTCATGGTGTTGTGGGTCCCAACTCTCGTCGTGGTGTGGACGTCGTGCGGGGCGTTAGGGGCGTGCAGGGAGTGCCGGTGCGGCGCCGACGGCCGACGGCCGTCCGGCGGCTCGGACGTCATAGGTCCGTTGGACGTGGGAAAGCGCCGCGAGCAGCTCGGACGAGCCGAGGATGGGCGGACGCGGGCCGCCGTCCGACAGGCCGGCGATCGGCATCGAACCGACGCTCGACCAGTGCAGCCGACCGTCGGGGGCGAGCGAGCTGCGGGCCCGGCCGGCGTTGTCGGGGTGCAGACAGTACGGGACATCGAGGTAGCCGGCGGCGAAGGCTCGGACCAGTGCTCGGCCGATGTCCGCGTCCAGCTCCAACACGGCGCCGATCAGTGCCCGCGCTTCCGCCTCGACACCGGTGTCCTCGACGGACGGGATCCGAGCGGCGACCAGGGGTGTGCGGGCACGTTCGTCGGCGGCGGCCGCTGCTGCCGTCTCCAGCGCCCGGACGTTCTCGCCCACGGTCGGGATCCGGTGCGCCTCGGCGGTGGTCTTGACGATCAGCCGGGCGGCTCCGGCCCGCACCGCAAGCCGGGCCGCGTCCTCCACCAGCATCCGGGCACCGCCGGGCGAGCGGGGGAAGACGCCCATGTAGGCGTAGAGGACGACGTGGTGGTCGACGTCCGGCAGCAGTTCGCCGGCCAGCCGCCCGAGCACGGTGAGGGCCTCCTCGTCCTGGCGCCGATCCGCCTGCTGGGCGTAGCTGAGCGAGATGCCGCGCAGCCCGTGCTGCCGGAAGAACAACGCCTCCAGCACACTGACGGCAACCAGCAGGCTCGGCGGACAGAGCTGCCCCATCAGGCAGCCGCCGAACGTCTCCACGTGCGGCTCGGCGCCGAACTCGGCGGTCGTGGCCAGCAGTTCGCAGCTGCGCCGCCAGCTGTCGACCGCCTCTCGCAGCGGCGTCCTGCTGTACGGCAGACAGTACGAGACGGGGCCGCCCTCGGTGGCGTCCAGACCGGCCCCCAGCAGCGCGCGGACGATGTGCTCCGGCCTCGCCGAACCGTGCCGGACCTGCACCGGAAAACCCGCGTCAGCGACACCCCGCAGAACCTCGCGAGTGGTGTCCGCGGGGTGGGTGGCGATCGGGTAGCCGTTCAAACCGACCCCTTCGGAGAGCGCGCGCCGGGCAGCCTCGAGGTCGCCGGTGCGCGTATAACTGTCGAGCGTGATGGTGCCGACGGTGACGGCGTCCGCTTCCCTGGTGGCGCGCAGGCCGTCGCGCATCCGCAACGGATCGGCCATTCCCATCCTGGGCTGGACCACCAGGGCACCCGTAGCACCGGCCCGGGCGACGAAGGAGCCGAAACCGGACACGGGGAGGCCTGGCGCGGCCGCACGTGCGACGAGGGCGTCGCTCGCACCGCCCCGGGAATCGCTCACAGCAGCGCCCCCGACCCTGCGGACGACGCCCCGGAGCCGGCGGGCAGCGAGCCGACGAAGGACCGGAAGTCCAGCACCGAGCCACCCTCCTCGAAGACCCCGTCGAAGCCCGCCGTCAGGAGCGCCTGCTGACGGGCCGGGTCTCCGGAGCCCGCTATCCCGAGCTTCCCGCCGATCACCGTCGCCGTGCGGGCCAGCGCGGGACAGGCGCGCAGCGCGGCGATCACCCGTAGTCCGTCGTGGAATCCGTGCCCGTTGACGCTGCTCAGCACGATCAGGTCCGGCTCGATCCTGCGGCACTCCGCGACCAGCAGCTCGTCCGGTACGCACGCGCCCAGGTTGGTGACCCGGTGACCGAGCTCCTCCAGCAGAAGCTGGAGGAAGACCAGGTTCCAGGTGTGCGAGTCCGAGGCCATGGTCGTCACGACGACGTCCAAACCGGCCGGCTCGGCCTTTCCGTGCATCTCCACGGCATGCTGCTCCACGGCGCGAACCCTCTGTGTCGATAGGTGGTGGGGAATCCCCGGGAGTGGTGGCTCCGGGTCTCCGGGCGACGGGGCCTCCGGGTGTCCGGCTCGCCCGGCCGTGGACGACACGCTAGGGACGTTCCGGGCGCAGGACCGGCAGCTCGTCCGGCAGGATGCGGGCAGTATCTGCCCAGGCCTGAGCCGTCGGACGGTGCTCAGCTCGCCGTCGCCAACTGCGGGTACGCGCCTGCCCCGCACAGGCGCCGGCACAGGTTCAGCACGGTGAACCGGACGCCGTCGCGGGCCGGGAGACTGCGGATCAGTCCGCTCGCGAGCAGCTCGTGCACCGCCGCCAGGCACTCCTGTGGTGGTCGGCCGCTCAGTTCGACGGCGTCCTCGCCCGACCAGTCCCCCGGTTCGGCCGCGAGACGCTCCAGCAGGTCCCGCTGGTCGAGCGTCAGCCGGTCAAGCGCCGACTCCAACGCCGCGGCCACGTCCGCCCTGCCGCCGTACCCGGCCGGCGGCGGCAGGTGGAACGGCCCGTCGGCCAGTCTCACCACGAGCTGGCGTGGGGACATCACCGTCGACCAGCCGGCCACCAGTTCCAGTGCCGAGGGCAGACCGTCGAGTTGGCGGCTCAGCTCGGCGACGGCGGGAGCCTCCTCGGGCTCCGGCCGGTAACCCGGGCGCAGCCGGCGCAGGTGCGAGAGCAGCAGCCGGACGGCGCCCACCTCGGCCAGCGCCACCGGGTCGTGGTCGAGTTCCGGCCCGGGAGTGGGCAGCGGCGCGAGCGGGATCACCTGGCCGCCGGGCAGCGGCTGCGGGACTCGAGCGGTGATCAGCACCCGCAGGCCGGGGCAGCGTTGGAACTGCTCGTCCAGCAGGGCGGTGTCCACGCCGGCGTCGGCACCGTCCAGAACCAGCAGGGTGGGCCGCTCCCCGATCGCCCGGACGAGGTCTGCACGGCGTTCGGGTCCCGCGACCGTCTGCCTGGCGCAGTCGATCCAGTGCACCGACCAGCCGGACGCGAGGTGCAGCCGTCGCGCGACCTCCAGGACCAGCCGCGTCTTGCCGACCCCGCCCAGCCCGGCCACCGTGACCAGGCGGTCGCCGTGCACGGCGAGAGCGTCGACCAAAACCTCGACCTCCAGCTCCCTGCCGACGATCGCGCCCCGGGCGACCGGCGGCGCGGTCGGCACGTCGCGCAGCTCCCCCGCGAGCACGTGCCGCCGTGCGGCCGCCTCGAAGTCCGAACGGGTGCGCCCTTCCAGCCGCAGTGCGTCAGCCAGCAGCCGGACCGTCTCCTGCCGCGGACGCTGCACCCGCCCGCTCTCCATGTCCCGGATCGCCCGGACGCTCAGGGTCGCGTGATCGGCGAGCACCTGCTGGGTCAGGCCGACCCGTTCGCGCCGGATCCTGAGCAGCTCTCCGAAGCCCGCCACCGACCGCAGCGGCTGCACACCGTCCATGCCTCGTCCACCTTCCGTGCGTTGGCCAACTACCGGGGACCGGGGGCGAGCTGCCGTACGACACGCCCGGGCGGCGGCGCGCGGTGGTGTCCGTCGAGCCGTGTTCCCCCTGGCGCCGATGGTCCACGGCACGGCTCTACGGTCGATCAACGGCCGATCACCACACGTTCACACTCTCTCCGCGTCACGCACGAACTCCGGGTCCGCGCACCGCGCGGTCGATCGGGGCGACGGCATGCCGACTGGGGGCGACCGGGCCGGCTGGGACCATCGGAGATGGTCCAGAGTTGTTCTGGTTAGTCAGGATCCGACTGAGGTCGTCCGGGGCCGGCCGCCGGACGAGTTCCCCTACGGCACGTCGGAGCGTCCGCGTTTCCGATCAGACCGCCCCTGCACGGCCTTTACGGGCGAGCAGCTGAACCTCCTGGAACTGCCGCCTGTCGGTGGGCTGTGGCTCCCGGACCATCCGGGCCACCTCGGCCAACCCGAACTCGCTCAGCACCGCGGCGAGGCGGTCGGGCGACCACCGATAGGCCGGGGCGACGGCATGATCGAAGACCTGCGTCGGCTGATTCGGGTCATCGGTTGCCGAGAAGCCGACCAGAAGGTGGCCACCTGGTGCCAGCACACGGTGGAACTCCGCCAACACGGCGGGGAGTTCCGACGGCGGAGTGTGGATGATGGACCACCGTGAGAGCACGCCGTCCAGCGCACCGTCAGCGATCTCCAACGCGGCCATCGAGCCCACGTCGAAGCGCAGGCCCGGATGAGCTTGCCGAGCCAATCCGATCATCGCGGGAGAGGCATCAAGGCCCACCACCGCCAGCCCAAGTTCATCCAGATAGGCAGTGACGTGGCCAGGCCCACACCCAAGGTCCGCGACCTGGCCGTCTCCACTCTCACGTACGAGTTCGGCGAAGGCACCCAAGATCGCACGGTCCAGGGGACTGTCACGCAGGGTGTCGCGGAACAGCCGCGCATAGGTGGGGGCGGCGTCGTCGTACGCCTCGCGGGTGGCGCTGAGGGAATCGTGTTCGACCATTCTCGCGACAGTAGTTCCTGTCCCCCCGGCGAGCCGGAGTACCCGAAAACCTCGGACTCGCTCTCCACTCCACGGACCCTCGGTCGACAACGGAACCCATGGGGACGCCCCTGAGCCTCCGCCCGTCACCGGCATACCAACCTTCCGCACGTGTGTGGCTGGGCCCGCTGTCAGATGCCGGCCGTACCCTCTGGCAGGTGACGAACCATGGGGTGGAGCCCCGGACCTTGGAAGCCGGGATCCGCGATGCACGGCGCGCCCTGGATGAACGCGGTGGTGCGGCGGAGTGGCTGCTGCAGCCCGATGCGGCGCTGAGGGGACCGCTTGCCACCGAGGTGTGGGTGTTCGACAGCAATATGACGCACATTCTCCTGGTGAAGCACCGCTGGCGAGGCTGGGTGCCGCCCGGCGGCAAAGTTGATCCCGGGGAGACACCGCGCGAGGCCGCGCGTCGTGAACTGTTCGAAGAGACCGGGGTGCAGGTGGAACTGCTTGACACCCCAGCGGCTGCCACTGTGCGGTCCTACCGTCCCGCCGGGTCGGACACCCTGGGGCTTTCCTATGTGGCATTCCTCGACCGGCGGACGCCGTTGACTCCCGAGGAGGGCCAGCCAGCCGCGTGGCACCGGCTGGACGAGCCATGGCACGGATGGTTCTCTGACGATCGCCTCAGGATGAGGCAGTGCGCCGTCCGCCTTTCACAACGGCTCTGAGGACATGGATCGTTCGATTGTCCGGCCGGAGGCTACCAGGGAGTCCGGTGCCTCCGTTTCGTGCCGAGGGCGCTACCACCGGGATCGAAGACGAGCCCGTCCGGAGTTGTCGTGCACCGGCGGCCCCGAAGGCTTCCGTCTCTCCGGTGGCGTCCGGCCCGTGACGTCGCCCGCGGTGGCGGCCGAGCCGGCCGGGGGATCCGGCCGGCGCGACGCCCCCCGCCAGCGCGGGCCAGGCGGAGGGCCTGGATGACGTGCCGCAACCGGCCGAGGGCCTACGGAAGCGGCGGGACCGCTGTGCGCAGGTGCGTCAGCAGCGTCGACAGGGACTCCCAGGCCGCCGGGTCCGCGCCGTCGCCCAGCGGGTAGTGCAGTCCGGGTCTGCGCTGCGGGCCCACCTGGACGGGCTTCATCGCCAGTGGGGGCCGTCGCGCCTGCGTAAGCGTCGCCTCGGCGACACCGGCCCCGCCGAGGGTGAAGGACACCGGCACCGCGGGCGCGGCCACCCTCGGGCTCAGACTCAGGTCCCGCCGTCCCGGCCCGACGGAGGCCAGCATGCTGACCAGACCGTGCCCGGCGACGAGTTCCTCCGCCAGGCTCGCGAGCGCGTCGAGCGGCACCTCCTCGGAGGGTCCGTACCCCAGGGACAGGGTGATGTCCTCTTCGACCCCGGTGGCCGTGCGGGTCACGCGTACGGTGGCCAGCGCGGGCTGCTCCGGCGTTCCGACGGCGGTGACCAGCGTCGGCTCCGGCGCCCGCCCCCGGGCCAGGTCGGTGAGCTGGCGCGGCGACCACGGCAGGTTCACCGGCTCGGCGGTGCCCCAGCCCGCGGGCGGCCCCCCGGTCAGGGTGCGCCAGGCGGCCTCCAGCGAACGCCCGACCAGCAGTTCCTCCTCGGCCCGGCGCTCCGTGCGGAATTGCAGCGTCAGCAGGCGCTCCCCCGACGGCTCGCCCCGACGGAACGCGGTGGCGAGTCGCGGTCGGCCCGCCTCGTCGCGGGCCGGGGCGAAGGTGCCGTCCTGCCAGCTGAGCACCGCACCCGACAGGCCGTCGTAGTAGCCGCACTCCGGATCCTGGACCACCCATCGGTTCGGGGCCCCGGCCAGCGCGGTGCGCAGCGGCAGGCTGAGCCGGCAGTTGCCCGGGGTGACGATGTGCAGGGCCGCTCCGAAGCCGGCGGTGGTCCTAAGGACGTCCGACAGCCAGGCCGTCAGCCCGACCACCGGCCGGTCCGCGAGCACCACCGCGGTGGACTCGGTAACCACGTCCACGGTGGGCAGCGCCCCGACGGGCGCAGGTGCCGCCGAGGCCTCGGAGCCCACCGGCACCACCGCGACGTGCCCGGCACCTTCGGGCCAGACCGTGCCGCCGAGGACCTCGGCGAGGCGTCCGGCGACGGCCCCGGCGAGGGGGCCCGCCTCGGGCACGGCAGTGGAGGCGCGGGTCTCCGTCCACCAGACGGGGGTGGGCGAGGGCGTCCCGAGGAGGCGTTCCACCTCGCCGGAGACCTGGACGAGCACCGGGGCCTCGACGGATACCAGCGGCCTGCCGCCCGCGCCGAGCAGCTGGATCACGGCGCCGTCCCCGGCGGTCTGGGCGCCGAGGTCCGCGCCGCCCGCCGTCAGGGCCACCATCAGGGCAGTGGTGTCAGGCATCTTGGCGGTGAGGGCGATGACGTCCTTGGTCATGGTGTCAGGTCGCTTCCTGGGTGGGGGAGCCGACGAGTGCGGTCTGCACGATCTCGTGCGGGCGGCCGCGCCGGACCAGCGTGCCGCGTCCGGGCGGCTGGGCACTCGCGTACAGCTGCGGGAACAGTTGTCCCTCGGAACGTTCGCCGCTCATCACGAGGGCCGTGGTGCCGGACTCGCGCAGGGTGGTCATCAGCGGCTCGTACAGGGCACGGGAGGAACCGGCGACGCGCCGCGCGATCACGAAGTGCAGGCCGATGTCCTGGGCGGAGGGCAGGTAGGGGACGAACGCCTGGAGCGGCTGCTGTCCGGCAGTGGTGAGGATGTCGTAGTCGTCGACGAGGACCACGATGCGCGGGCCGGCGAAGCCGGGTCCCTCGCCGGGTTCGGCGTCCGGGTCGATGCCGTCCTCGGGGAGCCTCTTGTCGAGTTCCTTGGCGATACCCGCCGAAAGGGCCGTGGCAATCTTCGAGTTGTGCGCGTAACCGCCCCGGTAGGGCTCGGGAACCACGCCGCGCAGCCCGCGTCGGGGGTCGTAGACGGCGAAGACCAGCTCCTCCTCGCCGTAGCGCGCGATGAGCTGGCGTGCGACGAGGGCGAGCAGGTTGGTCTTGCCGCAGGCGTTGTCGCCGAGGATCAGCAGGTGCTGGTCCTGCCCGAAGAGGTCGAGGAGCACCGGGGCGAGGACGTCCTGGTCCACGCCGACGGGGATCCGGTACGGCTCCTCGTCGACGGTGGGCAGCCGGTCGGAAGCCAGCCGTGCTGGCAGGACCCGTACGGGGGAGGCGAGTTCACCGTGCCAGGTGGCGCGGACGGTGCCGGCGGCCTCCTCCAGGGCGGTCGCCAAGTCGGTGTTCCCGGCCCGGGAGTCGATGCGCGGCAGGGCCGTCTGCGCGAACAGCTTGCCGTCGGTGAGGACCCGGCCCGGGGTGTCCGGGGAGATCGTCTCGGACAGCTTGCGGTCGATCGCCGAGTCGGAGGGGTCACCGAGGCGCAGTTCGACGCGGCCGCCGAACAGGGACTGGTTGGCGATCCGCACGTCGTTCCAGCGGAGCATGCCGACGACGACGTGGATGCCGTAGCCGCCGCCCCGCTTGAGCAGGTCGGTGACGGAGTCGTCGAGCTCGGAGAACTCCTCGCGCAGGGCCCCATACCCGTCGACGAGCAGCACGATGTCCGTGGAGGCCAGCTCCGCGAGCTGCCCCTGGGAGCGCAGCCGGCGCAGCTGGTCGACGGAGTCGATGGAGTACTCGCGGAAGAGCTCCTCGCGCGTGGCGAGCATGGCCCGCACCTCGGCGACCGTACGGGTGGCCCGTTCCCGGTCGGCACGGCCGGCGATCCCGCCGACGTGCGGGAGCCCGGCGAGCGCGGCGAGGCCGCCCCCGGCGAGGTCGAGACCGTAGACGGCGACCTCCTGCGGGGTGTGGGTCAGCGCCAGCGACAGGGCCAGGGTGCGCAGCAGAGTGGTTTTGCCGGATTGGGGTCCGCCGGTGACGGCGGTGTGCCCACCGGCGACGGTCAGATCCAGCTCCCACGTGCCGCGCCACTGGCGGGCCGGGTCGTCGAGGACACCGAGCGGCACCTTGAGCGGGGCCCGCCGGGCGGTGCAGAGCCGGAGTCCGTGTTCGGTGACGGACAGGGGCCCGGCGGCGGCGTCCAGGGGGATCGCGTCGGGCAGCGGCGGCAGCCAGATGCGGCGTACGGGCGGGGCGGCGTCGGCGAGCTGGTCGACGATGACGGAGAGCACGCTGGGCCCGGTCTCGCGGGCGGTGGCGGTGGGCTTCTCCTCGACGGCCTCGGCCGGACCGGTGCTGTCCTGGAGGGTGTTGAAGGTGGGGTAGGGCAAGGCCAGCGGGCCCCGCTCGGTGTCGTCGAGGGCGGCGGCAGGACCCCGGTGGCGGCCGGAGACATACCCGGCCTTGAAGCGGGAGTAGGTGGAGGTGTCCACCTTGAGGTAGCCGAAGCCGGGGAGCGGCGGCAGCTGGAAGGCGTCGGGGGTGTCGAGCACGGTCCGTGACTCGTCGGCGGAGAAGGTGCGCAGGCCCAGTCGGTACGACAGGTACGTGTCCAAGCCCTTGAGTTTGCCGCCCTCGATGCGCTGGCTGGAGAGCAGCAGGTGCACGCCGATGGAGCGGCCGATTCGACCAATGGAAAGGAACAGGTCGATGAAGTCGGGCTTGGCCGTGAGGAGTTCGCCGAACTCGTCGATGACGACGAACAGGTGCGGCAGCGGATCGAGTTCGGGCTTCTCCACGCGGAGCGCCGCGTAGTGGCCGATGTCGGCGACGTTCCCGGCGTCCTTGAGGACCTGCTGTCGGCGCTTGACCTCGCCGGCGAGGCTGGTGTGTACGCGTTCGACGAGCCCGGCCTGGTTCTCCAGGTTGGTGATGACACCGGCGACGTGCGGGAGCTTCTCGAAGGGGGCGAAGGTCGCGCCGCCCTTGTAGTCAACGAGAACCATCGCGAGGTCCTCGGGCGAGTGGGTGGCGACCAGCGCGAGGACGAGCGTACGGAGCAGTTCGCTCTTGCCTGAGCCGGTCGCGCCGACGCACAGCCCGTGCGGGCCCATGCCGAGCTGCGAGGACTCCTTGAGGTCGAGCAGCACGGGCTCGTGCCGGTCGTCGATGCCGATCGGGACGCGCAGGAAGTCCCGCTCTCCGCGCGGCGCCCACAGCCGCTTCACGTCGAGGGCCGCCGGATCGGTGATGCCGAGCAGGCCCATAAAGTCGACCGTCCCGGACACCGGGGTTCCCTCGGCGACGGACTCGGCGGACAGCCGCAGCGGGGCCAGCATGCGGGCCAGCCCCTCGGCGGTGGCCGTGCCGAGGGCGTCGCTGATGCCCTCGGCGGCGGGGTCCTGCGGGATGCGCAGGTCCCGGACGGTGACGTGGCTGCCGTCCACGGTGATCCGTATGGTCACTTCGTCGGGCTCGTGGACCTGCTCGGCGAGCAGGTGCAGCACGGTGGTGTTCATGTCGGCTAGGCCCACCGTCACGTCGGGGCGGGGCAGTTCGACGGAGTTCTCGCCGTACTCGTCACTGACGATGAGGAGCCGGCCTGCCAGGCGCAGGGCCCGCTTGTCGGACAGGCCGCGGCGCACCTCCGCCGCGTACGAGGCCCTGCGGCGCAGGTCGGGTGCGAGGACCCCGGAGGCGAGCTGGGGCAGGCTGGGCGCGATCCGCCGGGCGGCGACGGGACCGTCCTGCTCCTGTTGGTCGAGGACGTGCGGCAGCCACTTGGCCCACTCCCAGTCCGCGAGCCGGTCCCCGGGCACGCCGAGGGCGAAGGCCACGTCGTCGGGGGCGTGCAGGACGGCGGTGTGCGCGAGTAGAGCGCGGGCGACGCCCAGCACGCCTTCGCGGTCGCCGACAATGCTGACGTTCCCGACCCGGTCGAGGGGCACGGTCAGCGGGAAGTCGCTGGCCCGGCCGAAGCGGGCCATGAGCGCGCCGGCCTCGTTGAGCATGAACCGGTCGGGCGGGGTGAGGACGCCCCCGACGCCCGCCGCGAGGGACAGCTCCTGCACGGCGACGGCGCCGGTGCCCAGACGCGGCCGCAGGAAGTCGGGGTCGGTGCGGCGCCGCTCCCACAGCCGCGCGGGGTCGCGTACGAGGTCGTACAGGGCCTCCGGCGGCGGGTTGAGGCGGCGGGCCTCGTCGCGGAGCGCCTTCTCGCGGGCTCCGAGCTCCTCGCGCTGCTCCTCCAGGTACTCCAGGTAGCGCTCGCGCTGGGCGCGGCGGGTGCGCTGCGCCTTGCCGCGCTGGGACCAGAACAGGGCGATGGCACCGATCAGGGCGAAGACCAGCACGATCGCGCCGACGGCGGCGAACCGGCTGTTGCGGATGACGGTCATCATCACGACCGAGCCCATCACGCCGGCCATCGGCAGAAGCGCGGTGGCCGGGCTGCCGATCTTGCCCTCGGGCAGGTTCGGCGGGGCCTCGACGGTGTGGGGCTGGGCGGGGGCGGGGGGCATGGTGGCCCGGGCCGGCCGGTGGATCAGCTGCTGGGTCACCGGGCGGCACCGGAGGCCGGGAGGGCCACGGACCGCTGGAGCACCTCGGCGGCGAGCCGCATGGCCGCCTCGCGGGTCTGGAAGCCGAGGAGTTCGGACCGGACGGCGCCGCCGGAGGCGAGGTGGCGGTCGTAGGGCAGTACAAGGACCCCCGCGCCCGTCGCGCGCAGCTTCTCGGCGGCCTTGCCGAGGTCGACGGTGGGGTGCGGGGACTGGACGGTGAGCACGACGACGGTGCGCGGCAACACGGGAACCGGCAGGGAGGCCAGCCAGTCGAGGACGGCGTGGGTGGAGACCAGGCCCTCGGTGGTGGCGGGCGCGGTGAGCACCCGGGCGTGCGCGGTGTCGAGGGCGGTACGGGCGACCTCGCCGGGGAGGGTCTCGCAGTCGACGACGGTGACCCCGAAGTAGCGGCGCAGCGAGACCATCACGGTCCGGTAGGTGGCGACGTCGACCTGGGCGCCGATGCGGCCCTGGCTGCCGGGCAGCAACCAGCCGCCGTCGGGGATCGGGACGAGGTAGCCGGTGATGTCGGTGAGCTGCATGGAGGGTCGGACGATCTGCGCGAGGTCCGCGCAGGTCCACCGCACGGACTGCACGCCGAGCCGGACGGGGAGGGTGCCGAGGGCGGCGTCAGCCTCCAGGGTGAGTACCGGGTCCTGGCGGAAGTGGTTGTAGGTGCGGCTGAGGAGGGCGGTGACGGTGGTCTTGCCGGAGCCGCCGCGGATGCTGGTGACGACGATCTGGCGGCCGGTGGTGACAGGCTGCTGGACCTGGGTGGCGAGTTCCGTCTCGGCGGCGACGGCCTTGGCGACGGAGGAGCCGAATGCTCCGCGCAGGGTGCGCAGGGTGCGACGAACCAGCGGGTCCCCGTGGCGGGGGCGGCCAGCCGGGGCCTCGGCCCCGGGGACCGGGACGGTCTCGGGGGCCCGGGCCTGCGCGGTGTAGGGCTGCTGGTGGTGGGGCTGCCGGGACGCGGGGGCCGCCTGTAGCGGTAGGGGGGCGTGCGGCTGCACCGGCATGGGGGCGGGAGATGTCTGGGGAGCAGGGGCGCCGGTCAGTTCACCGAGGACCCCGGCCTGCCAGTCGTCACGCCGCTGGTTCATGCTCATGTCTGAGTGCCACCCTTACGCGAAGGTGCCGAGCAGCCGCCCGTACACGCCGAACACGCCGATGAGCAGCGGGAACAGCACGATGACGCCGATCGACTCGGCGGTGTCCCCGACCCGCCGCAGCCGGACCCGTACGTGCTCGGGCGGCTGGACGGCGAGGACGCCGAGCGCCACCAGGGCCAGCGCCAGCAGCACTGCCAGCGGCCCGGCCGCTCCGGCCCGCCCGGCCCACACCAGCAGCGCCGCCACGGTGATGGCGGCCCCGGCCAGCAGCAGCGCGACCACCTCCGGGACCAGCGGGAAGGCCCGCGCGCGCAGCCACAACACGGTGGCCACCGCCGAGGCGAGGGAGACCGTCCAGACATCGGGTTCCATCAGTGCGACCGTCCCGGCAGCGCCCGCCGAGACGGCGGTGGCGAGGGTGGCCAAGGCCATGCCCCGGTGAGTGGCGCCGAGGGCGGTGGCGACCTTGTAGCGGCTGACCGAGACACCGCGCGCCCGCTGGTCGTCCAGGCCGGTCAGCCCGGCCGCGGCCAGCGCGAGCCGCGGCAGCAGCCCGAGCAGGACGACGGAGACCACGGCGAGCACGGCGCCGGTCCGGGCGCCCGCGTGCCCCTGGGCCAGTGCGACGCCCTCCCAGACAACGGTCAGCGCGCCCACGGCGGCGGCTCCGACGAACCCACCCCGCCCGAGCGGCGTGAACCACCCCAGCAGCGCGAGCGCCACGGCCAGCGCACCCGCCACGGCGGCTAGGCGCCCCATGGCGTACCAGTGCTGCGCGTCACCCAGGGTCCAGGCCCCGAGCACCCCGACCGCACCCGCGGTCGCCAGCAGCGCGGTGGCGAGCCCGGACCCCTTCAGCCGGCCTGCCACGGCCCCGACCACCGCGCATACGGCGGCAGTCGCGAGCAGCGCACCCGCCACGGCCCCCGGCGCGAACGCGGCCCGGGCGAACCATCCGGCCACCAGCGTCCACAGCACCAGACCGGCCCCGGCGGTGACCCGCCGCGCGGACGGCCGCCAACGCCAGGCTCGTACGTCCAAGTCCTCTGCGGCCTCGTCGGTGACGTCGTGCACCACCGGCGCGGACGGCACGTCCTGCACCCGTACGAGCCGCAGCACTGCCCCGTCGGCAACGCCCGCCTCCTCCAGCGAGACCCTGTGCTCGAGCACGGAGCCGTCTGCCGTGACCAGATGACGCAGCATCGGCTGCGCGGCCACCCGGTCGTCCAGCAGCTGTATGACATCGGGCAGCAGACGCCCGACCGGCTCTTGGGAGGGCAGTACGAGATCCATCCGCCGCCGCTCGCCCACCAAGGTGACGCGGCTCAAAGCCGTACCGCTCACTGCCCCCATGCTCACCACGCGCTCGAACCTATCACCGAGTACTGACCTGCCCGGGCGTCCCGACCTTGCCGATGAGGCGGTGGGAGATGAACGACCAACCGACGCAGCCGGCGCACAGCACCGCCGCGATCACCAGTCCGGCAACGGCCTTCCCGATCCGCTCGTCGGCCACCCGCCGCCCACGCTGCGCACCGAACAACACGGCGTCGCGCATCCGGTGCCGCCGCACCGCGACGGACTCCAGCAACTGGCTGTCATAGTCCTCGGCAGCCATCCCGGCCTCCCTTCTCCCGGTCGCCCAACAGACGCTAGTACGCGCCCCTCACGACGCCGAAACCGGCGGGGGCAGTTGCGTCCTGCCACCCGAAGTCGACCTCTGCCAGCGACAGCTGGGGATCCGATCCGACGGGGCGGCCGGGATGCGTCCCGCACCCCTAACAACTTCTTGGCCAGTCGCCGAACCCTGGCCTTCGCCCACTCACCGGGCCACCTTGAGGCTCACCATCAGCAGCCGACCGGGCAACAGCCCCACGACGCCTTCTCCTCCGCGGTGCGGACCCTCGGGCCGCTCCGGCCGTTCGGCCGGCGTGCCCGCAGCAGGCTCGCCAGGACGCCACCGGCCTCCCCCAACAGGGCGAAGGCCTTCGAAGACCGCTCCCGGCAGCGTCGAGCACGGGTGTGATTCCCGGCCCCCCACGAGCCCGGTCGCGATCACTCTCCACATCAGCGCGGCCGTCCAGGTCGGAACTCCCCGTCTGGCTCGGCACGCGCATCACACCTCAAGTGTCTCGGCTCAGCTCCACGGCAGCATTGCCGGGCGACGATGCCAATACCACGCCGCAGAGGCGAAGTCCCCTCTGTCCTTCTTGAGAGCGACGGCGAGCGCGCGGCCGTCGTCCTCCGCAGTGTGCTCCCGAAACGCCGCGTCGAGGGAGTCCACGGAGGCGACCACGAGTGCCTTCTCGTCGTCGGGGAGCGCCTCGATCGCCACGCGGAGCCGATCGCGGTTCTCCAGGTCCTCCCGGTACATGTCAGCCCCGTACCAACCTGCAGGCGGCCAGCCCGTGGCCATCCGCGAGATGAGCGCCTCCCACAACCATACGAGCGTACGGACCTCGCCGGCGGGAGTGCGCCGAGCCGCGCCGGGCAGGAGTGCGTCCGCCACCGGCGTGGATACCGGCAGCTCCCGGGAGACCTCGGGAAGTCCCGCAACCACCGCGTGAGGGAACGCGGCCACCGCCACCTGTGTGGTCGAAACCGTGCATCCGGCTTCCTCGCCCTCCAACTCCTCTACCCGGGCGAAGGTGGTGAGTCCCTCGGGAGTCACGACCCGGTGGATCGAAGGAACACTTCCCCAGGACACGAGCACGGGCGTTACCAACGCGCGCGCCAACGCAGCGGCGAGTTCCTCCTCCGAGGGCTGGTCGGGCACCTCCTCGGCCCCGTACACGCTCAGTTGGCCTACGAGGTCACCCTGCAGGAGCTCGTAATCACACGTGACGGTCGCGTCCCAGTTCCGGTCGTCCATCTCACTGGCCGGGGAGACGTCCACCGACTGCAGAGACACGCGGAAGGTCTCCGCGAGCACGCGGGCGACGACTTCCGGGGCCGGCGCCGCTGCGGTCAAGAATCCGTACATCACGGGTAGTACTCCCTGTAGAGGTCGATCATCCGCTGAACCTTCTCCGGATTCTCTTTGAACTTCGGCGCGTTCTTGAACATCTTGTCGACCTTGCTCAAGTCTCCGTCCGCCCTCATGATCGCCTTCATCGCCTCGAACTCCACGCGGTCGAGGTTGACGAGTCCCGGACCCGACACCGGGAAGGTACGACCGGTTTGTTCCACACCGTAGCTGCGCCCATTGACCGTGTAATGCTGCTTCACCGGGTCGAAGTCGGCGCGGCCGGACGCGATCTCCGCGATGTCCTGCTTAACCAGTTCCTTGGTCTCCGGCAGGATGATGGTGTTCTTCGTGTCCACCTGACCACTCCTGATGCCGCTCAGGTTGTGGCGGGAGTTGGGGTACATCAGGTTCTTACCCCTGGCCGTACCGACGATGTCATCTTTAGCAGGCCAGGACTCCTCTGGCTTCTTCACCTTGGCGGGGGACTCAGCCTCCCCAGCACCGCCGCCAGGCGTGCCTGCCCCGCCGTGGTCGCCCTGGTGCGGAACAGTGGGACCGTCGCCGGGGCCGTGGCCGCCGCCAGTGCCCGGGCCGTCGTCGTGGCCGCCCGTTGACGGAGTGTCTGTGTGGCCGCTGCCGGTCGGGGTGGTGTCGGTGGCGCCGTGGCCTCCGTTGCCGCCGGGTTCGGGGTGGTTGTTGCGCGGCATGTTGTCCGCAGTGCCGCCGGGCATGTGGGATGCTGCCCCGCCCGGGGTTCGGGTGGTTGCGTCGACCTGATGGACCGGGCCGCCGACGGTGACTTCCTGCTTCTTCGGGAGCTCCGCCAAGGGGTGGTCGGTGCCCTTGGGGACGGAGGTGAGGTCCTGCTTGGGCACACCGTTGTGGTCCAGGAGCTGGTTCGTGGTCTTGTCGAAGTACTGCGGGCGGCCCAGGGCGTCGTCGGGGAGGCGGACCGTGTTCTCGGGGTGGGGGAAGGTGACGCCCGGGGCGTCGGCCTTGGGGAGGTCCTTCCACACCACCTCGTCGAGCTTGGGGAAGGTGCCGTCGACCTTGCCGAGGTTGGTGAACAGGTCGCCGATCTTGAGTTTGGCGAGGGAGCCGGCCTTGCCGATGTAGGTGATCGGGTCGATGAGACGGCCCGTCTTGCCCGCCACCGAAAGGACCTTCGCGACCGAGCCCGTCTTCGCGGCCGTGCCGGCACCGCCGGTGAAAACCGTGGTCAGGACGTTGAAGGTGACCGCGCCGGCCGCACGGGCCGGGTTCTTCCCCCACTCGTCCCACGCGACCAGCGCCTTGCCGGTCTCCTTCATCGCCGTACGCGAATCACGGAGCCAACCCGGAAGATGCTTGTCGTCCGCCGCCCAAAACGCCGCGCCCACACCCGGCATCGAGGTGATCACCAGACCGGTGGCGAGCTTGGCGAGACCCATCCATGCCTGGCCGGCAGCGTCCCAGCCATCGACCCCGACGAGGGTGCCCAGGCCGCGGACTGTGCCCCAGATGCCGTCGACGATCAGACCGTCCCACACGAACGACTTGACCCAGTAGCCGATCTCCCATGCCCGGTGGGTCTCCTCCAGCTGGGAGCCCCAGGGGAGGTCCTGGGCCTTGTTGAGGTCCTCGCCCTTGTAGCCGTACATGTTCGCGCCATGCGAGCCGTCGTCCGCGGTCAACGGGGGCGCGCAGTACAGCGCACGAATCTTGTTCGCACACGTCCGCTCGGCGGCCCAGAAAGCGGAGACGGCGGCGTTGACGTCGTGGATCAGATCATTGTTCTCATCGATCTTGTCCCCGTCGTCCTTCCAGTGCTCGTCCCCGCTGATCTTGTTGGAGAACGTCGTGGCCTTCGCCTGGAGTTCCTTCAGCCGCGCCACGATCGGACGGGCTTCGGTGACGTACTCGCCCAGGGCCTTCGCCGCCGACTCCAGCTGGTCGGCGAAGAAGTCGCTGTCCGTCTTCACCGGCTTGGTGGTGGCAAAGAGTTGGGCGGCCTCGGGGGCGGAGTAGAACGCGGACAGGCCCTGGAACTCCGAGTCCACGTTCGAGCCCGCGTCACGGAACGTGGACGCGGCCGTCGCGATGGCCGTGCGGTCCTGCTCCAGCGCGTCCAAGTCACCCGTGAACTGCGGGATCGTGCACGGATTGATCGGTACGTGGTCGGTCACTTCTGGCCCGCCCCCGGAAGGTCGACCTTCGGCGCCTTCAGGGCCTCGGCCTGGGCGTTCTGCGCCTGCTCGATGTTGCCCTGCACGTACGCAGTCGCCGCCTTGATGGCGCCGTTCAGCGAGGCCTCCGTGCGGGCGCTGATGAAGGCGAGACGGTACTCGTGGGCCTTCATGAGCTCACCCAGCGCGCCGGCGATCGGGCCCATACCGCCGCCCTCGCCACCGGTGCCGCCGCCGGGAGTGACGGTACCCGCGTGCTTCGCGGCCTCCGGCAGCTCCGTCTGGAGCGACTTGCCAGCCTTCTGGAAACCCTCGGCGGCGGTGATCGTCTTGTTGACGACCCCCTGCACGCCGGACGGCTTGATGTCCCAGTCCATGCTCTGCCCCCGTGTCCTCGCGTCCCTCGTCCGACGTGCGTCCCGACGTCAGCCGATGTTGTCGACCGCCGCCTTGGCCTTCTGCAGCGTGGCTTGCGCGGTCGCGTCGTTCTGCTCCAGCGTGGTGCGGACGAGGCGGATGATGTCGCGAACCTCGTTCGCCGCCTTGTTCCAGCGGACTTCCTTGCCGTGGTACTCGTCGGATACGCCGTCGGCCTGGAACTCGGCCATCGCGGCCTTCACCGCGGCGTCACGGTCGCCGAGCACCCGCTCCAGCTGGCCGATGATCCCGCCGAGGCCGCCCTGGACCTCAACGGAGGCGGCGATGTCGTAGGAGGTGCGGTCCTGGTTTGCCATGTGTCTTCAGCCCCCGGGTGTCAGCGCGCGCCGAAACGGGCGGCGTCGAAGTTCGCGGAGCCCATGTTCTGGTGGGCGTTGTCACCCTGCTCCTGGGCACCGGTGGTGAACGAGGTGTCCATCCCGGCCTGACCGCCGAGGATGGCGCGCAGCGAGGCGTTCAACTCGGCGGTGATCGAGTCCGAGCGCCGCTTGAAGGAGTCGAACGCCTGCCGACCGACGCCGTTGAACTTGCCCTCCAGCGGATCCGCCGCGGCGATCAACAGTTTGATCAGCGTGCCGAGGTCGTCGCTGGAGCCGGTAGTGGCCTTGCCCAGCTCGGACAACGTGGTGCTGCCCATGTCGAACTTCATTCACCCACCCCTGACGTGTTGTGCCGTCACTTGCGTGTATACCTGTCTACCGAAGGGACGTTGCGAGCACAAACACGGTTTCACTCGGCCTTGACGTCGGACTGAAAAACGCCGTCGGCCGGTTCACGGTCTCCTAGCACCTCCCGTACGTAGTCGTCCCCGGCCTCCCACGAATGGGCCGCCAGGGCCGACCCGCGGGTCCCGGCGGCAGTCGCCGAGCCGGTTGTCGAAGCCCTCCCGACGGCGAGGCCGAGCAGGGCGCGCAGGGTCGCGACGCGTCACCCCGCGGTACCCTTCTCCTCGGCCAACTCCCCGCTACGTTCTGGAGCATCCTCACTGAACCGGCCTGAACGCGGCTACGTGCCTCGTCCCGGTAAGATGCCTAGGCAGGCCATCTGCTGAATGGCTGGACAACCTCGATAGCAGTCGCGGCTGTTGGAGCCCTACGCGCCCTTCGCCGCCGCGCCACCGTGCCCACGCCATACCGGAAACAAGCGCATGGGCTCAGTGGGCCGCAGTGGTCGGAACCTGGTCGACGCCCCACTGCGCCAGCAGCCCGAGTGACTGCGCGGACGCCGAGCCCGGCTCCGCGTGATAGGTCACCAGGGACACGTCTTCGTCGTCCGATAGCCTCAACGTCTCGTACGACAGGGTCATGTCGCCGACGAGGCTATGGTGCAGCCGCTTGGTGCCGTGGCCCTTCTCCTGCACCGTGTGCGCCGCCCACAGCGTGCGGAACTCATCGCTCTTCACCGAAAGTTCCCCGATGAGCGCCGACACGTGCGGATCGTCCGGGTAGCAACCCGCGCACAGCCGCAGCACGCTCACCACCTCGATGGCCTTGCACTGCCAGTCGACGTAGAGCTCTCGGGCCGCCGGGTCGAGGAACACCAGCCGGCCCATGTTCCGCTCCTCCGGACGCATCGTCGCGAAGTCGCCGAACAGGGCGCGCGCCATCGTGTTCCAACCCAAGACGTCCATCCGGCGACCCACGAAGAACGCGGGCACCGCGTCCATCGCATCGATCAGGGCCTGGAGCTGCGGACGTAGGCGTTGGGTGCCACGCGCCACGCGCTTCTTCTTCTGTGTCGGCTTCGCCAGGTGGGTCAGATGGGCGCGCTCCGCATCGGAGAGCCGCAGCGCCCGGGCGATGGAATCGAGCACCTCGCTCGACACGTTCTGGCCGTTGCCCTGCTCGAGCCGCGTGTAGTAGGCCACCGACACCCCGGCCAGCTGGGCCAGCTCCTCGCGCCGCAACCCCGGCACCCTGCGGTGGCGGCCGAAATGGGGCAGACCGACGTCCTGTGGCTTCAGCCGCCCCCGCCGGGAACGCAGGAATTCGCTGAGTTCGGCACGCTGATCCATACCGTCCAGTATCCCGGTGCCCGGGTGCCCTCACGACCGTGAGCCTGACCCTGCCAGTGGTAGGCACGGCAGGCGTACGCACAACAGGGGGCTGGGTGGTTCCCGCGGAGCGAGGCACGCTCGTAGCCATGTCCAGCAACGTTTCCACCGTTCCCGCATACGCAGCACCGACCGCCAAGGCTCCTCTGGAGCGCACCACCATCCCGCGCCGGGCGGTCGGGAAGCACGATGTGCTGATCGAGATCAAGTACGCCGGCATCTGCCACTCCGACATCCACCAGGCCCGCGACGGATGGGGCGAGGGCATCTTCCCCATGGTTCCCGGCCACGAGATCACCGGAATCGTCACGGCGACCGGGCCGTCCGTGACCACGTTCGCCGTGGGCGACCGGGTCGGCGTCGGCTGCATGGTCGATTCCTGCCGCACGTGCGACAACTGCAAAGCCGGACTCGAGCAGTACTGCACCCGCGGCAGCGTCCTCACGTACAACGCCGTCGGCAAGGACGGCGAGCCGACCCACGGCGGCTACTCCACCCACATCGTCGTGGACGAGGCGTTCACCCTCCGGATCCCCGACGGCCTGCCCCTGGACGCGGCGGCACCGCTGCTGTGTGCGGGGATCACCACCTACTCCCCGCTGCGGCGCTGGAACGCCGGACCCGGCACGAAGGTCGCCGTGGTCGGCCTCGGCGGCCTCGGACACATGGGCGTCAAGATCGCCCACGCCCTGGGAGCCGAAGTGACCGTACTGTCCCAGTCCCTGCGCAAGAAGGACGACGGGCTGCGACTCGGCGCGGAGCACTACTACGCAACCGGCGACGACGCCACGTTCGACACGCTCGCGGGCACCTTCGACCTGATCCTGTCCACCGTCTCGGCCCCCCTGCCACTGGACAAGTTCCTCGGGTTGCTCACGACCAACGGGGCGATGGTCAACGTCGGAGCCCCCGAGGAACCCGTGTCGCTCAACCTCTTCTCCCTGATCGGTGGCCGCAGGACATTGGCCGGCTCCATGATCGGTGGCATCCCGGAAACCCAGGAGATGCTCGACTTCTGCGCCGAACACAACCTGGGCGCCGAGATCGAAGTGATCCGGGCCGACCAGATCAACGAGGCGTACGAGCGGGTGCTGGCGAGCGACGTCCGCTACCGCTTCGTCATCGACACCGCCACGATCTGACCAACGAATGCAACGCCCGGAGGCCATCGACAGCGCAGCAGCCCGGGGCGCGACCGGTACCTCCATCCGGTCCACGTGTCGTGTCACGGGCCGGTGGTGCCAGTCGTCTTCACTCCGCCGGTGCACGTCATCCGCCCGCGGCGTCCTCGGCCTCCCAGCGCAGCAGGTCGCCCGGCTGGCACTTGAGCACCTCGCAGAGCGCGGCGAGCGTCGCGAAGCGCACCGCCTTGGCACGGCCGTTCTTGAGCACCGCAAGGTTGGCGGGCGTGATCCCCACACGGTCCGCGAGCTCGCCCACGGACATCTTCCGCCTGGCCAGCATCACGTCGATGTCGACGGTGATCGGCATCAGATCACCTCGTCCAACTCGGCCTGCATCTGCGCCGCTTCGACGTCGCGTGCCACGGCCTGGGCGAGCAGCATCCGCAGCACGAGGACGATGAGTGCCACCCCCAGGATGGCCACGCCGATCCCGCCCATGATGAGGGTGACTCCGGGGTCCTCCCGCTGGCCCGGCGCATTGAGGATCGTGACCACGAACCACAGGAGGGCAGCCGCCACGATCGCACCGATCACGGCGTCCACATAGCGGAAGGCGGCGTGGGAGAACACGGTTCCGCGGCGCACCATCGTCACCAGCCGCCACACGCAAACCAGGGCGACCTGGGCCGACACCATGCCCAGGATCGTGATCACGCGTAGCGGGGTCAGCGGGAGCGACCCGTCCTCCGGGTCGGTGGCCAACGTCCACACCATCCCTGCCTGTACGAACACGGTGCCGGCGAGCACCACCACCAGCACGGCTCGCAGGGCACGCACGGTCAGCTCTCCCATGACCCACCTTCCATCGAGTTGCGATGGAAATCTATCGAATATCGATAGATTCGGCAAGGGCTGGGACGGAGGACGGGCGGCCCTTCCGCACCGTGACAGGGGCACCGGGCCGCCCCACGGCACGGCGTTCGCGCGAACCGCCGTGATCTTGTCGAAGTCGGCTTCGCCCGATCACACCGAACGCCACCCGACCGGGCCGAAACCGTGATCACCGCGTCGAAGGCGCCATGGAAGTCCTTCAGGTGCTCGACACCCTCGTGGTGTCCGGGACGAGCGCTCCCTACCGAGAGCGACGGTGGTCGCCCACTCACGCGGTCAAGCGGGCTGGTCCCTCAACTGGCCCCCAAAACGACCGGAGGCTGTTTCGGATCACTCCGAAACAGCCTCTGAACCGCGACTCTCACGAGTCGGGACGACAGGATTTGAACCTGCGACCCCTTGACCCCCAGTCAAGTGCGCTACCAAGCTGCGCCACGTCCCGGTGCGCTATCCCCGGGCCTCTGCCCGGCTGATCGCGCAAGGGAAACACTACCCCACTCCGCGGGGCGGATCGACGCACGGACTGCGTGCGCGGACGTGCCGCGGGCGCAAGGTCTTCGCAGGTGACGACGGTTACTCGTCGGCTGGCCGGCTCCGCGCCCACCCGCCACCGGCCGCCGGTGTTCCGCGACGCACCACCGCGTCCACTCGGTCCGGCTGACGGATCGGTTCTGACAGGACCGGTGCGCCGGGTGACAATCGAGACGTGAACCAGACCCCGAGGGACCGAGACGCCGAGGGCAGGGCGCGCAGCAGCCGGCCCCGCGACGGGCTGGGGCGTCCCCTGCCGTACGGGGACACGGGCGTTCCGCGACAACCCGAAGGGGTGGTTCGCACACCGCAGGAGACGCTCGCAGAGGCGCAACGGCTGTTGGACGCGGGCATGCCCTTCCACGCCCACGAGGTGCTGGAGGACGCCTGGAAGTCGGGACCCGAGGAGGAACGCGGGCTGTGGCGCGGACTGGCCCAACTCGCCGTGGGCCTCACCCACGCCGCGCGCGGCAATGCGGCGGGGGGTCTGGCGCTGTTGGACCGCGGTACGGCGTCGATCGCCCCGTACGGAGCCCGCTCCACGGCGCCGTACGGCATCGACGTCGACGGGCTGGCCCGGTGGGCTGACCGGTTGGCGGCCGAACTACGGCGCGGCACTGCGGCGGTGTCCGCCGCCGACCGGGCACCGCGGCTGTGCTCCGGTTGACGTCAGGTGGTGACCAGCACGACCTCGAGGGTGCGGGGTCCGTGCACGCCCTCGACCCGGTCGAGCTCGATGTCGCTCGTCGCCGACGGTCCGGAGATCCAGGTGAGCGGGCGCTCCGGAGCCAGCCGACGCAGGGCCTGCGGTACGGAGGCCACGACCTGCTGCGGTACCCGGACCACGCAGATGTGGTGGTCGGGCACGAGCGTGATCCGGCGACGGCCCTGGTCGGGGCTGCCGTCGAGCACGATCGTGCCCGTCTCCGCGATCGCCACGGCGCACCCTGTGACCACGCTGTCGACGGCGTCGAGTTCCCTGGCCGTGGACTGCGCACGGTCGGCGACGCGCACGGCTTTCGCCTCGGCGGTCCAGTGCCGTGGCAATCCCGGTGGCGCGAGCACGCTCCGCGCCCCGCGTCCGTCGAGGAGTCGCGCCAGCAGGCCCGGTAGGACGCTGGGGTCCGTCCGGTGCACGAGCGCCCGGTAGTCGGCCAGGTTCTCGTGGAGCAGATCCGTCAATGCGTCCGGTTCGGGCGGCACATGGCTGTGCAGGTAGTCCCGGGAGACCTCCGGCGCCTCGGGAGCCCGGGCCACCGCGGCCCGCACCCTCGCGAGGACCAGTTCCCGGGAGCCGGGCCGCGGGGGCGGCGGCGTGCCGTGGCTCGACGTCATGTGCGGTTCCTCTTCCACCAGTCACGGAACGGCTCGGCGGGCAGGTCGGGCAGGTCACGGCCGCCGGTCCAGGCGCCGGCGCCCGGGGGGCGGGCCGGAAGCACCCCCCGGGTGCGGGCGGCGAGCCGTTCGACCGCCCCGAACGCGGCGGGATGGTCGAGGAGCCAACCCGCAGCCCTGATCGCGGCCTTCTCGAGGCGGCGTCCCCGGCCACCCTGCGCGGCGACCCTCTCCCTCAGGTGAACCAGTACCTCGGGGATGTCGATGGCGACGGGGCAGACGTCGTAGCAGGCGCCGCACAGCGACGACGCGTACGGGAGCGATGCGTCGAGATCACTCGCCGTGCCGCGCAGCTGGGGGGTGAGGATCGCGCCGATCGGACCGGGGTAGACGGATCCGTACGCGTGGCCGCCGGCACGTTCGTACACCGGGCAGACGTTGAGGCAGGCGGAGCACCGGATGCAGCGCAGGGCCTGTCTGCCGGTGGCGTCGCCGAGGACCTGGGTACGACCGTTGTCCAGCAGGACCAGGTGGAACGCCCGCGGCCCGTCGGCATCGGCATCGGACGCGTACGTGCCCGTCCACATGCTGGTGTACGGGTTCATCCGCTCGGCGGTGGAGGAACGCGGTAGGAGTTGCAGGAACACCTCCAGATCACGCCAGGTGGGCACCACCTTCTCGATCCCGACGACGGAGATCAACGTCTCCGGGAGGGTCAGGCACATCCGGCCGTTCCCCTCGGACTCGACCACGACGAGCGTACCGGTCTCCGCGACCATGAAATTGGCACCGGAGACCGCGACCTTCGCCCGGAGGAACTTCTCCCTGAGGTGCAGTCGGGCGGCCTCGGCGAGCTCGGCGGGTTCGTCGCCGAGCCCTTCCGGTGCGGGCCTGCCCCACCTGCCCATGCGGTCACGGAAGACGTCGCGGATCTCCTGGCGGTTGAGGTGGATGGCGGGCACGAGGATGTGGGACGGTCGATCGCCGCCGAGCTGCACGATGAGCTCCGCGAGGTCCGTCTCGTACGCGGAGATGCCTTCGACCTCCAGGGCTTCGTTGAGGCCGATCTCCTGCGTGGCCATCGACTTGACCTTGACGACCTCGGTCTCCCCGGTGGCCTTCACCAGATCGGCGACGATGCGGCACGCCTCGTCCGCGTCCGTCGCCCAGTGCACGGTGCCGCCGGCGACCGTGACCCGTTCCTCCAACTGCTCCAGGTAGCGGTCGAGGTGACGGAGCGTGCGGTCCTTGATCTGCCGTCCGGCCTCGCGCAGCTGGGGCCAGTCGGCCAGTTCGGCGACGGCTCCGGCACGCTTGTCGCGGATGGTGTGGGTGGCGTGGCGCAGATTGGCCCGCAACGTATCGTCGTGGACGGCCTCCCTGGCGGCTCGCGGGAACGACGGCATGCCGACGAAGGTTCCGGTCATGCGGGGTGCTCCTCTTCGGTCGCGGCGAGGATCTCGGCGATGTGCACGGTCCGCTGAGGTGATCCCTCGCGGCGCAGGATGCCTCCGAGGTGCATCAGACAGGAGTTGTCGGCTCCACACAGGACGTCTGCCCCGGTGGCTCCGGCGCTGCGCACCTTGTCGCGGCCCATCGCGGTGGACACATCGGGGTTCTTGACGGAGAAGGTGCCGCCGAATCCGCAACACTCCTCGGCGCCCGGCAGATCCACGAGTTCGAGGCCCTTCACGGCCCGCAGAAGCCTGCGGGGCCGCTCCCCGAGGCCGAGGAGCCGCAGGCCGTGGCAGGACGGGTGGTAGGTGACCCGGTGCGGGAAGTACGCGCCGACATCGGTGACCCCGAGGACGTCGACGAGGAACTCGGTCAGCTCGTACGTGCGAGACGCGAACGATTCCGCGGTGGCGTCACCGAGCCGGGGGTAGTGGTGGCGGACCATCGCGGCGCACGAAGCCGAAGGGGTGACGACGTGCTCGTAGCCGTCGAAGACCCGTGCCGTGCGCCCGACCAGTGACTGGGCTTCGCTCCGGTAGCCGGTGTTGAACTGGGGTTGGCCGCAGCACGTCTGCCCGTCCGGGAAGTCGACGTCGACGCCCAGTCGCTCCAGGAGGCGGACGGTCGCCACCCCCGTGGCGGGATAGACGGCGTCGTTGACGCAGGTGACGAAGAGTGCGACGCGCATGGGCGGAGGATATGCCGCGTGCGGGCGCCCCGGTAGGCGACGGTCCGCGCCCCGTGGCGGGCCCGCCCGGATTGCCGCCGGAGAGCCGCTCGAGGCGCCCGTGCCCGGCAACGGCTCCTGGGGCTCGTCGCGAACGGCGACGGTCGGGAACCGTTCCCAAGGCTCCCCGGCCGGGGCGTCATGCCGCCCGCACGCCCGTGCCCCGCGTCCCCGGGGCGGACCGCCCGGACGTGCGAGCGTGTCGGATCGGCGGTCGCGGTTCCGCGTCGCACAGGGCTCCTACGCTGACCGCGTGCGTCACACGGAGAAGCGGGCAGAAGGGGCGGGACCGTTCACCACCAGGCTGACCTGGCGGCTCGCCGACGGCGGTGAGGCGGTGTGGGAGTCTCGGGCGGCGCGCAAACGCGGTGCGCTGACGGTCCGGGCCGCCGAGGGCGCGGAGGGGGTGCCCCGGTCGGCTGAATCGGAGGCCCTCGGCAGGCTCCGGACCCTCAACAGCGTTGTCGCCGCGACGTTCACGGTCGGCGGCGCGCTGTTCGCGCTCGGTGCGGCCATCGCCCTCGGCGGCGGCGGTGCGACGGCGAGCGCCTCGGTCTACTTCGTGGGTGGCCTGTTCTTCAACGCGGGCGGCTACTCCTCCATGCTCCAGGCGATCAACGCGCCGAGGCCGGGCAGCGCCGCCCGCGCCCTGGAGACGCGCCGCTGGCGATGGTGGAGGTACGAGCCGATGCAGATCGACTGGCTCAGCACGTTCGTCCTGTTCGCCGGAACGCTGGTGTTCGGTCTCAATCTGCTGGACTCGTTCCTCCACGGGCTCTCCGCAGATCAGGCGAACCGACTGGTCTGGGCACCCGACATGGTCGGTTGTCTGCTGTTCCTCATCTCGGGGCACCTCGCCCTGGAGGAGGTGTGCCACGGCCGCCCCGGCGTCCGACCGCACGAGCTCGGGTGGTGGATCGTGGCCGTCAACCAGGTCGGATCCGTGTTGTTCATGATCGCGGCGCTGGCCGACTTCACCGTGCCGAGCACCGGGGGCCTCGTGAGCGCGAGCATCGCCGACTGGGGGACCCTCACCGGAGCCCTCTGCTTCTCCGCCGGCGGCGTGCTCCAGGCCTTCGAACGTCCGTAGGACCGTCGCTCCCGGGTGACCGTGGCGGACGGGCGCCGGGCCGGTAGGAGCGCCAGGCCGGTAGGGGCTCAGGCGGTACCGCGGAACGAGCCCGCGGGTCGGGGAGCACGGCCCGGACCCTGCCCGGAGTGCCGGGGCCGGGTGAGACGAGGCGAACGCCCGGGGAGGCACCTCAGCCGATGGAGAAGAGCGGGCCGGTGACGGTCAACCCGAGGTCGTGGCCCGCGTACGAGAAGAAGGCCACGAGCATCAGCGCGGCACCGCCCAGGGACACGTCCTTCAGGAACATGACCTGTTCCGTCTGCCGTGTCTGGGGGTCCGTCTCCTTCCAGAACGCGTGCATGAGGACGGCGGTCGGGAAGAGGAACACCGCCAGCAGCAGGGCACCCAGATCGGCCCAGATGCCGAGGACGACGCTCACGGACCCGGCCAGCATGACCAGTCCGCTGAGGACCGTCGCCGGCACCGGAGCCGGCAGTCCCTTCGCCGCGGCGTACGCGCCCATCGCCTTGGTCTGTGTGAGGTGGCCCATGGCAGAGGCGAGGAAGAGCAGTACGAAGAGGATGCGGCCGATCAGCACCAGGACATCCACGGCGGCCTCCCGGAGTCGGGACGTTCCCCCCTTGGCCCACCCCTCGGTCTGTGCCCCCATTCTCCCCCGACGGACGGGAAAGGGCGCAGCAGGAGACCGTCCCCGCAGGTCAGGCTCTGGGCAAGGCGGCGCGCCGGGCGGGCGTCCCCATGTGCTCCTGCGGGGAGCGACAAGGGTTTTCCCCGTATCGGGTTCACCCCGCCGTTCCCTACTGTCTGCCGCACCGGCGGATCCCGTCCCCCATGCAGCTGTCAGGTGCATGTAGGGCGTGCGCCCGCTGGAGACGGCCCTTGACCGCGGGCCGTCGCGTCGGCGAGGCGGCGCAAGGGCAACCCCGCCCGGGGAGCCCTGGAGCGTCCCCCCACAGCGCACCACGGTTCCCGTGCGCCGCCCGTCCGCGCCCTCCGCATCAGTGGAAAGGGAACATCTTGAACGGTTCCGGACGGAGACTCATATCCGTCGTGGCGACCAGCGCCACGATCCTCGGTGTCGCCGCCACCGCCTCCGCGGCATTCGCCGCCGCCCCGGGGGCCCCTTCGCCGAAGCCCGCTCCGGCCTCGCAGTCGATGGCCACCACCCCGACCGCCCCGGTCGAGAAGGTTATCGTCACCTACAAGTCCAAGACGGCCGAGGCCGGTTCCAACAGCGCCGCCGCGAGCGACGCGAAGGCCAAGGGCTCGACGACCGGCGAGAACCTGAAGTTCGAGCGCCGGCTCGCGGGCGGATCCGCCCTGGTGGACCTGGGCGGCAAGGCCACGAAGCAGGAGCTCGGCGAGGTCATGGCCGCCTTCCGCGCCGACCCGTCGGTGGCTTCCGTGGAGCCCGACATCCGGGCGTACCCCATGTCCGTCACACCGAACGACACCGAGTACTCCGAGCAGTGGGACCTGTTCGAGGCCACCGGCGGCATGAACGTGCCGGGCGCCTGGGACAAGACCACGGGCAGCGGCGTCACCGTGGCCGTGATCGACACCGGCTACGCCACCCACTCGGACGTCGGCGCCAACGTGGTGTCCGGCTACGACTTCATCTCCACCGCCGCGGACGCCCGTGACGGCAACGGCCGCGACAGCAACCCCAAGGACGAGGGCGACTGGAACGCCACCGACGGCGAGTGCGGCCTCGGTTCCAAGGCGAGCGACTCCTCCTGGCACGGTACGCACGTCGCCGGCACCATCGCCGCGAGCGCGAACAACGGCAAGGGCATCGCGGGCATCGCCTACAACGCCAAGATCCAGCCGGTGCGCGTCCTGGGCAAGTGCGGCGGTTCCTCCGCGGACATCGCCGACGCCATCACCTGGGCCTCCGGCGGCAGCGTCCCGGGCGTCCCGGCGAACCCGACGCCGGCGAAGGTCATCAACATGAGCCTCGGCGGCGCGAGCTCCACCTGCCCGAGCGTCTACCAGAAGGCGATCAACGGCGCCGTCTCGCGCGGCACCACGGTCGTCGTCGCCGCGGGCAACAGCAATGCCAACGCCTCCGGCTTCACGCCCGCGAACTGCGCCAACATCATCAACGTGGCGTCCACCAGCCGCGAGGGCAACCGCTCCTTCTACTCGAACTACGGCAGCATCGTCGACGTCGCCGCCCCCGGTGGTGAGACCCGTCGCGCCACCGACACGCCGGGTACCGTCACGACGCCCGAGAACGGCATCCTGTCGACGCTGAACTCCGGCACCACCATCCAGTCGACGGAGAACTACAAGCCCTACCAGGGCACTTCGATGGCAGCGCCGCACATCGCCGGCCTGGCCGCCCTGCTGAAGGCGGCCAAGCCGTCCCTCACGCCGGCCGACATCGAGTCCGCCATCAAGGCGAACGCCCGTCCGCTGCCGGGCACCTGCTCGGGCGGCTGCGGCACCGGCATCGCCGACGCGGCGAAGACCGTGAGCGCCGTCACCGGAAGCTCCTCCGGTGGTACGACGTTCACCAACGGGACGGATGTCGCGATCGGCGACAACACCACCGTGACGTCGCCCATCACCGTCACGGGCGTGACGGGCAACGCTCCCGCCGCCCTCAAGGTGAACGTGGACATCAAGCACACCTGGCGCGGCGACCTGGTCATCGACCTGATCGCCCCGGACGGGACGGTGCGCAACCTGAAGTCGTCCTCCGGATCGGACAGCGCCGCGAACGTCCTGGCGACGTACACGGTCGACGCGTCCAGCGAGGTCGCCAACGGTACGTGGAAGCTGCGGGTCCGCGACGTGGCATGGGGTGACACCGGCTACATCGACAGCTGGGGTCTCACCTTCTGAGACAGCTGCCACAACTGCATCATCGCTGGTCAGGGGCACGTTCGCAGGCATATGCCGCGAGCGTGCCCCGCCGTCGTCGCGGTCCGGCACTGTCCGCATGTCGGACACCGGGCCTGGACTCCGGCGACTGGCTTCGTATCCTCTGCTCGAACGGGCAGGGGGCCCGCGCACGCCGGAAGGTGGTGGTGGGTACGTGACGTCCGCGGTGTACCGTCCTGCGCCCGTCGGCCGGGCGGAGCTCCTCGACCGCCTGGACCGGGTCCTGCAGACCCGGGGGCGCGCCCTGCTCACCGGCCCCGCGGGGGTCGGGAAGTCCGAAGTCGCGCTGGCCGCCGCGGCTCGCGCCGAGGCCCGCGGCGAGACCGTGCTCTGGCTGGCCACGCTGCCCACCGACCGGACGATCCCCGGTGCCACCGCCGCCGCGCTGGTGGCCTCGGTGTCCGCGTCCGTGTCCTGGCCCGGGGGCGGACCGCACGACAGGTCCCCGAAGCCCTACGCCAACGACATCCTCGAGGCGCTGCCCGGACCGCAGCGCAGCGCCGTCGCGATGCTGTGCCGCGAAGCACCGGTGCCCGAAGAAGGCTGGGATCCCATCGCCCTGCGGCTGGCGCTGGCGCAGATCCTCCGCGCCCTCGCCGCGCGCGCGCCCGTCCTCCTCGTCGTCGACGGCGTACAGCGGATGGACCCCGACAGCGCCGACCTGCTGCGGTTCGCACTGCACCTGGCTCCGGCCGCGCTACGGGTGATCGCCGTGGAGACCCCGGAGGCGTACGGCCCCCACTCCCCCGGCAACGACACACCCGGGGGCGACCCGGAGCCCCTGTGGGTCCCGTCCGAGGCCGACGTCCTCCTCGTGCCGCCGCTGCACGCCGACGAGATCGCCGAACTCCTCATCCACCACCGGCTGCCGTCCCGGATGGCCGGGCGCATCCACCGGGCCAGCGGCGGCAACCCACGGCTCGCGCTCGCCGTCGGCCGGTCCCTCGCGGACGCACGTACCCCGGTGCACCACGCCGAGTCGCTGTCCCTGTCGGGGCGGGCCCGCGACCTGTCCCGTCAACTGCTCGGCGTCGTCTCGCCCGCGGTGCGCGGAACCCTGCTGCTTGCGGCCCTCGCCCTGCGGCCGACGGCCTCGCTGATCCGCCGCGCCGGGCGTCCCACGGCCGAGGCCGATCTGGCCGCCGCCGAACGGGCCGGGCTGGTCTCCCTCACCGAGGACGGCACGGTGGCCTTCACCGCGGGTGTCCTCCCGTCCACGCTGGTGCACGATGCCTGCTGGACCGAGCGCAGCGAGGGGCACGCGGCGCTCGCGCGGGTCGTGGACGATCCGGTGGCCGAGGTGCGGCACCGTGCGCTGGCCACCGACATCCCCGATGAGGACCTGGCGGCCGAGGTCGCCGCTGCCGCCGACGCCGCACGGCGCCGCGGGAACAGTGCTCTCGCCACCGAACTCGCCCTGCTCGCGGCCGAGTCGACGCCCGGACGGAACGGCGAGCGGCGGATCGCCAGACTCGTCGACGCCGCGGAGGAGGCCGCCCGCGCCGCCCGGGCCGATCTCGCGATGCGGGCGGCGACGGACCTCCTGGCGCGGGACGCCGCCCCACCGGACCGGGTTCGCGTCCGCCTCGCGGTACTGGACACGGCCGGACAGGGGCTGACGGATCTCGACGAGATCTACGTGCACGCCATGGAGGACTCCGAGGGTGACACGGCCCTTCGGGCGGCCGTGCAGCTGCGGCTCGCGATCAAGTACGTGCTCGCCGACGGCGACCCCGTACGCTCCCGGGCGGCCGCCGTGGAATCCGCCGCGCTCGCCGCTTCCGTGGGGGACCCCCGGACGGCGGCCCGGGCCCTCACCGTCCAGGCCCGCATGGAACGCGTCCTGGGCTCACCCGACGCGGAGCAGGTACTCGCCCGGGCAAGGGCCCTCGAGGTCGTCGAGCGCCCCTCGGGCATCCGCAACACCGCCCAGATCCTGACGATCCGACACGCCCTGTTCGACGACCGCCTCACCGAGGCACGGGACGAGCTGAACGCACTGCTGCCGTTGGTCGAGCGGCGAGGAACGGTGGAGGACGCCATCGAACTGTTCCGCACCCTCGCCGAGGTCGAGACCCGGCGGGGGCAGTGCGCAGCGGCGCTCGCACACGCCGGACGGTCGCTCGCGCTGACCCTGGAGGCGGGGCTGTCACCGGGGCCCGCGTGGTTCGCACTGGCGCTCGCGGAGACCGCGGGCGGCAGTTTCAGCCGTGCGGCCAGCTACGCCAGGCGCAGCGCCCAGGCCTCGGAGGAGGAAGGCGACCACGTCTTCCTGTCCCGCAGTCTGTACGCGCTGGGCCGGGTCCAGCTGATCACCGGTGACGTGACGAACGCCCTGGAGACGTTGCGGCGGGTGCAGGCCGGCGAACGCGCGCAGGCGGCCGTCGACCCCTCCATGCTGCGCTGGCACGAGGAGCTGGCGGAGGCGCTGTTGGCGAACGACGCTCTGGAGGACGCGGCCGCGCTACTCGCGGACGTCCGGCCGGTCGCCGAACGCCTCGGGCGTACGACGGTACTGCTCGGCTGCGACCGTGCCCGTGCCATGCACCTGGCGGCGAGCGGCAAGCCGGACGAGGCGGCCGCGTTGCTGACCGCGACCGCGGAGCGCTTCGGGGAGGCGGGTCTGCCGCTGGAGCGCGGGCGGGCCCTGGTGGCCCTCGCCCGCGTGGAGCGTCGCCGCCGGCGACGCTCCGCCGCGCAGAATGCGCTGCAGGCCGCGGCGACGGTGTTCGAACGGGCGGGCGCGACCCCCTGGCTGGCGCTGGCGACGGAAACCCCGGCGGGCTCGGCCGAGCCGGACCCGACCCGGGGCGGCATGCTGTCCTCCCTCACGGAGGCGGAGTTGCACCTCGCCCACATGGTCGGGCAGGGGGCGAGCAACCAGGAAGCAGCGGCCAGGCTCTACTTGAGCGTGAAGACGGTGGAGGCCCGGCTCACCCGGATCTACCAGAAGCTGGACGTCCGCTCGCGTGCCCAGCTGGCCGCCGTGCTGAAGAACGTGCCGTGACCGGCATCCGGATCGCGCCACGGTCAGCCGGGGGCTCCGTACCAGTCGGACCGCCCGGACGGCGCCCCGCCCGCGTCCTCGACCGACCGACGGTCCGGCACGGCGGGCCTGACCGTGCAGGGGTCCGTCGCCGAGTGCCCCCGTGGCGGGACGCGGAGCAACGCGGTGGGTACCGCCCCGCGTGGGGTCAGCCGTCGGCACCGAGCCCGTCCTCACGCACCCGCTGGGCGAGGTCGATCTTCGTGTAGGCGGGTCGGCCTGCCTGCCGGTACTTGTCCTTCACGCGGTCGAGGTAGTACTTGGCCGTGTGGGGGCTGATGCCGGCGCGCCGCGCCGTGGTCTTCAGGGTGAGGCCCGAGGCGTAGCCGAGCAGCACCTCGAGCTCCTTCGGGGACAGCCGGGGGCGGTCGGGGCCGGTGTCGTGGGCCCAGGCGAAGGCGAGTTCCGGGGAGTGCGCGGTGCCCCCGGCGGCTACCTCCTCCAGTGCACGGACCAGGGACTCCAGGTCGTGGTCCTTGGTCAGGTAGCCGTCCGCGCCCGCGCTCACGGCGGAGACGATGCGGGCGCGGTCCGCCACGGTGCTGATGACCAGTACGCGGCTGCCGGCGGCACGCAGCCGGCGGATGTTGTCGTCGGGACGCGAGCCGTCCTTGAGCAGCAGGTCGAGGAGCACCACGTCCGCGGGACGCAGCGCGCTCCCCCGCAGCGGACCGTCCGGGCCCGAAGGCGCCCCGGGGAGCAGGTCGTCGACGGTGGTCACCGCCGCCACGAGCTGGATCCGGCTCACTCCGGCCAGCCAGGAACGCAGTCCGTCGAGCAGCATGCGATCGTCGTCGACCACCGCGACCGTGATCATCCGGGCCAACGCAGTTCGACGCAGGTACCTTCACCGGGTGCGCTGTCGATGGCGGCGGATCCTCCTATGTCGCGCATCCGGGCGTGGACGGAGCGCCGCAGCCCCAATCCGCCGTCGCGGGTGCGGGACGGGTCGAAACCTGCGCCGCGGTCGACGACGGTCACCGCGAGGTGGCCGTCGTGGCCGGTCGCGGTGAGATACGCGTGTCCGGTTCCGGCATGCCGCAGGACGTTGTTCAGCGCCTCGGTGACGGCGTCACCGAAGGCCGTGGCGACGTCGGTCGGCACGGTCGGCAGGTCGTGGTACTGGGCGGTGACCTTGAGGTCCAGGTCCTCGGCGGCCCGTACGGCGCACTCCAGCGCCGCACCGACCTCCGGATTGCTCTCCCCGTCGGACGTCTGCTGGATCAGTCGCCGCAGGTACGCTGCCTCTCGTCCGCAACGTCGGCGCACCTGCTCGGAGTTGGCGTCGACACCGCCGCCGGCGATGGTGGTCAGGGTCGCCAGGACCGTGTCGTGCAGGGCACGGTGGTGGGCGATCCGCTCCGCGTACCGGGCGCGCTGCGCCTCCGCGTTCACCGCGTGCTCGGTGGCCGCGTCGAGCGTGCTCCCCTGCTTGCGCAGGTACCACCAGAAGACCGACGTCAACACCGCTGAGGACACCACGGCGTTGGTGTGGCCGGCGATCACGGCCATGTCCGCGTGTACCATCCGGTAGCCGGCGACGTGGATCGTGGCGATCAGCAGCACCGTACAGATCGCCGTCCACCGGCGGAACGTCACGGCGGCCACGCCGCTCGCGGACCCTCCGAGGAGCATGGCCCAGGCGATCGACGGCGCGTCGCGGTTCCCGGCCCAGGCGTACGCCAGGAACGGCAGCGCACCCCCCGTGAGGAGCACGTCGGCGGCGACCAGGCGAGGGTCGAACCACCCCCGGACCCGGGCCCTCCCGTACACGAGGACACTGGAGGTCACGGCCGCGGCCAGCAACGCCCAGGAGACGGGACGGCCGCGCTGGTGCTGGACGACGGCGAGGAAGCCGACCATGAGGTGGCTGCCGCGGTAGAGCATCGTGGCGAGGACCAGGAACGCCTGTGCACGCTGCAGGCCCGAGCCGCTCCTCACCCGTGCCTCCTCATGGTTCGTGCGCCGGGCTGCCCGCAACCCGCCCGAACTGGCGGTACTGCCCTGCCGTGGATCTCGCTAGCTTCTGGGACGTGGGAGCCGCCGCGGAACGCAGGAGCGACGGATACGGTCAGCGGGTACCGACCGGTGTCATCAGATCACCGGGGCGCCCCGTGGCGCCCGCCCGATGGGGAAAAGAGGTGGCAAGGTGGCTCGAATCATGCACCGGGGGGCGCTGGCCGTCCTGATGTCGGTGCCCGCCCTGCTCCTCCCCGGGGCCCGCCAAGGCGGCGCACCCGCCGACCGGCACACCACGTCGGCGTGCAACAAGGTCGGACAAGGGGTCGGAGCCTCGAACCCGTGGCACGGCCGGGACGTGCACGACGGATCCCACGAGCCGGGGGTGTGGTTGCGGCGGGCCGACCGGTCCGGCCATCACGGCGCGATCGTCGGGGCGTCGAGCGGCACGTGCCCGGACGTCGCGTGGCGCCGCCCCGCGGCCCCGCTCCTGCCGTGCGGCACCGGCCGGGGACCGTACCCGAGCCCGTGGACGCCGCGGTACGACGGCGGCGGCGTCCCGGGCTGACGACGGCCACCCGCCCGGCGTGGGGGACGTAGGGCGGGTAACGGGGGGCACGACGGCGCAGCGCCGGTGACGGGGGAAGCCACCGGGCGCTGCGCCGCTTCGCGCCGTGCTGCACTTGGCCCTTTGCCACCACGGGCTCGTTCAGCGGCCCGTGCGGCTCATCCGCCGGAGGGATCGATCATCTCCGCCAGCACCGACCTGCGGTCCTCGCCCCGCCGTTCACGCAGGGCAGGGGCGAGCCGGACCGCGTCGTAGTGCCAGCGGTGGTCCAGGTCCGGGTGGAACTCGTCCACCAGGCGGATCTCGCTCGTGCTGCCGAGCAGGGCGGCCAGGTCAGCGGTGAGGTCCTGCCAGGCGACGTGTCCGCTCACGGCGTTGGCGACACCGTGCAGAGGGGTGTCCAGACAGGCGGTCACCGCCCGTGCGAGCGCCGCGGCGTGTACCCAGGGCACGCCGTACCACGCATGGCCACCGGCACCCGTGCGCGGGAGGGCGATCGGCCGGCTCCGGGCGGCCTCCTGGTAGAGCAAGCCGGTCGCACCCCAACGGAGTTGGTCCCGCAACCGGTCGTGCGGGCCCCAGACGATGGGTGAGCGCACCGCGCTGGCGCCACCGCGCCCCTCGGTACCGGCCGCGCGCAACAGTAGTGCCTCGCAGTCGAGTTTGCCGCGACCGTAGTCGCTGAGCGGCTCGCACGGGGGTGATTCCTCCGCGACCCGGCGCGCAGCGGGGCGGCCGTAGGCGTCGACGCTGCTGACGAACACGAAGGGGCCGCGCCGCCAGGCGTCCACCATGGCCCGCATCGCCGCCACGTCGACCTCGGGTCGGGTGAAGGTGCATGCCGCGTGGACCACCGCGTCGGCGCCCTCCACGGCCGTGCGCAGACCGTCGAGGTCCTGGAGGTCGCCCTCGACGACGTCCACGCCCGAGCCGGCGACGAGGTGCGCGGACTCCGGACGGGCGAGCGCCAGCACCGGGCGTTCCCGGGCGGCCAGTTCGCGCAGGACGAACGCACCGACGCCCCCGGTCCCCCCGGTGACGAGGACGGTGCCCTCGCGACGGCGCCGCGGACGCGAGGACCGCGCGGGTGCGGCGGACGCCCGTTCCTCCGCACGCGCGTCCAGCAACGCGGTCAGCGCCCGAGGGGTCCGGGCCTGCATGACATCGAGTCCGGTCAGCGGCAACGTGAGGACCGTGCGGAGTCGTTCGGCGAGCTGTACGGCGGTCAGCGAGTGGCCGCCGAGGGCGAAGAAGTCGTCGTCCGGCCCCGGTGTGCGGCCCAGCAGTGCGGTGAACCCGTCGTGCACGGCCCGGGCGCGGGGGCCTTCGGGATCGGCAGCCGACGGCACCCCCGGCAGTCGCGCGGTGTCGACCGCGCCGTCGACGGACCGAGGCACGGCATCGAGCAGGACGACAGCGCTCGGGAGGTGCTCGGGTGCCAGTGCAGCCCGCAGAAAGGAACGCAGCTCGGCGGGGGTGGGGCCGCCGATACCGCGCAGCACCGCGTAGGCGAGCGGGGGGCCACCGGCCGGTGCGACGACGACGGCACCGTCGACCTGGGGGTGGCCTTGGAGGACCGTTTCGGCGGGGTGTCCCGACGACTCGTCCGGGACCGCCCGCGCACCGGGCAGCCGGGACAGCGTGAGCCCGGGATCCGCGGCCACCGCGGCGAGCAGCGCCGCGTGGTCGCGGCCGAGGTCGGCGGCCGCCGCCCCGTCCACCGCGGCGCGGTGGTACTGGACCAACCCGGCCGGGCGGTCGGTGTCCACGAGACCGAACGAGAGGTCGAACTTGGCTCCTGCACCGCCTGCTTCCACCGGTGCCGCAACCAGGCCCGGGAGGGCGAGCGTGGTGGGCCGGCCGAGCACGTCGGACGTCACCCGCACCAGTCCGGTGCCGTCGGCGCCGCGCGCGGTGGCGCCGAGCCGCTCCAGGATGAGGTCGAAGGGGACGTCACGGTGCTCCTGCGCCTGAAGCAGCGCTTCCCGCACACGGTCCAGGAGCACGGCGAAGGACGGATCGCCGGACAGGTCCACGCGCACCGGGAGGGTGTTGACGCACAAGCCGACGAGTCGGCGCATGGCACTGCCCCGGCGATGGGTGCTCGCGATGCCCACGACCAGGTCCTCGTCGCCGGTGCAGCGGTGCAGGGACGCGAAGGCCGCGGCGAGCGCCACGGTGAACAGGGTGGCCCGGTGCCGCCTGCCCAACTCGCGCAGCGCGGGGATCACGTGCGGGTCGAGAGGTGTGGTGTGCAGGCCGGCGGACGCCGTTCCCGGCGCGTCCGACGGCCCCACCGGTCCGGGGAGGCGCAACGGGCGGACTCCGCGCAGCCGTTCGGCCCAGTGGTCGAGACCCGCCCCGAAGTCCGCTGCCGCAGCGTGCTCCCGGTGTGAGAACTCGGCGTACTGCGGCGCTCGTTCGGGAAGCGAGGTTCCGATCCCATTGGCCATCCCGGCGTATAGGAAGGCCAGTTCCTCCGCGACGACCTCCAGTGACGGCCCGTCGACCGCTATGTGATGGAAGGTCAGCAGGACGGTGTGGTCTTCCGGCCCGTGCCGCAGGACCAGGGCGCGGGGCACCGGCCCCGATGCCAGGTCGAAGGGGCGGCCCGCCTCGGCGTCCAGCAGGGCGGGGGCGGCGCCTCCTCCCACGTCGACGACGGGCACGTCGATGCGGTCGGGGGCACGCATGACCTCCTGGTACGGTTCGCCGTCCCGCTGTCCGTACCGGGTGCGCAGGATCTGGTGCCGGCGTACCAGCGCGGTCAGCGCGGCACCGAGCGCATCGACGTCGAGGCGGCCGCGCAGCCGGGTGGCGAAGGGAACGTTGTAGGAGGCGTCGGTACGGCCGAGCCGGTCCATCAGCCACATGCGGCGCTGTGCGTGGGTGAGCGGCGCGGGGCCCGGTCGGTCGGGATCCTGCCCCGCTGCCCCGCTGGGCCGGGTGGATCTGCCGGCGGCTCGATCGCGTGCACGGCGGAGGAGTTGCTCCTGGAGGAGCAGGGCGTCGGGCGTGTCAGCGGCCATCGGTGTCCTCCGCGGCTTCGGGATGCAGCTCGCCGTGCGCGGTGAGGAGGGCACGCTCGACGAGACGGGCCTGCTCCGCGACCGTGGGTGCGGCGAAGAAGTCGGCGAGCGAGAGCTCCACGCCCAGTTCCTCGCGGAGGTCGTCGGTGACCACGAGGGCGAGCAGGGAGTGTCCGCCCAGTGCGATGAAGTCCGCGTCCGGCCTGGTGACTTCGGTGCCGAGGGAGCGGCCCCACAGGTCGGCGACGGCCTGCTCCAGGGGCGTCATCGGCGCTTCGCACGCCGTCCCTCCGCCGGTGTCGACGAGTTGGACGAGGGCGCGGCGGTCCACCTTCCCCGAGGGTGTGAGCGGCAGGTGATCGACCACGGTCACGTCGTCCGGGACGAGGTGCGCGGGCAGGACGGCGGCGAGCCGTTCCCGCAGGGTCGTGGGCCTCGGCACGGGCCCCGGGGCAGCGACCACGAAGGCGACCAGTCGGGCGTCGTCCGGAGCGGGGCGGTGCACGGTCACGGCCGCGTCGTCCACGTCGCCCAGTTCGCGCAGGGCGTGCTCGATCTCCCCCGGCTCGATGCGGAAGCCGCGGACCTTCACCTGGTCGTCGGTGCGGCCGTGGAAGTCCAGGGTGCCGTCGGGGCGCACGGAGACGAGGTCCCCGGTGCGGTACAGCCTCCCCCGTCCGGGCCGGTCCGTGAAGCGCTCGGCCGTCAACTCGGGCTGCCCGGCGTAGCCGTGGGCGAGGCGGCTGCCCCCGATCCACAGCTCTCCGCGCTCGCCGTCCGCGACCGGAGCCCCGGAGGCGTCCAGCACGTGCACCGTCGCGCCCGCGATGGGGCGGCCGATCGGTACCTGTCCCTCGCAGTCGGATTCCGCGACGCGGTGGGCTGTGGCGAAGGTGGTCGCCTCCGTCGGACCGTAGGCATTGACGAGTTCGAGCCAGGGAAAGGCGCGCAGGACCTCACGCGCCCGTTGTGCGGCCAGTGCCTCACCGCCCACGACGACCGTCCGCAGCACCGAGAACACCCGGGAGCGTCGCACGGCCAGCTGGTGGAAGAGCGCGGTGGTGAGGAAGGCGACGGTGACGCCGTGGCGTTCCACGTGCCGGGCGAGGTCCTCGAACGAGGGCCGGGGCACGGTGCACACCACGACGGCGGCACCGTTGGCGAGGGCGGCCCACACCTCGAACGTCGAGGCGTCGAACGTCATCGGTGAGTGGAACAGCAGCCGGTCGCGGGGCGTCAGCGTGAGGTAGTCGGGATCGGTGACGAGCTCGGCGATCGCGCGGTGCGGAACGGCTACGCCCTTGGGTCGCCCGGTGGATCCGGAGGTGAACATGATGAACGCCATGGCGGCCGGGGCGAGTTCGGCCGCCGGAAGGTCGTCCGGTTCGTGCGCGCCGGCCGTCGGGAGATCCTCGGTCAGGGGGAGCGCCGGTCCCGTGAGGGCCGCGGACTCCAGCAGCTTGGCGTCCCCGACGATCAGGACGACTCCGGCGTCACCCGCCATCGCCTCGGTGCGCGGACCGGGATGCGCCGGATCGAGCGGTACGCAGACGGCACCGGCCCACCACAGAGCGAGCTGGGTGACGATCGTGCGGGCGCAGCGCGGCATCAGCAGGCCGACCGCGTCGCCCCTGCGGACGCCGTGCGCGTGCAGCCGGCAGGCGAGGGCACGGGCGGCGCCGACGAGTTGGGCGTAGGTGAGGGTGGTGTCGCCGTCGGTCACGGCGAGCGCGTGCGGGGTCCGTTCGGCGTGCCGTGCGACGAGGGTCGGCACGCCCGCTACCGGGTCGGCGGTGCCGCGGACTGGCACGGTGCGTTCGAAGGGCACGGGCGCGTCCTCATGGTGGTCGTGGACGTACGGGTCGGGATGGGTCATCTCAGGCTCCCGCGACGTGGAGGGCTCCGCGGCGCCGGTCGACGAGCGCGGCGAGGGACCGCAGGTCCGGCTGCCGCAATAGTTCGGGGGCGCGGAGCCGGACGCCGCTCTCCCGCTCGATGGCGGTCAGCAGCCGGGCGGCGACGATCGACGTGCCCCCGGCGTCGGTGAAGTTCTCCGTGAGCCTGGTGTGCGGCCGGGCGAGCAGGTCGCGCACGGCGCGGAGTACGAGCCGTTCGCCCTCGGTGTCGCCGTCCCCGGGTTCGGCGTGCCGTACCCCGGTGGCCTCGGGGGCCTCCGCCCGTCGGGTCAGGTCAGCGCGGTCCACCTTGCCGTTGGCGTCCAGCGGGAAGGCGTCGACGATCCGTACCGAAGCGGGGACGGCCTGCTCGGGAAGCCACGGCCGTACCGAGGCCAGGAGGGACGCCTCCGTGGGAGCGGTACCGTCGACCGGCCGTACGTACGCGACGAGCCTTACGTGCCCGTCGGGGGTGCGCGGCGCGGTGACGACGGCGCTGTGGACCGCCGCGTCCTTCTCGAACGCAGTCTCCACCTCGGCGGGCTCGATCCGCACCCCGCTGATCTTCACCTGGTCGTCCATGCGGCCGAGGAACTCGAGGTTTCCGTCGTCCAGCATCCGCACCCGGTCACCGGTGCGGTACAGCCGGTCCACGCCCGGGATCTCCAGGCCCGCGGGCGGGGCGGTGAAGCGCCGGGCGGTCAGTTCCGGATCGAGGTAGCCGAGGGAGAGGCAGCTGCCGCCGACGCGGAGTTCGCCCTCCTCGCCCCGTGCGACGGGACGGCCGTCCCTGCTCGTGACCACGACGGTCGCGCCGGGCACGGGCCTGCCGATCGGTGGCGCCGACCGCTCCCCCGCTCCGCCTCCCGCGTCGTCGCCGCCGCTGCCGCTGCGCATCGCGTAGCTGGTGGTGACGACCGTGGCCTCGGCGGGACCGTAGGCGTTGTGGATCGTCGCGGTGACGTCCGGGGCGGGTCGCCGCCGCATCCGGTCCCCGCCGACGACCAGGTGGCGCAGTGCCAGACCCTCCGTCCACGGCCGGTCGAGTAGCGGCTCGACCATGGGGGTGGCCGCCACGCCCACCGTCACGGCGGCGTCGCGCCACCACCCGGTGAGCACCGCGGGATCCCAACGGACCTCGTCCGGTGCGGGCACGAGGGCCGCGCCGGACGTCAGCCCGGCCCACAGCTCCAGCAGGTGGGGGTCGAAGGCCACGCCGATCAGCAGGGACTGGCGGTCGCCCGGGGCGAGAGAGGTCTCGTTCCGGTACCAGTCGAGCAGCCCGCCCAGTGCGGGCTCGGAGACGGCGACCGCCTTGGGCCGCCCGGTGGATCCGGAGGTGAGGACGGCGTAGAACGCCTCACCCGGCGCCGGGCGGGCACCCGGCCGGGGCGCGGCGAACGCGGCGACGACCGGGCCGGACGCGTTGGCTCCCTCCCCCGGGAGCGCCAGCTCCAGCCGTTCGGTGGTGCGGTAGCGGGGAGGCAGCACGGCAGGCTCGCCGATCAGACACACGACGTCGAGGTCTTCGGTGACCGCCTCGGTGCGCCGTTCGCCGGGCCGTGGACCGAGGGGGAGGTACACGGCCCCGATCCTGGCGAGGGCGACGTCGGTGACCACGAGGGCGGCCGAGCGGTCGAGGCAGACGCCGACGAGGTCGCCGGACCGGACGCGTCCGCGCAGCGCGCGGGCGACATCGTCCGCGGCGGCGTCGATGTGCCCGTAGGTCCAGCGGTTGCTCCCGTCGATGACCGCGGGGGCTTGCGGCGAGCGGCGCACCCACTCCTCGAAGCGGCCGAGCACGGCGGTCTCCGTCGTGACGGCTGCACCGCGGGCGACGCTGGGCGCGGTGTCGCGGGTGGCCGTGTCGGTGGCGGGTGTGGTCGGGTGCAGGGTCATCACGACTCCGTCGGAAGGAGGGTGGCGGTACCGGTGGCCGTGCCGACGGCCGCGAGTGCGCCGGACTGGTCGCCCAGCACCGGGTTCTGGAAGAAGAGGCGCAGCGGGGGGCGGACGCCGAGGTGCGGCTCCAGCCAGGCGGCGAGCCGGGCTGCGAGCAGCGAGTGGCCGCCGCTGCGGAAGAAGTGGGAGGCCGCGTCGAAGCGGTCGTGGCCGAGGACCGTGCGCCAGCCTTCCGCGAGCAGCTCCGTCATCGGGTCCGCGGGGAGTGCCTCGGGCGACGGGTCCCCGGCCTCTTCCACGGGGGTTTCCGGCGCCCGTTCGGCCACCGTCCGTTCGAGTGCCGCGCGGTCCGGCTTGCCCCCGGGGAGGGTGGGCATGGAGTCCAGCATCGTCCAACGCGCTGGTACGAGGGCGCTCGGGAGCCTTCGGCTCAACTCGGCGTGCAGCGCACGCTCGTCCAGGGGCTCGGGTGCGTCCCTCTCCAGGAAGCCGACGAGCCGGGGTCCGCCGTCGGCCTCGCGGTCCAGGACGACTGCGCACGACCGCCCGCCGAGGGCTGCCGAGGCCGCGGCTTCCACTTCTTCCAACTCGATCCGGTAGCCGCGGAGCTTGACCTGGTTGTCACGGCGGCCGAGGAAGTGCAGCTGGCCGTCGCGCCCCCGGTAGCCGAGGTCTCCGGTGAGGTAGACCCTCTCGCCGCGCAGGGCGTCGACGCGGACGAACCGGGCGCCCGTCGCCTCCGGATTGCCGAGGTACCCGTCGGCGAGTCCGGCGCCGGCGATGGCCAGCTCGCCGACCGCCCCGACGGGAAGGGGCCGCAGGTGGGCGTCGAGGACGTACACCCGTTCGCCCGGAAGCTCGGTGCCGAGCGGAATCTCCGCGGAGCCGTCGAGACCGTCCCGGGTGATCTCGTGGACGGTGGTGCTGACGGCGGCTTCCGTGACGCCGTAGACGTTGAGCACGGTGACATCACTGCCCTCGCCGCGCGTCGCGTCGTCGAGGAACGTGCGCATCACGTCGACCGGGAGGCGTTCGCCGCCGAGCACGAGCAGCCGTGGCGCCCAGCTTCCGTCGCGCAGCGCCGGCTGCATCTCCTCACGGGTGGCGAGGAAGTAGCTGGTGGGCAGGTTGGCGACGGTGACCCTGGCGGCGGCCAGCATCTCGACCAGCTCAGCGCCGGTCGGGACCTCGATCCCGGGAACGACGAGGCAGGCCCCTGCGTACAGGGAGGGCAGGACCTCTTCGAGCGCCACGTCGAACGACGGCTGCGCGAACAGCAGCACCCGGTCGCCCACGGCCAGCCGGAACCGCCCGGCGATTCCCGTCAGGTGGTTCTCCAGGGCCGCGCGGGCGACGACGACCGGCTTGGGCACGCCCGTCGATCCGGAGGTGTGGATGACGTACGCGGCCCCGGGCACGGCCACTGCCTCGCGGGCCCGCGGCAGTTCCGGGCTGTCGACCGTGGCCGTGGGCAGCCCTTCCGGCAGCGTGACGGGGACGGCCGACGACGTCAGGACCAATGCCGGGGCGAGACGGTTCAGCAGCAGCTCGAGCCGCGCCGGTGGGTCGGACGGCGACAGCGGGCAGTACACCGAGCCGGTCCGCAGACAGGCGAGCAGCGTCACCACCGAGTCGACGCCACGGGGCAGGACGGCGGCGACCGGGCTGCCGCTCGTCACGCCCGCGTCGAGCATCCGCCGCGCGAGCGAGGACACCTGGGCATCGAGGTCGCCGTAGGTGATCCGGCGTGCCCCCACGAGGAGTGCGGGCAGGGCGGGGTCGTGGACGGCCGAGGGATCGAGCGGGTCGGGTCCCGGAGCCCGCACCGGATCCGGCGCGGAGGGCGGCGGCTTCGGCAGGGCCAGGTCCGCGAGGACGGAGCCGGGGGCGTCGAGGTAGGCCCGCAGCAGCTCCAGGAACCTGGTCGCGATCAGCTCGGCGACGTCCCGACCGAACAGGTCGGCGTCGTAGTCCCACACCAGCGTCATGCCGGGGGCACCGTGCCGGGGGCCGACGCCGCGGCGGTCGTCCGGCAACAGCACCACGTCGAGGTCGAACCGCGTGGTACCGGTGTTGAACCCTTCGAACAGGGTGATCTCCAGACCGGGCACCTCGATCTCGGGCAGCTCGGCGTCATGGGCGCTGAACATGACGCTGAACAGCGGGTTGTCGGCACCCGAGGTGTGCATGCCCAGTGCTCGGGTCAGCTCCTGGACCGGCACCTCTTGGTGCGGCAGGGCGCGGAAGAGGGTGTCGGTCACCTCGTCCATCAGCTCCTGTGCCGGCGCCGAGGGGTCCACCCGAAGCGGCAGCGGGATGGTGTTGACGAACATGCCCACGGCGTCCTCGAAGCCGCGGGGCCGGTTGCCGACCGCGGTGCCGACGACCATCTGGGTACGGCCGCTGTGACGGCGCAGCAGCTCGGCGAAGAGGCCGAGGAGGGTGGAGAACGGCGTCACACCGCGTGTCCTGGCGTGCTCGCGGAGCCGCTGTGTCAGGTCCGCGCCGATGGACTGGCGCAGTTGTGCGCCGTGGTGCCTGCGCCGGGCTCCGGGCCGGGTCAGTCCCGGCAGCGGCATGTCGTGGGAGAGGTCGCGCAGTTCGGTCGTCCAGAAGTCCAGGCCCGCGCGCTTGTCCTCGTCCCGGGCTCCCTCGAACTGCGCCCTCACGTGGTCGGCGTAGGAGGGCGCCGGGAGCTGGAGGACGGGCTCGCCGAGGACGTGGGCGCGGTACACGGCGAAGACGTCGTGCAGCAGGATCGCGAAGGAGTGGCCGTCGTGGATCAGATGGTGCTCGACGTGGACGAGGCGGTGCCGGTCATCGGCCAGCCGGACCAACGTCCATCGCAGCAGGGGAGCTTCACAGGTGTCCAGCGGCGTCTCTGCCTCGGAGCGCAGGAGGTCGTCGTACGCGGCTTCCGGGTCCGCCTCCCCGCTCAGGTCGACCGTGTGCAACCGGGGTGCGCAGGCCTCGACGACCCGCTGCCCGGGCATCGCGCCCGGGACGGGGACGAGTTCGAGCCGCAGACCGGGGTGCCGGTCGAGCGCGGCGGCGAGTCCGCGGCGCAGCGCGACGACGTCGAGCGTGCCCCACAGGTCGAGGGAAGCCGTGAAGTTGTAGGCACGGCTGCCCGGTTGCACCTGTTCGTGCAGCCAGACGATCTCCTGCGAGGAGGAGAGGGAAAGCATGGGCGGTCCCTGAGGTTGGCGGGGTGGTGGTCGATCGGCCGGACACGGTGGTGCCCGGCCGTGGTGCGCAGGCCGTCCGCGGGTCGCGCGGCGCTGTCCGGCCGTGTGCGTCCGGAGGGTGGTGACGACTCCGGAGGACTGTGTGGTGGGCGTGTCGCTGTGCGAAGGCGGCTATCAAACGTCCTTCGGCGACGTGTGCCGCAGCGCGTCCACGAGCGCCGCGAAGGCCGCTTCGGCGATGTCGTCCCGGAGCACGGCCTTGTCCCACACCATGCGCAGGTGTAGCTCGGCCCCGTGGGTGGCGGACACGGTGAAGGGGCCGCGCACCGGGCGTCCGTCGATGTGGATCTCCCGCCCTTCGACGCCGCCGAGACGCAGCGGCGGCCGGCGCGCCGCGTCATCGACGGTCAGCATGCCGTCGAGCTTGCCCGTCCAGCCCGATCCGGCCGCACGCGCGGCGTGCACGACGGCGTCGAAGGGCGTGTCCGCCCGGTCGAGGTCGTCCCACCAGGCTCCGGCCGTGGCGTCGGCCGCGGAGGGGGCCTCCCCCGTGGCCGCGGGGAACACCACCGTGTTGAGGAAGCAGCCGAGCACGGGCGCGGCGGAGGGTGGTCGGCCGCCCCACGGATAGCCGAGCGGCACCACGTGTTCGGGCCCGTACAGTACGCGGGCCGCGGCGCGACAGGCGTCCAGCAGGCCGGGGAAGGGGACGCCGGCGGACGGCGCGGGCAGCCTCGTCACGGCCGCACCGCTCGGCAGCGTCCGCGCGGTGAGCGGGGCGGCGCGCCCGGAACGCGGCGCGGGTGCCCGTTCGCGAACGGCACGGAGCCGGTCGCCCCAGTACGCCATGGCTCCGGCCGAGCAGGCTCGCTGTTCCGCCTCGAGTTGGAGCAGGACCGCCTCCCGGTACGCGGCGAGTTCCGCCGCGGTGTCCGCCGGTTCCTCCCGCGCGGGGGCGGGCCGTTCGGCATGGGTGGCTGCGAGCTCTTCGACGACCCGGCCGAGCGACTGGCCGTCGCAGGCGATGTGGTCGAGCACGATGGCGAGGACCTCCTCACCGTCTCCGGCCCGCGCCCGGCCGTCCGTGAGGAACATCCGCATCGGTGGGCCCTGCACGGACCACTCGGCCAGCACCTTGCGCAGTCCGGTGGCCGCGTCCTCGCCGGGCGCCAGGGACAGCCGGGTCACGGGGACCTCTGGTTTCCCGAGGTGGAGGACGGGCGTGCCGCGCAGCACCTTGGGCCGCGCGCGCAGTACGGGGTGCAGTGCGGCGAGGCGGTGGGCGGCCGCCCCGAGGCGCGCGGGGTCCACCGTTCCCTGCGGGAACGCGAAGAACATCGGCACGAGGTCGGGCCGACCGGCCGGGTCCATGGAACGCACCAGCACGAAGCGACGCTGCGCACCCGTGACGGGCAACAGTCCCGGGTCCGCGTCACCGGAGGTGAGTCGCCGGTAGCGTTCCAGGTACTGGTTCGTGATGCTGAGCACGTGATCCTCTCTTCATTGCCGGGCACTCGTCCGTGCCGGTGGCTGCGGCGGCGGGTTGCGGCCGCGGCGACCGGAGTCCCGGAGTCAGCCCGCCGGCGCCGGTTCGGACCGGTCGGTGGTGGCGGCGTCCCCGCCGTGGTCGGGGGCGACCGGCAGGTCGCGCATGCGCCGCAGGGGGGAGCACAGCAGCGGCAGCGGCACGACGAGGAAGCCGGCCGCGCAGCAGAGCAGCGCCGCCCTGGGGCCGAAGGACTCGGCGAGGCCACCTCCGACGAGCGCGCCGAGGGGCAGGGTGCCCCACATCAGGAAGCGCAGGGTGGCGTTCATGCGGCCGAGCAGTCGCGGAGGGCACACCGCCTGGCGGAAGCTGACTTGGGCGACGTTGTAGACGACGGCCCCGAAGAAGACCACTGCGGTGCCGAGGGCGAACAGGGCCGCTCCGGCTCCGCGCCCGGACAACGGCCACAGCAACGCGAACGGGCCGGTGGCCAGGGCGGACAGCCAGATGATCCGGGCCGTGCCGAACCTGGCGGCCAGGGCGCCCGCGCCGAGGGCGCCGGCGAGTCCGCCCACGGCGGCTGCGGACAGCACCAGGCCGATCGCGCCCGGCTGCAGTCCGAGGACACGGACCAGGAAGACCGTCTGCGTGGCCATCAGGACCGCGGTGAAGAAGTTGGCCAGAGCCGTGGTGACCGCGATCACCCGGAGCAGCGGGTGGCCGAACACGAAGCGCAGTCCTTCTCCCACGTCCTTGCCCAGTGAGGCCCCGGGCGGGGGTTCCGGCCGGCTCTCCGGTCGTCTGACGGCGGCGAGGAACAGGGCGGAGATCGCGTAGCCGATCGCGTCGGCCACGATGGCGAGGTGCGCCCCGAGGAGTTGCACGAGTCCGCCGCCGAGGCCCGGGCCCGCGACCTGCGCGGAGGAACGCACCGTCTCCAGCGCCCCGTTGCCGGCCACCAACTGTTCCCTCGGCAGCAGTTGGGGCAGGTAGCTCTGGTGGGCGACGTCGAAGAACACCGTCGCGACGCCGGTGACGAAGGCGACAGCGTAGAGCTGTCCCATCGTCAGCACGTCGGCGACCGCGGCCAGTGGGATACTCGCCATGGCCACCGCCCGAACCGCGTCGGCGCGGATCATCAGCGGCTTCTTGCGCATCCGGTCGACCCAGGCTCCGGCCGGCAGCCCGATGAGCAGGAACGCCGCGGTCTCGACGGCGGTGAGCAACCCGACGGAGAAGGCGGGGGCATCGAGCTCGAGTACGGCGACGAGGGGCAGCGCCACCAGGGTGACCTGGGCGCCGAGCTGTCCTACGGCGGCGCCGGCGAGCAGACGTCGGAAGTCGCGCATGCGCAGCGGGCCGCCGGTGGCGGCTCGTTCTGTGACGGGCATGTAAACGACCCTCACTGAACGACCGATCAGCAGTCAAAGCTCAAAGCACACTTTCAGTCGTTTCTTTCACTGTTTTCGCTCTAGATCAGAAAATTTTTCGCTAGATCATGGCAACTTCCGGATGAATGACACATGTCCCAGCCCGCCGCACCACAGGGCCCAGGACGACTCCCACCGAGCCGTATGCGCCAGTCGATGACAGAGCGTAACGCGACATGAACTGACCGAAAAGTGACACCTATCGCCCACCCCTGACGGAATCACTCCCTCCGCCCGCTATGACCTCCCCTCATGCGCGGCTGCCGCCGACCCAGCGACCGAGCGCGGCCCGAAGGCCCGGAACGACCCGGCAGCCGAGGGCACCGCCGCAGTCGAACCCGCTTCCCGGCGCACCGAGGAATCCGCCGGGCACGCGACGCCACCGCGAACCGGAAGGGCGCCTCCGGCCCACCCACCACTCCCTCTTTACTCGTGGAGCAATACGGACGTCACACCGACTCGTCGGCGGTAACGAAATCTCCCGTACGGTACGAAAGGAGCCGCCGCACCCATCCGCCGGTAAACACCCGCGTCGGGAAACCGCCGAGCCGGAACAGCACCCCCAGCCAGCTGGGGTGATTGTCCGTCAGATGATCTCTTCCGCGATATTGACAGTGCCGTGGGAGCACGCAAAGATGGCGGGCTGCGCCGCCGAATTCCCCCCACAGTGCACCCAGCGCATTCCCACGGCAGACACGGGCCGCGAGTTCCCCAACTCGCCGCCCGTTCGCGTCATGTTCACATCCTGCCTCCGCTCGGGTTCCCTCGGGGCGATGAAGCCGCCGCAGCATTGACCGAATGGTTGACCACTGAGTAACTTGACGCTAGTTTCAAGCCGTTCCACCGCTCATCAGAATTCCTGGTCACGGGCATTGCGCTATCCGCACTTCCCGCGCCTTCTGATTGACTGAAATTTAACCTCCGGGAAACGCCAACGCCTATTCGGAGAATTATGACGTCGGCAGAGCACGTCGTGGACCTGGTCATCGGAACGACCCCCTTCGGTGAGCCCGACGCACGACTCGCCGCCGCGGTCAGCCGCGCCGGCGGGCTCGGGGTGCTCGACCTGGGAGCCGGGGACAGAAGAGCGAGGGACGCCCTGGCGTCCCTGCGCCAGTGGACACCGGGACGGTACGGCGTGCGCGTCGGCCCGGACTGCCGGCTCGACCCCGGCGAACTGGGCGACGGGCCGGCAGGCGGAGGACCGGACACCGTGGTCCTCGCTCCCGGTGCGACATGGCGGGTCGACGCCGTCCCGGCGGGCCACCGGGTGCTCGTCGAGGTGACGGACCTGGAACAAGCCCGCACCGCCTCCCGGTCCGGGGTGCACGGTCTCATCGCTCGCGGCAGCGAGTGCGGAGGGCCCGTCGGCGAGCTGAGTACCCTCGTGCTGCTCCAACTCCTCTTATCCTCAGATGAGTTACGCGGAATTCCGATCTGGGCTTGTGGAGGAATCGCCCCCGGGACGGCAGCCGCCGCGGTCGTGGGGGGTGCGACGGGCGTAGTGCTGGACAGCCAGCTCGCCCTGCTCGCCGAATCAGGGGTGGCTGAACCGGTCGCCGCCCTGCTGCGCACCATGGACGGCTCGGAGACCACGGTGTCCGGCGGCCACCGTGCCCTGCGGCGCAGGGGTACGGCCCGCAAAGGTCCCGAGGACACCTCGCAGACCGCGCTGCCGGTCGGTCAGGACGGTTTCCTCGCTGCCTTGTTCGCCAAGCGGTGGGGCGACACCGGCCGGGCCGTGCGCGCGATCGTCACCGCAGTGCACGAGGCCCTGCGCGAGGACAGCGTCGCGCGGGCCCTCCAACCCGGCTCAGCCATGAGTCGTGCGCTCGGCACCCGACTCCCGGTCGCGCAGGGCCCGATGACCCGGGTCAGTGACGGCGCGGCCTTCGCCGCAGCCGTCGCCGCGGACGGCGCGCTGCCGTTCGTCGCCCTCGCCCTCGCGGACGGCAGGCAGGCCCGGGCCGTGCTTGAGGAAGCACGGGAGTCGCTCGGCGACAGGCCCTGGGGCGTAGGCGTCCTGGGATTCGCCCCAGAGGCGACCAGGGCGGCCCAGTTGGAGGCCGTGCGGGCCTTCCGCCCCACGCACGCGATCATCGCCGGCGGCCGTCCCGCGCAGGCGCGCGCTTTGGAAGAAGCCGGCGTCAAGACGTTTCTCCACGTGCCGTCCCCCGGCCTGTTGCGGCAGTTCCTCGAAGCCGGAGCTCGTCGATTCGTCTTCGAGGGCGCCGAGTGCGGCGGCCACATCGGCCCCCGCAACAGCTTCCCCCTGTGGGAGGCGCAGCTCGCCGTGCTGGAGGAGTTCCTCGACGGACAGCAGCGGGACACCGACGACGCCGCGGTCCGCTCCACCGCCGAGCAGATCGAGGTGTTCCTCGCGGGCGGTGTGCACGACGAACGCTCCTCGGCGATGGCCGCCGCGCTCGCCTCGCGACTGACGGCACGGGGCTGTGCCGTAGGCGTCCTGATGGGTACCGCCTACCTGTTCACGGAGGAGGCGGTCGCCTGCGGTGCCGTACGGCCGCTGTTCCAACGCCGCCTGCTGACGGCGGACCGCACCGCACTGCTGGAGACCGCACCGGGACACGTGACCCGCTGCGTGCCCAGCCCGTTCAGTGACGGCTACCCGGCGCTACGGGCACGGCTGCGCGATGAAGGACTGGACGACCGGCAGATCTGGGAACGACTGGAGCGGATCAACGTCGGCCGGCTGCGGATCGCCGCCAAGGGCGTCGAACGGGCGGGGGACGGGCCTCCGGCCCCGGTCTCCGAGGAACGCCAGCTGTCGGACGGCATGTTCATGGCCGGCGAGGTCGCGGTACTGCGGTCGTCGACCACGTCCCTCGCCTCCCTGCACGCCTCGGTGACCTCGGGAGCAGCACGCTTCCTCGGTGAGCGCGCGGCGGCCCTGCGGACACGCCTGGGCACCGGACCGGCGGCACACACCTCGCTCGAACCCCCGGCGGCCCCGCCACTGGACGTGGCAGTCATCGGGATGGCCTGCATGTTTCCCGAGGCACCGGACCTGGCCGCGTTCTGGGCGAACGTCCTCGACGGAACCGACGCGGTGGGGGACGTCCCCCACGACCGCTGGGACCCGGCCCTGTACGCAGCGGGCTCCCCCGGTTCCACCGTGTCCTCCGCTTCGGGAGGGTTCCTGCCCCGGATCCCCTTCGACCCGCTGCGCTACGGCATCCCGCCCGCTTCGCTCGGGAGCATCGAGCCCGTCCAACTGCTGGCCCTCGAAGCCGCCCGCAGAGCCCTGGAGGACGCGGGGTACGGCGAGCACGGTGGGACCTTCGACCGCGGCCGCACGGGAGTGGTGTTCGGCGCCGAGCCCGGGAGCGACCTCTCCCACGCGACCGCCCTGCGCGCCGTCCTCCCGGCATACTTCGGCCGGGTGCCGGAGGGCCTGGACGAGCAGCTGCCCCAACTGACCGAGGACTCGTTCCCCGGAATGCTGGCCAACGTCATCTCCGGCCGGATCGCCAACCGGCTCGATCTCGGCGGGCCCAACTTCACGGTCGACGCCGCCTGCGCCTCCTCCCTCGCCGCCGTGGACGTCGCGTGCAAGGAACTCGTCGCCGGCACCAGCGACGTCATGCTGTGCGGCGGTGCGGACCTGCACAACGGCATCAACGACTACGTCCTCTTCTCCTCCGTGCACGCCCTCTCGCCGACGGGACGTTCACGCGCCTTCGACAGCGAAGCCGACGGGATCGCCCTGGGCGAGGGCGTGGCGTGCCTCGTGCTCAAACGGCTGGCCGACGCGGAGCGCGACGGCGACCGGATCTACGGCGTGATCCGGGGGGTCGGCAGCTCAAGCGACGGACGTGCGCTGGGCTTGACGGCGCCCTCCCCGGCCGGACAGCGGGCGGCGCTCACCCGGGCGTACCGCAACGCCGGTACGTCGCCCGCCGAGGTCGGCCTGGTCGAGGCGCACGGCACCGGCACCGTGGTCGGGGACCGGGCAGAACTGAGCGTCCTCACCGAGGTCTTCCAGGAGGCGGGGGCCCATCCGGGCAGCTGTGTGCTCGGCTCGGTCAAGTCACAGATCGGGCACACCAAGTGTGCCGCCGGACTGGCGGGCCTGATCAAGACGGTCATGGCGCTGCACACCGGTGTCCGCCCACCGACGCTGCACATCGGGCAGCCCAACTCCGGCTGGGAGGGGGAACGCAGCCCCTTCGTGTTCCACCGCACGGCGTTGCCCTGGGCCGAGCCGCCACGCCGGCGGATCGCCGGAGTCAGCGCTTTCGGCTTCGGTGGGACGAACTTCCACGTGGTGGTGGGTGCCCACGCCCGCTCGGTCCCCCCGGTGCACGCCCGGAACGCCTGGCCGGCCGAGCTCTTCACGTTCCGCGGTACGGACCTGGCTGCTGCGCACCGGGCTGTGGAGGCGCTGCTGGAACTCGCCGCCGGCGGCGGGAGCGGCACGGGCCGGTGGCGGCTGCGCGACCTGGCCGTGGCCGCTTCCCGGCGCAGCGACACCGGCCGCGGGCGCGTGCGGATCGCCGTCGTCGCCACCGGTGTGGAGGAGCTGTGCTCGACACTGCGGCGGGTCCTGGCCGGTGAGCACGACCCGCGCTCCGGCATCCACCTCACGGCGGACGCAGGCGGGACGGAACAGGACCCGGGGAAGGTCGCGTTCCTCTTCCCCGGGCAGGGCAGCCAGCGGCCCGGCATGCTGGCCGAGGTCTTCACGGCCTTCCCGGACCTGCACCGGCTGCTCGCGCTCGGTGGTGAGGCCGCCGCTGCGCTGTACCCGCCGGCCGCGTTCGACGACGCCGCCCGCGAGCGCCACCGTTCCGCCGTCACGGACACCAGAATCGCGCAACCCGCCCTCGGGATGGTGGACCTCGCCCTCTTCTCGCTACTCGCCCGGGCAGGGGTACGCCCCGACATGGCCGCAGGACACAGCTACGGGGAGCTGGTGGCCTTGTGCGCGGCCGATGTACTCGGCCCCGAGTCCCTCCTGGAACTCAGCACCGAGCGGGCCGCCGCCATCCTCGCCGCAGCCGGGGACGACCCGGGCGCCATGGCGGCCGTCTCCTCCCCCGCCGAGGACGTCGGGCGGGCGCTGGCAGCCCCGGAGCTCGCGGAGCACACCGGGCAGCTGGTCATCGCCAATCACAACGCCCCGCGCCAGACGGTGATCTCCGGCCCCGGTCCGGCCGTGGACGCGGCAGTACGGTTGCTGCGCCGGGAAGGCCACAGCGCCAAGCGCCTTCCGGTGGCGTGCGCCTTCCACAGCCCCGTGGTGGCAGCGGCGGGCGAACGGTTCGCGCGGGCGGTGGCCGGACACGCCGTACGAGAACCGGAGTTCCCGGTGTGGTCCAACCGCACGGCGCAACCGTACGAAACCGGGGCCGAGGCAATCCGCGCGGAGGTGGCCGCACAGATCGGCGCGCCGGTCAGGTTCGTGGAACAGATCGAAGCCATGTACGCGGCAGGCGCCAGGACCTTCGTGGAAGTCGGGCCGGGCCGGACGCTGACCCGCCTGGTCGGCGACATCCTCGGCGACCGGCCGCACCGGACGGTCGCTTGCGAACCGCGCCAGGACAGCGGGCTGCCCGGGCTCCTCGACGCGCTGGCCCGGTTGGCCGTCGCCGGGTTGCCGGTCCGTACCGGCTGGATGTTCCAGGGGCGGGACGCGGTCGACGCGAGCAGCGCCCCCACGGAGCGGCCGCCCGGCTGGACGGTCGACGGCCACCTGGTCCGCACCGCTTCCGGTGACTTCCCGCCCGGTGCGTTGACACCGGCCCGACGTGTCGTGGAGACGACCGTGACGACGAACCACAGCGACGCGGCGGCCGACGGTGCCGCCCGCCAGGACGCCCTGATCGCCGAATTCCTCCGCACCAGCAGGGACATGCTCGCGGCCCAGCGGGACGTGCTGCTCACCTACTTCGGCGACCGGATGCCCGCGCCGGACACGGGAGACACCCGGCCCGCCACCGTGCCCGCACCTGCAGCCCTCCGGACGCAGCCGCTCCCCCCCGTCGCCGCGCTGCCCGCGGACGAGCCGCCGCAGCCCGCCTCGGACACCACGGCCCCCAGGGCGACACCGACCGGGCCGGACGTGCTGCGTTTGGTGGTGGAGATCATCAGCGAGCGCACGGGCTACCCGGCGGACATGGTCGAACCCGATCTCGACCTCGAAGCAGATCTGAGCATCGACTCGATCAAGCGCACGGAGATCGTGGGTGAGCTGGCCCAGCGGCTGGGCGCCGGTGGCACAACGGGACCCGTGACGCTGGACGACGCCGAAACGGAGGAGCTGGCGAAGGCCAGGACCGCCGCCGCCGTGGCCGAATGGTTGGCCGGGCGTCTCTCCTCTGCGCCGCCACCGGCCCCGCCGGGCGAAGGAGAGGGTCCGAAGGAAACCGGGATGACGCGTCCCGGACCGTCCACCGACCCCGCCCCGCAGCCACCGGCTGCGGTGGTCACCGCCCCCAGGCGGTTCCGACTGCGCCCCGTCCCGCTGCCGGACGGATCGGCCGCCGGCGGGACGGGAAGCCTCGGCGGGAAGCGTTTCGCGGTGCTCGGTGACGCCGACGGCCAGGGTGACGGCACGGCCGCGGCCCTCGCGGCGAGGCTCACCGAACTGGGCGCCACCGCACTGCGGTTCGGCGCCGGGGACCTCATCACCGACCAGGACGGCCCGCTGGACGGGGTGTTGTTGCTCGACCCGCTCGCCGCGGCAGGTCCGTCCGTGCTGCCCGCTGCCTTCCCGGTGGTGCAGGCCGCACTGCGGTGCCGCCCCGGACGGATCCTCGCCGTACGGTACGCCGAACACGCACAGCACGCCGATCCCGCTCCCGCGGCGACCCGCGCGGCCGGACTCCACGGGCTCTTCCGCACCATCGCCCGCGAGTACCCGGACATCACGGCCCGCGTGGTCGAGTTGCAGCCGGACGGCGCTCCCGAACTGCTCACGCCGCAGGGGGTCACCGACGCACTGCTCGCCGAGCTGACGGCCCCGGGCGAGGCACCGGTCGTGCTGCGCGGGGCCACGGGGCGGTCCGGCCTGGAACCGGCCGAGGCACCGCTCGGTCTGCTGGGCACCACCGGCGCGGGCCCCGCCGGTGACGGGGCCGCGGAGGCCGCCGCGATCGGACTCGACCGCGAGTCCGTGGTGCTCCTGGTCGGCGGAGCCCGGGGCATCACGGCCACGTTCGCCGGCGCGCTCGCCGCCGCGTCCCGTTGCCGCATCGAACTCCTCGGGAGGACGCCCGCCCCGACCGGGCCGGAAGACCCCCGGACCGCGGCCGCCGAGGACATCGCGGCACTGCGTGCCCTGCTCGCCTCCCGCGGGTCCGGCACCCCCGCCGAGATCGACCGGGCCGCGGAGTTGGTCCTCGCCCAACGTGAGATCGCCGCCACGGTGGCGGCGCTCGAAGCCGCCGGCAGCCGAGTGCGCTACCGCAGTGCCGACTGCCGTGAGCCCGCGGCGGTGCTCCAGGCGGTGAAGGAGATCCACGCCGAGCACGGACGCCTCGACGGCGTCGTGTACGCGGCCGGCGTCGTCGAGGACAGGCTGATCGACGAGAAGTCCGAGGAGTCGTTCGGGCGGGTGTACGCGACGAAGGTCTCCGGTGCGGAGTCGCTGTTGGCCGCGCTCGAGGAACTGCCGGAAGGTCCCTCGTTCGTGGTCCTCTTCGGCAGTGTGTCGGCCGTGTTCGGGAATCGGGGCCAAGCCGACTACGCCGCCGCCAACGACGCGCTGGAATGCCTCGGCGAACACCGCCGGACGAGGACCGGACGGCGGACGCTGACCGTCCATTGGGGCCCCTGGGCGCCCTCGCAGGTGCACTCCGGGATGGTCGGGCCGGAACTCGCCCGCGAGTACGCCCGGCGCGGGATCGCCCTGATCGACCCGGAGGAGGGGGCACTCGCCCTGCTCCGCGAGTTGGCCTGGGGCGATGACGCGGCCGGAGCCGTCGTCTACACCGCCTCGGGGTGGTGAGATGGGGCGTGCTGGGACCGGTGCGACCACCGGTACGGAGGGCGGCGGCCGTGCCGTACCGGTCGCCCTGGTCGGGATGGCGGTACTGCTGCCCGGTGCACCCGACCTCGGAACGTACTGGCGCAACCTGGTGGGCGGGGTCGACGCGATCGGCGACGTTCCCGAGGGACGCTGGGACGCCGCCTACTACCGCCCGGGTCCCCCCACCGGGCCGCCGACGGCCGACGAGGTGTACTGCCGCCGTGGCGGTTTCGTGGACGCGCTGGCGGAAGTGGAGGTCACCCGGTTCGGGATCATGCCCAGCTCCGTGCGGGGCACCGAGCCCGACCAGTTGATCGCCCTCCACGTGGCGGCGTCCGCCCTGGCCGACGCGGGAGGTGAGGAGCGGTTACCGCCCCGTGAGCGGATCGGCGTGGTGCTGGGCAGGGGCGGCTATCTCACTCCCGGGCTGGTCCGCCTCGACCAGCGGGTGCGTACGGCGGGACAGCTCGTGCACACCCTCGGTGAGCTTTTGCCCGATCTGGCGCCGGCACAACTCGCGCGGGTACGGGAGGCGTTCGTCGCCCGGCTCGACTCCGGAGCGCCGGAGTCCGCGATCGGGCTCGTGCCCAATCTGGCGGCTTCCCGGGTGGCCAACCGGCTGGACCTGCGCGGCCCCGCGTACACGGTGGACGCCGCGTGCGCCTCCTCGCTGGTCGCCGTGGACCAGGCGGTCGGCGAACTGGCCACCGGGCGCTGCGACCTGATGCTGGCGGGCGGGGTGCACCACTGCCACGACATCACGCTGTGGAGCGTCTTCTCCCAGCTCCGGGCGCTCTCTCCGAGCCAGCGCATCCGCCCGTTCCACCGAGGTGCGGACGGCATCCTGATCGGCGAGGGCACCGGTGTCGTCGTCCTCAAGCGGCTGGCCGACGCCGAGCGGGACGGGGACCGGATCTACGCGGTGATCAGGGGGACCGCCGTGAGCAGCGACGGCCGCACCTCGGGGCTGGTCAACCCCGACCCCGGCGGGCAGGTCCGTGCCGTGCGCGAGGCGTGGCGGGCCGCGGGGCTGGACCCGTCGGAGCCGGGGTCGATCGGCCTGCTGGAAGCGCACGGCACGGCGACACCGGCCGGGGACGCGGCCGAACTCACCACACTCGCCCGGGTGTTCGGACCGGTCCCAGCGCACGAGGACCGGTCCGTGATCGGCTCGGTCAAGTCGATGATCGGTCATGCCATGCCGGCCGCCGGGGTGGCCGGGCTGGTCAAGGCCGCGCTCGCCGTACACCACGGAACGCTGCTACCGACGCTCCACTGCGACGAGCCGCACCCCGCCCTGGCGGACACCCGGTTCCGACCGCTCGCAGCCGCGGCCCCCTGGGAGTCCCGCCCCGGGAGCCCGGTACGAAGGGCCGCCGTCAACGCCTTCGGATTCGGCGGGATCAACGCCCACGTGGTCCTGGAACAGGCTCCGGAACACACCCCGCACCCGTCTGTCGCACCACCGCGCCCTGCGGCCGGTGTCGCCGTGCGCCCGGCGGCGGCCGGTGCCGTCTCGGTGTCCGAGCCGGAACGGGTGCTGCTGCTCTCCGCCACGACACCGCAGGAACTCGCCCGGCTGCTCGACGCCGAGGACCCGGCGGTACGTGCCGCCGGCACGGCGCGTGCGGGCGTGGGGAACGCCCCCGAAGGCTGCCGCATCGGCATCGTCGATCCGACGGACCGGCGACTGGCCCTGGCCCGCAGGGCCGTGGCCAAGGGCCGTGCCTGGCGCGGACGCAACGACCTGTGGTTCGCTCCGCGCCCGCTGCTGCGCACGGATCCGCCGGGGCGCGTCGCCTTCGTCTTCCCCGGGCTCGAAGGGGAGTTCGCGCCCCGCGTGGACGACGTCGCCGACCACTTCGGTCTGGACCGGCCCCCGTCCCCGGGCGAGGGGCGTACGGCGGTCGGCGACGTGGGCCGGCACGGACTCGGCGTCGTCGCCGTGGGCCGGCTGCTGGACGCTGCGCTGCGCCGCATGGGAGTGGTACCGGAAGCGGTGGCCGGCCACAGCATCGGCGAGTGGACGGCGATGGCAGCGGCCGGACTGTACGAGGAGCGGGCGGTCGACGATTTCATGGCCTCCCTCGACCCGGACAGCGTGACCGTTCCGGACCTGGCGTTCGCGGCCGTCGGCGCCCCGGCGGAACGGGTCCTCGCCCGACTCGCAGCCGACCGCGACCGGTCGGTGACCTTGTCCCACGACAACGCGCCCAGCCAGTCGATGGTGTGTGGGCCCCCCGAGGCCGTCGAGGCGTTCGTCCGCGGGCTCCGCGCCGAGGGGGTGCTCTGCAGGGTGCTCCCGTTCCGATCGGGTTTCCACACGCCGATGCTGGCCCCCCTCCTCGGGCCGTTCCGCGCGGCGGCCGAACGGTTCGCCCTGCGCACGCCGACCGTTCCCGTGTGGTCGGGGACGACGGCCTCCCCCTACCCCGTCCACGAACCGGCGATTCGGGAGCTGTTCGTCCGCCACCTGCTGGAGCCCGTCCGGTTCCGCAGCCTGACGGAGGCGCTGTACGCGGCGGGGTTCAGGGTCTTCGTGCAGGCCGGCCCCGGGCAGCTCGGTTCGCTGGTCGCGGACACCCTGGCCGGCCGCGAGCACCTCGTGGTCACGGCCAACTCCCCGCACCGGTCCGGCCTCGCCCAACTGCGTCGGGTGGCCGTGGCCCTGTGGACCGAAGGCGCGGAAGTGGTACCCGACCGGCTGGACCGGGGCGGGGACGTGCCCCCGTCGACCACCCGCACCACTGGCGGCGCCTCGCGACCGCCCGTACGACTGGACCTCGGCGGCGCGCTGGTCTCACTGGCCCCGGACGTCCTCGCCGGTCTGCGGCCCGCGCTCGCGGGCACCGCAGCGCCCGCCCCGCCCGCCGACGCGGGCGTCCTCGCCGCGGCGGCCGAACGCTACCCGGTGATGGCGGAGTTGAACGCACTGTTGCGGGACGCGTCGGCGACCGCTGCCGAGGTGATCGCCGCGGCCGGCGTGCTCCCCGGCAGAGCCTCGGTGGCACCCGCGCCACGGACCGCCGCCGGTCGCAGCCGCACCCCGGTCGTCCGGGCGCCCGGCGTCGGTGCGGCACCGGCCGCCCCTGCCGGCCGCACGACGGTCCATGTCGGTCCGGACACCATGCCCCATCTGCTGGACCACTGCTTCTTCCGGCAGCGCCCGGACTGGCCCGACGTGGGTGACCGCTGGCCGGTCGTCCCCGCCACCACCATCGTCCACCACCTCATGGAGGCCGCCGAGCAGTACGTGCCCGGAATGCGGGCCGTCGCCGTGCACGACGCCCGGTTCGACCGGTGGCTGACGGCCGCGGAGCCGGTGGACGTCGCCGTCACCGTGACTCCCTCGGGACCGAACCGGGTCTCCGTGTCGTTCGGTGCGGACGCCCGGGCGGTCGTCGAACTCGCGCAACACCACCCGGCGGCACCGGCGGCGCCCGGACCGGCGGCGCCGGGGACCGAGCGTCAACCAGCGCACACCGCACGCGAGTTGTACGACCGGCGCTGGATGTTCCACGGGCCGGCGTACCAGGGCGTCACCGCGCTGACGGGGATCGGCGACCGTCACGTCCGCGCCGTGCTGACCACGCCACCGGCGCCCGGTGCGCTCCTCGACAACGTCGGCCAGGTGCTCGGCTACTGGATCATGGCGACCGCCACCGAGCGGACCGTGGTGTTCCCCGTACGCATGCGACACATGCGCTTCTTCGGCCCCCCACCGCCACCCGGCACGAGGCTGGATTGCCTGGTCCGGATCACCTCCCTCACCGACACGCTGCTCGAGGCGGACGCCGTGCTGACGTCCGCGGGGACGGTGTGGGCACAGTTGTCCGGCTGGCAGGACCGGCGCTTCGACAACGATCCGCAGACCCGTCCGGTCGAGCGCTTCCCGGAGCGCAACACACTGTCGTCGCACCGCCCGGGCGGCTGGTCGTTGGTCCACGAACGGTGGCCCGACCTCGCCTCGCGCGAACTCGTGATGCGCAACATGCTGGGCGGCGGCGAGCGGTCCGCCTACGAGCGGCACGCGCCACGCGGCCGGCGACAGTGGCTGCTCGGTCGGATCGCGGCCAAGGACGCGGTTCGCCGATGGCTCTGGGACCGCGGCGAAGGGCCCGTTTTCCCTGCGGAGTTGAGCGTGGGCAACGACGAGCGGGGCCGGCCCCGCGTCACCGGCGTGCACGGCCGGATCCTGCCACCGCTCGACGTGTCCCTGGCCCACTGCGCCGAGGCCGGCGTCGCCCTCGTCCGCCCCCGATCGGCCGGCCCGGTGCACGGAACGATCGGCCCCGGCATCGACATCGAGGCGGTCGCCGCACCGGAACAGGCCACCGTCACGGCCGCCCTCGGCGTCGGCGAACGCGACCTGCTCGCCTCCTGCCCGGAGGCGACCGGAGAACCGCACGCCCTGTGGTTCACCCGTTTCTGGACGGCCAAGGAAGCAGCGGCCAAGGCCGAGGGAACCGGATTCGGCGGCCGCCCGAAGGACTTCGCCGTGGTGGCCGCGGAGCGCGACCTGATCACGGTGGAGGTGCGGGACGCCTCCGGTGATCCCGTGCGCACGCACCGGGTGCGGTGCGAACAAGTGGCCAATCCCCCCGGGCTGCCGCCCCGCGACTACGTCGTGGCGTGGACGGAGGAACCGGGACGCGACAGCGAAGAGGAGGAAGGGACGTGACCACCACTCGGCCGAAGGGCCGCTTGTCGGCGGAACAGGACGCGATCCTCGCCGACATCACCGACATGATCGAGCTCGTGCTCGACGGCTACGGGCTCGACGACCACGACGTCGGCATGGACACCCGCTTCACCCGGGACCTGGAGTTCGAGAGCATCGACCTCGTGACCCTGGCGGGCCATTTGGAGGACCGGTACGGGCAGACGGTCAACTTCGCCGAGTTCGTGGCGTCGATGGAGCTGGAGGAGATCATCGAACTCACGGTGGGCCGTCTCGTCGAGCACGTCGCCCACTGCCTCGGGAACGCAGGACCGGCCTGACGATGGCGATCGTCGACACCGGCCGGATCAGGCTGCACGTCCAGCGCCTCGGCCCACGTGACGGGCGGCCCGCCACGGGCACCGTCGTCCTGCTGCACGGACTGCTGACCGACAGTCTGGCCAGCTACTACTTCACCATCGCCCCCGCCCTCGCCGAGGCGGGCCTGGACGTCGTGATGTACGACCACCGGGGGCACGGCCGCAGCGACCGGCCGGCAACCGGCTACACCCTCGACGCGTTCGTCGGCGACCTCGAACGCCTGCTGCGCCGGCTGGGGATCCACGGCCCCGTCCACCTGGTGGGCAACTCCTTCGGGGGAACGGTCTCGTTCGGCTACGCCGTCCGCAGGCCGGACCGCGTGGCGAGCATCTCGCTCATCGAGTCCGAACCGGCCACCACCGCTTGGTCGCACAAGCTCTCCGGACTGCTGGACCGGGTCCGCCACGAGATGACGGCGCACGAGACGGACGCGCTGGACTGGATCGCCACGCACCGCGGGGGACACACGGCGCGGCTCGCCAAGGCGGCCGGCAGACTCGTACGGGAGACCAGCATCGCGCGGGACGTCCCGGCCGGGGAGACCCTCGGTGACGCGACGATCCGCTCGCTGTCGTGTCCGGTCCTCGCGCTCTACGGGGCCGACTCCGATCTCGCCGAGCAGGCACCGCGGCTGCGCGCCCTGCTCCCCGCGTGCCGGACGGTGACGCTGCCCGGTCACGAGCACTCCGTCCTGGTGGAAGCCCCGAACCTGGTGCGCGACCTCGTTCTCGACTGGATCGACCGGCACCGCCACGCGGTCCGTCGTCCCACCGCGTCCGTGGAGGTGAACGCCCGGTGAGCCGCTACCTGTTCGTGGTGCCGCCGCTGGTAGGACACATCAACCCCCTGGTGGGCGTGGCCGCGGAACTGACGTCCCGTGGGCACCGGGTGGCCTGGTGCGGAGTGCCGCAACTGGTGCACCGGCTCGTCGGCGACCGGACGGAGGTCTTCCCGTGTCCGGCGAGCTGGGACGACGGGACGCGACCGGTCCGACCGGCGGAGATCCGCGGCCCCGAAGCCCTGCGCTTCCTGTGGGAGCACTTCTTGGTGCCCCTCGCCGAGGAGATGGCCGACGGCGTGCACACCGCGATGGCGGCCTTTCGCCCCGACGTCGTGGTCGCCGACCAGCAGGCGCTGGCGGGCGGTCTCGTGGCGGAGCGTCTCGGCGTGCCGTGGGCGACGTCGGCGAGCACGTCCGCGGAGTTCGCCGACGTGCTGGCGTCCATGCCGAAGGTCGCTGCCTGGAACGAGACCCTCCTGCGGGGGCTGCGGCAGCGCATCGGTGACCCCGGTGGCACGGCGGACCCACGCTTCTCACCGCACCTGGTACTGGCGTTCACCACCGAGGAGTTGGCCGGCCCGCCGGCCCGGGCCACGGTGAGGACGCGCTGGGTCGGCCCGTCCGTGGCCGACCGCCCCTCCCCCACGGGTTTCCCCTGGGACCGACTCGACCCGGACCGGGCGACCGTGCTGGTCACGCTCGGCACGGCGAACACCGACGTCGGCGCCCGTTTCCTCAGCGAGTGCAGTAGGGCACTGCGAGCCCGTGCCGACCGGGTGCAGGCCGTCGTCGTCGACCCGGAGAACGTCCTCTCGGGCCATCCGGACGACAAGGACGTGCTGGCCGTCCCCGTCGTTCCGCAACTGGCCCTCTTGCAGCAGACCGACGCCGTCGTCTGCCACGGCGGTCACAACACGGTGTGCGAGGCGCTGTGGCACGGCGTCCCCCTGGTCGTCGCGCCGATCAGGGACGACCAGCCGGTGATCGCCGCGCAGGTCGCCGAAGCTGGCGCTGGAGTTCGGGTGCGCTTCGGACGGGCCACGGCCGACCGGATCGGCGCGGCCGTCGACGCCGTGCTGCACGCACCCGAATACCGTGCCGCGGCCCGGGCGATCGGCTCGGCATTCCGTTCTGCAGGTGGAGCCGCGGCGGCGGCCGTCCATCTGGAGCACTTGGCCGACGAGGAGGACAGCGCATGAGCCCCCGGCAGACGCGCGAGGAGACCGTTGACGCCCTGCGCCCCCGGTACGCGGCCGAACTGGCCGACGGACCACAGGCCTTCTTCGAACCGCTGCAGCACACCTGCCCCTGGTGCGGCTCGTCGCGGATCGGGGGACACCTGCGCACCGCGGACCTGCTCCAGCACAAGCCGGGGTCGTTCGGGATCGACCGTTGCCACGACTGCCGTCACCTCTTCCAGAACCCCCGGCTCAACGCCCGGGGGCTCGACTTCTACTACCGCGACTTCTACGACGGACTGGGCGAGCGCCAGCTCGACGGCGTGTTCGGCGGACGCAGCAAGTCCTACCGGCGGCGCGCCGAATCGGTGCGACCGTACGTCGGGAACGCGAAGAACTGGCTCGACGTGGGCACCGGACACGGCCACTTCTGCGAGGCGGCTCGGTCCGTATTCCCCGCCGTCACGTTCGACGGCCTCGACCGGTCGGACGGCGCCGAGCTGGCCGAGCGTGCCGGCCGCGTGGAGCACGGATACCGCGGCAGCTTCACCGAGTCGACCCCGCCCATCACGGGGGAGTACGACGTGGTGAGCATGTTCCACTACCTGGAGCACTGCACCGATCCGCTGCGGGAGCTCCGGGCCGCACACACGGCGTTGCGTACCGGGGGGCACCTGGTCCTCGAGGTCCCCGATCCGGGCAGCCACTACGCCCGGCTGCTCGGCCGGTGGTGGCTGCCCTGGCTCCAGCCGCAGCACCTGCACCTCGCGCCGGTGCGCAACCTCCGCCGGGCGCTGACCGGGCTCGGCTTCACGGTGATGGCGGAGCAGCACGCCCCGGCCCACGAGCCGGTGGACCTGGTGGCAGCCGTCTGGCTGGCCCTCGACGAGGTCGCCCCCCGCGACGACCTGCCGTGGCTCCCGGCCCGACCGGGCACCGCGCGCCGCGCCCTGCGCACGTCGGTGCTGCTGGCGGGCGCCCCAGTGCTCGCCCTCGCAGCCCTCCTGGACCACGTGGTCGCCCCGTTCGCCGGGCGGCTGGGGCTGTGCAACGCGTACCGGCTGGTGGTACGACGCGACTGAGCCCGTCCCCAGCACCGGACGTCCGCCATGGACGTCGAGGTCGTGACCACCGTCGGATGCATCGGCCGGCGCGGCGCGTGCCCGCCGACGGCGCCGGCCGGGAAAACCGTCGTCGTGTCCTGCCGGACAGCCTCGACCGCCGGGCCAATACTCGCTTCATGTTCAACGGAGTCCGCCAGCGCGTCCTGCCCGACAACCAACGCCGCTCTCTGGATGACTTGGCACACGACCTCGACCTGTCATCGGGAGACACGCGGGCAAAGCAATCCGCGTTCTGGACGATGCTCACACTGTCGTCGGTGATCGCCGCCTGCGGGGTGCTCACGAACTCGACGGCCACGGTGATCGGCGCGATGATCATCGCGCCGATGTCGACCCCGATCATGGGCATCGCGCTGGGCACCCTCCAACGCCGCCGCACCGGGGCCGTCAGATACGTCCTCATCGGCGCCCTGCTGGTGATCGTCGTCGGCGGGGCCTTCTCCCTGGTCCTGCCCGGCAACTACGACCTGCTGTCCAACAGCGAGGTCACCTCGCGCACGTCGCCGGGCCTCCTCGCCCTGCTCTCGGCCCTGGCGACGGGCTTCGCCGGCTCCGTGGCGCTCGCGCGCAAGGACGTCGCCGCCGTGCTGCCTGGCGTCGCGATCGCCATCTCGCTCGTCCCGCCCCTGGTCGTCGTGGGGGTGTGCCTGGGGCAGCGCGCCGGATGGCTCGCGCTCGGAGCACTGGTGCTGTTCCTCTCCAACCTCCTCGCCCTGGTGTTCGCGGGCATGGTGGTGTTCGCCGCGCTCGCGTACGGCGCGGGCGATCACGACCGGACCGTACGTCCCACCCGCCGGGCGCACATCATGCTCGGGCTGCTGCTCACCGCGGTGTCCCTCCCGCTCGCGGCCAACACCGCGCTCACCCTGCTGCTCAACACGTGGACGGGCCGGGTCGAGAGCGCGGCCGACGCCTGGCTCGCGCCCCAGCGGGGCGCCTACGTCACCAGCGTGGAGGCGCAGTCCCGGACGATCTACGTACACGTCCGCTCCCCGGCGGACCTCCCGCCGATCGACACGCTGCTGGCGGCCCTCAAGGGGCAGATCCCGGACGGCATCCCGATCGTCGTCGACGCCACCCGCGGCCGGCGCATCGCGGCCGGCACCGTGGGCAGCTGACCCGGCCACGCCGCCGGGTGTGGCGGCGCCCCGTACAGGGCCGTCCGGTCATCCGGAGGGTGCCCGATGCCGTGTCGGCCCGTACGGATCGGAGACCGGGCCGCGCCGTGCGTCGCGGGGACGGGCGAAAGCACCGGGCCGACCCGGGCCGAGGAACGGTGCGGTAGCACGTCGGCCGCACCCGACACACCCGCCAGGGATGAACCCGGCGTACGCGGCACCCGGGAAAGGGGCCCGCCACGAGGGTCCGCCACGAAGCCCCGGGGGGCGGCGCTTGACGCGACCGGGACGCCAATGCATCATTCCACTAGTTCATTGATGCAATGGGGGTCGGCAGTGGTGTTCTCCTTCCGTATCGACCGGCGGAGCGGGGTCGCCAGCTACCTCCAGATCGTCCACCAGGTCCAGCAAGCCCTTCGCCTGGGTCTGCTGGGGCCGGGCGACCGCCTGCCCACCGCTCGCGCGGTGGTGGAGGAGACGGCGCTCAATCCCAACACCGTACTCAAGGCGTACCGCGAGCTCGAACACCAGGGCCTGGTCGAGACCCGACGCAGGCACGGGACGTTCGTGGTGGGCACGCTCGGCAGCTCCTCGGCGGATTCGCCGTGGCGAGCCGAACTCGCCGACGTAGCCACCCGCGCCCGCGCCGCCGGACTCGAACGCGACGACCTGGTCGCGCTGTTCACCGCCGCACTCGACGACCTCTACTCACCGAAGGAAAGCGATGCCACCCAGCACCAGTAGCCCTGAGGCGGCCCTCGCCGCTCAGGGCGCCACCAAGAGGTACCGGCGCAGGGGCCCGGCCGCCCTCGACGACTGCACCTTCAGCATCCCGGCAGGCGCGGTCTGCGCCCTGGTCGGGACCAACGGCGCCGGAAAGTCCACGCTGATGGAGATGGCGGCCGGTATGGAGAGACCCACCGCCGGGGCTCTCGAGATCTTGGGGGAACCCCCCAGGACCGGTCATCCGAGGGTCGCCTACCTCGCCCAGGACCGCCCGCTCTTCCCGCGGCTCACCGTGGCCGAGACGCTCCGCTACGGCGCACGGGCCAACCAAGGCAACTGGGACGCGGAGCTGGCCGAGCGAGCCGCTGACCTGCCGCGCTTCCACCGGCGCGAGCGGATAGGCGACTTGTCCGGCGGCCAACGCACCCGGGTCGCCCTGGCTCTCGCCCTCGGCAAGCGGGCCGACCTGCTGCTACTGGACGAGCCGATGGCGGACCTGGACGTGGTTTCCCGTCAGGAGGTGATGGGCCTGCTCATGGCCCATGTCGCCGACACCGGCAGCACGGTGATCATGTCCTCGCACATCATCTCCGAGTTGTCCGACGTCTGTGACCACCTCCTGGTGCTCGACCAGGGCCGCCCCCGCCTGTGCGGCGACGTCGAAGGACTCCTCGCCGACCACGCCGTGGTCACCTTCCCCGGCGGCGCCGAACGGCTCGCCGGCCACACGGTCCTCGAGTCCCGCCCCGTGGGACGCGGCACCAGCGCCCTCATCCGTACCACCTCCCCGACCCCCGACGACTGGGAGGTCCGCAGCCCATCCCTGGAGGAGCTGGTCCTCGCCGGCCTCAACGCCCCGGGACTCCCCGACCTCGCCCCCTCCTCCGCGCGGCACGTCAAGGAATTCAGCTCATGAGCACCTCCCCCGACACCACGACCTCGCCGAAGCCCCACTCGACCGGTGAGCACCGGCCGCTCGCACGGATCGTCGTGCGGCAGCTGGCACCCCTCGCACTCGTCCTCTTCCTGACCGCCCTGGCCTTCGGTGCCCTGCTGGTGCAGCACTACCAGGAATGGGCGGACGCCGTGGGCCTGCGCGAGCAAGTGGGCGACCACGCGTACCACTTCGGGCGCTATACGCACGACGCGCACAGCATGACCGCGAAGCTGCTCGCGGACGGGGAACGCATAGCGTTCATGCCGGCCCTCTGCGCCGCGGCGATCACCGGTCTGCTGACCGGCGGGGAGTGGGGAACGCGTCGGTTCGCTCTCACCCTCGCGCAGACGGTCTCCGCACGGCGGTGGTTCGCCGCACGCTGGACGGGCCTGGCGGTGCTCTTCACCGCCCTCCTGCTGCCCCTGGCGGTGCTGTACCGCTTCACCGTCGTGCACGCCCTCGACCTCGACCTGCTCACCTACGGCATCGACCGGCAGACCGCGTACTTCACGATCGGCCCGGTCACCGTGGCCTATGTGCTGCTCGGCGTCGCAGCCGGCGCGCTGACCGGCACCGCCCTGCGCCGCATGTGGCCGGCCTTCATCGCCGCGCCCGTCCTGACCTGGCTGGTGGTCGCCGTTCTGGTCCGCTCGCGCGCCGCTCTGCTGCTCGACGTCCCGGCCCGATCGAAGGTGGAAGGCATGCACGGGGGTGGCGTGTTCGGCCTCCAGTTCTACGACCTGCTGCCGACGGACTCCTTCCTGGTCAACTCCCTCGAGGCAGGCGACTACTGGCCCTACCAACTCGCCGAGAGCGCCCTCGTGGCCGCGATGGCGGCGCTGTTCGCGCTGGCCGCCTTCCGGACCCTGCGCCGCCGTACGGGACAGCCCTGATCCCGCCCGCCGAGGTCCGGCGGCGCCTTGTGTCGTACACGACGCTCGTCACCCCTTGCCGCTCGGACGTCTGCCCGCATCCTGAGCCCGCGTGATCGTCAGGCGCGTGTGACCACGTGTGGCGCGTGCCCCCGGAAAACGATCAAGGGCTCCGCCTCACATGGTGAGGAAGAGCCCTTTGACCTGCAACGACGAAGCAGAGCTTCCGTCGGGACGACAGGATTTGAACCTGCGACCCCTTGACCCCCAGTCAAGTGCGCTACCAAGCTGCGCCACGTCCCGATGCCCGCTGACCTGGGGTTTCCCCCGGCCGAACGCGCACGAGAACCATACCGCACTTCCCTGGGTGGTCACGAACCGATTGCCCGTTGACCTCAAGCGCGGTTGACGTTGCACGGTGGGTTCCATGACGAGCACGAGTCCCACCACGGCACACGACCACGCCCGAGCCCACGCTCTTGCCTCAGGACACGGCTCCGCGTACGGCTACCCGGACCTCGACCGCCTCATGGGCCTGATGACGGGCGACGAGAAGCACGGTCCGGCCGCCACCTCGACCCTGGACGCGCTCTGGGTCCTCTACGACCGGGTGCTGCGGGTTGCCCCGGGGACCGCGGACGCACCGGACCGGGACAGGTTCCTGCTGTCCAAGGGGCACGGCCCCATGGCGTACTACGCCATCCTGGCGGCGAAGGGGTTCTTCGACGAGGCGTTGCTCGCCGACTTCGGCGGCTACGGTTCGCCGCTCGGACACCACCCGGACCGGGTGCTCGTACCGGGCGTCGAGATCGGGAGCGGGTCGCTCGGGCACGGACTGCCGCTGGCCGTCGGGACGGCGCTCGGGCTACGGGCCCAGGGGCTCGCGGGGCCCCGGGTGTGGGTGCTGATAGGGGACGCGGAGCTGGACGAGGGCAGCAACCACGAGGCCCTCGCCTACGCCGGGCCCACCGGGCTCGAGCAGCTGCACACCCTCGTGATCGACAACGCGTCCGCCAGCCACGGGTGGCCGGGCGGCATCGCCTCGCGGTTCGAAGCCGCCGGCTGGTCCGCACGGACCGTGGACGGGCGCGATCACGAGGCGATGTACACGGCCTTCACCACGCCCCACCCCGGGCGTCCGCTGGCGGTCGTGGCCCGGGTCGAGTCCAAGAACGCCTGACGCACACCCGCACGAGCACACCCGCACGAGCAGACACGGACGAGGGGACACCACCGATGGACACGATGCGTGATCGATTCATCGCGACCACGACACGACTGCTCGACGAGGACCCGCGGCTCGCGCTCGTCCTCGCCGAGATCAGCAGGGACGGCTTCCAGCGGGCCGAGCAGGCGCATCCCGACCGGGTGATCAACGTCGGCATCCGGGAGCAGCTGATGATCGGCGTCGGCGGCGGCCTCGCGCTGACGGGACTGCGACCGATCGTCCACACCTTCGCCAGCTTCCTGGTGGAGCGGCCGTTCGAGCAGGTCAAGCTGGACTTCGGACACCAGGGGACGGGTGGGGTGCTGGTGAGCGCCGGTGCATCGTACGACTGGCCCGCGGGCGGCTTCACGCACATGGCACCGGGCGACGTGGCATTGCTCGACACCCTCGACGACTGGACGGTCCACGTGCCGGGGCATCCGGACGAGGCGGAGACCCTCCTGCGGGAGGCAGTCGGAGCGGGGGACGATCGGGTGTACGTACGGCTGTCGGTCCAGTCCAACAGCCGGAGCCGGAACGTGGCCGGAGCCGGCTTCCTGACCGTGCGAGAAGGCAACGCCGGAGTAGTGATCGCCGTTGGACCGATGCTGGACGACGTCCTCGCGGCGACCGAGGGCATGGACGTGGCCGTGCTGTACGCGACGACGGTGCGGCCTTTCGACGGGCCCGCGCTGCGCCGGGCGACGGGCGCCGGGCCGGCCGACGTCGTGATCGTCGAGCCGTACCTGGCCGGCACCTCGACTGCGGAGGCCAACGACGCGCTCGCCGACGTGCCGCACCGCGTCCTCGGCGTGGGCGTGGGGAGGAAGGAGCTGCGCCGGTACGGGCGGATCGAGGACCACCTGGTGGCGCACGGTCTGGACCGGGCCGGCCTGCGGGAGCGGATCGGCGCCTTCCTGCGGCGTTGAACGCGCTGCGGGCGGACGACGGGCGGCGCCGGCAGAGCCGAGTTCCCGGAGCCGCCCGATCAGGTGGTCTCCCGCACCGACGGGGCGAGCCACGCGGCAACCGCCTCCGCGATGGGCTGCCCGGTCTCGAGTTCGATGAACCCGAACTGGCCCCCCTGGTTGCACTCCAGGAACCACCAGACGTTCTCGTCGTCCTCGGCGAAGTCGAAGGCCGCGTAGGCGAGTCCGGCGAGACTCGTGTAGTCCCGCACGGCCCGGGCGATGCGGTCGGGTACGTCCACCGGCTCCCAGGGCTGACCCGTGTCCCCGTAGCGGCCGTCCACCTGTCCCGAAACGGCGGCCTTCCGGGCGGCGAACAGTCGTCCCCCGACCGCGGTCAGCCTGATGTCGGCCTTCTTCGGTACGTACTGCTGCAGGAGCGTGGGACCGGCGGAAACGCCGGAGAAGTCGGTGTCGGGTCCGATGCGGGTCGTGGGCAGCGCGACGGGCGGGTCCCCGCTCGGCGGACCGGAGGCGGCCTTCACCACGATGTCCTGGTACTGGAGGGCGAACTGACGGGCGACTCGGGGAAAGGTGGTGATCACCGTGGGTGGCACGGCGAACCCGCTCCGGTGCGCCAGCCCCAGCTGCCAAGGTTTGCAGCGGGCCTGCGCGGACACACAGGGATGGTTCATCCACCGTACGTTGGCGGAATAGAGCATCCCGTAGAGGGCCTGCTCAGTCTCGGCGGTCAGCCATTCGGAGGGCTCGGGAGCGTGAGCAGCGGGTTCACCCGGCCTGCGCACCCATATGGAGCGCAGAGCGCCCATGCTCACCAGGCGGCCGTCGGTCGAGAGGTGCCCGTAGAAGTCACCGCGGACGTACTCGGCCGAGAGCGCCGCCTCACCCGGCACGTCTGCGGGGTCCAGACGCACGAGGGGGACGCCCCGGTCATGCAGTTTCGCGACCACCATGTCCGCGGTGACGTCCTGCCGACACGTAAGGATCAGCACAGTCATCGGTGCGCCGGCTCGGTCAGTCGTCGAAGTGCGTCTTGGAACCGGCCGTGGACGTGGTGGTCCCGGTGGCCAGGATCAGTGCACTGTCGTCGATGGCGGGCCGCCCATCCGGCAGCACGTTCAACTGGAGGGCGGAGTCGTAGGTGTATGAGATCGTGACCACTGGACTCTCGGCCGGAAGTACGTAGTTCAGTACGAACGGTCGCATGAGTCTCCTTCGTCGTCTGTCTGTGCACACGTAACAGTACGTGCCGTGGATGTAGGGAACTCACTACGTTCCGTTACATCGGACCGGGTCGACCGTGAACGCCGTCACAACGGATCCGACCCACCGGGTAGACGGACGGGGGAACCGTGCGGGTTCCCGTCCTCGAACACGGGAAGTGTGGTGAACACCTCGCGTAAATCGCCTCTCCGTGGCACAGTGACTCTCCGTCAACTGCCCTTGACAGAGGGGGTTTTCGGAACGCTTACGGAGCCCTCCCGAGCCACCGGGACGACAGGGATTGCTGAGGTGGGAGCGACGCGAGGGGCTCCGTGACGGTGCACGGGAACCGGATGCCCGGCGGGGGTCCGTGGCTCCGCACCGGGCGTCACAGAGGGAACGAAGCCGCACAAAAGATCCACTCGGAGTGCTCGCCCCGCAGGCACCCGGCATCGGCCGGGCACTACTGCGCGTGACGTACTTCACTCCACCGGCACCCCCGCGCTTCCGCCGCCCCGGCCGGGCGCAGTGGGGGACGCCGCCCGGCGGGGAGCCGATCAGCCGCGCGCGGCCGTCCACCCGGCGCCAGCCCACTCGCCGGGCCGTCGTCGTCATCGGGCGAGGAGAAGGGCCCCCTCGGGGAGCCCCGGCCCGGACGCGGCAGGTCCCGGGCGAGCGCCGCCACTCCCCGACCGGAAGGACGCACCCGCGCTTACGTCGGCGCGTCGGTGGGGAAGGGCGAACCGTGGCGGTGCCGACGGAGCCCGACGTCCGTGCTCGCCGACCGACCGGAGGGCGGGGCGGCCCGGACTAGCAGGGTGACGCGGAGTAGCAGGGTGACGCGGGGAGCGTCACACGTGCTTGTCGAGCCAGGACACCAGGTCCTCCTGCACCTCTTCCCGGTTCGTCTCGTTGAGGATCTCGTGCCGGGCCCCCTGGTACCTCTTCCAGCTCAGGTCCTCCGTTCCGGCACGGCGGAACTCCTCCAGGAGCTCGTACACGAGCGACAGCCCCTGGTGGCACGGGTCCTCGGTACCCACGGCGACGTGAACCGGCAGGTCGGCGGGAGTGCGGTCCGCACGATCCGGCTCGTTGATCCGGTCCACGGCCCGCACCCAATCCAGGGCGAGCCCGGCGCTGAGGGCGAACCCGCACCGCTCGTCCACGGCGTACGCATCCACCTCGCCCTCGTCGCGGGAGAGCCATTCGAAGCCGGTACGGTGCGGATACGGGTCGTTGAAGGAGGCGAAGAGGTCGGGGAGGTACGAGGAGGGCGCGTCGCGGCCGTTCTCGGCCACCTCCCGCTCCAGACGGGCGAGGGCCTCTTCCTGCCGGGCGCCGGGCAGGGTGCGGAAGGCTCCGAACAGGACCAGTCCGTTGAGGTCGTCGGCGTACTCCTGGGCGTAGTGGCGGCCGAGCATGGCACCGAGGCTGTGCCCCAGCAGCACCACGGGAACACCCGGGTGCAGGAGCCGCGCCTGGTCGCCGACGGCGCGCAGGTCCTCGACGATCGCACGCCAACTGTCGTAGTCCGCGTCCGGCGCGGCTGCCGGGGTCTCCGCCACTCCGAAGCCCCCGGTAGCCTGCGCCGTCGCACCATGCCCTCGGTGGTCGGAGGCGATCGCCCCGTACCCCTGGGCCACCAGGTACCGGGCGAACCGGTCGTACCGCAGTGCATGTTCGGCAGCCCCGTGGGCGATCTGCACCAGGGCTCGCGGCCGGCCGCTCTCGGGCAGCCAGCTGTACGTGGCGATCTGCACGCCGTCGGCGGCGTGGAGTTGTCCGGGGCGGTACAAGGTCGCGGTCATGCGGTCCGGCCTCCTTCGTCCGGGGTACGCCCGTTCTCGGGGTGCCCGCCGCCCACCGGGCGACCGTACGCACTCCGTGCGTGCACGCCAGGCGCAGCGCCTGGGCGTACGGACCCGCCGTCGGGTCCTCTTCTCCGCCTCCCCCGGTTGCCGCCGGTCACACCCCCTGCCCTCGGCCCCACCCGTACGCCGCGGCCCTGGGCAGGGGTCTCAACCCGACGGCAGGCGCTTGGAGCGGCCGGTCCGCCGGGCTACGGGGCTCGTGCCGAGCGCCAGGAGCATCCCGCCCGCCGCGGCGGCGGTCCGTTCGGCCACGGCGAGGAGGGCCATGCCTGGGAAGAGCTACGGGCGCCCGGCGCAGGGGCGCGCGCCCGGCGTCGCATCCGTACGCCGGTGCTCCAGAAACGGGGTCCGCCGGCTTCCGTGCTGGTGTCGACCGCCCTTGTGCAGGCTCGCCACCGTACTCGCGCACATCGGGCGCAGGTCCGTGTCCCTCAGTGCCACATGCCCACGAAACCTTTGCCGACGACACGTGGCAGGAAGTGGCCGTGAGGGAATGCCCTACGGATAGGACCGTACGGGCCGCTACCACGGAGGTCAGAATTCCAATCAAACGTCAATGAACCGTATTTCAGCCAAACTTGACGACGATGTTGTCCGGCTCATAGGCGATCAACACCATGAGGTGGTCGGCCCGTACGGGACGGGACCATGCCGATGCACCACCTGCTCGAACACCCGCCCGAGCAGGCGTTTCGCAGAGGAGGGCTCGCGATGGACGGGTACTTCGCCAGTCGACTTCACCATCAGCTCCGAGACCGGGTACGGGACTTCGCGGAGTGCGAGATCCGCCCGCGAATAGCCGCCATGGAGGCCGCGCGCACGGTCCACCACGAACTGTCCAGGACGATCGCCCGGCAGGGCTGGCTGGGTGCCACGATCAGCAAGGCCCACGGCGGCATGGGGGTCGGTCACCTCGCCAAGACCATCATCATCGAGGAGCTGTCGCGCGTCAGCGGCGCCATGGGTGCCATGGTCCAGGCCTCGCAACTGGGCGCGGCCAAGATTGTCCACTTCGGTAGCGACGAGCAGAAGAAGACCTGGCTCCCGGTCATCGCCGCAGGGGAATGCCTACCCACGATCGCGGTCACGGAGCCCGAGTCGGGCAGCCACGTGCTGGGGATGAGCGCCACCGCCGTGCGGGACGGAGATGACTACGTCCTCAATGGCCGAAAAGTATATGTCGGCAATAGTCATGTCGGTGATCTGCACGGTGTGGTGGTGAGAACCGGGCCTGGTTCCCGTGGTCTCACCGCCTTCCTCGTCGAGTCGGACCGACGGGGCCTCAGCACGGGCGAGCAGAAGCCCACGATGGGCCTGCATGGCTTCGGGTTCGGCGAGCTGTCCTTCGAGGACTGCCGTGTGCCCCGCGGCAACCGTCTGGGGCAGGAGGGCGACGGACTCGCCGTCGCCTACTCGTCGAGCGTCCTCTACGGACGCGCCAACCTCACGGCCGTGTCACTCGGGCTCCACCAGGCGATCCTGGAGGAGACCACGCGCTTCTGCGTCGACCGTCACCGCTACGGCAAACCCCTTCACGAACTCCCGTCGGTGAAAATGAAGTTGGGGCAGATCCAGTCCCGGCTGATGACGGCCAGGCTCGCGGCGTACCACTCGGTGCACCTGCTCGACGAGGGACTCGCCTGTGACGCCGAGCTGATGAACGCGAAGCTGGTCAACGTCGAATCCACCCTCGACTCGGCGCGGAACGCCATGGAGGTCCACGCGGCGGCCGGGCTCTTCACGGACCGCCCCATCGAGCGGTACCTCCGCGACGCACACCACATCTGCGCGCCCGCGGGCACGTCCGACGTCCAGTTGCTGCGGCTCGCCGAAGTGGCCCTGGGGACGGCACAGGGCCAGTGGTCGGAGCGGCTGGCCGACGCGACGCGGGCGGAGGCCCTCGTCTGATGCCCATGCCACGTCACGGGCACGCACCACGTCCCCGGGGAGCGACGGTCGCTCCCCGGGGACGTCACCACCGAGCGCAGGTCACGGACTCGCGTCCTCACGGCGGTGGATCTGGCCGACCAGTTCCGCCGCGAGGGACTTGATGGTTTCCAGGCCCGGCCGCCCCCAAGGACGCGGCTCGGTGTCCACCACGCAGATGGTGCCCAGGGCGATTCCCGTGCGGTCGATCAGCGGAGCCCCCAGATAGGAGCGGATGCCGATCTCGTCGACGACGGGGTTGCCGGCGAACCGCGGATAGTCGCAGACGTCCTCCAGCACGAGCGCCTTGCGCCGGACCACCACATGCGGGCAGTAGCCGTGATCACGCGCCATGAACCGGCTGACGTCGCCAACCGCCGCGGCGGTCGCCGCACCCGGGTCGCGGCCCGCCTGGGTGCCCGCGGGGGTGTGCAGACCCGCGAAGAACTGCCGCCGCTCATCGATGAAGTTGACCATCGAGTAGGGCGCTCCGGTGACGCTCGCGAGCTTGTGGGCGAACGCGTCGAAGGCCGGATCGGGGCGATCTCCCAGCCCCAACTGGCGAAGCCGCTGGACCCGCGCGGGAGCCTCCCTATCGACGGGGGTCAGCAGTAGGTGGCCGGTCGGGTCATAGGTCATGACGGGCTCCGTAGCTCGGCGCCGCTCCCGGTGCCGTGGTGGTGGTGAGCAGGTACTGGACGAGGGTGACGAGGGTCTGGATCCCGGAGCTTGCGTTCCGTGCGTCGCAGAGCACGACGGGAACGTCCGGCTTCAGGTCGACCGCGGTCCGTACCTCGTCCGGTTCGTAGCGGTACGCACCGTCGAACTCGTTGACGGCGACCAGGAATCCGATGCCGCGCCGTTCGAAGAAGTCCACGGCAGAGAAACAGTCCTCCAAACGACGCGTATCAGCGAGGACCACCGCTCCTAGCGCTCCCTCGGAGAGCTCGTCCCACATGAACCAGAAGCGCTCCTGGCCCGGCGTGCCGAAGAGGTACAGCACGTGGCGGTCGTCGAGGGTGATCCTTCCGAAGTCCATGGCCACGGTGGTGGTCGTCTTGGACTCCACCCCCACCAAGCTGTCCGTGGCGACGCTGACCGTGGTCAGCAGTTCCTCGGTGCTCAGCGGCTCGATCTCGCTGGCCGCTCCCACGAAGGTCGTCTTGCCCACCCCGAATCCGCCCGCGACGAGGATCTTGAGGGCGGTGGGGAAGGGTTCGGGGCTGCCTGCCGGTCCGTCGGTGGCTCCGGGGACGATCGGGGGCCGGTGTTCAGAGCCGTCGTCGTAGGCCATCGAGCACTGCCTCCAGCAGGGAACGGTCGGTGTGAGGTTCTTGGAAGCGGGGTGCCCGCGCGGTGACCGCCCCGCAGTCCACGAGATCGGAGAGGAGCACCTTGGTGACGACCGCCGGTAGCCCCAAGTGGGCCGCGATTTCCGCCACGGACGTGGGACCGTCGCAGAGGCCGAGGGCCACGGTGTGCTCCGGCGCGAGCGCCCCCTGCGGAACCGTGCCGGTGGCCATCACCAAGGAGAGCAGGTCGAGGGCGGCCGACGGACGGGTGCGGCCGCCGCTCACCGTGTAGGGGCGGATGAGACGGCCGGCCGCGTCATCGATCCAGGGCCCGTCCTTGGGGGCCGGCACGTCAGACCCCCGTGGCGCCCGGCGCCCCCGCGGACTGTCTGGCGGGTGTGACCAGGTACGGCCGGACGCTCTTGACGAGCATCGCCATCTCGTAGCCGAGAACCGCCGCATCCGCCTCGCGCCCGGCCAGCACGGCGAGGCACGTGCCCGAACCGGCGGTCGAGACGAACAGCAGGCTGGTGTCGAGCTCCACCACGACCTGGCGCACTTCCCCGCCCTCGCCGAACCGGGTGCCCGCGCTGCGGCCGAGCGAGTAGAGCCCGGAAGCCAAGGCGGCCAGGTGATCGGCGCTGTCGGTGTCGAGTCCGTGGACGGATTTCACCAGGCCGTCGGAAGAGAGCAGAACCGCGTTCCGGGTGTACGGCACCCGCTGGACCAAGCCGCTCAGCAGCCAGTCGAGATCCGAGGAATGGCCGGTCGGCACATCGCTCGCCATGGTGCATCTACTCCTTGTACGTGTCGTCCTGTTGGTGCGGTTCGAGGGGGTCGTGGGACGGTTGGGCAGGGGAGGCGCCGCCCGGTGCCTGGGACTCGGCGAGACCGATGCCCCGCTGGAAGGCCGCCATGAGGCCGGGGTCGTGCAGGGCCTGCTCCTCGGCAGGCTTGCGGGGCGCCGGGGCAGTGCGCAGTTGGGGCATCAGGTGCTCCTGCGCCCGCCGTTTCGGCAGCTGCGGACGGCCGATGCCACCCGGAGCCGTCCGGGCCTCCGCCCCGGACGACGCACCGCCGGCGGGGGGGTTCCGGGCGCCGGGAGGTGGCGTCGGTCCGATGGCGGGTTGGTCCCCCGTGGCGTACGCGCCCGACGGGTCGGGGTGGGGCGGCCGTTCGGGGTGACTGCGACGCACCGGGAGCCGCCCGGACAGGGCTTCCACTTCGGGCTGCTGCTGCCGGGGCGGGGTGACCGGCACGCTCGCCGCGTAGGTGAGCGTGCGCGGAGTGCCGGAGTGCGGTGTGTCGACGACGGGATGGGCCGCGGGTCGGGGTGCGGCGTGTTTCGGACCCGCTGCGCCGGCGGGAGCCGTCGACGGATCGTCGGTGTGTCCTTCGACGATGGGGCGCTCCGTCGGCCCGGTGGCACCCGCGCCGCCGCCGAGCAGGCCCTGCGGCAGTACGAGGACGGCTTGGATGCCCCCGTAGATGTTGGACTGCAGGCGGACCGCGATGCCGTGCCGACGGGCGAGTGCCGAGACCACGAAGAGTCCGATGCGCCCGTCCTGCAGCAGGTGGGCGACGTTGACCTGGTCCGGGTCGCCGAGCAGGGCGTTCATCTTGTTCTGTTCGGCGACCGGCATGCCGAGCCCCCGGTCCTCGACCTCCACCGCCAAGCCGGCCGTGACGTGCGAGGCGCGCAGCAGCACCTGGGTGTCCGGGGCCGAGAACAGCGTGGCGTTCTCGACCAGTTCGGCCAGCAGGTGGATGACGTCCGCCACGGCGTGCCCGTGGAGCGTCCCGTCGATGGGCGGCACCAGTTTGACCCGGGGGTACTGCTCCACCTCGGCGATCGACGACCGCAGCACCTCGGTCATGGTGACCGGGTTGGACCACTGCCGCCGGGAGATCGCGCCGCCGAGGACCGCGAGGTTCTCGGCGTGCCGGCGGATCCGGGTGGCCAGGTGGTCGACGTGGAAGAGCCCCTTGAGTAGTTCCGGGTCCTCGACCTCGTTCTCCAACTCGTCGAGCAGCTGGATCTCGCGGTGCACGAGCGACTGCAACCGCCGGGCGAGATTGACGAAGACCTCCACCTTCTGCTCGTTGCCGACGCTGCTGGAGAGCCGGGACGCCTGGACGACCGCGGCCACCGCGCCCTCGTAGGACCGCTCCATCTCCTGGGCGAGCAGGCCGAATTCATCGCCGTCCGGCGTGGTCGCGGGCGGCGCCCCGCGGAGTGCCGGGCGTTCGCCCCGTCGTAGCCCCTCCACGACGGAACGGAGTTCCGCCTGGCCGCGGGCGCTGGTGCGGCGCAGGGAATGGCAGCGGTCGAGGACTGATCTGGCGGCGCGGTCGGCCCCCAGCGCGGCCACCGCCACGGCGGTGGCCCCGAGGACGGCACAGCCGGCGAGCGCCACCCACAGCGCGGGCGACGGCTGCACATGGGCGGAGCGGATCGTGAAGAGCACCGCCGCGGCACCGCTGAACGTCGCGACGACGACGGGAACGACAGCGGTGCGCAGCAGGTGGGGGCGTATGCGGGCGCTGGGGGATGACGGCGTGGACTGCGGCGTGCCCGCGGCCGAGTGGGAGCGAGCGCCTGACCGGCCGTGCCTCCCGCCCTCGCGGCGGTCCTGCCGGGGGACGGGTGCGCGTAATTGCGACATCAGTGTCCTTGGTACGTGGCCCAGGATTCGGTGTACCGATCGGTGTGCGGCGGCGCCACGGTGCGATGAGCCCACCGTTGATCACCGGCCACACACGGTAGTCGTCAATCGTTCAGGTGCGATGGGCAGTTGACAAAGTTCCCCATGGAGCATCCCGCTCTGGTATGAGCTCTCGCACGGTCGGCCGAAAATCCCGAGTTGACCGACGGGAGTTGTGTCCGAGTACGTCACGATGTGAATTTAGTAGCCATGGACATAGTAGCCATGTACTCTTATCGCATGAACGCAGTATCCGAGGGGCCGACGCCCGGGTTTCTGGTCTGGCGACTGTCGATGAAGTGGCGGGTGGCCGTCGACCGGGCGCTCGCACCGTTGGGCCTGACCCACGCCCAGTACTCCCTCCTGGCGGCCTTGCACGGCGTGGAGAACGCGGGCCGACGCCCCAGCCAGCGCCAGATGGCCGACCACACCGGACTCGAACCTCTCTACGTCTCGAAGCTGGCGCGGGCGCTGGCCACCGGGGGGCTCGTCGAGCGGGCCGCGGATCCCGCCGACAGCCGCGCGGTCCGACTGTCCCTGACCGCCGAGGGACGCGCGGTCACCGGACGGGCCGTGCTCGTCGTGCAGGAACTCATGGACCGGCTGCTGAAACCGCTCGGCGGACTCCACGGAGCGGGCACCGAATCCTTCGCCCGCGAACTCACGGCCTTGCTCGACGTCCCCCTGGACACCCGGAACCAGGACACCCCGGGCCCCGGCACCGCACACCCCACCGACACACTTACGGAGTGACCATGCCCACGAACCCCGAACTCACCGGCCAGACCATCGGGATGGCGCACTACGCCACGCGCGCCGTCCTGGAGCGGGCGCTGGCCGAAACGGGCACGACGTTCCCGCAGACGGTGGCGATCAACGCCCTCAGGACGGGCGGGAACACCACGACCCGCGAGCAGCTCGTGGACCGCCTGACCGGAGGGCTGAAGATCGACGGGGCGGCAGCCGCCGCGACCGTGGCCGAGCTCCTCGACGCCGCGCTCGTCGAGACCGCGCCCGAGGCACCGGCCACGCTGCGGCTCACCGGGACCGGCACGGCCCTGGCAAGCCGTATCGCAGCGAGGACAGCCGACATCACGGCGCGTCTGTACGGCGGCATACCGGACGAGGACAAGGCGACGACGGCCCGGGTCCTGACCACCGTCCTGGCCCGGGCGAACGCGGAGCTCGGTGCCGCCTGAGCCCCGTACAGCCCCGCGGCTGCCCACGCCGGGCACGACGTCATGCGGGCGCGGCGGCGTCCGGGCGCACGTAGTGGAGGAGAACGACCCCGTTGCCGAACGTCCGGGTACCGGCGAGCCGCAGCGCGCGGGGCGGGCCACCGGCCCGGAACGGGCGCCTACCGCGCCCGAGCAGCACCGGGTGGACGTACAGTCGGTACGCGTCGACGAGGTCGTGCGCGATGAAGGACGCCGCCAGGTCCCCTCCCCCGAGCGCCATGTCGCCGCCGGACTGCGCCTTGAGCGCCAGGACGTCCTCCACCACCACGTCCCGTACGACGGTGGTGTTCCAGTCGGCCCGCTCCAAGGTCCTCGAGTACACGTACTTCGGCATGTCCCGCCAGATGCCGGCGAACTCCGCCACGGGCGCGCTGCACCCCGGGGCGGTGTCGGCGGTCGGCCAGTACCCGGCCATCAGCTCGTGGGTGACCCGGCCGCTCAGGAACGCGCTCATCCCCGCGAGCTGCTCGTTGAAGTGCCGGTGGAGCTCGTCGTCGACCAGGTGCCAGTCGAGCTCTCGGTCCGGTCCCTCGAAGTAGCCGTCGAGGGACACCGACACGGCCAAGACGATCTTTCCCATCGCCGTCCTCACTGAGTCCGTCGGAAACGGGCCCCACCCTGGCACGGGGCGGTGTCCAAGGGTGCCCGCCTGTGTCGCCTACGGGGTCGGGGCCGCTTCCGGCGCGCCCGCATCCGTGGCGGGCGCGCCGGCCGCGCCGTCGCCCCTCGCCGTACCGGCGTCCCCGGCCGACACAACGGTTGCGGGCGCACGGACGACCGTCCGCCACCACGGCGTGTCCGGGACCTTCTCGGCCGTGGGCTCGAACGGCTCCCCGGGTCGGGGCAGCGCGATCCGCGCACCCGCCGCGGCGGCCGCCGTGACGGTGCCTTCGCCGGGCTCCTCCCAGGGGTGGAGCGCGAGGTTGAAGGTGGCCCAGTGGATCGGCAGCATGACGCCGGACGGGTGGCCGCCCTGAAGGTCCACGTGGGCGTCCATGCCCTCGGCCGGCGTCATGTGGATGTCGGGCCAGTACTCGCTGTAGGCACCGATCTGGATCATGGTCGCGTCGAAGGGGCCGTGCTCCGCACCGATCTCCTGGAATCCCGGGAAGTAGCCGGTGTCGCCGCTGTGGTAGACCCGGTGCCCCGAGGGTCCCTCGACCGCCCAGGACGCCCAGAGGGTCTGCTGCCGATTCCGCAGGCCCCGTCCGCAGAAGTGACGGGCCGGGGTCGCCGTCAGACGGAGCCCGTCCACCTGCGTCGACTCGTTCCAGTCCAGCTCGCGCAGGCGGCCCTCGGAGACACCCCAGCGCTCCAGGTGGGCCCCCACGCCCAGCGGCACGACGAAGACGCTGTCCGTCGAGGCCAGTGCACGGATCGTGGGCAGGTCCAGGTGGTCGTAGTGGTCGTGGGAGATCACGACCACGTCGACCGGGCCGAGCGCCGCGAGCGGCACCGGCACGGGGTGGAGGCGCTTGGGTCCGACGAACGCGAAGGGCGAGCAGCGCCGGCCCCACACCGGGTCGAAGAGCACCCGCCTACCGTCGATCTCGGCCAGTACGCTCGAATGCCCCATCCAAGTGAGGCGAAGCCCGGAGGACGGGGCCGTGGCGAGGTCGGCGAGCGTGGTGGTGTGGACCGGGACCGCCGCGGCCGGCGAGCGCCGCCGGCGCGCCTCCTTGTGGAAGTAGGCCTTCGCGAACTCCAGAGTGGACCCCGACGGCCTGGTCCTGGCCCCCAGGGGGTTCTGGAACTCGCCGTCGGCGAAGTTCGGGGAGCGGCGGATCCGCTCCATCCGCTCCCCGGAGGGGTCGGCCCCGAAGGCGGCGGGCCGCAGGGTGCGCAGCCTGGAGCGCAGCGGATGCGATGAAGCAGCGCCTGTCACGGCACCTCCTGGGGTCCTCGGGTCGTTCCATTATCTGCGGGGCTCCGCGGGATGCAGTGGCGGGGGTCCACCCGCCCACCGCACTCCACCGCGCCCGTCCGCTCTCATCCGATCGAGGCGTTCCTGCGGACACCGCTCCGCGGCCCACCCACCTCGCGCGGCAGGATGCACCAGCCGGCGGCCGGGGTCTCGACGGTCGGTGCGGGCCCGGTGCCACTGACCGGCGTCGCGCCGGTGCAGTCCGACAGTCCGGCGGCGTGCCCGCCGCGCGTGGGCACAGCACCCGCGTTGCCGGCACCTCGGCCTGAAGCCCGCCCCTCGGAGGTGCCGGGACGGCAAGAGGGGATGTCACATCCGGAGCGGTGTGTCCGTCGTACCCGTGTAAGGACGCGCCCCGACGACGAAGGAGCCCTCCATGGCCCGCATCTCCCTCACTCCGCCCCGCACGCTCTTCTACCGCGCCACCGAGTGGTACTCGAAGCGGACGTACGGAAGGGTCCTGGATCCTGCCAGGGCCCTGGGGCACAACCCGAGGGTGCTCCGCTCGGACCTTCGTTTCGAGCTGGCGGTGGCCAAGTGGAACCTGCTGGACGCCGATCTCAAAGCGCTGGCGGTGATGGCCACGGCCGTTTCGATCGGCTGCAGTTGGTGCATGGACTTCGGCCACTGGGAGAACCAGCGCCGAGGCATGGACATCCGCAAGATCCACGACGTGCCGTCATGGCGCGACAGCGACGCCTACACTCCGCTCGAGCGCGACGTGATGGCCTATGCGGAGGCCATGACGGCCAATCCGCCGGAGGTCACCGACGAGTTGGCCCAGCGGCTGGTCGCAGAGCTCGGCGAACCCGCGTTCGTCGAACTGACGGCAATGGTGGCGGTGGAGAACCTGCGGTCCCGCATGAACTCCGGTCTCGGACTCACCAGCCAGGGGTTCAAGGACCACTGCGACGTACCGACCGGTGGCAACGCACGAGCGGCGGAATCCTCCGCCGCCGGCTGACCGGCGTCTTCTCTGTCGAGTCCAGCGTGGTGCCGTTCCGTCGTGGGCGGCACCGCACGGGACGCGCCCCGACTGAGCTGCGCCCAGCACTCCGGGCAACGACCTCGGCCCGCACCCCTGCTGGGAACGGAACTCGTCGCCGTCGTCCCCGGCGACACAATAGGCTGTCCGCGTGGCAAGAGTGCGGTTGAGCGTGGCGGAGCGGCAGGAGGAACTCCTGAGGGCTGCCGTGGAGCAAATCGAGGCGCGCGGTGTGGCCGCGGTGCGGATCGCCGACGTGGCCTCCTCCCTGGGGGTGAGCAGCGCCCTGGTGCTCTACCACTTCTCCACGAAGGAGAAGCTCGTCGCGGCCGCCTTCGCCTACGCCGCCCGGGGCGACCTCGCGCACCTGCGCAGGCTGCTCCGAAGCCGCACGTCGGCGGCCCGCCGGTTGCGCGCGGCGATCCGGTGGTACGCCCCGACCGGACAGGCGAAGGGGTGGCGTCTCTGGATCGAAGGCTGGGCGGCCGCCCTGCGCGACCCCGCTCTGCGCGACGTGGCCCGTGACCTCGACCAGCAGTGGAAGGCTGAACTGACGGCAGTCATCGCCGAGGGCGCCGCATCGGGCGAGTTCTCCTGTGCGGACCCCGAGTCGGCTGCCTGGCGGCTGACCGCGCTGCTGGACGGCCTGGCCGTGCAGGTGACCTCCTACGCCGGATCGCTCACGCGAACCGCCATGGTGGAGTGGACGGATCAGGTGCTCGCCAGGGAACTGGGGCTCGACCAGGGGGTGTTGCCACGACAGGGCACCCGATGCGTCGAAGGCCCGCTCCCGTAGGAGCAGGGCAGGGCCGGTGCGGCCCTGCGGCCCCGTCGTCAGCTCAGGTCTGGCGCTGCGGTTCGTAGGCAGGTTCCTCCAGCCCGAAGGTCCCGCGGGCGGGGTCCTGGGAACGGATGCCCGCTCCCGCGGTGCTGCCGCTCAGAGCGGCAGCAGATACGGACGCTTCGGCTCCACGTGGTCACCGGACGACTCGCCGCGGAGCCTCCTGCCGATCCACGGCACGAGGTACTCGCGTGCCCATTGGATGTCGTCGCGCCGGACGTCGAGGGTGCCGCGCGGTGGGAGCGGCGGCCACGGCTGGTCCGGGTCGGCGGGCACCTCGAGTCCGAGCACCTGCGCGGCTCGGAGCGCCACACGTGTGTGGCCCTCGGGCGAGAGGTGCAGGCGGTCGTCGTCCCAGGCGCGCCTGTCCTGGACGGACCTGAGCGACCAGAGGTCGAGGACGGGGCAGTCGTAGCGGTCCGCGATGGAGCGGACGTGGGCGGTGTACGTGGCGATCTTGCCGCGGAGGTGGCGGAGCACCGGCACACCGCGGGTGTCGAACCCGGTGGTCACCATGACGGTGCCGACGGATGCCGCGAGGTCGGCCACGGCTCGCTCGAAGCGCTCCGCGACGTCGTCGGGGTCGGTTCCGGGCCGGATGATGTCGTTGCCTCCGGCGCAGAACGTCACCAGCTCGGGTGCGAGTTCCTTGGCGCGCGGGACCTGCTCCTCGACGATCTGGTCGAGGAGGCGGCCGCGTACGGCGAGGTTCGCATAACGGAAGGCGTGTTCGGGCATGCGGTCGTCCAGAAGGACGGCGAGGCGGTCCGCCCAGCCCGTGAACTGCCCGTCCGGTCCTGGGTCCCCGACGCCTTCGGTGAAGCTGTCACCAATGGCCGCGTACGACCCGAATGCACTCTTTGCTCTTGATCGCGAATCGTCTCCCACTCACGACATCTTTCACTGCGCGAAGTGACCTACGCCACCGTAGGGAGGGGTTGACGGGGCGTGATATAGACCACCCGGCGAGTCGGTGAGAAGCGGGAATACTGCGCGTTCGGCGAACGCGTCCGTCCGCCGCCCCGGTCAGGTGGGTCGGCGGACGGCTGCCCGGCGCGGGGATCCTCGTCAGATCGCCACGCCGTGCTGGCGCAGGTAGGCCAGCGGATCGATGTCCGAGCCGTAGTTCGGGGTGGTGCGGATCTCGAAGTGCAGGTGCGGACCGGTGGTGTTGCCGGTGGAACCGGAGAGGCCGACCTGATCGCCGCCCTTCACGCCCTGGCCGGCCGAGACGGACAGCGCGGAGAGGTGGGCGTACTGCGAGTAGGTACCGTCGTCGTGCTTGATCACGACCTGGTTGCCGTAGGCGCCGGCCCATCCGGCCGAGACGACGCTGCCCGGACCGACGGCCTTCACGGACGTCCCGGCCGACGCCACGAAGTCCACGCCCGTGTGGTAGCCGCTGGACCACATGGGCCCGGAGGTCTTGTACGCGGTACCGAGAGGGGAGTTGACCGGAAGGGTGTAGCCGGCGGCACTGATCTTCAGGGCGTTCGCGGCCGGTGCGGGAGCGACCGCGGGGCGGGCGTCCGAGCGGGAGGCGCGGTCGGCAGCGACGGCCGGCTTCTGGCTCTTCGCCGGGGCCTTGGCCTTCGCCGCGCTCTTCGCGGAGGGCTGGGCCGAGGGGGCGGCCTTTGCCCGGGCCCCGATGGACAGCTTCAGTCCGGGGTGGATCAGCGACGGGTCCTCCCCGACGGCAGCGCGGTTGTCGGCGTACAGCTTCTTCCAGCCGCCACGGACGTGCTGATCCCTGGCGATCTTCGACAGGTAGTCACCGGCCACGACGGTGTACGTCTTGGGCGCTGCGGGAGTCTTCACCACCTGCGGGGCGGCGGCCTGCCGGGCGACGGCGGCGGTGCGCTCGGCGGTGGGAGCGGACTTCGCAGCGGCGTGCGCACCGGCGGCGCCGATGAGCGGGAGTGCGATGACGACTCCACCCGTTCCGGCGGCGACGAATCCACGGCTGAACGGGCTGGTCCTCGGACGACGGTGCTTACCCCTACCGGGCATGGCGAATTCCTCTCCGTCGCCTGCGAGGTGAGCTGTCGGGTTCGAGCTGGAGCTGCCCGGCCGCGCGCAGGCGCGGCTTCACCCCGAGCCGTCCGCGGGTGCGGATCGGCGAACTACCTGGGTCCCCCGCTCCTGCCACACGTGGATGGGTGCGATATTCCGGACGGCGGCAGGATGAGGCGTTCCGACCGGATTGCGGTGACCGTAAACGAGCCAGGTCGAGACAAACAAGCCATCACTTCCACGAGGAATCCTTCCGGTTCAAATCGACCGGGAATTCCACGTCACGCTCCGTGGATTCGCGATCTTCGATTTCCACGAGGGCAAGGGAGTTGACCCGTGGGCCGCCACCACGGACCGTCACGGATATGATTCAGCTCACGGGGCTCCAGCCATTCCCGGCAGACTCAGGGCGAGTTGCCCAATATTGACAAATCCGGACAGAAGTATCGTTCGCATCGAAATTTCTCCAGTCGCCCACGCATTCCGCATATACGGAACGGCGGGCGGGCGACATGGCGCACCGGTGACGCAAAAGCCCAAAAGAGACATATGGCTACATTTATCGACATCTCACCTTCCGACTGGAGATTCGAGGCCGCAGCCACCCCGGACCTGACTGCCCGAAAGGCACCCCTTGGGGGCGCACGACGTGCCGCGGAGCGCCGACCGCGCACCAGTGCGAGCGATATCGCCACCGAGACGGTGGCTCCGACCGGCCGCATCGAAATAATTGCCTGAGGAATCAATGTCGTAGGGTCAGGACCGCGCCCTTGTCGGCGAGCGCCGACCGCAGACCCGAGGAGCCCCCGTGACGCAGCAGCTGCCTCAGATCCCCTCGACCGAGCCCGAGCTCTCCGGCGTGCGCAACTTCCGTGACGTGGGCGGGCTACCGACCGTCGACGGGCGCCGGGTGCGGCACGGACGCCTCTTCCGCAGCGGCCACCTCGCGCACGCCACCGACACCGACACCACGTTCCTCACCTCGCTCGGCCTCCACACGATCTTCGACTTCCGCAATTCCGCGGACCAACGGCTCGAGGGCCCGGACGTCGAACTCCCGGGCGTGCGGAACGTGAACATCCCGCTGTCGGATCCCGCCGACGGCGCCGAGTTCTGGCGGATGGTCCGCGAGGGCGACCTGGAGCAGCTGAAGTCGATCCTCGCGGACGGCAAAGCGGCCCACAGGATGTCCAGCTCGTACCGCACGATGGTCGAACAGCGCACCGCCGAGCACAGCCGCGTGCTCCACTCCCTGGCGGAGGACAGCGTTCCGGCACTGATGCACTGCGCTGCGGGAAAGGACCGGGCGGGGTTGGCGATCGTCGTCTCGCTGCTGGCGGTCGGGGTCGAGCGGGACGCCATCGAAGCCGACTACCTGAAGTCCAACGACCCTCACCGGCGCTACAAGGTGCGGCGCAGCGACAGCTCGTCGGCGGGGATGTCCCCGGAGGTCATGGAGCTGCTGAGCCCGCTGTTCGACGCCCGGTCCGAGTACCTCGCAGCGGCGTTCGAGACCATCGAGGAGACGTGGGGCTCCACCGAGCGCTACCTCTCCGAGGGGCTGAAGGTCTCCTCGGAGACGCGCGAGCGACTGCGCGACCGGCTGCTGGACGGCGCCGCCTGAGGCGGCCTGCTCACTTCCCCCCGACGGTGAACAGCAGGTAGAGGAAGCCCGCGAACAGGTGGCCCGCCACCAGGTAGGCGAACAGCCGCACGGCCAGCCCCACCGGGAACTTGTGCTCGTGGGTCGAAGGCGGCCCCGGCGACTTCTTCGACGGGTTCTGCGGCATGACGGTCCTCCTCGGGTCCTCAGGCATGCGGGTTTCCGTGCGGGTCGGGGCTCTGCAGCAGGGTGTGGACGAAGAGCAGCTCGGCGCCGCCGCGCGTGGCGGCGGCGATGCGGTGCGGAGTGAGCGAGTCGAAGTGGGCGCTGTCGCCCGGGTCGAGCTCGTGCACCGCGTCGCCGAGCCCCAGCCGCAGCCGCCCCTCCAGGACGTACAGCCACTCCTCGCCCGGGTGCACCCGCACCAGGTCCCCCTGGGGTCCGAACGGCACCCGCACCCGGAGGGCCTGCATGGCCCGGCCCCGGCCGCCCGCTTGGCGGTACGTCCAGCCGTCCGCCTCCGCGGGTCCCATCCGCCCGCCGCGGATGACGGGCTCGCGCTCCGGCGGTGCCTCGCCGAGCAGCTCGGCGACGGTCGTACCGTAGGTGCGGGCGAGCGCGAGCAGCATCGGCAGCGACGGCTGCCGGTTGCCCGTCTCGAGACGGGAGAGATGGGCGGGTGAAAGACCAGCGCGGCGGGCCGCGGCCTCCAGGGTGAGACCGCGGTGGCGGCGCAGGTCGCGCAGCCGCGGGGCGACGTCGGGTAGGGCGTCCGCTGCCGGTCCGGAGGGGTCTCCGGGGGAAGGGCTCATGGACCCATTTCGCCAGGACTTTTCCCCATGGGCAAATTTCTTGCCCCAAAGGCAAAAGTCTCTGACCGGCCTACCGTTGTGCCACGGCCTGCTTCACCAGGGTCTTGCCGAAGTCCCACATCAGACCGCTGCCGCCGTGTGCGTCATCCATCACGGCGGTGAACGCCGCCACGAACCGGTCGACCTCCGACTCACCGATCACGAGGGGCGGAATCAACTTGATCACTTCCAGGTGGTCCCCGGAAACCTGGGTGAGGATGCGGTGCCGCTGGAGCAGCGGGACTACGACCATCTGCGCGAAGAGGCCCTTGCGGGCCGCCTGGAGAACGGTCCAGCGGCTGCGCAGTCGCAAGGACGACGGCCGGCCGAACTCGATCCCGATCATCAGTCCCCGTCCGCGGACCTCCCGCAGCAGCTCGTACCGGTCCACGAGGGCTGCGAGCCGACCCTTCAGCAGCTCTCCGGTGGCCCTCGCGTTCGCCACCACCTGCTCCTCCTCGATCACCGACAGCACGGCGAGTCCGGCGGCCATCGCCTGCGCGTTGGAACCGAAGCTCGCCGAGTGGACCAGCACCCTGTCCATCGAGGAGTACACCTTCTTGAAGATCCAGTCCCTGCCCAGCGTGGCGCCCACCGGTACGTAGCCGCCGGAGAGCGCCTTCGCGACACAGACCAGGTCGGGCTCGACGCCGTCCTCGTGCTGGTAGGCGTAGAAGTCGCCGGTCCTGCCCAGGCCGGTCTGCACCTCGTCGGCGATCAGCAGCGCCCCGTGCCCGCGCAGTAGCTCCTGTGCCGCCGCGAGGAACCCGGGCGGTGCCGCGTGCACGCCCTTGCCCTGGATGGGCTCCACGACGAAGCCGGCCACGTCCCCGCGTGCCAGCTCGCGTTCCAGCGCCTCGAGGTCACCGAGCTCGATGGCGGTGTCCGGTAGCAGGGGAGCGAACCCGTCGCGGAAACCCGCCTCCCCATTGACCGAGAGGGAACCGGTGGTCAGTCCGTGGAACGCGTGGGTGCAGTAGAGGATGCGTGGCCTCCCGGTCGCGCACCGCGCGAACTTGAGTGCCGTCTCCACCGCCTCCGTGCCGCTGTTGCCGAAGAACACCCGGTCCAGGTGCGGGCTGTGTGCCAGCAGCTTCTCCGCGAGCAGCCCGGGCAACGGTGGACAGTCGAAGCGGGTGAGGTCGGCGGGGGAGGCGTCCAGGACGTCGTGCAGCGCCTTGCGGACGACCGGGTGGTGGCGGCCTAGGCCCATCACGCCGAAGCCCGCGAGCATGTCGAGGTAGTCGTTGCCCTCGTCGTCCCAGAAGTGGGCACCCTCACCACGTTCGTACACCTTGTCGAATCCGATGGTGTGCAGCATGCGGGGCAGTTGGTGGTTGAGATGCCGCGCATGAAGCGCGTACCGTTCGTGGCCGCGCTCCGCGAGCAGTCGCGCGAGGTCGAATTCGCTGCTCATCGCCCGTGCTCCCCGGTCTCTTGAACCTGTTTGCGTGCCAACGCGGCGCCGATCCGGCCCGCGATCTCGACCGGGGTCAGCCCGATGTCGGCCAGCACTTCGCTGCGCTTGGCGTGGGCGAGGAACTGCTCGGGGATGCCGAAGTTCCGCAAGGGGACGTCGACGTCTGCATCCCGCAACGCCTGCCCGACCGCCGAACCCACACCCGACGTACGGCTGTTGTCCTCCACGACCGCCACAAGGCGGTGCCGTCCCGCGAGCGGCACGAGCTGCTCGTCGACGGGCTTGACCCAGCGCGGGTCGACGACGGTGCACCGCAGACCGCGGGCCTCCAGGAGGTCGGCGGCCTGCAGGCAGACGGGGGCGAGCGCGCCGACGGACACCAGGAGCACCTCGGCGTCGTCGCTGCGGTGCAGGACGTCCATCCCGCCGATCCGTCCCACCGCGGGCACCGGTTTCCCCATCGACTCCTTCGGGAAGCGCACCACGGTCGGCGCGTCGGAAACGTCCACCGCCTCGCGGAGCTGGGCCCGCAACTGGCCGGCGTCGCGCGGGGCGGCGATCCTGAGGCCCGGGACGACCTGGAGGACGGACAGGTCCCACACGCCGTTGTGGGAAGGCCCGTCGACCCCGGTGACTCCCGCCCGGTCCAGGACGAAGGTGACACCGCACCGGTGCAGGGCCACGTCCATCAGCAGCTGGTCGAAGGCACGGTTGAGGAAGGTGGCGTAGACCGCGACGACGGGGTGGAGGCCGCCGGTGGCCAAGCCGGCGGCCGAGACCGTCGCGTGCTGCTCGGCGATGCCCACGTCCCAGATCCGGTCGGGGAAGCGCTCGGCGAACTCCGTCAACCCGACGGGGTGGAGCATGGCCGCGGTGATCGCCACGACGTCCGCCCGTTCGGCCCCGATGGCGACGATCTCGTCGGCGAACACCGAGGTCCACGACGGACCGGCGGGAGGAGCGAGAGGCACACAGGTCAGCGGGTCCATCGCGCCGACGGTGTGGAAGCGGTCGGCTTCGTCCTGGACCGCCGGCTGGTAGCCGCGGCCCTTCTGGGTGAGGCAGTGCACCAGCACGGGCCCGTGGAAACGCTTGGCCCGGCGCAGCGCGGACTCGACCGCCGCGGTGTCGTGGCCGTCGACGGGCCCCAGGTACTTGAGCCCCAGGTCCTCGAACATGCCTTGCGGGGCGAAGGCGTCCTTGAAGCCCTTCTTCGCTCCGTGGAGGGAGTCGTACAGCGGCCCACCCACCAGCGGGGTGTGCCGCAGCACGTCCCTGCCCCAGTCGAGGAGGCGTTCGTAGCCGTCGGTGGTGCGCAGGGTCGCGAGGTGGTTGGCCAGGCCGCCTATCGTGGGCCCGTAGGAGCGCTCGTTGTCGTTGACGACGATGATCAGCGGCCGGTGCCTGGCGGCGGCGATGTTGTTGAGCGCCTCCCACGCCATGCCGCCGGTGAGGGCCCCGTCACCGATGACGGCCACGACGTGGCCGGGGCGGCCGAGGAGTTCGCGGGCCTTGGCCAGCCCGTCGGCCCAGCCGAGCACCGTGGAGGCGTGGGAGTTCTCGATGACGTCGTGGTCGGACTCCTCCCGGGACGGGTAGCCGGACAGGCCGCCCTTGCCGCGCAGTTTCGAGAAGTCCTGGCGCCCCGTGAGCAGCTTGTGGACGTAGGACTGGTGCCCGGTGTCCCACAGGATGCGGTCGACGGGCGAGTCGAAGACCCGGTGCAGGGCCAGGGAAAGTTCCACCACGCCGAGATTGGGTCCCAGGTGGCCGCCGGTCCTGGCCACGGCTTGGACGAGGAAGTCCCTGATGTCCTCGGCGAGCTCCTCCAGCTCCCCTTCGGTCAGCACCTTGAGGTCCTGCGGCCCCCGGACGTTCTCCAGGATCGTCACGTGCGGTCCCCCTACTCTCTGCTGTGGTGGACTCAGAGTGGCGGCGGGCACCCGCGGCGGGCCCCGCCCCGGTCTCAACCGTGGTTCCCGGAGACCGTTTCCCGGGCCGCGCGCAGGGACTCCTTGAGCGAGTTCATGGTCGCGAGGACCGCGGTGGGCTCGTATCCGCAGTGCGCCATGCAGTTGGCGCAGCGCGGGTCCCTGCCGCGGCCGTACTTGCTCCAGTCCGTCTCCTCGACCAGCTCCCGGTACGTGGGCACGTACCCGTCGCTCATCAGGTAGCACGGCCGCTGCCAACCGAAGAGCGAGTAGTTGGGGATGGCCCACGCCGTGCAGGGGAAGTCCACCTTGCCCTCCAGGAAGTCCAGGAAGAGCGGCGAGTGGTTGAGCCGCCAGCGCCGCCGGTTCCCCCCGGCGAATGCCTTCCGGAACAGCTCGCGGGTCTGCTCGACGCCGAGGAAGTGCTCCTGATCGGGGGCCTTCTCGTAGGCGTAGGCCGGCGAGATCATCATCTCGTGGACCTGGAGTTCGTCGTTGAGGTAGTTGAGGACCTCCACGACGGTCTGCGGGGTGTCCGTATTGAAGAAGGTGGAGTTGGTGGTGACCCGGAAACCGCGGCGCTTCGCCTCCTTGATCGCCGCCACCGCCTCGTCGAACACCCCCTCCTTGGCGACCGACTCGTCGTGGCGCTCGCGCAGCCCGTCGATGTGGACGGCGAACGCGAAGTACCGCGAGGGGGTGAAGTCGTCCATCTTCTTCCGGAGCAGCATGGCATTGGTGCAGAGGAAGACGTACTTCTTGTGCGCGACCAACTGCCGCACGATCTCGTCGATCTGCGGGTGCATCAGTGGCTCGCCGCCGGCGATGGACACCATCGGAGCCCCGGATTCCAGGACCGCGCCCACCGCCTGCGCCACGGGCATCCGCTGCTTGAGGACTCCGGCCGGGTGCTGGATCTTTCCGCAGCCCTCACATTTCAGGTTGCACGCGAACAGCGGCTCCAGCTCCACGATCAGCGGGAATTTCGCACGCTTGCGGAGCTTCTGTTGGAAGAGGTAGGTCCCGACCCTGATGGTCTGACGGAGCGGCATGGCCATCTAGCTCACCTCCTGGGGAGCAGCAAAGAACGGTGCCATTCGGAGAAAGCGGGAATCACTGCACGGAGGACGCAGAAAGCCGATATTCCACCGCGCACCGTGCCGATACGGACCAGTTCATGCTCAGGAGCGTCCACGACCACCCGGACGGCCGCAACCGGGCGGGGGCCGGTGGCCAGTGCGGTGCGGAGCGTCTCCGCGGACTCCATGTCCGCCGCGATGGCTCCCGATGCGGCCAGCTCGGCCCGCTCCTGGCCGCGTACGACGTGGTCGGTACCGGTCAGCGGACCGGTGTGCACCATGCGCCCGGGAACGGCCCGGGCGAGCGCCTCCACCAGGAGGTCCGTGCCCGTGCACGGCGTTGTCCCCCGGGGACCACGGGTCTCCCCGGCGACGACGACGTCACCGGGGTGCATCCCCGGCGTGAGCCCGGCGCAGAACCCCGACGCGATCACCGCGGTGGCTGCCCCGTCCCCCCGGAGGGCGTGTGCGACGGCGCGCCGGGCGTTGCCCGGGCCCATCCCGGTTCGGAGCACGGTGACCGGGCCCGGAGCGCCGCCGCGTGCGCCCTTGCGCAGGGCGAGGTGCTCGATGCCGAGCGCACAGGCGATCAGCAGCGGCGGCGCTGGGGAACCGGGGGGCTCCGAGGAAGTGTCCATTCAGCCCCCTTCCCGCCGGCCGAGGGGCTCCCCGTGCACGTAGCGACCGAGCGCGGTGAGCGGGAAGACCTGGCGGTACAGGTGGTAGTTGATGGAGAAGTCCCAGGGGAATCCGGTGCCGGTGAAGTGGGGCTCGTCCCAGGTCCCGTCCGGGGCCTGCGTCCCGGAGAGGAAGTCGACGCCCCGTTCCACGGCCTTGCCCTCCCGCTCCCCCGCGGCGAGCAGGGCCAGCAGCGCCCACGCGGTCTGGGAGGCCGTCGACGCGCCACGGCCGTGCCAGTCCGGGTCGCGGTACGAACGCAGGTCCTCGCCCCAGCCTCCGTCGTCGTTCTGGACGGACTCCAGCCAGCGGACGGCACGCCTGATCGCCGGGTGCGCGGCGGGCAGTCCGACCGCCACGAGCGCCGGCACCACCGAACCGGTTCCGTAGAGGTAGTTGACGCCCCAGCGGCCGAACCATGCGCCGTTCGGTTCCTGTTCCGCCAGTAGCCAGTCGACGGCGCGCCGGGCAGCGGGGTTCTGGGACCGTCCCTCGTGGGCCAGCATCTCCACGACGTGTGCGGTCACGTCGGCGGACGGCGGGTCGATGACCTCGCCGAAGTCACAGAACGGCAGTCGATTGGGGAAGGCGCTGGTGTTGTCGGCGTCGAAGGCGGCCCAGGCCCCGTTCCTCGACTGCATCCCGAGCGTCCATCGGCAGCCGCGCACGACGGCGGCCTCGACCCGGGAGGGGTCGGGATGGTTCACCCTGCGCAGCGCGAGGATGACCTCGGCGGTGTCGTCGATGTCGGGATAGTTGTCGTTGTGGAACTCGAACGCCCAGCCACCGGGGGCAAGCCGCGGTTTGCGCACGGCCCAGTCGCCGGGGCGGACGACCTCTTCGGCGAGCATCCAGTCGGCGGCCTTCACCAGCGCCGGGTGGTCGGCGGGGAGTCCGGCGTCGGCCAGGGCGATGGTGGCGAGGCAGGTGTCCCAGACGGGCGACTGGCAGGCTTCGACCATCCGGAGCGGGGCTCCATCCGGGCGGAACGCCTCCTCGCGCCACACGGCGAAGCGGTCCAGTGACGCGAGTCCCTCGCGCATGACCGGGTGTTGCAGGTCGTACCCGAGCAGGTGCAGGGCGATGAGCGAGTAGACGGCTGGTGGCTGGATACCGCCCCAGCAGCCGTCGTTCTCCTGCCGCTCGATGATCCAGCGCGCCGCGCTGTTCATCGCCGCCCGCCGCAGGGGGCGCAGGGCCACTGCGCGGTAGCCGCGCAGCAGCTGGTCGATGCGCTGGAAGACGCCGTCCCAGGAGGTCAGTGGGGCCGGAGGCCGCGGGGGGTTCGGCCGGCGCGGGTCCGTGTGCAGTTCGTCGAGCCCGAACGGCGCCGGCCGGACCGGCCGCTTCGCCGACACGATGGTGAGCGGCACGATCGTCTGCCGCGCCCAACAGCCGAAGTCGTAGATGTTGAGGGGGAACCACGCGGGGAGGTAGATCAGCTCGGGGGGCAGCTCGGGAACGTCCTCCCACCTCCACCAGCCGAAGAGGGCGAGCCAGATCCGGGTGAAGACACGGGCGGCCGCGATACCTCCCTGCCGCCGGACCCAGGAGGCGGCACGGACCATGTGCGGGTCGTCGGGCCGGTCTCCGGCGAGCCGCAGGGCGACGTAGGCCTCGACGGTGGCCGAGAGCTCCGGAGGGCCACCGTGGAAGGTTGCCCAGGTGCCGTCGTCACGTTGCTCGCCGCGGATGAAACGCGCCGCGGCGGCCGTGGTCTCCTCGTCCTGGATACCGAGGAACTGACGGAGCAGCAGGTCCTCGGCGTCCATGGTGACGTTGGTTTCGAGGTCCCCTTTCCACCAGCCCTCGGGCGCCTGAGCGCCGAGGAGGTGGTCGACCGAACGCTGCATCGCCTGCTGGGCCGCGACGCGGGTGTCGTGTGGGACGGGGCGGTTGTCAGTGGTCTCGCTTGCCGCGGCGGTGCGGAGCCCCGATGGCCCCGCCCCTCCGTCGGACGTCGCTGTCATGGCTTCCCCTCGGTGCAGTCGGACGTGCTGCTTCGGGTCTGCCGTCGGCCGGTGCCGTGAGGGCACCGGCCGGCGACTGCAAGCTCATATGCGTGTGATCGTGATCATCTCTTCCGTACGACGACGAAGTCCGCGAGCGCGCTGAGTTGGGCCCGCACCCGTTCCGGCATGTCGACGCCGCCGAGTGCGGCGATCGCCTTCCCGTGCTGCCTTCGGGCCTCCTCGGCGGTCCACTCCCGGCCACCCGCCTCCTCGATCAGCGCGGCCCTGGTGGCGAACTCCTCTTCGGAGAAGCTGTCGAAGTCGGTGCTCTTGGCATCGGCGGCGAGCAGTTCACCGAGCCGCTCGGATGCCGCACCGCCCGCGGCGAGCGCGGCGACGACCGGCAAGGACTTCTTGCGCTGGCGCAGGTCGCTCCAGGTCTGCTTGCCGGTGGACTCCGGGTCGCCCCAGATGCCGAGCAGGTCGTCTACGGCCTGGAACGCGAGCCCCAGGTGGTAGCCGTACGCCTCCAGCGTGTCGGCCGTCCGGTCGTCCGCCCCGCCGAGCACCGCCCCGATGGACACGGCACAGGCGAGCAGCGCGCCCGTCTTGTTGCCCTCCATCTCCAGGCACTCCTCGACGGTGACCCGCTCGCGGTGCTCGTAGGAGATGTCCTGAGCCTGCCCGTCGATGAGCTTCCGGGTGGCCGTGGTGAGCCGGCGGGTCGCCCGTCCCGCCTCCACCGTGCCGAGCTCCAACAGGATCTCGTTGGCCAGTGCGAAGAGCGCGTCGCCGACGAGGATCGCCTGGGCCGGTCCGTGGACCTTCCACACGGTGTCGCGGTGGCGGCGCTGCTCGTCCCCGTCCATCAGGTCGTCGTGGAGCAGGGAGAAGTTGTGCACGAGCTCGACGGCCACGGCGCCGGGGACACCGACCTCCGGCGCGGCACCGGCCGCCTCCGCGGACAGCAGCGCGAGCGCGGGACGTACGGCCTTGCCGCCGTCCCCGTCGGCGGGCCTGCCGTGGACGTCGATCCAGCCGAAGTGGTAGGCGGCGACGGTGTCCATGGGCGCCGCGAGCCGGTCAACGGCAGCGCGCAACACCGGCGTGGACATGGTCCGTCCGCGCTCGAGCAGCGCGGTGACGTCCACGGTGTCGGCAGCCGGGTTCGCCGAGGGCACAGTCGGCACGTTCTCTCCTCTGGTTCCGGTGCTCGGTCTCATGCCGCCTCCTTGAGCGGATGTTCATGGGGGCGGCCGAGGGCCTTGAGCGCGGCGCCGGCAGCGTTCAAACCGCTGCGCACGGCGCCCTCCATGGTCGCGGGCCAGCCGGTGGCGGTCCACGAGCCGGCCAGGCACAGGCCGGGGGCACGGGTGCGCGCGACGGGCCTCAGCCTGCCGACGCCTGGGGTGGGGGCGAACGTGGCGGTGCGCTCCCGGGTGACGAAGAAGTCCCGCACCTCGGCCGTCCGGGCGGCGGGCAGCAACCGCTCCAGCTCGGGGACGTAGCGTGCGCGGAGTTCCGCGACGGGGGTGTCGATCTCGTCTTCGGCGGCCGACTGGGAGAGTGCCAGGTACTGGCCCACCCGTCGCCCACCACCCACCTCGTTCGAGGGCCCGCCGGGCCCGCCCCGCAGCAGGCCGGATGCCTCGGTCCGGTCGAAGACCCACTGGACGGGGGTGCCGAGCGCGGCGAAGAAGGGCCGGCGCAGCACTTCCCGGTCGTAGACCACGTGGACGTTCAGGATGGGCGCGGTGCCGATGGCGAGGAGCCGCTCCGGGTCGTCCAGCGCACCGTCCGGCAGCAGGTCGTGTGTCTCGCGCGGCGGTACGGCGAGGACGACGGCGTCCGCCACGAGGCGCTCGGCACCTGCCGTGACGTTCCAGCGGCCGTCGCCGGTGCGGGTGACCGCGCCGGCCCGGGTGCGCAGTTCGGTGCGGACCCCGGCGGCGTCGAGCGCCTTGCGGGCCAGCGTGTCGTGGAGTTCGCCCAGCGGGACGCGGGCCCAGCCGATGTCCGCCGCGCCCGGTGCTGAGAGCAACCCGGTCTTGAAGACCATCGCGGCCAGTGCCATGGACGCCTGGGGCGCTCTGGCGTTGAGGGTGGCGACGCCGACGAGGTCCCAAAGGGCCTCGACGGTGCGCCGGGACTGGCCGTGGCGGCCCAGCCAGGTGGCGAAGTCGATGTCGTCGAGAGCGGGATCCGCCGGGTCGAGGGTCTTCAGCGCGAGTGCTGCGCGCGAGACCGCCACCCGCTCCGCCACGGACAGGTGCGGGTAGGTGGCGAGGCTCGCGGCGAGGTGCAGCGGCACGGGCAGGGCGGTGCGCCGGAGCCGGCCGAGTCGGGGCCCCCGTGGGTGGGCGGCGTCCAGTACGGGTACGTCGAGACGTGCCTGGAGGGGAGCCAGTCGGGCACCGTCGATGCGGTCGAGCAGCCAGCGGTAGCCGGTGCAGCAGCGCAGGTAGACGTGCTGGCCGTTGTCGACGGTCAGCTCGCCGCGCCGGAAGGAGAAGGCGAGGCCGCCCAGCCGCGGACGGTGCTCGAGGAGGGTCACCTGCACCCCGGCGTCGGCGAGTTGGAGTGCGGCGGTGACTCCGGCGAGCCCGCCTCCTACGACGACCGTTTGCGGGGGCGTCATGCCGCGGTGCGCCATGAGCCCTCCCTCGCCGATGTGCCCTCGCCCTTGGGGACCGCTGCTCTGAGGGACGCAACCCCGCAGCGGAAAGTTGCGCGCCCGGCCGGTCCGCTCGTCCACCGGGTCCCGGGGGTGCTGTTCCGGCGCATCATGCACGCCTCCTGACGGTCCGCCGGGACATGTGCCGGGCGTCCAGGCCGGAGAGTCCGCGGACGGCGACGTACGCCTTCTCACGGCCCGGCAGCGAGACCCGGCCGCGCAGTACGGCCTCGGGGTCGCGTTCGATGCGGTCGAGGAGACGGCGGTAGATGCCCGCCATCGCGGCGACGCAGGCGCCGCTGCGCCGGTCGAGCATGGGCAGCAGCCGGTATCCCTCGGCGAACAGCGCGCGGGCGCGCCGCACTTCGAAGTGGACGAGGCCGGTGAAGTCGGCCCCCGACGGAGGGGTGGCCCAGTGGAATCCGACGGAGCAGCCGAACTTGGCGAGGTCGTCGGCCGGCAGGTACGTGCGGCCGTTGCTCGCGTCCTCGCGGACGTCCCGGAGGATGTTGGTGAGCTGGAGGGCGAGGCCCAGCGTGTCGGCGTACTCGGGGGCACGCTCGACGCCACGCGCGCCCGGCGCAGTGCCGAACACCCCGAGGGAGAGGCGTCCGATGGCCCCCGCGACGCACCGGCAGTACACCTTGAGGTCGTCCCAGGTCTCGTAGGTGTCCCCGCGGACGTCCATGAGCACGCCGTCGATGAGCTCGTCGAGGGCCTCGAGCGGGATCGGGAAGCGCCGTGCCGCGTCCGTGAGCGCCACCGCGACCGGGTCAGTGTCGTCCTCGTCCACGGCTCCGCCCCGGATCCTGCCGAGCAGCTCGCGGGTCGCGTCGAGCCGGTCCCGCTTGTCGCCGTCGCCGAGCGTCCCGTCGCCGATGTCGTCGACGCGCCGCGAGAAGGCGTACAGCGCGGACATGGCTTGACGCTTGTCCGTTGGCAGCAGCCGGATCCCGTAGGCGAAGTTGCGCGCCTGCTGTCCGGTGACGGCCTCGCAGTAGCTGTACGCGGCCTGCACCGGCGCGGAGACGTGCGTGTGTTCCTCCATGCCCTGACTCACCCCTCTCTGTGCGCTCTTCGCAAGACGGCTCCCGCTTCGCGCAGCAGTCGGGACTTCGCGGGGCCGGGCGGCCCCGGGTGCACGCGGTGTCCGACGTCCGCGAGGGCAGCGAGCGCGGCGTGCCCGCCGGCGACGAACCCGGCGAGCAGCAGCTTCAGCCTGCCGTGGACACTTGCCACCAGCGGGGTGCCCTGGTCCAGCAGCCTCTTGGCGCGTTCCGCCTCGAACGCGACCAGCGCCCGGACCGCCGTGCTGTCGGGTGCGGCCAGGTCCGCTTCGGTGACGTCGAACCGCTTCATGTCCTCGGCGGGGAGGTAGATGCGGTCGCGGGCCAGGTCCTCCGCCACGTCCTGGAGGTGCTCGACGATCTGGAGCGCGGTGCAGATCGCGTCGGAGTGGCGAATCCTCTCGGGACTCGTGGTGCCGGTGATCCCGAGGACGAGCCGGCCGACGGGGTCGGCCGAGAGCGCGCAGTAGGCGACGAGGTCGTCGTAGGTCTCGTAGCGGCGTACCAGCTGGTCCTGGCGATTCGCCTCGATGAGACGGAGGAACGGCTCGGGGGTGAGCGAACACCGGCGCACGGTGGGCACCAGGACACGCAGCAGCGGATGGCGGGGGGAGTCGCCGGAGAAGACACGCCGGAGATCGCTCTCGAAGGCGTCGAGCATGCCGAGCCGGTCGTCGGGCCCGGCGGGATCGAGTCCGAGGTGGCGGGCGTCGGCTCCGCCTGGGGCGAGGTCGCCGTCACCGATGTCGTCGACGAGGCGAGCGTAGCCGTACACAGCCATGAGGTCCTCGCGCCACGCGCGCGGCAGGAAGAAGGGGGCCACGGGGAAGTTCTCGTCCGCGGCCTTGCCGAGTGTGGTGCGCGTAGAGGCATCAGGGCGCACTTGCCGAGTACCTGTCACTGCGGGCTGCCCGCTGCGGGGACGGCACTGCCCTCGCGGAGCTGGAGATTTTCCGTCATGGCCGTCACATCTCCCGTTCTACACTGCCGACCCAATACATCCTATTTCGGACACGCCGCCGGTCATTCCGAGGGGTACGCCCGCCCGGCGAGCGGGATCCTTCAGGGGGTATCGCCCCACTTGCCATGAATCAGCACCGGTACAGCTTACGTTGTACAACGCCCGACCCCACCCGGGGGTGCTGCGCGCAGGGCAAGAAGCATGCGATTCCACACCAACCAGCACGCAGGGCACAGAAGTTGACGATCGTTCTGCGACGGCGAGCGGATTCGGCCGCGAACCGTGGACCTGCCTGCCGGCGCGCCGGCCGCACCGGGGAGGGGACCTACCGGGGAATCCCGTGGGGGCCCCCCCTGGGATCGGGGCCGCCGATGCTTT